>NZ_JBNCKV010000005.1:0-336047 GCF_049841695.1 Micromonospora sp. DT178
CCGTACTGCACCGGCAACGGCGCCCACCCCGGCACCCCACCCTCCAACCGCGCCCCATACGCCACCGAAAGGTCGCGGATCAGCGGCTGCTGAGACCCGGGGTCGCAGGCGATCTGGTGAAGCAGCAGCACCAGCACGTGGTCGGCCGGGCCCACCGAGATGACGGTGGCCCGCAGCGGCACGTCCCGGGACAGGTCGAAGACGTGCTCCGACGCGCGCTCCACCGCCTGCGGCAGGTCCGCCTCCGTGCACGTCAGTTCCTCGACCGGTACGGCCGCACCCGGCAGCACCACCTGCACGGGCTCGCCGTCGGTCTCCCGCAACACGGTCCGCAGCACCTCGTGCCGCGCCACGAGGTCGCCCAGCCCGGCGCGCAGCGTTCCGACGTCCAGCGGCCCCCGCAGCCGGTAGACGATCGGCAGGAGGTGGGTCCGCTGCGGTCCCTCCATCTGATGGAGGAACCAGAATCTCCGCTGCTCGAAGGACACCGGCACCGCCGGCGGACGCGGTCCGGGCACCAGAGGCGGTGGCACCGGATCCCCCTCACCGTGTGCCGGGGTGACCGCCGAGGTCGCCTCCGCAGCTCCGTCGGCTTGGCCTCGCGGCGCCGGGACCAGCCGCACCGCCGCCCCCGTGAGCAGCGGTGCCAGCAGGTCGGCGGCGGGCACCTCGGCCCTCGTCAGGGCGCTGCTCGAATGCGTGCCGGGGCCGTTCGCTCCCAGCAGGTCGGCGAACTCGCCGTGGCTGAGCACGACGATCCCCGGCCGGTCACCGGACACGTCCGGCGCGATCAGGCACGCTGCGGCGTCCCCGCCGGCCGCGTTCGGCGGATTGTGTTCCGGCAGCGCGGCCCGGCCTGCCCGCAGTTCCTCGCCCCCCGTGTCCAGCCAGGACACTCCGGCTGCGGCGCACGCCTGCGCCGTAGACCCGGAATCGCCGAGACCGAGCGCGAGCGCCGGTCCGGCCGCCTGCACCAGCTGCGCGACGTGATCCGCCGACCGGTCCTGCTCGATCAGCAGGTAGGCGCCGCCGGACTTCAGCACCGCCAGTGCGGCGACGACCAGCCGCGCGTCCCGGGGCAGCGCGAGCAGCACGGTTCGCCCGGCCCGCGCACCTCGGCCGATGAGCTCATGGGCGAGGCGGTTGGCGGCGGCGTTCAGAGCCCCGTACGACAGGTCGGCGCCGTCACCGACGAGAGCGACGGCATCCGGCGTCAGCCGTGCCTGTGCCTCGAACCTCTCGTGAACCGAATCGGCGATCATGAACGGCTTCTCCCTGGTGGTGAGGACATCGACGGCTGGCCGGGTGCGTCATGGCACCGGAGGTGCTTCGAGGCGACGCTCAGGTCGTCGGGTTCATCTGCGCGACCAGGCTGTGCGGACGCATGTCCGGCCAGTTCTCGTTGACGTAGGCGATGCAGGAGGGCCGGTCGGCGGCGCCGTGGACGACCGTCCAGCCGGTGGGCACCGCGGCGAACTCCGGCCAGAGCGAGTGCTGTCCCTCGTCGTTGACGAGGACCAGGAAGCGACCCTTGGGGTCGTCGAACGGGTTGGACATTCGTGTTTCCTTTCTGCTCGGATCGGCGGGGGCGGGCACGGCCTGGTGTCCGACGGCGCGGCGAGCCGGTCAACCGGTACGGCGGTCAGGGACGCGGGCGCGCTGGAACGCCGGCGGCACCGTGGAGCTCCGGAAGCGGCCGGCCAGGATGGATTGGCCGGAGGGACCCCGAAGGCGGCCGACCGTGCGACGGCCCGAGGACCACGACCGGTCGGCGGTGGCGAGGGCGGAGAGGTCAGGTGGGTTGTCCGAGGCGGTCGGCGCGAAGGGCTACTTGACGCCCAGCGTGAGACCGTGCTCGTACGGGAGGTCGCCGATGGTGGCCACCTCGCGGAAGCCCACCTCGCGCAACCACCGCTCGTAGTCGCGCGCCGGGTAGGCCATGCCCTGGCCACTGGCCAGCACATTGAAGTAGAGCCCTAGCCGGGCGCCGAAGATGCCGGTGGTCTCGTCGTCGGACACGTTGTAGCCGTAGACGAAGACCCGCCCGCCATCAGGAAGCGCGTCGTACGCCTTCCGCATCAGGCCGAGGATCTGTTCCGCGGCGAAGATCTCCAGCACGTGACTGAAGAGCACGGCGTCGGCGCCGACGGGGAACTCGTCGGCGAAGATGTCCCCCGGGTGCAGGGTGACGCCGGGGAGATCCCGCTCGGAGTTCTCCTCGGCGAGCCGGGACACGCTCGGCATGTCGAAGACAGTGCAACGCATGCCGGGGTGCCGGGAGACGAGCCGGGCCGCGGTGCTGCCGTCTCCCCCGCCGACGTCCAGCAGGTGCCGGACCTTCCGGAACTCCTCCCGGCCGACAAGGGCGTCCACCGAGCGCAGCGTGAAGGCGCTCATCGCGCGGTGAAACACCGCCTCCACCTCCGGGTTTCGGGAGAGGCGTTGGTACAGCGTCGGCTCGTCGCCGGGAAATCTGCTCAAGGCGGTGTTGGTGCCGGCACGCAGTGCCTCGGTCATCTGGGCGAAGGCCGGGTAGTAGACCTCGCGCCAGCCGAGAAGGATATGGCTCCAGCTGTCCTCGGCGTCCGAGGCCAGCAGCTCTCCCGCCACCGTCGAGTTGTGGTAACGCCCGTCGTGCCGCTCGATCAGTCCGGTCGAGCAGACCGCCTGGAGCAGGACGCGGAGCTGATGGTCGGGCACTCCCGTGTGCGCCCGAATGGCGGTGAAATCGCATCCGGGCTGCTCGGCGAGAAGGTGAAATATTCGCAATTCCGCGGCCGTCGTCACCGCATTGAAGAGTGCGGGCGCGTTGACCAGGAAGTTGAACCGCTCGTGAACTGGGTCAATGAGACGACTTGCGTCTGCCATCCCCATCATCCTCCCCGTTTGAACGATTGGGTGGTGGCTGTCACCGATGCAAAGAATCGGCACGTCGCACTCAACCTGACGCACTACTCAGGGAACAAGGGCAGGCCGATGTGACATGGATCACACGCATTTAGACAAGCCGCTTATCGGATGCCGCCGCGCTCTAGTGGACGAATTCGGCTAGACCACACCACGACCAGGAGGCACGAAGATCGTCACGGAGCGCGCCACGGCGGTTCACCTAGGTGACCGATGGCTGCGCCTGGCGGGCGCCTCCGAGCCTCGCCCGTGGTCAGCATGTCCGGGAGTTTTGCCTGCTGGGAGCACTGGAGACAGTCGCCTGCGACGTTGGTCGCACTGCGGCCTGCGTGGGCGGACAGTGATCTGGATCACACCGCCGCAGCTGATCAACGGGATTGCGGCGCATCGATGGGGTGTGTTTGCATGTTGCTGCGCCGGACGGACGGGGACCGGCCATAATCCGATATCTGGAAACCGCATCAGGGTTCTCCCATGAGCGCGATCCGGGTATCGATGAACGGGGACCCACATGCGACTAAATAGCTTTGACGAGTGGTCTCCCTTACGGGAGATCATCGTCGGCTCCGCAACAAATTACGTCTCCCACGATCGAGAGCTGTCGTTCGATCTCTTCTTTCACGAGAACATCGTCAACGACAATCCGGCACGTTCCGAGTGGTACTACCCTCGCCTGTCGTTGCGCTCCGGGCAGCAGGCCGAGCACCAAGGCCGGATGCCGATCAAGGCACGGTACGTGGAAGAGCTCAACGAGGACCTCGCCGGCATCGTGGCGGCCCTCGAGTCCCTTTCCGTCACCGTGCACCGGCCGATCGACGTGGATCCGAGCACCGCTGCGGTCCGCACCCCGGCGTGGTCCGCGCCGGTCGTGCCCCCGTTGAACGTTCGCGACAACACTCTCATCGTGGGCGACGAGATCATCGAGACGCCTCCGATGATCCGGGCGCGATACTTCGAGACCCAGTTACTCAAGCCGATCTTCGCCGACTACGCCCGTCAGGGCGCCCGGTGGTCCGTCATGCCGCGGCCCTTCATGACCGACGCCTCGTTCGACCTGTCCTACGTTCGAGCGACCACCGCGGGAGGGCCGACCGAGCCGATCGGGGAGGTGGCCCCCTCCCCCTACGACACCGGCCTGGAGATGATGTTCGATGGCGCGCAGTGTCTGCGGCTCGGCCGGGACATCGTGGTCAACATCTCGACAGCCAACCATGCTCTCGCCTGCGACTGGCTTGAACGCCACCTGGAGGGCCGGTTCCGCATCCACCGGGTCCACCGGCTCAGCGACAGCCACATCGACAGTATGGTCCTCGCGCTGCGCCCCGGCACGCTCCTGGTGCGCTCACGCGATGTGGCCGAGAAGCTGCCCGCGCCGCTGCGGTCCTGGGACATGATCGTGCCGCCCGTCGTCTCGGCAGACAGCTTCCCGCAATACCAGGATGACGACCTCATCCTGACGAGCCCTTTCATCGATCTGAACGTGCTCTCTGTCGACCCGGAGACCGTCCTGGTCAACGAGGCCTGCCCCGAACTGATCCGGGAACTCGAACGTCACAAGTTCACTGTCGTTCCGGTCCGACATCGGCACCGGCGGCTCTTCGGGGGCGGATTCCACTGTTTCACGCTGGACACCGTGCGTGCCGGCGGCGCCGAGGACTACCTGGGCTAATGACTGCGATGACCAACGGCGCGCACCGCAGCAAGGCGGCGAGTCAGCCCTCGACGCAGGAGTCCAGTTCGTCCGGGCCGACCACCTCGTTGACCAACCCGAGCTCGTACGCGCGGGCCGCACTCATCGGTCTGCCGGTCAGCAGGTGCTCCATGGCCACCTCCCACGGCGCCTGCCGGGTCAGCCGGAACACGCCGCCCGCGCCCGCGATCAAGCCCAGCTTGGCCTTCGGCGGACTGAGGGTGGCGTCGGTGGGCGCGACGATCAGGTCACAGGCCAGGGCCAGTTCGAAGCCACCGCCCATGGCACATCCCCGCACCCTGGCCACGACCGGCTTGGCCAGATCGAAGCGTTCGGTGAGCCGCGGCCAGCCGGGCTTGCCGCGGCTGCCGAAGGTCGCCGTCCCCGCCACCTTGTCCCGCGTCCTGGCGGACAATTCCTTCAGATCCTGACCCACTAAAAAAGCTCGTTCGCCCGCACCGGAAAGCAGGGCGACCCAGAGGCTCTCGCCATTCTCGAAATCGTCCCAGACGTCGGCCGGCTCCTCATGCATGCGGAGATCCATCGCATCGAGGACATCGGGCCGGTTGAGAGTGACGCGGGCGATGTGGCCGTCTTTCTCATAGACGACCTTGACGACTGCGACCCGCCAAAAGCATAGCAAGGCCCGACAGGGCACGCACCACACGTGGCACCCGCGACACCGGCAGCCTTTGACAGACCCGGGAGTTGGCATGAATGCACAAGCCGCACCGCCGAGCAGCAGAACCATGGACGACCTGGCGTCCAGCTCCGCCGCGCGTATCACGGGCATCGGCACCGCCACCCCGGCCACCGTGTACACCCAACAGGACCTGCTGGACGAGTTCCGCATCCGCGATCCACGGATCCGGTCGGTCTTTCTCAACAGCGCCATCGACCGTCGGGCACTGGTGCTGCCACCTCGGTTGCCGGACGGTTCACGGGGCGACGAAAGCCAGGGCGACCTGCTGCGCAAGCACACGACGCAAGGCATCGCCATGGGGATTGCGGCGATCGAGGCGTGCCTGAAGGACGCCGGCGCCACCCTGGCCGACGTCCGCTACCTCTGCTGCGTCACCACCACCGGGTTCCTGACTCCCGGCTTCTCCGCCCTGCTCATCAGGGAACTCGGCATCGACCGGCACTGCTCACGACTGGACGTGGTCGGCATGGGCTGCAACGCCGGCCTCAACGGCCTGACCGCGGTCGCCGCGTGGGCCCAGGCCCATCCCGGTCGGCTCGCCATGATGGTCTGCATCGAGGCGTGCTCCGCCGCATACGTCTTCGACGGCAGCATGCGGACGTCGGTGGTGAACAGCCTCTTCGGTGACGGCGCGGCCGCGGTCGCGGTGCAGTCGTCCGACGATGTCCGCAGCGACGGCCCGCAGCTGCTCAAGTTCTCGAGCTGCATCGTCACCGACGCGGTGAGCGCCATGCGGTACGACTGGGACGAGGCCGCCGGCCGCTTCAGTTTCTACCTCGACCCGGAGGTCCCGTATGTCGTCGGCGCGCACGCCGAGGTCGCGCTCGACCGCCTGCTAGACGGCACCGGCCTGCGGCGCAACGACATCGCGCACTGGGTGGTGCACTCGGGCGGCAAGAAGGTGATCGATTCGGTACGCCTCAATCTCACTCTCTCCCGGGACGATCTGAGACATACCACGGGAGTGCTCCGTGACCACGGAAACATGTCCAGCGGATCCTTCCTGTTCTCGTTCGAACGGCTGCGCGATGAAGGACGGGTCAATTCCGGGGATTACGGGGTCTTCATGACGATGGGCCCCGGCTCAACCATCGAAATGGCGTTGGCGCGTTGGTGAGAGGGAGAATTCGATGAGGCATGAAGCTACGGATTTCGCGCGTACGCGGGATGGTCTCGGACTGCTCGCGCCGATCGACGGAGCCGGGCCGCTCGACGAACTGACGGCTCTGGTGAACGCGATCTGCGCCCAGGTCGAGGCGGGCACCGAGAAGACGACGGTCGTGCTGCAACTGAGTGGCACGCCGGTGGACGGCCGGGAATGGCCGGGCGACGTCAACGTCCAGGCGGTGAGCCGCTGGGAACGGGCGGTCCGCCGGCTGGAGCGGCTCCCACTGGTGAACATCGCCGTGGCCCAGGGAACCTGCGGCGGGGCGACGCTGGATCTGCTCCTCGCCGCGGACCTCCGGATCGCCGCGCCCGACCTCGAGATCGTCCTGCCGGTGAACGACGGCCACTTCTGGCCCGGCATGTCCGTCTATCGCCTGGTTCAGCAGCTCGGTATGGCGCGGGCCCGTCAGATCGTGATGTGGGGGGTCACCCTTCCCCTGGGGAAGGCGACCGACCTGGGCCTCATCGACCAGGTGAGCGCGGATCTCGATGAAGCCGTGCACACCGCCATGGTCCTCACCGGGCAGGTTTCGGACCGGGAGATGGCCGTCCGCCGCCAGCTGCTGCTCGAGGCCTCCTCGGCTGGTTACGACGAGGCCCTCGGCGTACACCTGGCCGCCTGTGACCGGGAGTTGCGGCGGCTGCGTCAGGACGCGCCGGAGGCCGCCGCCTCCGTCGTGGCGGCCGTCCGGTGACCGCCGCGCCGCCACTGGCCGCGACCGCACCGGTCCGCGGCGGGCTCGAGCGGGACGCAGCCGAACTGGCGTCGTACGTCGCACGCGTCGAGGCGCCGCTCGCCTCGCTGCCCCGCCGGCCCGACCGGACGCCCACCGAGCAACGCCGGGCCGAACGGGCGCTGACCGAGGCGCGGACGGCACGTGGCCGCTTTCTCGCCCGGCACGTCAACGCTGTCTACGACGTGCTGACCGTTGACCGGAGCCGCCACGTCCGACTCGGGAGCCTCGTCACCGCGGCCGCGGAGCACTTCCCCGGTCTCGTGCCCGACCGGTCTCGGATGGCAGCCGAGACCGCCCTCATCCAGTCGCACCGCGACGGCCTCGAGGTGGACCAGGCCGCCTTCTGTGCCGCTGTGCTCCGCTCACCGGTGGCCGGTCGTCACCTCATCGACGCGATGCTGCGGCCGACGGCGCGTGCCACCGATCTGCTGCCGGAGTTCCACCGTACCGGGCGCCTGGGGCTTGCCACCGTGCTGCTCGAACGTCGGGGGGATGCCGCGCACGTGACCTTCCGCAACGCTCAGTGCCTCAACGCGGAGGACAACGACCTGATCGCCGACCTGGAAACCGCAGTCGATCTCGTCCTGCTCGACGACCGTGTGCGTGTGGGGGTGCTACGCGGTGGTGCAGTGGATCATCCGCGCTATCAGGGACGGCGGGTCTTCAGCGCCGGCATCAACCTCAAAGCCCTCCGCAACGGGCGAATCTCGTTCGTCGACTTCCTGCTGGGCCGCGAGCTCGGCTATCTCAACAAGATCGTACGGGGCCTGCTCGTCGAGCCGGGAGCAGCGTCCTGGTGTGAACGCACCGTCCAGAAGCCCTGGGTGGGCGTGGTCGACTCCTTCGCCATCGGCGGCGGTATGCAGTTGCTGCTGGTTCTCGACCGGGTCGTGGCGGAGCCGGACGCGTACTTCAGTCTGCCGGCAGCCGACGAGGGGATCATTCCCGGTCTCGGCAACCTACGGCTGACCCGGTTCACCGGCGCGCGGCTGGCCCGGCGCGTGATCCTGGGCGGGCAACGCATCGAGGCCGACGGGCCCGACGGCCGGCTGGTGTGCGACGAGGTGGTTTCCCAGGCCGACCTGCCCGGAGCGATCGAGCGGGCGGTACGGGAACTGGCCGCCCCGGCGGTCGTCGCCAACCGGCGGATGCTCCTGCTGGCCGAGGAGCCCCTCGACCGGTACCGCGAGTACCTCGCGGAGTTCACGGTCGCTCAGGTTGCCCGCGCTTACAGCGCGGATGTCCTGACCAAGGTGGAGCGGCGGTGGCAGGCCTCCCGGGCGGCGGCCGCAGACGGGACGCCGCAGCCATGACGCTGCTCGACGCCGCCACGCTGCACGGCTCGCTGGGAGATCCCGTGCTCGGTTCGATCGGCTTCCTGAACGAGGTGATGGGGCGCTATCCCGACGCCATCTCGTTCGCACCCGGCGCGCCGCACCCGGTGTTCTTTGACGGGTTCGATCCGGACGAGTACGTGAGGTGCTACCTCGATCACCTGGTTCGCGACCGGGGCCTCGACCCGGCGGCGGCCCGGCGACGGCTGTACGAGTACGGCCCGAGCGCCGGCATCATCACCGACCTGGTCGCCCAGGCGCTGCGCGACGACTACGGCGTCGATGCCGCGCCGGAGAGCATCGTCATCACCGTCGGCGCGCAGGAGGCGATGCTGCTGGTGCTGCGGGCGCTCTTCGCGCGCCCCGGTGACGTGCTCGCGGTGGCGGATCCCAGCTTCGTCGGCATCCTGGGCGCGGCACGACTGCTCGACGTGCCGGTGACAGGCGTACGGGAGAGCGTCGACGGGATCGACGTCGACCAGCTCGCTCAGGCGTGCCACGCGGCCCGGCACGCGAACGGCCGGATTCGCGCCGTCTACGTGTCCCCAGACCACGCCAATCCCGGTGGCGGCCGGATGTCACTCCGGTGCCGACGCCGCCTGCTCGATCTGGCCGAGCGGGAAGACTTCCTCGTTGTCGAGGACAACGCATACGGCTTCACCTCGCCGGCCGGGTCGGAGCTACCGCCCCTCAAGGCGCTGGACCGCGTCGGCCGGGTGGTTTCCATCGGCACATTCGCCAAGATCTGCTTTCCCGGAGCCCGGGTGGGCTACGTGTTGGCCGACCAGTGGGTCGGCGACGCGCACACCGGCCGGAGGCAGCGGTTGGCCACCCAGCTTGCCGCGATCAAGGGCATGGTCACCGTCAACACCTCCCCCCTGTGCCAGGCGGTGGTCGCCGGGGTGCTGCTGCGGCACGGTGGATCACTCGTGGAGTTGGGCCGGCGGCGGGCCGCCCTGTACCAGCGCAACCTGGCTCATCTGCTGAAGGCGCTGGACCGGCACGTCGGCACCTACGGCAGCGGCGCCATCAGCTGGAACCGCCCGTCGGGTGGTTTCTTCGTGCGGGTCCGGCTGCCGGTGCCGGCGGACGCCGACCTGCTCGAGGTGTCCGCCGGTCAGTACGGCGTGCTCTGGACCCCGATGGCGCCGTTCTACCTCGACCACAGCGGCGATCACCAGCTCCGGCTCTCGTGCAGCTACCTGGATCCGGACCAGATCGAGACGGGTGTGCAGCGACTGGCCAGCTTCTTCCGGAAGGAGATACCCGCGTGACCGGCAACACCATCCCCGTGTATCCGACCGTGCGTCCCGCTCCGTTCGACCCACCCGCCGAGCTGTCGGAACTGCGGGCACGGGAGCCGATCACTCGCATGGTGTACCCCGACGGCCATGTCGGCTGGATCGTCACCAGCCACGAGCTGGCACGCGCGATGCTGAGTGACCCGCGGTTCAGCGCGCGCTCCGAGTTCAAGCGACCACCGGTGTCCCGTCCCGGCGCCGAGCCGTTCTACGGATCCCCGGCGTTGCCGGGGTGGCTCGTAGACATGGATCCCCCGGAGCACACCCGGCTCCGTCAGCAGCTGGCGGGTCGGTTCACCGCACGACGGATGCGGGAGCTGCGCCCCAAGGTCGACCAGATCGTGGACCAACTGTTGTCGGACATGGAACACCACGGGCCGCCCGTCGACCTGGTGCAGCACCTCGCGCTGCCCCTGCCCTCGCAGTTGATCTGCGAAATACTCGGCGTGCCCTACGACGAGCGGGACGAGTTCCAGCGACACAGCGAGACCCTGTTCAGCCTCCAGGCCACGGCGGCCGAGGCCTCGGCCGCCATGGACAAGCTGTACGCCCTGCTCCGGGGGCTGACCAAGCGGGATCGCGACCGGGGCGAGGGACTGCTCGCCATGCTCGCCGAGGACGGCACCCTCGACCCGGAGGAGATCGCCGGAGTGGGGGTGCTGCTCCTCACCGCGGGGCACGAGTCGACGTCGAAATCGCTGGCGCTGAGCACCTTCGCGCTCCTGTCCCATCCCGACCAGCTCGCCAAGCTGGTCGCGGATCCCACCCTGACGGACAACGCCGTCGAGGAGCTGCTCAGGTATCTGACGGTCTTCCATTTCGGCGTGCCGCGAACCCCGCTCGAGGAGGTGTGGTTCGGCGGCAGACTTCTTCGTGCGGGCGAGTCGATCACGGTGTCGCTGCCCGCGGCCAACCGGGATCCCGGCTGGTTCGGCAGCACCGCCGACCGGCTGGACATCGAACGCAGGACCACCGGGCACGTGGCCTTCGGCTACGGCATCCATCAGTGCCTCGGGCAGAACCTGGTGCGCATGGAGCTGCGCAGCGCGCTGCCGGCACTGTTCCGGCGCTTCCCGCGCCTGCATGTCGCGATCGACCCAGGCCAGGTGCCGTTGTCCTGCGACATGAGCGTCTACGGCGTGCAGAGCCTGCCGGTGGCCTGGTGAGTGGCCACGATCCCCGAACTCGACGGAGTTCGTCATGAACATCACCGTCAGCGCCGGCTCGTGTATCGGGTCGGGCCAGTGCGCCCTGTCGGCTCCGGACGTCTTCGACCAGGACGACGACGGGGTGGTCGTCCTGGTGGACGGCAGGCCGGCCGAGGCGTTCCACGACCTGGTGTACGAGGCAGCAATGCGCTGCCCCGTGCAGGCCATTTCCATCGACCAACACTGACCGACGAGGAAGGCGCTCCCGACCATGCGACTGAACAGCTACGACGACTTCACGCCGCTGAAGGAGGTGATCCTGGGATCCGCCGACGGCTACCGAACCCGGCTGCACGACCTGTCCTTCGACATGTTCATCAGCGACAACCTGACCGGTGCGCGCGGCTACTACCCCAGCATCACCGACTGGCGGCCGGGTGAGGACCGCCGGCGCCGCAACGAGCCGCACCGCCTCGCCCTGAAGACCCGCTTCCTCGAGGAGCTGATCGAGGACGTGGAGGGCCTAGCCGCTCAGCTCAGCGCCCTGGGAGTCACCGTTCACCGGCCGCTGGCGCTGGACCCGGATCTCGGCGAGATGGTCACGCCGGCATGGTCGGCGCCGGTGACGCCGCCACTGAACCTCCGGGACAACACCCTCATCCTCGGCGACGAGATCATCGAGACACCGCCGACGCTTCGGGCCCGCTACTTCGAGACGCAGTTCCTCAAGCCCGTCTTCACCCGGTACTTCCGCGAGGGAGCCAGGTGGACCACGATGCCCCGTCCGCTGATGACCGACGCCTCCTTCGACCCGGCGAACCTGTCGAGCGCCGCGCCGAACATCGAGGTGCCCGAGCCGCCGCAGCCCTCTCCCTACGACGTCGGCCTCGAAATGATGATCGACGGTGCGAACTGTCTGCGCCTTGGACGGGATCTGATAGTCAACATCTCCAACGCCAATCACGCCCTTGCCTGCGACTGGCTGGAGCGGCACCTCCAGGGCCGGTTCCGGGTCCACCGGATGCACAAGCTGACCCAGAGCCACATCGACAGCGTCGTGATTCCGCTGCGCCCGGGACTGCTCCTCATCCGGTCCGAGCGGGTTCTGGACTTCCTGCCCAAGCAGCTGCGGGCCTGGGACACGGTGGTGTCGCCGGTTCCGGAGCTGCACGACTACCCGCAGTACGAGAACGGCGACCCCATTCCGCCCAGCCCGTACATCGACCTGAACCTGCTGTCGGTGGACGAGGACACGGTCCTGGTCAACGACGAGTGCCGCACGCTGATCCGCGCACTCGAGGACCGGAAGCTCACCGTGGTTCCGGTACGGCACCGGCATCGGCGGCTCTTCGGTGGCGGCTTCCACTGCTTCACCCTCGACACCGTGCGCACCGGCAACGCCGAGGACTACCTGGGCTGAGGTACCCGACGAGACCCATCCACCCCGCTTGCACCAGCCGATCAGGGTCATCGCCCGAGGACGCAGGTCAACGGACCGATCGGCTTGATCAACGACAGGACCGCATCGACAGTTGGGGAGAGAATCGTGAACGCACTGGAAGTCGCTGCCAAGGAATACGCCACACAGGGTTTCGCCATCATTCGGAACGTCATTCCGCAGGACCTGCTGGCCGAGGTCAGGGCCCACGTGGACTGGCTCACCGCGAAGTACCCGGACCTGCGGCCGGAGCACTTCCACCACCCGCTGATCCGCAACGACGCCTTCTGGGTCCGGCTGGTCACCGACGAGCGGCTCGCCGAGATCGGCCGGTATTTCCTTGGACCGGACATCGCCTGCTTCACTGCCCACTACATCTGCAAGCCGCCCTTCACCGGGCAGCCGGTGCTGTGGCACCAGGACGGCGCGTACTGGAAGCTGGAGCCGATGCAGGCGCTGACCGTCTGGCTCGCGGTGGACGAGAGCACCACGGAAAACGGTTGCCTCCGCATCATCCCCGGCAGCCATGAGATCCCCCTCTACCGGCCGTCACCGCGTACCGACGAGCCGAACATGCTGTTCTCCGCCGCTGATGGGGAACTGGTCGAGAAGTGGGCGCAGGAGCGCGGCATCGTCGACATCGAGCTCAATCCCGGCGATGTGTCGATCCACCACCCGCACATCCTGCACTGCTCGGAGCCGAACACCTCTCCGAAGCGCCGGTGCGGGCTCGACATCGGGTACATCCCGACGTCCACCCGGATCAGTAGCGACGGCCTATACCTGGACCCCATTCTGGTCAGCGGCGAGGCCAGGCCCGGTGTCAACCGCTACCGCAGTTACCCGCTGTACCAGCCGGAGGAGTCCATCCCCTTCGCCGGGCATGAGGCCTGGAACGTCCGGTACCGGGACCAACCGGCCCGGCCGGAAACGGACGGCGACCCGGTCGCCGGTGAATCACCCCTGGTGACCACGCAGCGGATGATCACGCGGCTCAGGGAGGGCACCGTCGCCCGGTGACGCGACGCCGCCGGCCACCATCCGCCGGACGGCGGCCGGCGGCTCAGACCGGTGAATGTGGCCGACCACGTCGGCCGCCACGGCCTGGGCCGGGGAGCCCGGCGGAGGCACTCGGACGTCACACCACGCCGCGTTGAGAAAAGGGCGTCAGTAGACCTGGCCAGGTCGCGCCGGAAGCGCTCCGGCCCGTGCATCGAGGGCGAGAAGAGATGAACGTTGTCACCGAACCAGCAATGTCGACCCGCTACCACGACGAGGGCGCCTTCGAGCAGCGAGCCCGGAACCGTGATCTGACGATCGCGGTGATCGGACTCGGCTACACCGGCCTGCCCCTGGCGCATGCGTTCGCCGCCGCCGGCTTCCGCGTCGAGGGCGTCGACATCGACGAAACCAAACTGGAGCTGCTGCGCCGCGGCGAGTCGTACCTTCCGGACATCAGCGACGAGCAGCTGCGTGCGATCGCCGGACGGCTGAGCCTGGCGGCGGGACCCCACAGCGTCGCCGATGCCGACGTCGTCGTCATGTGTGTCCCCACCCCGGTCACCGCCGACGAGCAACCCGACCTGACCTTCGTGGACACGGCGCTCAGCTCGGTCACGCCCATGATCAGGCCGGGTACGGTCCTGATCCTCCAGTCGACCGTGCCACCTGGCACGACGCGGCGCTGGGCGGACCGGCTCGCCGCAGAACGCGCTCTGACGCTCGGCGAGGACCTCTTCGTGGCGTGCGCACCGGAGCGGGTGAACCCGGCCAACCGCGACGGTTGGACCGTCACCAACACCCCCCGCGTCGTTGGCGGCAGCACCCCCGCGTGCACGCACCGGGCGGCGACGGTGTTGCGGTCGATCGCCATGGAGGTCGCCGTGCTCTCCGATGCCACGGTCGCTGAGATGAGCAAGCTGCTGGAGAACAGCGCGCGGCTCGTGAACATCAGCTTCTCGAACGAGATCTCCGATCTCTGCCACAAGCTCGGTGTGCCGGTGGACGAGGTGATCCGGGCAGCGGCGACCAAGCCGTTCGGCTATCTGCCGCACTGGCCCGGCCCGGGTATCGGTGGCGAGTGCATCCCGGTTGATCCGCTCTTCCTCATCGACGAGGCGGATCGGCAGTCCGTTCACCTGCAAGTGATCGAGGCGGCGCATCGTCAGGCCAGCCGACGCCCGCTGACCGTCGTCGATCGGGTGCGGCAACTGCTGGCCCGTCGGGGCATCCCCACCGAGGGCAGCCGGGTGCTGCTGGTGGGTGTGACGTACAAGGCGAACGTACCGGACCTGCGCAACGCCCCCGCCCTGACGATCATCGACCGGCTGCTCGCCCACGGTGCCCGGGTCGAGTACTGCGACCCGTGGGCCGGCCGGATCGAGGTCGGGGGAACCACCCTCAGCTCGACGGAGGTCCAACATCTCCGGCTCGACGAATACGACTGCGTGGTGCTGGTGACCCCGCACGACGCGTTGCAGGGCCATATCGACTGGCACAGGGCGACCGCCGTGCTCGACACGGTGCACCAGCTCCCGCCCGGGCGAGCCAACGTGGAACGGCTGTGACGAGCAGCGTGCATCGGACCGTCTCGGTCCTTCCGGACCCGGGCCGCACGGCTGCGCTGAGCACCACCACCCACAGACCCGGCCTTCCATCATCCGGGTGGAGGCCGACAACCGATTACGGAGGAACGAGATGTCACTGAAGAACCTGCGCAGAGCGGCTGCGGTCGGCAGCGTCCTGGCCGCGCTCACCCTGGTGGCGCCGGCACCCGCCAGCGCCGGCATCTACACCTGGCACTACTACGGGACCTATTCTTCGGCCGCTGAATGCGCGGCCACCGGGACGAGCGTGGTGGAGAGTGGAGGCGCGGAGAAGTACCGGTGCCAGGGCGAGAACGGCAACGAGCTCTACCTCGCCCAGAACTGGTAGACCACACCCGGTGATGCGCCGTCAGGAGGAAGCACCGGCTGATCCCGCCCAGTGGGCACGAAGATCGTAACGACGGTCGGAGCCCTCTACTCGAAGCGGTTCCACCAGTGGCAGACGGTCAAGGGCGCCGACCGGATCCGCGCGCACCCGCGACGCGGATCACTCTCCCCCCACAGAGGACGGTTCGGAGGTTGAGGTCCGCTTTCGGGGAGCGTTACGTGCGGCGTTGTCCGTGCTCGGTGTTTGGATCCAGCGGGTGACATGGGTTGCGCGGCGGCTTTGCCGCCTCGCCGCCGGTGCGCCAGGGAGCTGCCTGCTTCCGATTCGAGGAGCGACAGCGGAGAAGCCCGTCACCGAAGGTTCCGGTGACGGGCTTCTACCTGCACACATCCGCAGCCCAACACTGTCACCAAACAGGTCAGGCGCTGCGTCGAAGCCGCCGAGGACGCTGTCGTCGCCGCACCGGCCACGCCGTCGCCAACCTGGGCAGCGCAACACGTCACCGAGGCCGAGCTCTACAGCCTCACCGGCGCCGCGTTCCGTCGACCTAGCGGTACCGCCCAGCCAGCTAGGCAAGGCCAGCGATTGAACGCAGCGCATCGCTGTCTCGTACGACGATCTCGCGGTAGCCCGTGGCGACGACGCCGTCCGTGGTCGTCGCGCTTCTGCCTGACGTTCGGCCTGGCTGCTCGCTGTCGTGGCAAATGAAGCGGCCAGCAAGGCAGGTGCGCCGCGCAGCGTCCCGTCTCGCCGACCGCCGAGGCGCCCCCCTGGATGGGTGAAACCTCGCGCACATCGTCCCGGACAGGACTATTACGCCGCGAAGCGTCCCGTCTTGCCGACCGCCGAGGCGCCGCCTGGGATGGGTGAAACCTCCCGCAAATCGTACCGAACAAAGCTATGAGGAAACATGCTGGCGTGCGGGGCTGGGCCCGCCGCCCGGCAGCCTCAATACCCCAGCCACAGTTGCGTGATCTGAAGTTTCGGCAGCTCATCGGCATGATCTGCGTCGGGTCAACGCCAGTCATGTAGGTGCCGATGTCGATGCCATCCGTCGTGCGGGTTAAATAATCGCACACCGTCTGTCTAAGCGATGTCTCGTAACTCAGTGCCGACGTTGCCCATAACCGGCTGAATCAGCCGGCCAGGGCGATGTTGTGTAGATGAGCGATTCCGGCGGCGGTGACCGCGAGGGTAGGGCCGGCGCGGCGGTAGTCGCGGAGGATTTTGTAGGTCTTGAGGCGGGCCAGGCAGTGCTCGACCCGGGCCCGGATCTTGCGGTGCCCGGCGTTGTAGTCCTTTTTCCAGGAGGACAGTTCGCTGCCATCGGCGGGTTTGCGGTAGGGGATTATCACCTCCGGATTGCCCCGGTAGGCGCCGTCGGCCATCACCGCAAGGCCGGCGAGCCGGTCGTTGATGCCACTGCTGCGGTAGACGATGGTGTCGTTACCGTTGCCGGGCCGGGGGTCGCCAAGGGCGATGACCAGCTGAGTGTTCGCGTCGATGGCGACCTGCAGATTGGCCGAGTAGCGGTAGTTCTTGCTCGGTGCCGCGAGGCGGTGATCGCGCGTCGGGATCAGAGTGCCGTCCACAATCGCTACCTGGTCCTTCGGGCGGCGACGTACCGGCGCCAGAGCCAGTAGCGGTCCGACGGTGTCGAGGACCCGATGGACTGCCGAGTGTGATACCCCGAACAACGGCCCGAGTTGCCGCATCAAGTTCGTACGCCAGTACACGGCCACCAACAGGACGCGGTCCGCCAGGCCAAGAGCCTACGGCCGCCCCGGACGGCCATCGGCGATGTCATCACCGCCGCGTCGCGCGACCAGGCGTACCAGCCGACGGAACTGGGCCGGACTTAGCCCGGTGAACGGGTGGATCAACTCATGACGGACGGCCGACATCACCTGCACTCATCGATGATGGATCACGTCTGGAGCGGATCAACCCCGGGCTACGTGGCCCTCAGCCGTCTCTTGACGGGAGAAGGACCGGATCGATCTCGGCGAGCGTGTCGATCAACTGCGCGGCGCCGTCGCGAACGTGATCATCCGGGTCGTGGATCAACATCTCACACTCACGCACCGCGGCGTCGCGGCCGCGGCCGAACACCATGAACACATCGAGCACCGCGGTGTGAATCCAATCAGCGTGGTTGGAGTCGGCCGCCGCGAGCGCTGAGGCGACCACCCTCAGTCCGGCCGCATCCTGACGGCGAAGCAATGCCACCGTCGTCACGCGCGTAACGAACGTGTCCTCGGTGTCCAGCACGAGGCCTAACAGCCTTCTGCGGGCATCAGGATCCTCTGCGAAACTCGCCAGACTTCGGCCCGCGTCAGCCCGATCCTGGAAGTCGGGGCTTCCCGCGAGTTCGATCAGCGCGGCCACCACAGCGCGTCTTGCCTCTTTGCTCATGGCCTCATTCTCCGCAACGGCACGACCTCGCCTTCCCGCCAAGACCTCATCGCCGCGTTTAGGTCAGTTACGAGACATCCCTTAGTGTGGTCGGTGCTCGTCCGGGCAGGCTGTCGCACTTGTGTTGGCCGATGAGGTTGTCGGGTGGCGGGCGGATCTGGATGATGTGCTGGCTCGGTTCGCGCATCGTCTCGGTCGTCCGGAGCCGCGCCGGCAGGTGCTGAGCTATCTGGTCGGTTGTTGCCGCCCCTGGTTAGTAAGAACGGCTGGACCTTGGAGGAGGCCGCTGGCGACGCGAGGCCGGACCGGATGCAGCGGCTGCTCAACCGGTCGGCATGGGACCCGGACGCCGTGCGTGACGCCCTGTTCGCCTACGTGACGGAGCATCTCGGCGATGACGACGGGGTCCTGATCGTCGACGAGACCGGCTTCCTGAAGGAGGGGATCAAGTCGGCCGGGTCAGTACTCCGGCACGGCTGCCGGGCGGACCGGGAACTGCCAGCTCGGAGCCACCGGCCGTCCTCACTCCATCGACGCTCGCCGCGCCGCCACTCGGAAGCGTCGGCCCCGCATCGCGGCCACCGGCCCGTCAGCCCGCCCGGACCTGTCGCACCTGAGCAGGCCGTTACCGAGCAGGCCGTTACCGGCAGTTGCGGCACAGGACGGAAACCCCCATCGAGACAGAGGAGCACCAACGGAGCGCCAGCCGCCCCCATCGTGGAAGATCACGGCATACGCTCGAAAGCAATCAAGGCCGTGACCCGCGTTTCCGCTGGTCACGACCTTGATCGTGAAGTGCGCCCGAAGGGACTCGAACCCCTAACCTTCTGATCCGTAGTCAGATGCTCTATCCGTTGAGCTACGGGCGCTCGGTGCTTGGCCAGTCTACACACCCGGCTTTCGCGCGGAGACTCCGGGATTCGAACCCGGGAGGGGCTTTAAGACCCCAACCGCATTAGCAGTGCGGCGCCATAGACCAGACTAGGCGAAGTCTCCCTGGTGGCCCTGCAGACCACCGCGCCCGAGGATACAGGGCCTCACCCATCGGGAGCAAAGCGACTTCCCCGGTCCGCCCCTCCGCCTGTGCGCCTGACTGTCGCCGGGCGAGGCCGGGACTCGCCCCGGCCTCGCCTTTCTCTGCTGTGCGCGGGCGTGATCGGGACTACGCTCCATCGATATGCAGGAGCAGCCGCCGCGCGAGCCGACCCGTCGAGAGCCTGCTGAGGGAGCGCGCCGACGCTCCCCGAAGGCGACCTTCAGTCCGCCCCCCGCGCCGCCTGAGCCGGCCGGGCCGGAGGATTCCGGGAAGCGCCCCCGGCGGGCGAAGCCGGCGCCTGCGGTGCTCTTCCAGCCTCCCCCGGCCGATCCGCCGCTGCCCCGCCAGGCTGACCGAGCGGCCGAACCGGCGCCACGGGAGCGGCCCGGCCGGGCGGACGAGACCAGCGGGAGTGTCGTCGCACACACCGGTGATGACGGGGCCGCCGCTGCTGGGGATCAGCCGGGATCCGCCACCGCTGCGGACCAGCCCGCCCGGGGCACGGAGACCCCTGGCACCGCACCGAAGGCCCCCGCCGCGAGGAAGTCCCCCACGCGTCGGCCCGCCCCGGACACGCAGACCTCCGGCGGGAGCGCCACCCCGGCGCGCGGGGTGCCCGGGAAGAGGGCGGTCGCGAAGAAGGCCGCGCCGGCGGGACCGACGACGGCGGTGGAGGCGACAAACCGAGCCGAGACGCCGACGGCGGCGGCCACAGAGCCGGGGACGACGGCCGAGGCCACAGAGCCGGGGACGACGGCGGAGGCCGCAGAGCCGGGAACGACGGCCGAGGCCGCAGAGCCGGGGACGGCGGAAGGCGCGGCGCCCCCGGCGGCCACGAAGGGCACACCCGCCCGGAAGACCACCACCGCCCGGAAGGCCACGCCCGCGAAGAAGGCCACACCCGCCGCAAGAACCGAGCCCGCCCAGAAGGCGACGCCCGTGAAGAAGACGACGCCCGCGAAGACGACGCCCGCGAAGAAGGCCGCCCCGGCGACGCTCACCCCGGCACCGGTCGCTGCCGAGGCCCCGGTCCAGGCCCCGGCCGCCGCGCCCGACGCCACCGCGCCCCCGCAGGTGGTCGAGCCGCCCACCAGCGCCGAGGCGGCGGGCACACCGCCGGGGCGTACGCCGGAAACGGTCCTTCGGCTGGCCGCCGCGCGGGTGCTGGAGCATCCCGCCTTCGCGCCGGAGCTGCTGGCCCTGGCCGCCGTCGAGGCGGTCGGGCCGCGCGCCCGCGACTGGGCGCAGCGGCTCCGCGACGCGTACCCCGATGCGGGAGCGGACGGCCTGGCACGGCTCGCGACCCGGCGGTTCGTCCGGCAGGCCGGGGCGGGCGGGGCGGCCGCCGCGCTGGCGGGGCTCTTCGCGCCCGTGGCCGAGTTGGCGGCGGTGCTGTGGGCGCAGGCCAACCTGGTGCTGCACCTGGCGGCGGCGTACGGCCGGGACCCGGCCCATCCGGACCGGGCGGTGGAGTTGCTGGTGCTGACCCGCGTGCACCCGGACGCGGAGAGCGCGCGGGCCGCGTTGGCGGCGGCCCGGTCGGCGGAGGAGCCCGACGCGGCGGGCTGGCCGCGGGCGGCGGAGGCCGCGTGGCGGCTGGCGGCGCCGCTGGTCGCGCAGGCGGGCGGGTGGCTGGCGCTGCGGCTGGCGCTGCGGCTGGCGTCCCGGCTGCTGCCCGGCGCGGCGGTGCTGGCGGCGGCGGCCGGCGACGCGGCGGCGGCCGAGCGGCTCGCCGCCCGCGCGATCACCACCTACCGGCGGCCCGCACCCCACTGACCACCGCCGGAGCGAGCCGAGCCCGGGAAGAAGAGATCTTGGCAGGAAACGGCCCGCGGAGGGGCGCTTTCCTACCAAGATCTACAAGCGGAACCGGAAGCGGAACCGGAGCCGGGCGGCGGCGGCGGAACGGTTGGGCGGCGTCAGAGCCAGTCGAACCACTCCCTCGGCAGCAGGGCGTAGCCGACGAAGGCGACCACGTCGAGCAGCGTGTGCGCGACGACCAGCGGCATGACCCGGCGGGTGCGCAGGTAGAAGAGGCTGAACACGACGCCCATCACCACGTTGCCGAGGAACGCGCCGAAGCCCTGGTAGAGGTGGTACGAGCCGCGCAGCAGGGCGCTCGTCGCCACGATCGCGCCGACCCGCCACTGGAGCTGGCGCAGCCGGGTGACCAGGTAGCCGACCACGATCACCTCCTCCAGCACCGAGTTCTGCACGGCGGCGAGGATCAGCACCGGCACCGTCCACCAGAGTTCGGGCAGCGCGGCCGGCACCAGCGTGGCGTTGACGCCGAGCTGGGCCGCCGCCCAGAAGAGCGCCAGGCCGGGCAGGCCGATCAGCGCGGCCAGGCCGGCGCCGCGGGCCAGGTCCTGACCGGGCCGCCGGGCGTCCAGGCCGAGCGTCCGGGCCGGATCGCCGGGGTCCCGCGCCAGCAGGTGTACGGCGAGCAGCACCGGCAGCAGCGCGAAGACGATCCCGAGCAGCTGGTACGTCAGGTCCAGCCACGGCCGGGGCGACACCGAGGTGTTGAGCGCGGCGGTCTGCTTCGACAGCGGCCCGTCGGCGGTCAGCTTCGCGACGATCGACACCGTCGCGTAGACGGCGGACTGGCCGAGCGAGAGGCCGAGCACGAGCAGCGTCTCGGTGCCGAGCATCCGGCGGGTCGCCAGGCGTTCCAGCTCAACGGTCACCGCACCACTCTGCCCGACGCCGACGGCCGGCGGCACCGCCCGAACGAGCCTCACGAGCCGATCGCACATTCTGTGCGACCGATCGGCACGCTCCGTGGACATTCTATGGGTGCCCGATCCGCCGTCAGGAGAAGGAGCGCGCCCCGTGGACGACTTCGCAAGGCTGCTGAAGGAGAGCTGGACCCTGGTCGAGGAGCACCGGGAGCGGCTGAGCGGTCACTTCTACGCCCGGCTCTTCCTCCTCGACCCCGAGCTGCGCAAGCTCTTCCCGGTGGAGATGACCGGGCAGGGCGACCGGATCCTGGAGGCGATCGTCACCGCCGCCCAGACGGTCGGCGACCCGGAGAGCTTCGACGAGTACCTGCGCGCGCTGGGCCGGGACCACCGCAAGTACCACGTCGACGCGGCGCACTACGAGACCATGGGCGTGGCCCTGCTGGACGCGCTGCGCAGCATCGCCGGCGACGGCTGGAACCTGGAGTACGACCAGGCGTGGCGGGACGCGTACGCGGCGATCTCGGAGAAGATGCTCGCCGGCGCGGCGGCCGACGACAACCCGCCGTTCTGGCACGCGGAGGTGCTGACCCACGAGCGGTACGGCAGGGACACGGCGGTGCTGACCTGCCGGGCGTTGCAGCATCCGCTGTCGTGGAAGGCCGGCCAGTACGTCAGCCTGGAGGTGCCCCGCCACCTGCCCCGGGTGTGGCGCACCTACTCGGTGGCGAACGCCCCGAACGACGACAACCTGCTGGAGTTCCACGTCCGTACGCCGGCGGGCGCCGGCTGGGTGTCCGGGGCGCTGGTGCGCCGGGTCAAGCCCGGCGACCTACTCCGGGTGGCGGCGCCGATGGGGTCGATGACGCTGGACCGTTCCTCGGAACGGGACATCCTCTGCGTGGCGGGTGGCGTCGGGCTGGCTCCGATCAAGGCGCTGGTGGAGGAGCTGGCCGGCTACAACCGGACCCGCTGGGTGCACGTCTTCTACGGCGCCCGCACGGCGGCGGACCTGTACGGCCTGGCGGGGCTCCAGGAGCTGGTGGCCGCGCATCCGTGGCTGTCGGTCACTCCGGCGTGCAGCGAGGATCCCGACTTCGACGGCGAGCTGGGTGACGTCTCCGACGTGGTCAGCCGGTACGGCCCGTGGACGGCGCACGACTGCTACGTCTCGGGTTCCGCCCGCATGGTCCGGGCCACCCTCCGGGTCCTCGCCGAGGACGGCGTCCCGCCGGAGAACACCCGCTACGACACCTTCGGCAGCCTCTAGAAACGTTCCTCCCCCCATGCCGGGGCGCGTGCCCCTGCCCCCTGGGGCACGCGCCCCGGTCCCCCGACGGGCGGACCGGCACCGCCCCGCACGACCACGTCCGCCCGGCCGTCCTTCCCACCGTGCGGACGTGGTCGTGCCGCCGGCACGCGTGCGGGCAGGTCAGTAGCGCCAGGGCCGGCCGGTCTCGCGGTACTCCTCGACCGGCACCAACGGCACCCCCGGCGTCATCCGGTCGACGTAGAGCCGCCCCTCCAGGTGGTCGATCTCGTGGGCGACGAGCCGGGCCATGCCGAACTCGAACGAGGTGATGATCCGGCTGCCGTCGTACTGGGCGTGCTCCACGTCGAGCCGGAGCGGCCGGGGCACCAGGCCCCGGTGGTCGAAGAAGGAGAGGCATCCCTCGTACTGCTCGTCGCTGTCGGGGGAGGCGTCGACGACGCGGGGGTTGAGCAGGACGACGGGGTCGGCCGACCGGTCGGGGGGCCGGACCACCGCCGCCGCCCGGCCGAGGCCGAGCTGCGGGGCGGCGATGCCCACCCCCTTGCGGAACGGGTGCAGCTCGTCGAGGCGGACCAGGGTCGCCGCGAGGCGGTCGGCCACCTCCCGGGCCTCCTGCTCCTCGCGGGGCAGGTCGAACGGGCGCGCCGGCTGGCGGAGCAGGTCGGCGCCGCGCTGCACGATGCCGATGCCGCGCATCCGGTCACTGGGCCGGACCCGTCCGGCCTCCTCGGGCTCGGCGTCCGGCCGGCCGCGGAACCGCCACTGCAACCGGTACCGCGCGTTGAGCGGCGGGTCCTCGGTCGCCCAGTCGAAGATCACCCGGTCGGCGTCCTCGCGCCTGGTCACTGGCGTGCGCAGCGGGCCCTCCTCCGCCGAGAGCGAGGTCTCCGCGCCCCACACCTGCGGGTCGGCGGCCGCCGGAAGGTCCAGGCGTACGGCCATCTGCCGGGTGGGCAGCCGGACCGCCCGCTGGAACCAGGGGCCCCACTTGTCGTGCCCGACGCAGTACGCGTACTCGATCGTGGCCCGGTCCCCCGGGTAGAGCGGGAAGCGCCGGTCGGCGTTCTCGAAGAGCAGCCACAGCTCCTTGAAGGCGTCGCGGTCGTGCTTGGCCCGCCAGTGCATCGCCTCCCGCTCGTCCCCGTCCTCCCGGTACGCCCGCAGCCGCAGCTCGGCGAAGGTCAGCGGGTGTTCGCGGTGGTGCAGGTTGGAGCGGCCCGGGTCGTTGGGATAGCGGTCGACGGCGATCCGCACCAGGTAGCGGGTGACCGGCTCGGTGCCGGCGTTGTAGAGCTCGCGCCGGATGACACAGCGGTAGGCGTCGCCGAGGTGGGTGAGGGTGGCGAGTTCCCGCTCGACGATCAGTCCGGTGCCGGGCGGCATCCACTGCCCGGGTACGGGTGGGTCCCGGTGTGCCCGCTCGGCCCGGGCGTGCCGCAGTTCGTCGTACTCCTTGAAGCGCTGCCAGATCGCGCCGCCGGCCTCCAGCACGGCCTCGGCGCGGCGCGCGAAGTCCTCGGTGGGGCGGTGCCGCCGCCCCTCGACGTGGCTGACGTACGACGGGTCGAAGCCCATCAGGGTGGCGAGCTGTTTCTTGGACAGCCCCCGCCCCGTGCGGTGCCGGGCGATCTCGGCGGCGAACGAGTCGGCAGCCCGATCGAGCGGTGAGGTCATCAGCTTCCTCGTGGCCGGGAGTATCAGTTTCACGTTCTGTGGCGACGCACACACGGAACTGGCACCTTGCCGACACGAACCTTGACAGAAAGCGATGACTGTCGATACTGGGGCGACGTTTTCCGCCCCGTTGACCGGGTAGTACGCCGGACGCGGGCGGTGCGAGCCGGCCCCTCCGGATCCGACGCAGGCAAGCCTTCCCTTATCAGGCGACGTGTGGTTAGGCTAGCCTTAGCTCAGCGACGGGCGGGTTGCCCGCCGACGGCGACGACGGGTGGGTGAGTCCAGTGACAGCGGTGCTGCCGGAGCGGGACACCGCCGCGACGCCGCTGGCCCCGGTCACCGCCGCCATGCGCGCGATGTTCGGCACCGACCACGTGCCCGGTCTCGCGCCCGGCCTGCTGGTGCACGACGAGTTCGGCTGGAGCCCGGCGACCACCCTGGTCGACGGCACCCTCCTGCCGGAGTTCCTGCGCTCGGCCAGCTCCCGCTGGGGTGGCACCCCGCACGCGTGCGCCGCGTTGGCCTGGAAGTCGTACAGCTACTGGACGGCGCTGCCCGTGGCGCTCGGCTGGGCCTCGGCCCGGCGGGTGCCGCTGCTCGACCCGGCCGATGTGCTGATCCACTTCGAGGACCACCGACCGCTGCTCACCATGGGCCTGCGCCGCTCGACCACGGTCGCGGTGCTGCCGAGCGACCCGCTGGCGCTCGCCGGGCTGCCCGAGGTGCGGGTCGTCGCGGACGAGGCGGAACTGCTCCAGGCGCTCCGGGCCTCGCTGCTCGACGCCCACCTGGCCCCGATGGTCGCCGCCATCCAGGCCGAGGTCCGGATCGGCGCGCGTACCCTGCTCGGGTCGGTGGCCTCGGGCATCGCCCACGGCATCCTCCGGGCCGCCGACGGCCTGCCCGGCTCGTCGGTCGAGGCGATCGAGACGCTGCTCGGCGCGCTCGACCTCGCCGACCTGGTGGAGCTGGTCCCGGGCCCCAACGGGGAGCCGACCGTGCAGCGGCGCACCTGCTGCCTCGCATTCACCCTCCCCAAGCCCAAGATCTGCCAGGGCTGCTGCGTCCGTCAGGCCTGACCGGCCGCCTCCGGGCCGCCCGGCGTCAGTCGGTGAACGGGCGGACGTCCCAGAGCCAGACCCCACCGGTGTACGTGGGGCGGACGCCGGTCAGCTCGGTCATGCCCCGGCGCAGCGCGTCGGCCTGCCGGTGCGGCCCGAGGACGACCGCGCCCGCCCGCCAGTACCGCAGGTCCCCGACCGCGTCGACCCGCGCCTGCGGGGTGATCGGCGGCACCGCGCCGGTCCGGCGGATCTCGGCGAAGAACTCGCTGGTGGGGCGGGGCGGCGCGGAGAAGAGGGCGACCCGGTCCCGACCGGGGCGGGTGTCCGGGCCGAGGAAGTAGCCGCGGGCGATGGGCATGTCCAGCCCGGTCCGCGCCGACCAGCGCAGCGGATCGGCGTAGTGGGTGTCGGGCAGCGGGAGGGTCACGATGCTCCGCCCGCCGTCCGCGTACGGCCGCCAGGCGCCCGACGTGACGAAGGCGGGCACGGGGTCGAGCCGGGTGGTGGGCAGCGGGGTCGGCAGGATCGGCAGCAGGGCCATGGCCAGCACCGTGGCGGTGGCGAAGCGGATCTGCGGGCGTGCCCGCGGGTGCCGGGCGGCCAGGGCGCGCACGTGGTCCGCCCCGTAGGCGAGCAGCACCCCGACGATCGGGGTGATCGCCAGCGCCCACCGGGTCGGCACCACCGAGTGCAGGACGGGCAGGTTCTCCAACGCCGCCCACGGGCCGGGTATCCCGGTCCCCCTGCCGCCCAGCTGCACCTCCCGCCCGAGGGAGAGCAGGCCGAAGAAGAGCGCGAGGATGGCGAGGCCGCGTACCACGACGTGCCGGCGCAGCCACCAGACCAGGGCTACGACGAGCACCACCAGCGGCCAGCCGAAGAAGGCGTTCTCCTCGGTGGGGTTCTTCGCCAGCCCCTGCGCGCTGCGGGCGTCGCCGGCCAGGGACTCCCGCGAGTACGCGACGAACGACGCGAGGTCCGTCGAGTAGCCCCGGATCAGCCAGGACAGCCCGTGGTAGGCCCCCGGGCCGAAGAACTGGACGTGGAGCGGGTACGCGAGCACCACCAGCGCCACGGCGGCGGCCACCGCCAGGCCCGCGAGGAACGGCCGGGCCCTCCGACGCAGCTCGGGCCGGCCGAGGGCGAGCGCCCCGACCACCACGCCCAGCCCGATGGCGGTCATCAGCAGCACCTCGAGGTTGAGGAAGGCCTGCCACACGATGACCGCCGCGAGCAGCAGCCCGTTGCGCAGCCAGCGCCCCGGCTCGGCGAGCCGCAGGGTGCGCCAGACGATCAGGGGCACCACGTACTGCGAGACGATGTTGGGGTGCGCGTTGGCGTGCGACACCATCGCGGGGGCGTACGCGCAGAACGCGGCGCCGAGCCAGGCCGGCCCGCGGGCGCCGACGACCACCCGGGACAGCAGGAGGTACCAGGCCGTCGCCGTGGCGATCATGCCAAGGGTGAGAAAGAGCAGAAACGACGCGCGGGTGCCGAGCAGGAGCGTGACGGGCGTCATTGGCAGAGATACGGATAATACGGACGTATTTGCCATGAGATTGACGGTCTCCGGCACGTTCATCCGGTCCGACGTGAATGGATCAACAAAATCGGTCACCACGCGCGCGCCGTGCGCCATCATCCACTCGAACTGCGACTGGTCGGTGCGGTTGTCCCGGATGCCGTGCGACGGGCGCAGCCAGAGCCGCGCGGTCACCCAGAAGCCCAGCGCGACGAAACTGGCCACCGCGGCGACGTCCGTCCACCACCCCTTCCAGGGCCGTACGCCCCGGTCGGGCCCGCCCACCGACGCCCCGGGCCCTGACTCGCCGGCGGGAAGGCCCGATTCAGGAGTAGTCATGACGATTCGTAGAGTAGTCAGGCTATGACGCCGCCGTGACATGTTTCGGGGTACTGGCGTACCATGTGCCGGGTTCGCCGACCGCCGATCACGTGCCCACCCCCGACCGCATTTCGGCCACCCCGGGTGCCCCGATTTTTCTGCCGCCCGTGCGGATGATTCACTCTGTCGGTCCAGGCGCGGGTCGAGTTCATATCGTGAGGAATCGACGCATGGCAGAAATCACTGGTGATCAGCGCGTGCAGTCCGAGGTCCTGGAGGGCCTCGCGACGGCGGTCAACCACCGACGCTGGTTCGTCGAACTGGCCCTGCCGTACCTCGGTGACAACCCGATCGAGATCGGCAGCGGGCTCGGCGACTACGCGCTGGAGTGGGCGGAGCACCTGCCGCGCTTCACCGCCACCGAGGCCGACCCGGACCGGCTCGTCCTGCTCAAGGAGCGGCTGGCCGACCAGCCCCACATCGAGGTCCGGCAGATGCTGCTGCCGCACCCCGACCGGGGCGACTACAGCGCCGCCGTGTCGTACAACGTGCTGGAGCACATCGAGGACCACGTGGGCGCGCTGCGCAGCATGCGCGACCTGGTGCGGCCCGGCGGCAACGTCATCATCATCGTGCCGGCGTTCCAGTTCGCGATGAGCCCGGCGGACATCGCCACCGGCCACGTACGCCGCTACACGAAGAAGACCCTGGCCGCCGCGATGACCGACGCCGGCCTGACGGTGGAGAAGATCCACTACGCGAACGCGCTCGGCCTGATCGGCTACTTCATGGCGACCAAGGTCTTCCGGCTGATGCCGAAGGAGGGCCCGATGGTCAAGGTCTACGACACCCTCGTGCTCCCCGCCACCAAGGCGGCGGAACAGCGCGTCCTCCCCCCGTTCGGCCAGTCGGTCTTCGCGGTGGCCCGCGTCCCCTCCTGAGGTCGGGGCGGGCCCCGGTTACTCCTTGATCTGGTAGGTGGGGCGGATCACGGCCCGGGCCAGGGTGTGGAAGGCCAGGTTGAAGCCCACGTAGGCGGGAGTCGCGTCGGGGGTGACGTCGAGCCGCTCCACGTCCAGGGCGTGCACCGCGAAGACGTAGCGGTGCGGTCGGTCGCCGGCGGGCGGGGCGGCGCCGCCGTAGCCCTGGTCGCCGTAGTCGTTGCGGACCGTGAAGGCGCCGCCGAGGTCGTCCCCGGCCGCGCCGCGCGGCAGCCGCGTCACGTCGGCCGGCAGGTTCACCAGGACCCAGTGCCAGAACCCGCTGCCCGTCGGTGCGTCCGGGTCGAAGCAGGTCACCACGAAGCCCTTGGTCTCGGCCGGGAAACCCGACCAGGCGAGCTGCGGCGAGACGTTCTCGCCCCCGACGCTGCCATGGGCGTACGCGGCGTCCATCGGCTCGCCGTTCTGCACGTCGTCACTGGTCAACGTGAACGACGCAACGGTCGGCAGCAGTTCGTACGGGTCCGGGGCGATCGGTCGTTCCAGGGTCATCGGGGCGGTCCTTCCGGTGAGCGGTTGTTCCTCCGCCCCTTCTTACCCCGTCGACGCCCGCGATCGAACCGGAAGCGCCGGGCGTCCCGTCCCGGCCGCACGCACCCACCGGCATCCCGGGACCGCGGGCCGCCCTCCGGCCTCCGCCGCGCCAGGTCAGCTCCCGTACAGGCCGTGCTGTTCCCATCGGCGCAGCGTCTGATAGTCCCGCTCGACCTCGGCCGGGTCCTCCGCGGCGAGGTACAGGTAGCCGGGCGAGCTGAACAGGTCGACGGTCTGCGGCAGTTCGGCCCCGGCGGAGCAACTCGCGGCGACCGCCACGACCGCCGGCAGCTCCGACAGCCGGGAGCACCAGTCCCCCGTCTGCGCGGCGACGGGAGCCGGGTTGATCAGCGATACGTTCCGGACGGCGGCGGCCCAGCCCGGCGTACGGTCGTCGAACCGGTCGAGCGACGCCGGATCGACGAGGTGCTGGGCCTGCAGGAAGGTCTGCGACACGCCGCAGAACTTCGCCACGACGTCGGGCAGGGTCGCTCCCCCGAGGCGGGCCCCGGTCTCGATCAACACCGGCCCCCGATCGGTGAGCATGAGCTCGGTGTGTGCCGCCGAGGAGCGGATACCGAGCGCGTCCAGCACCCCGAAGACGAACTCACGGAGCTGCCGGGCCAGGGCCGAGCCCCGGTCGACCGGCTCCTCGTAGTCGTAGATGGGACCGCCGCCCGGACCTGGCCGTTTCGTGTACCGCCAGATCTCGGCGACCCGGTGCGTCCCCGCGTACGAGACCGTGTTGACGTAGAACTCGGTACCGACGAGCCGCTCCTGGACCAGCACGCGTCGATTGGGGACGCCGTACAGGTTGGACGCGGCCAGGACCGTCGCGCAGGCGAGGCGCACCTCGTCGACACTCTCGCAGAACCGCACGTTGTCGGTGCCCGCGCCGTCCACGGGCTTGACGACGGCCGGGCCGGACAGGCTGGTCACGTACCAGGCGACCGCCTCGTCCACGGACTCGAAGCACCGGCCGGCGGGCACGGCGAGACCGGCGGCGGCCACGGTCGCCGCCATGGCCGACTTGTCGCGCCGCGCGGTGACCGTGGCGATGTCGTTGCCGGGCGTACCGAGCAGGTGGTTGAGCGTGTCGGCGAGGACCACCCCCGTCTCGGTGCCCGCGACGACCCGCTCGGTGCCGAGCGCTCGCAGCCGCTCGACGAGGCTGTCCTCGTCGGCGGCGAAGCCGAGGTCGACCGCGTAGTCGCCGGGGCGGAACGTCTTCAGGTAGTAGTCGTAGAGGGACTCGGCGCTGCGTACGTGGACGCAGGTCACCCCTCGCTCGGCCAGCGCCCGGCTGAGCCCGCTGCCTGCGGAGTATCCGTCGACGACGGCTATGGTCGGCACGCTCTCCTCATCTCCGTACGGCCCGCCGGAGGGTGGCGGACATCAGAAGACCTTGCCGGGGTTGAGCAGGCCGGCCGGGTCCAGGGCGGCCTTGATCGCCTGGTGCACCCGCATGCCGACCGGGCCGATCTCGCGGGCCAGCCAGTCGCGCTTGAGCAGGCCCACGCCGTGCTCGCCCGTGCAGGTGCCGCCCAGCTCCAGGCCGAGGCGGATGATCTCGTCGAAGGCGCGCCGGCCGCGTTCGAGGCTCGCCGGGTCGGCCCGGTCCACCACGATGTTCGGGTGCATGTTGCCGTCCCCGGCGTGGCCGACCACGCCGATCGTCACGTCACACTCCGCCGCGATCCGGGCCACCCCGTCGAGCAGCGCCGCCAACGCGGCCCGGGGCACCGCCACGTCGTCGATCACCATCCCACCGTTGCCGGCGGGGAACGACTCCCTGGCGAACTTCTCCATCGCCGCGTGCCCCAGCCGGCGGGCCTGTAGCAGGGCCGCCGCCTCCACGGCGTCGGTGGCCGCGTAGACCTCGTCGGCACCGGCCGCCTCGCACAGCTCGGCGAGCCGCGCCAGGTCCCCGGCGGCCTGGGACCCGGTGTCCGCCGACGCCAGCAGCAGCGCCTCGACGTCGGTACGCAGGCCCATCGGCCGGTACGCCTCGATCGCCCGCAGGTACGTGCGGTCGATCAGTTCCAGCAGGCTGGGGGTGAGCCCCTCTTCGGCGATCCGGGCGACCGCCCGGCCGGCGGCGGCGGTGGTGGAGAAGACCGCCACCATGGTCAGCGACTCCGGCGGAGCGGGCCGCAGCGCCACGGTCACCTCGGTGATCACGCCGAGGGTCCCCTCGGAGCCGACGAAGAGCCGGGTGAGGTCATACCCCGCCACCCCCTTGGCGGTACGCCGACCGGTACGCAACACCTCTCCGGAAGCCAACACCACCTCCAGACCCAACACGTACTCCGTGGTCACGCCGTACTTGACGCAGCACATGCCACCCGCGTTGGTGGAGACGTTCCCACCGATCGTCGACATCTCCCACGATCCAGGATCCGGCGGATACCACAACCCCTGTTTCGCCACGGCCGCCGACAACGCCGCGTTCACCACGCCGGGCTGCACCACGGCGATCCGGCTGACCGGGTCGATCTCCAGCACCGCGTTCATGGCGACCATGCTGACCACCACCGCGCCGTCGACGGCGTTCGCCGCACCCGCCAGTCCCGTACGCGCGCCCTGCGGCACCACCGGCACCCCGTACCGCCCGGCGATCGTCATCACCTCGACCACGTCGGCCGTGCTACGGGGACGGACGACCACCAGCGGCGTGCCGGCCTCGCAGAGGTCGGCCTCGTCCTTGCGGTGCAACCGGAGCAGGTCGGGGTCGGTCAGTACGGTGTCGTCGCCGAGCGCCGCGCGCAGGTCGTTGACGAGGGGAGAACCAGACATGGCAGAGAGGGTACAGATCGACGCCATCCGCTCCGGAGCGCGAACGTGGCGCCGCCGATCCCGCAACGGCGCTGGTGAGAGCGGTGTGAGCAGCCCCGATCGCTCGAACCCCTGTCCTATCTGAAGATCCTTCCGGGGCTGATCGAAGTTTGTTACCGTCTACCGCCAACGAGGGCGCCCCTCCTCCGGCCAACGTCTCCGGCCTGCCACATCACGCTCTCCCACCCCAAGATCCGCCGCAGGACGCGCCGTCCGGCCGGCACGGTGTCGAACCCGAGACCTGGTTCAGCTCGTGCCGCGGCGAAGGATCGTTGCCCATGACAGAGGGATTGACAGAGTGAAGCGAACCGAGCTGCACATCGTGATCGGCGGAGGTATCGCGGGCTGCCTGGCCGCGATCATGCGCAGACGCGCGGGATACCGGGTCCTTCTGCTGGAACGGGCCGAGGCCCGGTCGCCCGAGGCCCACCCGATCTGCACGGGGGCCAGCAACATCGTCAGCGAGAACCACAGCGGCGCCGAGTATCCGTTCGATCCGCAGAGCGCCCGGGACTGCTTCGACGGGCGACTGGTCAACGAACGCTTCTTCCCCGACCTCGTCTTCGGTGGCAAGGACTACAGCCGGGTCATCGCCTCCCGGGCCATGCAGGACAGCGGCACCGACATCATCGGCCAGTGCCGGGACAACATGCGGGTCATCCAGGACCGTTACGCGCAGCGGTGCGCCGAGGACCCGGCCAACGCGCTGTTCGGCGCACCGGAGCAGGTCTGCCGCGAGATCCCGGCACCGGAGGGGATCTCCGACGTCGGGGCCACCTTCGTCACCCCGCAGCGGGGCATCAACCCGGTCGTCGTCACCGCGCTCCTCGACCAGGAGCTGCGCCGCTGCGGCGTCGAGGTGCGCGGCGGCGCCGAGGTGACCGAGGTGAGTCGCCGCCCCGACGGCACCTACCAGGTGGAGTACGTCGAGGACGAGGTGCGGAAGACGGTCGTCGGTGACCAGGTGAGTCTCTGTGCCGCCACCGAGACCCCGGCGATGGCTCGCCGCCTCAACCCGTCGCTCGCGTTGCCGTCCATCTACATGGCGCTGCGCCAGATCCTCTTCGTGGACCTGCCCGACGGCACCACGAGGGACTACACGTGCCTGAAGCTCGAAGACGAGTACGGCGGCATGCTGAGCCCGTTCAGTCGGGACACCGCGCTCGTCTACTACCCCCCGGCGGCCCACATCGCGGTGCATCGCGTCGACCCGACGACCTATGCGCTGCCCGACGACTTCCGTCACTACCTGCGCAACGGCCACCCCGAGGCGAAGGAGCGCGCCGAACTGGCGCTCCGCCAGCTCAGCCAGTGGTATCCGGAGGTGCGGGGCGCCGAGGTAGTGTCCGCCCACCTCAAGGTGGCGATCAACACCACCGACTCGTCGCGGCTCCGGCGCAACGCCGGGGTGCTCGACGTCGCACCTGGTTGCACCGCGACGGTCCTGCTCAAGTGGACGATGTGCGTCGTCAACGCGCAGCGCGACCTGGAGGCGGCCCTCCGGCACTCGATCGACACGGGCAACGCGGATCGCGACGAGTACGCAGAGCTGGTCGCCCGCGCCACCGTGCCGATCGCGCCGCCGGCCGACATGGCTGCCTGGCAGCGGCGGCTCGGGGTGTTCGCCCGCAACATGGGGGTGCCGGAGAGGTTGGCGGTGCCGTTCGTGGACGCCGGTGAGCCGGACGGTGGCCTGGCCCGCACCGTGCCGTCGCTCGCGTCGAGTTGACGCTGGTCGAAGGTTTCGGCTCCTGAGGCACCTGCACGAGGAGTTGACACCCGTATAGGGGGAGGCACAGGGGTTCGGCCGTCTTCCCGTTGCGCGATACAGGGTATTCGATGATCATAGGCCCGCGTCGACTGGATGCCCCTCGTCGGCGAAGGCCTGTCCTGGCGGGCTTCAGGGAGCGCTCCGCCCGGTCCCACAAGCGAGGAGGGCACGATGACCACCACACTCGACCTGACCGACCTCCGTCTACAGGCCGACACCACCATCGACCGGCTGATCGACGAGGCCGGCCTCACCCGGCGCAACAACCGGTTCTTCGCCGGCGCGAAGGAGGCCACCTCCGTGAGCCCCGCCGGCGCGCTGCGGATCGCGGAGAAGTGGCAGCGGACCACTCAGTCGTTCATGTTCACCACCATCTCCAGTCTCGGTGCCCACGGGCGGCGCCTGGCTCGCGACTACACAGTGAGTCGAGAGGTGCTCGGAGCGTATCAGATGGCGTACCGCGTCATCGGGGACGATCTGGACAATCGCGCGGCGGCGTTCGCGGAGGTCGCACCGGAGGGTGTGGACGGTGTCCACTACCTGTGGTGGGCGGACACGATCTGCGCGCCGCTGCGCTCGGCCCTGGGCAGCGCCGACGCGCCCGCCGAGTCCGCCGCGCTGGCCCGCATCCTCGACGTCATGGACTCCATGGCGGCCGAGGAACTGGGTGGTGCGGTCCAGCTCCGGGTCGTGGAGACCATCGCCCTCGACATCGCGGTCGCGTTCCGGCGCCTGTACGCCAAGGTGAGCGTGGACGGCCGCCAGGTCCTTCCCGAGCAGCGCGACTACGCCTGGATCGACTCGCACATCAGGGCGGAGACGGGGCACGCCGCCTCCGTCAGCGACGACGAGGCCGGCATGAGCCACCTGATCTCCACCCCGGCCGAGGCGCGGCACTTCGTCGCGCTCGCGGAGTCGTACGTCCCGGCGTGGGCGGCCCTGCTGGACGACTTCGCCCGGGACCTGTCGTAGCGACCAACCGGGGTCGGCACTGACGGCCGCCATCGACGACGCCCCGGGGCGCGTGGTGGCAACCGCCGGAGTCATCCGGTTTCGAGGAAAGGAGCTGTCATGCGATCGTCCCTCCCAGCAGTGGAAACAGACGCCGTCGTCGACGAAGTGAACGAGCTGCGTGCCCGCTACCAGCGCGAGACCGAGCCCGGATCGCCGGAGGCGCTGCGCCGGCTGGCCGGTTGGATCGCCGACTCGGCCGCGCTCGGCGACCGGCCCGCCGCCCGGGCACTCGTCGAGGATCTGTCCGGCGCACACGACACGCCGCAGCTCACGGCCACGAAGCGGCACATCAACTCGCGGACCGACAACACGCTCCTGTCCGTGTTCTCGGCCGCGTACTTCCCGACCCTCGGTCTGGACTACCTGGAGTACGAGCCCATCCCGTCCGACCCCGTACTGGTGAGCCGCTACCCGAGCCCGACGATGCCGGTCAACCTGCTCCGGCACAGCGCGGGTTTCGACAGTCGGGTCGTCGTGGCGCTCTTCCCGGAGAACCACATCGACGGTCGCCAGGATCCGGACGACCTGATCTTCTACTTCATCGACAAGTTCGTCGCCCGGCACCGCCTCACCCGCCGGCTCATCGACGCCGCCATGGTCCCGGGCTCGTTCCCGCTGCTGTCCGGCGTCGACGACGCCGGCGTCGAGCGGGCCGCCGGTTCCTGGGTGCGGCTGCACGAGTTCCACCACCGCACGGGCAGCATGCCGATCCCGCAGTTCCTGTCCGCGAAGAGCTACAAGCCGCTGGCCGGCCTGGAGGAGATGCGGGTCGACGTCAAGTCGATGCTGGTCTGCCTCGAGGACGCGGACATCGATCGCGAGCTCGCCGCGCTGACCTTCGAGTTCGTCCTGGCCGAGCGGCTGCTGCGTTACTCGGTCGAGGGGATCCCGAAGCCGAACTACGACGCGATCGCGTCGCAACTGCTCTTCAACTACCTGCGCGAGCAGGGCGCCCTGACGATCGACGAGGGGCGGATCCGGCTCCTGCCGAGCCTGCCCGAGGCGCTGAGCACGCTCGTCACCGAGATCACCGAGCTGGAGGACGTCGTCCTGACCGAGGATGTCGAGGCCGCCCGCGCCGGACTTATCGACTTCACCCGCCGGTACACCCGGTACGACGAGGAGAAGCGGGAGTTCCTCCACGTGCCCTTCTTCGCCGAGCTCAAGGAGCGACTCGGCGTGTGAGCCACGCCGGCCGCCCTCTCCCGAACGACGTGCGGCTCCGCCCCTTTCCCGCTGGAAGGTACCGACCATGACCACCGTTATGAACTCGACCGAGACCGGCATCCTCGGCACCTGCGGCATCGACGCCGACGGCCTCGCCACGGACCTCGACACCATGGCGTCGTTCCCCTACACGGACAAGTACAGCGACTTCGTCTGCGGCGCCTGGAAGAGTTGCGCGGTGTGGAACGGCACGGGCCAGGGCCTCGACGCGGGACTCGACCCCTACGAGGGCCCGGCCGTCGTCACCGACCTGGGCGAACGCCTGCCGTACGTGCGGCATCTGGTGGGTGAGCTGTTCGACCTGTCCCTCCTCAAGTACGGCCGGCTCGCCCGGCTGACCCCCGGCAGCGCACTCGTGCCGCACCGGGACTACCTCGAACTCGACACGAACCTGATCCGGATCCACCTCCCGCTGGAGACTGACGAGTCCTGCATCAGCTCGCACAACACGACGCTCTACCACATGAACGTCGGCGAGATCTGGTTCCTCGACGCCACCCAGGCCCACAGCGCGGTCTCCAACTGGACGAAGGACCGCACCCACCTGGTGCTCGACTTCCAGGCCGACTCGCTCGCCGCCTGCTTCACCGGCGAGGTCCAGTCGCCCAGCATCCCGAGCACGCACCAGGTCGCGCGGCAACCGGTCGACCGGGAGGAACTCGCCGCGTTCGAGCGCGCCGGGATCCTCATGGACACCACCAACTACCGGGACTTCCTGAAGATCGCCATCAAGACGATGTTCACCCGGGACATCACCCCCGACGGCGTGTTCGACCTGCTGGAGGGGGCGGCCCGGCACTCACCCGCCGCCGCGCGGCTCGACATGATCCCTCCGATGCGGAGGTACTTCCTGCTGGCACGAGAGTCCTGAGGCGGATCATGCGACACGCCAGCGAAGTCTGTGTCGTCGTGGACGGGTACTCGACGGCCAACGCGCTCGCGCCGGCCCTCACCGGTTACGGCTTCGGCGCGGTGCACGTGCAGAGCGACCCGGACCTGCCGCAGTTCCTCCTGCGTACCGGCGCCGACCACGCCTATCTCGACACCTACCTCCACGACGGCGACGTCAACACCATCGTCGACCGGCTCGACCGGGCGGGCCTGCGGCCACGCAGCGTGGTGGCCGGCGCCGAGACCGGTGTCGAGCTGGGTGACCAACTGGCCAGAGCGCTGGGCGTACCCGGCAACGATCCGGCGACGACCCGGTGCCGCCGCGACAAGCACCACATGGCACGGGCCGCGGCGGCCAAGGGCGTCGCGGTCATCCCGCACCTGAGCACCTCCTCCCGCGACGACGCGGCGGAGTGGCTGCGCGCGGGGGGTTGGCTGGGCGACGCCGTCGTCAAGCCCCGTGCGAGTTCCGGCAGCTTCGGCTTCCTGCGATGCCGCTCCGAGGCGGACCTCGACACCGCGTTCAAGGGCTGGCTGGGCGCGCCCGACGTGTTCGGCTCCCCGATCGGTGAACTCCTCGTCCAGCCCTTCATGACCGGCGACGAGTACGCCGTCAACACCGTCTCGGCCGGGGGCGAGTACGTCGTCTCGGACATCTGGCACACGAAGAAGCGCCACGAGGGCGGTACGGCGCTCTACGACCTGGAGCGGCTCGTCGACCCGGGCGATGCCGTCTTCGACCAGTTGCACGGCTTCGTCGGGCGCGTGCTCGACGCCCTGGACATCCGCGAGGGCACGGCGCACACGGAGGTCATGATGGTCGCCGGTGAGCCGGTGCTGGTCGAGACCGGCGCCCGGTTCATGGGCTCGATCGACATCTCGCAGGTGACCGAGGCGACGGGCACCAACGCGGTGCAGCTGGTGGCCGAGACGATCGTGGCCCCGGACCGTTTCGCCGCCCGGGCCCGCGAGGACTGGCGTCCCGCTCTCCGCCGGCACGCCGCCATGGTGCAGTTGCTGTCGCGCCACTCGGGGACCCTCGCCGGCTACGACCTCGGCCTGCTCCGCGCGCTGCCGTCCTTCCACGCGGTCGACACGTACCTCGAGGCCGGCGACCCGTTGCAGGTCACCGTCAACTCGTACACGACCCCGGGGCTGGTCTTCCTGGTCCACGAGAACCCGGAGACGATCTCGGATGACTACCGCAAGCTACGCGAACTGGAGGCAGCCGGTGCCTTGTTCCTGTCGGCCTGACCGGCGCACGCCGCGGCGGCCCGCCGTCGGCACCGCACGCCCACGCCGCCGGGCCGCCGTGCGGAAGCCAGCCGCATGAGCGCGCCGGAGCGGTCGGTCCCGCAGGACCCGGCAACCGACTACCTTCGGGCGGTACGCGACGGTGAGCTGCCACCGGATCTGCCGGCCCGCACAGCCGCCCGGGTGCTGACGCCCGACATCGAGGCTCAGAGCTTCCACCGGGTGATGTTCGTCGACGAGCGGGAGCTCGCGTCGTTCTACGCCGACTTCACGGTGCTGCTCGACGTCGTGGGACGGTTGCCCCACCTGCTGGCGGGTGGCAGCACCTCGGCGTTCGGCGCGCTGACCGACGTGCCGGCGGTGCTGCGCCCGCTGTTGGCCGGAACCGACCTGCCCGCCCTGGTGCCGTACGGCCGCGCCGACCTGATCCACGACGGGACCGGCTTCAAGGTCCTGGAGCTGGGCCTGAGCCCCGCCGTCGGCGGCGCCGAACGCACCGCCTGGCTCCCCGCCGTCATGGCGGAACCGGCCTTCCGGCCCTTCGCCGAGCGGCACGGGCTGCGACACCCCGACCCCATCACCGCCCTGCTCGACGTGCTGCGCACCGTGGAGACCACGGGCACGGGCCACGACGCCGAGGCGCCCGGGCCGGCGGAGGTGCTCATGGTCGAGGCGACCGGCGCGCTCGAAGAGTGGGCCGACGACTGGCGTCCCCTGGGCGACTGCCTGGAGGCGTACTCCGATCGTCCGCTGCGGGCCCGCCTGGCGGAGGTCGCGGACCTGCACGGGCCGGACGGCAGCGTCGCCGAACACGTCGCCGGGGCGACCCACCTCCTGCGGTTGTTCAACCTGACGGAGCTCGCCGAGGAGCCGGATCCCGTGCTGGCCTGGCAGCGGCTGCATCCGGCGCCGGGCTCCGCCCTGCCGCCGATGGTCACCTCGCCGGTGCACGACATGTACAACAGCAAGGCGTGCCTCGCCCTGGTGTGGCTCCCCGAGGTGCAGGACGCGCTGACCGACGGCGAACGTGCCGCGTTGCGGCGCATCCTTCCCGAGACGACCCACGTCGACGCGGCCACCGATCTGACCGGTTTCGTCCGCGACCGGGCGGGCACCATCCTGAAACCCACCAACTTGGCCCGTGGTGAGGGCACGGTGGCCGGCTGGACGGTCGACGACGAAACGTGGCGGGCGGCGCTCGCCTCGGCGGCCGAGAACGGACGCCACATCCTGCAACGCAGGGTCGTCCAACGGGTGGAGCCGGGCTTCGACACGGACGGCGACACGGAACGGGACTGGTACGCGGTGTGGGGGATGCACTACGGGCCCAGTGGGTGCACCGGTTTCTCCTGTCGCCTGACCACCGTGCCGGGGGCCGTGGTCCGTGGCATCACCAACGTCCTGCTGGCACCGGTGCTGCTGCACCCGGGGGCCTGAACATCGCCGCCGGTCACGGGTAGGAGATCACCCTGAAGAAGAACTTCCGCCTGCTCTGGACGGCGGAGACCGTCAGCCAGTTCGGCTTCGAGGTGGCGACGGTCGTCATCCCGCTGTTCGCCGTGAAGACCCTGCACGCCACCCCCGCGCAGGTCGGGTTCCTGGTGACCTGCGAGTTCCTGGGCTTCCTGCTCATCGGGCTGCCGGCGGGAGCGTGGATCGACCGTCGGCGCGGGGAACGGGTCCTGGTGCTGTCCAGCCTGGGCCGTACGGCCGTGTTCGGGGTCGTCGCGGCGCTGGCGCTGGCCGGCAACCTCACCATGCCGACGCTGTACGCGTTGATGTTCGCGGGGAGCCTCTGCACGGTCTTCCTGGGGATCTCCTACCAGAGCGTCCTGCCGCGGATCGTGGACCGGCAACTGCTGCCCGGTGCCAACTCGCGGGTGGAGTTCACCCTCTCGCTGGCGGAGATCACCGGCCCGGCCATCGCCGGCTTCCTGTTGGCGCTGGCCACCTCGTCGTACGTCCTCGGCGCCTCGGCCGTCTGCTTCGGCATCGCCACGCTGCTGCTCAGCCGGATCCGGGTGACCGGGGCGACGGCGGCCCCGCCGCCACGCACCACCACGCTGTTCAAGGACGTACGCGACGGCATCAGGTACGTGCTGCGGGTGCCGATGTTCCGGGTGATGGCCATCCGCAGCTCGACGTACAACTTCTGCAACATCGCGACCACCACCATGTTCCTGCTGCTGCTGGCGTCGGTGCTGCGGCTGCCGTCGGCGTACATCGGGATCATCTTCTCCGGCGCCGGTGCCGGCGCGACCCTCGGCGCCCTCCTCGCGGTGCGGCTGTCCCGGCGCTTCGGCGTCGGGCCGACGGTCCTCGGCGCGTGCGTGCTGGCGGGAATCGCCTCGATTCCGCTGCCGTTCGCGCGCAGCGGTACCTGGCTGATCGTCGCCGCCATCGGCTACGGCATCGCCTCGGGATGCATCGTCGTCTCCAACATCCTGCAACTGTCGGTCCGGCAGGCGCTGTGCGCGCCGGGCATGCAGGCCCGGTTGAGTGCGACGATGCGGTTCCTGGTCTGGGGCGTGATCCCGTTGGGCGCGTCGGTCGCGGGGCTGGTCGCGAACGTCATCGGCGTCCGTCAGACCCTCGCGCTCGCGGTCGCCGGCGAACTCGTCTCCATCGTCCCGCTGTACTTCTCGCCGCTGCGTCGGGTGGTCGAGATGCCCACGGAGCCCGAGCCCGAGCCCGGGCCGGCCCCGCAGCCGCAGCCCGAACGGGCGGCGGGCGACGGGGCGCGGCCCGAGGCACGGCAGCTCAGCGACTGAGTCGAGCGACCTCGTCGTCGTCCAGCGTGATGACGCCGGCGAGGTACTGGCGCGTCGACCCGCCCAGGATGACCCGGTCGCCGCGCAGCTCGCAGTTGGCGTGGATGGTCAGCGTCTTGCCGAGCCGGGGAGAGAACTGACGGGACGTCAGGCTGGTCCTGCCCAGCGCCTCCGCCCAGTAGGGGACCAGCATGCAGTGGGCCGACCCGGTGAACTGGTCCTCCGGGATCGACTGCTTGGGGCCGAAGAAGCGGGCGACGAAGTCGGAGGAGATGCCGGGGGCCGTCACGACCACCGCGCGCCGGTCGAGGGTCCCGAGCATCCGCTGGTCGGGTTCGATCGCGCGCAGGTCCTCCTCGTTGTCGTAGACCGCCATGTAGTCCATGCCCCCGTACACCGCGGTGGGCGCGATCGACAGCCCGGCGAGCAGGGCCTCCGGCGGGTCGACCCGCTCGCGCGGCAACGCGGGGAAGGACATCACGAACTGTCCCTCCGGGGTACGGCTGACGATGAGGGGTCCCGTGTTGGAGTGGAAGGTGACCTCGTCCCACTCGGGCCGCAGGTGGTTCAGCACCACGTGGGCCGCAGCGAGCGTGGCGTGCCCGCACAGGTCGACCTCCATCGACGGGGTGAACCAGCGCAGCGCGAAGCTGTCGCCCCGGTCGATGATGAACGCGGTCTCCGCGAGGTTGTTCTCCAGGCCGATCGCCTGCATCACCTCGTCGCTGAGCCACTCGTCCAGGGGGCAGACCGCGGCCGGATTGCCGAAGAACACCCGGTCGGTGAACGCGTCGACCTGGTACAGGGGAATTTCCATCGTGCCTCCAACTGGTGTCAGTGTCGTTCGCGGGCCGTCGGCCCGATCGCCCGCACGCGCTCGATGAGCCGTCGCCGTTCGTCGGCGTCCATGGGGATGGCCCAGCCGCTGGCCGCCGACTGGTGGATGTTGACCACGGCCGAGCCCCGGTCGGCGCGGATGTTCATGCCGGAGCACTCGCCGCCGAGCACGTAGAGCCCGAGCACCACGTGGTGGGGCACCGGCTCGGCACCGGCCTCGGGGGCGAACCGGCACTCGGCGAGCGGCACGCGACGCTGGGCGAGCCAGCCGTCGGGGCCGCGCTCGGCCAGCCGGGCGGCGATCGTGTCCGCCTCGTGGTCGGCCCCGAGCATGACGTCGTGCCCGCCGGACGAGTGCCCGAACTTGAACACGTACTCGGCCCGGTCCGCCAGCAGGCGGTCACGGTTCTCCGGGGTCACCGAAACGGTGTGGGGCACGTAGCGGGTGACCATCTCGCGTACGCCGGCGGGCAGCAGGCTGGCGAAACGCTCCTCCCAGAACATCGCCAACCAGCGCTTGTGCGTACGGATCTCGGCCTCGAAGAGGTTGATCACGGAGGCGCCGCTGCCGACCAGCCGGGTGATGAAGTCGTAGTCGTCATCCATGTCCTCGTGCATGAAGCCGCGATAGACCAGGGTGCGCTTGCCGGCCGACGGATCGAGCCACCGCTGCGGATAGTCGGCGTGGTAGACCAGTTCGACCGGCACGTCGGGCAGTCGCCGGCGCAGCGTCTCGGTCAGCAACTCGAAGCCGAAGTAGCCGACTCCGATGCGGCTCGACCAGTCACACACCACCACCCGGTCGAAACTGCCCTGATGGAAGGCTTTGATGACGACGTCCGCGATCTGTTCCTCGGGCCGGGGCGTGTCGGCGAGCCACGGGATGTCGAGCGCCTCGCCCATCACCTGATAGCAGTCGTGGAACTCGAATCCGGAAATGGACGAGTCGACGTTGAATTCACAGAACTGGTATCCGGACGGGGTCGGCAGAACGTCGACGCGGGCGAAGACCTGCTCGACGGAATCCAATTGTTCCCAATTGACGAAGGGCGCGATCGCGGCGGGCAGGCCGAATTCCGCCAACAGTCGCTCGGGAGGGCCCGACCGGAGGAATTCGCGAATCATCGCCGTCTGCGCCTCCAGCAGGGCGCAGGCCGCCTCGGCCATCCGGTCGAACTCGTCCCGGTCGATGACGAGCGGATAGGGGATGAACCGCATCCGGGTGGCACCGAGGTCGTCCATGAAACGCCGTACCGGCGGCGCGGCCGCGACGAACGCGGACCGCGCCGGCTCGTCCTGCAGTGCGGCCACCAGGGGCGCGTTCAATTCCGCGAAATTGCAGTCCGAGTTGTCATGCCGCACCGTTAACCGCACCCCTTCGCCCGCCTCGTTATTGAATCGGATGCGAGTGTACGACACGAGCGGCCCGGCGGGCAGGGGCAAACTCGCGGTATTGAATGCGGACACGGTAAGTGTCGAACATTTCAGGGGTCGACCGGCCCGGGGTCGCCGAGTACAGTGCCGGCCGGCGGCCGGTCGACGGCGACGACACCGGCCGACGCAATCTCGATTTTCGGGCGTGCCGCATGCCGAACACGAAGCGCGGCGGAACCATTACCGGAGAATCATCCGCGAGACCCGCACCCGGAATCGGCCCGGTACGCATCCGTCATCCCCGCAGAGACAGGATCACCACCATGACCGCACTCCTGGACGCCGTCGCCGCGGGCGTCACCATCCACGACCTCAGCCAGCCGTTCGAGGAGGGGATGCCCTGCGCGCCGAACCACCCGGGATTCCGCCTGGCCCTGCTCCGCCGGCACGGCGACGTGGTGCGGGCCGACGGGGGCTCGTCGGCCGGCGAGCTGATCGTCACCGGCGGGCACGTCGGGACCCACGTCGACGCGCTGTCGCACATCTCGCAGGACGGGCTGCTGCACGGTGGCCACGACGCCGCCGAGGCGCAGTCGGGTGGCCGGTTCCGCGTACACGGCACCGAGACGATTCCGCCTCTCGTCCGGCGGGGGGTGCTGCTGGACGTCGCCTCGGCCCACGGGGTCGACGTGCTTCCCGGCGGGTACGGCGTGACCGCCGACGACCTCGAACGGTGCCTGCGGCGTACCGGCGTGCGGCTGGGCGAGGGCGACGTGGCGCTGGTGCGTACCGGCTGGGCCCGGCACTGGACGGATCCGACGGCCTACCTGGGCCTCGACACGGGGGTGCCCGGCGTCGACCCCTCCGGCGCGGCCTGGCTCGCGGAGCACGGGGTCGCCCTGACGGGCGCGGACACCACCGCCTACGAGCAGATCCCACCCGGCGCCGGGCTCCGGACGCTGCCGGTCCACCGCCTGCTGCTGGTGGAGGCGGGCATCTACATCGTCGAACACCTGCGGCTGGACTCGCTGGCGGAGGCCGGCGTGAGCGAGTTCCTGTTCGTCCTCGCCCCACTGCCGATCGTCGGCGGCACGGGCTCGCCCGTACGCCCGCTGGCCGTCGTGTGACACGCGCCCGGCTGCCTCGCGCCACCGCCCGTCGCTGCTCGGGCACGTAGTCTCGCCCGGTGATCGAGATGCCCCTGACCGCTCGGCAATGGCGTCGCCGGGCGACGATCGCCGCCGCCGTCGCCTTCGCCGTGGCTTGCATAGGCGCGCCGGTCAGGCAGGCGGTGACGAGGGCGATCGAGGCGGGGCGGGGCGAAAAGACGCCCGCTGCGGCGGCCGAGGCGTACCTCTTGGCCGTCTTCCAGCCGGACGACAACCCCGACATCAACCGGTGCCTGTGCGGCGACAATCGGGACGAGCTGTTCCGACAGGCTCGCGACCTGCGCAAGCAGGTCGAGTCGCAGGTCACCTTCGGCGTGCGGGTCGAGACGACCAACTGGCAGACCGACTCGGACGGCACGGTCTCCGTGATGGTGGACCTGCGGTTCACGGAGGTCGACCCCTCGGGAAGCGTCACCTTCACCGGCGCCACCCACCGGTGGGGCTTCCAGACGGCCGAGGAGGGGGGCATCAGCGGCGGCTGGAAGGTCTGCCGCGTCGACGCGCCGCCGCTGTGCGGCACCTACCTCCGCTGCTGACGATATCTGGCAGCTCGGGCTTTCTGCTGCTCAGGAAGCGGAGGGTGTGGGATTCGAACCCACGAAGACATCGCTGCCTTACCGGTTTTCAAGACCAGCGCCATCGGCCACTAGGCGAACCCTCCCGGGCCGCGCTCCCCGTGGGGTGCGCGACGTGCCTAGTCTGCCACGGACCCGCTCCGGGCGAGCGGGCACCGCACCCGCGCTGGCATGATCGGCGGCATGTGGGAGACCCCGTCGGTGGTGCTGATCAGCGGAATCATGGCGGCCGGAAAGTCCACTGTGGCCGAGGCGCTGGCCCGGCGGCTGCCCCGCGCGGTGCACCTGCGCGGCGACGTCTTCCGGCGGATGGTGGTCAGCGGGCGGGCCGAGATGACCGCCGAGCCGTCGCCGGAGGCGTGGCGGCAGCTGCGGCTGCGCTACGACCTCGCCGCGTCGGCGGCGGACCGGTACGCCGCCGCCGGCTTCACCGTGGTGCTCCAGGACGTGGTCCTCGGCGCGGAGCTGCCGGCGATGGTCGACCGGATCCGCCACCGGCCGCTGGCGGTCGTGGTGCTCGCGCCGAGCCCCGAGGCCGTCGCCGCACGCGAGGACGCGCGGGAGAAGAAGGGGTACGGGGACTGGCCGGTCGCCGACCTGGACGCGCGGTTCCGGGCGGAGACGCCCCGGATCGGGCTCTGGCTGGACACCTCCGCGCTCACCCCGGCGCGGACGGTGGACGAAATCCTGGCCCGGGCGTGGACCGACGGACGGGTGGGGTAGACACGGAACATGCGCGCGATCACGATCCCGGAGCCCGGCGGACCCGACGCACTCGTCTGGAGCGAGGTGCCCGATCCCGAGCCCGGCCCGGGTGAGGTGGTCGTCGACGTGCGGGCCAGCGCGGTCAACCGGGCCGACCTGCTGCAACGGCAGGGGCACTACCCGCCGCCGCCGGGCGCGCCCGCGTACCCCGGGCTGGAGTGCTCAGGAGTGATCAGCGCGATCGGTCCCGACGTGGCCGGCTGGGAGGTGGGCCGGGAGGTCTGCGCGCTGCTGGCCGGCGGCGGCTACGCGGAGCGGGTCGCGGTGCCGGCCGGGCAGCTCCTGCCCGTGCCGGCCGGCGTCGACGTGGTCGACGCGGCGGCGCTGCCCGAGGTCGCCTGCACGGTCTGGTCGAACGTGGTGCAGGTGGCCCGGCTCGCCAAGGGCGAGACGCTGCTGCTGCACGGCGGCGGCAGCGGGATCGGCACCTTCGCGATCCAGCTCGCGGTCGCGCTCGGCGCCACCGTGGCGGTCACCGCCCGGGCCGGCAAGCACGAGCGGCTGCGTGAGCTGGGCGCGGCACACACGATCGACTACCGCGAGCAGGACTTCGTCGAGGAGGTCCGGCGGGTCACCGGCGGCCGGGGCGCGGACGTCATCCTCGACATCATGGGCGCCGCCTACCTGCCCCGGAACGTGGCGGCGCTGGCCACGGGCGGCCGGCTGGTGGTGATCGGCATGCAGGGTGGCCGCAAGGGCGAGCTGGATCTCGGGGCGCTGCTGGCCAAGCGGGGCACGATCGCGGCCACCGCGCTGCGGTCCCGGCCGCTGGCGGAGAAGGCGGAGATCGTGCGCGGCGTCCGCGAGGAGGTGTGGCCGCTGGTCGAGTCGGGCGCGGTCCGGCCGGTCGTGGACCGGCGGGTGCCGATGACCGAGGCGGCACGGGCGCACCGGCTGGTCGAGTCGAACGACCACGTCGGCAAGGTGCTGCTCACCACCGGCTGACGCGCGGTCCGCCCCGGCGGAAGACGGGGCGGCCGGGCCGGCCGGGCGGGTCAGGGGGTCGGCGTCGTCTCCTCGGCCCCGCGGGGGAGCACCAGGCGGGCGCCGGGGCCCTCGCCGGCGAGGGAGTCGCCGGGGTTGTTGAGCGTGCAGCGTTGCAGGGACAGGCAGCCGCAGCCGATGCAGCCGTCGAGGTCGTCGCGGAGCTTCGTCATCAGCCGGATCTTCTCGTTCAGCCGCTCCCGCCAGGTCGCGGAGAGCCGCGCCCAGTCCTCCGCGCTGGGCGTGCGGGAGGCCGGCAGGGAGTCCAGCGCCTCCCGGATCTCCTCCAGCGAGATGCCGACCTGCTGGGAGATCCGGACGAACGCCACCCGGCGCAGCTCGGTGCGGGCGTAGCGGCGCTGGTTGCCGCCCGTCCGCTCCGCCCGGATCAGCCCGAGCCGCTCGTAGTAGCGCAACGCCGAGGGCGCGACGCCGCTGCGGGTGGAGAGCTGGCCGATGGTCAGAGACTCGTGCATCACGTCGCCTTGAGTTGAAGTGGACTTCAACTTGCAGGCTAGCGGCATGACCACGACCACCGCCAGCGCGGGTCCGGCCCCGACCGCCGTGCCACCCCGTGATCCGACCACCGCGCCACCCCGCCACCCGACCGCCCCGCCGCTGCCGGGACCAGTCGCGCCGCTGTACGAGCGGGTCCGCGCGGGCCGGGAGTTCGGCGCGAACGTCCGCTCCACCGTCGACGTGCTCTGGGTGCTCTACGACCGGGTCCTCCGGATCGCCCCGGAGACCGTCGACGACCCTGGACGGGACCGGTTCCTGCTCTCCAAGGGCCACGCCGTGGCCGGCTACTACGCCGTACTCGCCGCGAAGGGGTTCGTGCCCGCCGGCTGGCTCGACGACCAGGGCGGGCCCGGAAGCCGGCTCGGCGACCACCCCGACCGGGTGCTGGTGCCCGGGGTGGAGATCGGCTCCGGCTCGCTGGGCCACGGGCTCGGGCTCGGCGTCGGCACCGCGCTCGGGCTGCGCGCCCAGGGCCTGCTGACGCCCCGGGTGTACGTGCTGCTCGGCGACGCGGAACTGGACGAGGGCTCCAACCACGAGGCGATCGCGTACGCGGGGGCGACCGGGCTGGGCGGCCTGACCGCGATCGTGGTCGACAACGGCTCCGCCACGCACGGCTGGGCGGGCGGCGCCGCGGCCCGGTTCACCGTCAACGGCTGGACCGCCGCCACCGTCGACGGGCACGACCACGAGGCCCTGCACACCGCCCTGACCGGGCACGACAACCACCGGCCGCACGTCGTCGTCGCGGTCGTCGACCAGGGGGAGTGACCGTGCGGGAGCGCTTCATCGAGACCACCACCGCGCTGCTGGCGGAGGATCCGCGTACGGCCCTGGTGCTGGCCGACATCTCCGCCGACGCGTTCGACCCGGCCGCGTACCGGCACCCGGACCGGGTGCTCAACGTCGGGATCCGGGAACAACTGATGCTCGGCGTGGCCGGCGGGCTCGCCCTGACCGGGCTCCGGCCGATCGTGCACAGCTACGCCCCGTTTCTCGTCGAGCGGGCGTACGAGCAGATCAAGCTCGACCTGGACCACCAGGGCGTGGAGGCGGTGCTGGTCAGCATCGGCGCGTCGTACGACCGGGCGGAGTCGGGGCGCACCCACCTGTCCCCGGCCGACGTCTCGCTGATCGACACCCTGCACGGCTGGACCGTGCACGTCCCCGGCCACCCCGACGAGGTGCCGGCGCTGCTGCGGGACGCGGTGGCCGCCGACGGTTCGGCGTACCTGCGGCTGTCCACGCTGCACAACGCCCGGCCGTACGGCGGCGACGGCGCGCTGCGGGTGGTCCGGGACGCGGGGCCGGGCGCACCGCTGCTGGTCGCGGTGGGGCCGGTGCTGGACGCGGCGGTGGCGGCGGTGGCCGACCTGGGCGTGACCGTGGCCTACACCCACCGGCCGCGGCCGTTCGACACGGCGGGGCTGCGGGCGCTGGCCGGCGACGCGGTGATCATGGTGGAGCCCTACCTGGCCGGCACGTCGGCCCGGGTGGTGTCGGCGGCCCTGGCCGACCGGCCGCACCGGCTGCTGGCGCTCGGCGTGGGACGGGAGGAGTTGCGCCGCTACGGCTCGGCCGAGGACCACACCCGCTGGCACGGGCTGGACGCCGCCGGGCTGCGCCGCTCGGTCACCGGGTTCCTGGACGCGGCGCCGGTGCCGGCCGGCCGCTGAGTCACGCCGGACGTCGGCGGGCCCTGCACCGCCGACGGCGGGCGGCGCGGGAGGGCGGGAGGGTTCAGCGGGTCGGGGCGCCGAGGGGGCGGCGGCGGGTGCGCTCGCGGCCGAGGATCCAGATCGCCTCGACGCCGTCCTTCCAGGTGATCTTCTTGCCCTCTTCGCGGCCCCGCGCGCGGTAGCTGATCGGGACCTCGTAGGGGCGGATGCGCCGGCGCAGCAGCTTGCCGGTGACCTCGGCCTCCATGCCGAAGCCCCGGGAGCGGATGTCGAGCGAGCGGTAGAGCGCGACCGGCATCAGCTTGAAGCAGGTCTCCAGGTCGCCGATGTAGGAGTTGAACAGGACGTTCGCCGCCATCGTGACGCCCTTGTTGCCCATCACGTACCAGAAGCTGTAGGCGCTGTGGCTGCCGAAGGTGCGGTTGCCGTAGACCACCTCGGCCCGCCCGTCGAGCACCGGGTCGAGCAGCTTCGGGATGTCCATCGGGTCGTACTCGAGGTCGGCGTCGAGAATGACCATGTAGTCGCCCTCGGCGTTGTCGACCGCCGTCTTGATGGCGGCGCCCTTGCCGGCGTTGCGCTGGTGGGTGATGACCCGCAGGCGCGCGTCGTCGGCCCGACCGAGGATCTCACCGGTGCCGTCCCGGCTGCCGTCGTCGACCACGACCAGCTCGATCTCACACGGGTAGTCGACCGCCAATGCCTGCTTGAGGGCATCCGCGATGCGTTCTTCCTCGTTGTAGACCGGCATGAGGATCGAGAGCTTCACGGGAATCTCCACGGTGGCGACGATATGTCGGCCCTAGCCTAGCCTGGCGGTTGACGACGCGGTGCTCAGCACTGCGGGCATTGGGCGCGGCGACCTCAGGTTCATGGTGTTTACTGCCGCCATGTCGGCAGTCGGCTACCCGCTCGCCCTGGCGCCGGTCGCCGCGATCGGACTACTCGCCGTCGCGCTCCGTCCGGTCTCGGCCGGGACCCTGGCGGGGCGGCGCCTCGCGCTGGTCCGGGCGGCTCTGGTCACCGGCGCGTTCGCGGTGCTCACGGTGGAACTGCTGGGCGCGCTGCGGCTGCTCACCCTGCCGGCGTTCGCCGTGGCCTGGCTGTCGCTCCTCGCCGGCGCGGTCGCCGCCGTCGGCTGGCGACGCCGCCGGGACGCCGCGCGCGGCACGGCCGTGGTCGCCGCCGCGCACCGCGCGGTCGAGGTCGTCGCCGCGCCGGAGCCCGTGCTGGTCGGCGCGACGGCCGGCCCGGCCGTCGGCGCCCCGCCCCCTCCGCCGGCGCCGCCCGCCGCCGCACGCCGCGTCGCGCCCCGCCGCGCCGGCTGGTGGACCCGGCTGGCCTCCGCCTGGCGTACGGCGGGCCGGGGCGAGCGGCTGCTCGCCGGCACGGTCGGCGGTCTGCTGCTGGTCGAGTTGCTGATCGCCCTGCTGGCCGAGCCGAACAACTTCGACTCGCAGACCTACCACCTGCCCAAGGTGGAGCACTGGGTGGCCCAGGGCGGCCTGAGCTTCTGGCCCACCGCCATCCACCGGCAGGTGACCATCCCGCCCGGCGCCGAGTACCTGCTGCTGCACCTGCGCCTGTTCACCGGCGGGGACGCGCTGCACCACCTGGTGCAGTGGGCGGCCGGCGTCGGCGTACTGCTGGCGGCCACCCGGATCACGGCGCAGCTCGGCGGGGGACGGCGGGCCCAGCTGCTGACCGCGTTCGTGCTCGCCACCACGCCGATGGTGGCGCTCCAGGCGACCAGCACCCAGACGGATCTGGTCTGCGCCGCCTGGGTGGCCTGCGCCGCCACGGTGGCGCTGGACGGGCTGCGCCGACGCGCCGGGATCGGGACGATGCTGGCGCTGGGGGCGGCCACCGGGCTGACCGCGCTGACCAAGACCAGCGGCCTGGTGGCGGTCGGGCCGCTGCTGCTGCTCTGGGGGCTGGCCCAGCTCCGGCTGGCCCGGACCGGTTCCGCGCCGGACCGCGCCGGGCCGCCCGGCCGGGGCACCGACGCGTCCCGGACCGGTGGCGGCCGGTCGCGGCGGCAGGTGCGTCGGACGGTCGCCGGGTCGGCGCTGATCCTGCTGGTGGCGGTGGTGGTGGTCGGGCCGTTCCTGGCCCGGGTGACCGCCGAGTTCGGGCATCCGCTCGGGCCGCCCCGGCTGCGCGAGTCCATCCCGATGGAACGGCACGACCCGCCGTCGCTGCTGGTCAACGCGCTGCGGATCGCGCACACCGCGTTCGACACGCCGCTCGCGCCGCTGCGCCGGGCGGGCGCCGAGGCGATCATCGGCGGCGCCGGGGCGATCGGAGTGGACCCGCAGGACCGGGCCACCACCTTCGGGCGGGAACGGTTCCCGGTGCCGTCCTGGTATCCGGACGAGGACCGGGTGGCCTTCCCGCTGGCCGGGGCGCTGGCGGTGATCGGGGCGGCGTACGCGCTGGCCCGGCCCGGTCGAGTCGCCCCGACGCAGGCGGGTCCGCTGCGCGCGTACGCGGTGGTCGTGGTGGCGGCCGTGCTGCTGCACACCGCCATGATCAAGTGGCAGCCGTGGGGGAACCGCCTGCTGCTCTACGCGCTGGCGCTGGCCGTACCGCTGGCGGGGCTGTGGCTGGACGCGCTGTTCCGGCGCCGGGCCGGCGGCACGGACGGACGGCGGCCGGTGGCGGCCGGGCTGGCGGTGAGCGTGCTGGCCACCTCCGCGCTGGCCGGGGTGCTGGCGGTGTCGTACGGCTTCCCGCGCCGGCTGGTCGGGGCGGGCTCGGTCTTCACCACCTCCGAATGGGACACCCGGTTCCTGCGGCGCCCCCAGTGGGCGGCGGAGTTCCGCTGGGCCGCCGAGGCGGTACGCGCGACGGGCGCCCGCCGGATCGGCCTGGTGCAGCAGAACGACAACTGGGAGTACCCCTGGTGGCTGCTGCTTCGCGACGCGGACGGCCGCCCGCCGGAGCTGGTGGCGCTCCAGTCGGTGCTGCCCGAGCGCCCGCCGACCGATCCGGCCTCGGTGGACGCCATCGTCTGCACGGGCAGCCGGCCGGCGTGCACGGCGCTGGTGCCGACGGGCTGGCGCGTGCAGTTCCGAAGCTACGTGGGCTACGCCCTGCCGCCGGGGAGCTGACCGCTGGGAAGCCGACCGGCGCACGATTCGACCGGATCGCCCGGTTCTGCACTCTGCGGCAACGATTACGAGACGCATTCACATACCTCGAAGCCGACGCTACCTTCTGGTAACTCGATCGACGTCCCGCGATCGAGCCGAAAGGAGTGCGTCGATGCTTGGTTCCTCCGCCAGGCGCGAACGCGCGACCCGACGACGGGCCCTCACCGTCGTCGCCGCCGCCGCTCTCGTCCTGCCGATGCTCGCCGGAACGGCCACCCCCGCCACCGCGGCCGACCGTCCCGCCGTCCAGCCGCTCCCCGCCAACCTGGAGACGATCCGCGCCGCCGAGGCCACCGCGCTCTACGGCACGCCCGCCGTCCGCCCCATCGAGCAGCGCCGCACCGCGCTGATCACCATGGGCGACAGCGAGATCTCGGGCGAGGGGGTGGGCAACTACGTGCCCGGCACCCACGAGCCCGGCAACTGGTGCGACCGCTCGTACGACCAGGCGGTGTTCCGCACCGGCATCGCCGCCGACGAGAAGTACAACATCGCCTGCTCCGGCGCGACCCCGTGGAACCTGATCCGGGGCGGGCCGACCCAGCACAACGAGCTGAACCAGGGCGACCACCTCGCCATCAAGGCGCGCAACACGCACATCAAGCTGATCTGGGTGGTGGTCGGCGCCAACGGCGACGGCACGATCCAGTTCGGCCCGGTCGCCACCGACTGCGCCGTCCGCCGGGTCCTCCTCCAGGGCGCCTGCTACCCCACCTACACCGACCAGTGGAGCGTCCGCACCGACGGCAGCCGGCAGGCCGTCGAGGACGCGCTCGAAGACATCCGGCAGACGATGACCGGCGCCGGCTACCTGCGCTCGGACTACGAGCTGGTGCTGATGTCGTACCCGAGCCCGGGCAGCCCGGACGTCGAGGACAACCCGAACTTCCCCGGCTGGTACGCCGGCGGCTGCCTGCTCTACCTGGCTGACGCCGCGTTCGCCCGGAACAAGGCGGTGCCGATGTTCGAGTCGGCGCTGCGGGCGGCGGCCACCAACACGGGCACCCGCTACCTGGACGCCAGCCGACTCTTCCACGGCCACGAGGTGTGCACGGACAACACCTCGGTACGCGGACTCCACATCGAGCTGGGCATCTGGGACGAGAACGCGGCCCGGCAGTCGTTCCACCCGAACAAGCGGGGGCACGGCATGTTCGCCCAGTGCGTCACCCAGTTCGTCAACTCCGGGCGGCAGCGGGCGACCTGCGTGGACCCGGCCAGCACCGGCAACGGCGTGCTCTACGACGGGCTCTTCGAGTTCAAGCAGCTGCGCAACGCCGCCACCGGCACCTGCGTCGACGGCAAGGGCTACGACTCGCGCAACGGCACCCCCCAGCAGTCGCACGGCTGTCACGGCGGGCGCAACCAGGGCTTCTGGTACGACCCGACCCGCCAGTCGCTGCACTCGGAGCTCTCCCACGACCGCTGCCTGGACGTCTCGGGCGGTTCGCTGAGCGCCGGTACGGCGGTGAACATCCACGACTGCCACGGCGGCGCCAACCAGAAGTTCGTGCTGGCCGGCAACCAGATCAGGACGGCCGGCAACGCCAACCTCTGCCTGGCGTTCGACAACCCGCTGCTGGGCACCCCCCGGCTGCGCCTGGCCGCCTGCTCCACCAGCGCCCGCCAGCAGTGGTCCTTCGAGTCCCGCAACTTCGCCAACCCCGTGGGCTACGGGCACGACGACTTCATCGGCTCCCGCGTCTACTGAGTCCGGCCCTCCCCGCGTGAGCGGTGCCGCCCTCCCCCGGGGGCGGCACCGCTCACACCGACCGGCGTGGTGCGGCCCGCCGTCGTCGGCGGGCCACACCCCACCTACTTCTGCCGGGCCGGCACGACGATCAGGCGGGCGACCCCGCCGTCGCCCTCCTTGGCACCGGCCACGCCGACGGTCGTGCCGACCTTGACGTCGGCGGACCGGATCGTCGTGCGACGCTCCACGACGCGCAGCTTGTCGCCGAAGGTCCAGGTCATGGTGAAGCCGTCGGTGGACTTCACGGTCATCGAGTCACCGTCGACGGCGGTCACCTCGCCCCGCTGCACGGCGACGGTCCGCGTACCGCCGTCCTTCGTCCGCACCACGGCCTCGCCGTGCAGGGCGTCCCGACGCAGCAGCACCCGGGCCTGCCGGCGCTCGCGGCGCTCCTCCGCGCGCTCCCGCCTCTTCTCCCCGGCCGCGCCCGGCGACGCCTCCGGCGAGGCGGGTGCGGCCAGCGGCTCGACGTCCAGGTCGCCGGTGTCGAAGCCCAGCGCCGCCAGCGCCTGCCCCTCCGCGCCCAGCGCCGCGGCGACCTCGACGGCGGTCTCCCGGGCCGGCTGACCGGCCGGCCCGGCGGCGCCGCATCCGCCGACGCCGAGCGCGACCGCCGCGAACAGCGTGGTGGTGGCGATTCCCCAACGTGCCATGAGTCTCCCTCTCGTCCGTGGAGCCCCAGCCTCCCGCCGACCGGCGAGCGGAGGGTCAGATTGATGTTCGGGTCAGGTAAGGATCCGGGGGCAGCCGCACGGTGAACGCCGCGCCGCCCTCCGGCGCGTGCCCGGCCGCGATCTCCCCGCCGAGCCGGCGGACCAGGCCGGCGGCGAGCGCCAGCCCCAACCCGCTGCCGACCTTGCGCAAGCCCCGGTAGCGCTGGTGCAGGGCGCCGCGCTCGAAGGCGACCGCCAGGTCGTCGTCGGTGAAGCCCGGTCCGCCGTCGCGGACCTCGACGACGCCGCCCGCCAGCGGGTCCGCGCCGGCCGCCCGGACCGCGAGCACGATCGGCGCACCCGGCGGTACGACCCGCAGCGCGTTCTCCAGCAGCCCGTCCACCACCTGCCGGATGCGCCCCGGATCGGTGTACGCCGGCACCGGCGCGTCCGGGACCTCCGCGCGGAACGGCACCCCCACCTTCGCGCACCGGTCGGCCCAGGTCCGGCCCGCGTCGGCGGCCAGCCGGGCGAGGTCCACCGGCACCGGTTCGAGCGGGAAGTCGGCGGCCTCCAGCCGGGCCAACGCCAGCAGGTCGCTGACCAGCCGGTCCAGGTGCTGCGCCTCCGCGAGCACGGTACGACCCGCGTCGGGCGCGTCCGCCGGCCCGATCACCCCGTCGGCCAGTGCCTCGGCGTAGCCCCGGATCGCGGTCAACGGGGTGCGCAGCTCGTGCGAGACGGAGAGCAGGAACTCCCGCTGCCGGCCCTCGCTCGTGGCCAGCGCGGCGGCCAGCCCGTTCAGCGCGTACGCCAGGTCGGCCACCTCGTCGGGCGGCTCCACCGGCACGCGTACCGCCCGGTCCCCGGCGCGCAGCCGGGCGGCGGCGTCGGCGGCACGCCGGATCGGTCGGGCCAGCCGGCGGGCGAGCAGCAGCCCGGCGACCACCCCGGCGGCGAGCCCGGCCAGCAGCGGCAGCCAGAGGCTGGGCACCACCTGCCGCCACGGCGCGGTGGGCCGGGAGCGGATCAGCACCACCCCGTTGCCGCCGGGCAGGGCGCGTCCCTCGATCAGCGTGCGCCGCCCGTCGAGCAGGCGGCGGGTCGACACGTTGCGCCCCTCGGCGACGCGCCGCACCACCCGCGGCGGCAGACCGGGGCGCTCGGCCACCCCGCCCCGGACGAGGTACGCGTCGATGCCCTGGGCGTTCAACTGCCGGACGATCCGCTCCTCGTCGGCGGTGCGCCCGGTCTCCAGCCTGGGACGCAGCACCGCGGCGGCGAGCAGGGCCTGGGCGGCCAGCGCCTCCTGGTCGCGTCGTTCCACCCCGCGTACCGCCAGGGGCACCGCGACGATCGCGGTGACCAGCACCGAGACCAGGGCGACCGCACAGGTGACCAGCACCGCGCGGGACGTCAGCGTCCGGCCGGGACGGTGCCGCGGCGCCGGCGGCGGCGCGACGGTCGGCTCAGCCATCGGCGGAGTACCCGACGCCCCGGTGGGTGCGGATCACGCCGGCCTCGCCCAGCTTCGCCCGGACCTGTGCGACGTGCACGTCGACGGTCCGGGTGCCGGCGTGCGCCGCGTACCCCCAGACCCCGGCGAGCAGCTCCTCCCTGGTGAAGACCCGGCCCGGTCGGGCCATCAGGTGCGCCAGCAGGTCGAACTCGGTGGAGGTGAGCTGGACCGGGGTGCCCGCGGCGGTCACCGTGCGGCGGGTCGGGTCGAGGGCCACCGCGCCGACGACCCGGGGCAGGCCCGTGCCCTCGGGCGTCCCGGCGGTGCGTCGCAGCACCGCCCGCACCCGGGCGACCAGTTCGCGGGGGCTGAACGGCTTGGTGACGTAGTCGTCCGCCCCCAGTTCCAGCCCGACGACGCGGTCCACCTCGTCGTCGCGGGCGGTGAGGAAGATGACCGGCGTCCAGTCGCCGGCCTCGCGCAGGCGCCGGCAGACCTCGGTGCCGGTCAGGGCGGGCAGCGCGATGTCGAGGACGCAGGCCACCGGGCGCAGGCGGCGGGCGGCGGCCAACCCGGCCGCCCCGTCCCGTTCCAGGTGTACGCCGAAGCCGTCCCGGGTCAGGTAGAGCCGGACCAGGTCGGCGATGGCCGGCTCGTCCTCCACCACGAGGACGAGCCCGCGGGGCGCGGCGTCGACGGTCACCGGCCCATGATTGCCGACCCGGTGCCGCCGCGACGGTCAGCGGATGTTCGGGTTCGGTAAGAAGACGGGTCAGCGCACCACGGCGGGGCGGAAGGCGACGGGCCGCGCGACCGGCGGGGCCTCGCCGATGGTGGCGACGAGCCGCTCCCGGGGCGTCCGCAGCCGGGTCCGGAAGGCGTGGTTGAGCAGGGCGTCGAGCTGCCACACCTGCTTCGGGTGGCGGGTGCGGATGAGGAACCGCTCGCGGATCCCGTCGATGGCGGTGGCGGCCATCTCGACCGACTGCAGGCGCGGGTCGGGGCTCCAGGTGACGTTGCTGAGCTCCCGCAGTTCCGTGTTGAGGTGCAGGCGCAGCCGGTGCAGCACGCGGGTCTGCTGGGTGACGACCAGCCGTCGGTGGGTCAGCAGGAGCAGGTACTCGCCGGCCATCGGGCGGTCCGGCCGGGCGCACCGGGTGACGAGGATGGTGGCGTCGCCGGAACCGACGCAGCGTCGGAAGACCGGCATGTGCCGGGTGACGGTCTGCACCGCCAGCCCGGCCTCGGAGGCGGCCGGGAGGAACGTTCGGGAGAAGACGTCCATGCCCTGCCCAACGAGGCGCGACCTGGGGTGACGTGGGTCACGCGGGAATTTTGGAACTTCCACGCGCGCGCGTCGCACCGCCTGTCCGGCTTCGGCGCCGGCCGCCGGAGGGCCGGTCGACCGGCGTCGCCGCGACGGCTCAGACCGGATCCGGCGCGAACAGTTCCTGCAACCAGCCGGGCACCGCGGCGGCGTACTCCGCCCGGGTCGGGTCGGCGATCGGGAGGGCGCGGCGCCAGGAGAGCGCCCGGCTGACCCGGGTGACGCGGACGGCCAGGCGGGCCGCCTCGCGCAGCGTCGCCGGGTCGTGCCCGTCCGACCACGGCTCCAGGTAGGCGTCGCGCAGCCGCGCCAGCGCCGGGTCGCCGTCGGGCAGCCCGAACGCGTCCGCGACCGAGTTGAGCGTCACCAGCAGGGTGCCGAACGGGTGGGCCACCGAGGCGTCGCCCCAGTCGAAGAAGCGGTGCCCGTCGCCGGCCACGAACACGTTGCCGTCGTGCAGGTCGTCGTGCTGGACGGTCGGCGCGAGACCCGACGCGGCCAGCCGCCGGCAGTCCTCGGCGAAGGCGGACCGGTGGGCGCGCAGCCGCCCGTACGCCTCGGCGGTGAGCCCGTCCTCCGCCCCGAGCAGCAGCGACTCCTCGTCGTCCAGCAGCGCCTCGAACAGCTCCGGCAGCACCTCCGGCCGGTGGTCGGGCACGCCGAGGGCGAGCAGTTCGCCGGCCCGGGGCGCGACCGCGCGCTGGAGGTGCGCGTACTCGGGCAGGACCCGCTCCCAGCGGCTCAGCAGGCTCCGGTCGCCGCCCAGCGCGTCGCGCAGCGTCCGACCGCCGTCGGGCAGCAGGGACCAGCCGCGCTCGGCGTCCACGGCGACCGGGTCGAGCACCCGGTCGGGGACGAGCCGGGCCAACGCGGCCAGCAGCGCCGCCTCGTGCCGGGTGCCGGGGTTGTTCGCCTTGAACCAGACGTCCCCGGCGTCGGTCGGCACCCGCCAGACCAACGACCAGGGCCGGAGCCGTGGCTCGACCGGCCCGACGACCCGGCGGCCGTGCCGACCGAGTTGCTCGCCGATCCAGTCGAGGGCGGTCTCCCGCCAGTGCGGTTCGGCCCAGTCGGTGTGGGCGGCGGTGGCGTCGGTCACGCCCGGCAACCTAGCCGCCGCCCCGCCACGGGGCCAGGAGTTTTCCCGCCCGCTACAGCAGCTCGACGATCGTCGCGTTGGCCATGCCGCCGCCCTCGCACATCGTCTGGAGGCCGTAGCGGATGTCGTTGTCCCGCATGTGGGCGAGCATGGTGCACATGATCCGGGCGCCGGACCCGCCGAGCGGGTGGCCGAGGGCGATCGCGCCGCCGCGCGGGTTGAGCCGCTCCGGGTCCGCCTCGGTCTCCGCCAGCCAGGCCAGCGGCACCGGCGCGAACGCCTCGTTCACCTCGTACACCCCGATCTCCTCGATGCCCAGCCCCGCGCGGCGCAGCGCCTTCGCGGTGGCCGGGATGGGCGCGGTGAGCATGGTGACGGGATCGTCGGCGGCGACGACGGCGGTGTGCACTCGCGCCAGCGGGCGCAGGCCGTGCCGGCTGGCCCACTCGCTGGTGGTGACGGCGAGCGCCGCCGCGCCGTCGGAGATCTGCGACGCGGAGCCGGCGGTGACGACCCCGTCCGCGCGGAACGGGGTGGCCAGCTCGCCGAGCTTCTCCAGCGAGGTGTCCCGCCGGATGCCCTCGTCGGCGGCGAACTTGCCGCCGTCGGCCAGGGCGACCGGGGCGATCTCGGCGTCGAAGGCGCCGGCGTCCTGCGCGGCGGCGGCCTTCTCGTGGCTGGCGAGGGCGAACTCGTCGAGCTGCGTGCGGGACAGGCGCCAGCGCTCGGCGATCAGCTCCGCGCCGACGCCCTGGTTGAACGGCAGCGGCGCGTCGTCGGCGAAGCCCTCGACGCCGCGGTAGCGGTCGCGCAGCTGGTCGCTGAACGGCGACCCGCCGGCCACGCTGGAGCCCATCGCGACCCGGGTCATCGACTCGACGCCACCGGCGACGACCAGGTCGGCCTGGCCGGAGAGGACGGTGGCGGCGGCGAAGTGCAGGGCCTGCTGGCTGGAGCCGCACTGCCGGTCGAGCGTGGTGCCGGGCACCGACTCGGGCCAGCCGGCGGCGAGCACGCCGTTGCGGGCGACGTTCCACGACTGGTCGCCGACCTGGGAGACGCAGCCCCAGACCACGTCGTCGACCTGCGCCGGGTCGATGCCGGTGCGCTCGGCGAGGGCGCGCAGCACGTGCGCCGAGAGATCGACCGGGTGCACGGCGGCCAGGCTGCCCTTGCGCCGCCCCACCGGGGTGCGTACCGCGCCGACGATGACTGCGTCACTCATGACTACTCCCCGGTAACTTGGGCTGGCCCCGATCCTACGTCGTCGGCGGGCCGGGCGTCCTCCCCCGGTGCCCTGGCATGCTGAACGGATGTCTCCCGACCCGGCCCCGACCCGGCAGTGGCGGGTGCCGCCCACCCTGCCGGCGCTCAAGCTGACCGGCGCGGTCGCGCTGCTCGCGCTGGCCCTGCTCCTCGACGGGGGCGACCCGATCCGGTTGGCGCTGGCCGTGCTCACCGCCGCCGCGCTCGCCGGCTGGGCCGCGCGGGACCTGATCGTGCCCGTCCGGCTCGCCGTCGACCCGGACGGGATCACCGTCGTCCGGGGCTTCGCCGGGCACCGGCGGCTGCCCTGGTCGGCCGTCGAGAAGGTGACCGTGGACCGCCGCGCGCGGCGGGGCCTGACCAGCGAGCTGCTGGAGATCGACGCGGGGGAGTCGCTGCACCTCTTCGGCCGCCACGACCTCGGCGCGGATCCCGCCGAGGTGGCCGAGGCCCTGCACGAGGCCCGCCCGCACTGAGCGGGCCCGCGCACCGGGTCGCGGCGGTGGCCCCGGCCGGCCCGCGCCCGGAAGGCGGGACCGGGCGGGAGGTCAGCCGCCGACGATGGCCGCGGTGCGGACCAGGGCCAGACCGACCAGCGCCGCCACGATCACCGCGACGCCCGCGAGCTGCACCAGCGACCGGCGCGACCTCGGGGCGTACGCGAACACGAGCGCCAGCAGCGCGCCGACCACCAGGCCGCCCAGGTGCCCGGGGATCGAGATGCCCGGCACGGTGAACGTGAAGACCAGGTTGATCACCAGGACGGGGAGCACCTGGGAGATGTCCCGGCCCATCTTCCGTTCGATGACCACCAGCGCGGCGAACAGGCCGAAGATCGACGTGGAGGCGCCGGCGGTGAGCTGGTTCTCCGCGCTGAACAGGTAGGCGGCGACGTTCCCGCCCAGCCCGGCGACCAGGTAGAGCGCCAGGAAACGCAGCGGCCCGAGGCTGGCCTCCAGCGACCGCCCGAGCACCCACAGCGCCCACATGTTCAGCAGCAGGTGGACCACGCCGTAGTGCAGGAACATCGCGGTGACCAGGCGGTACCATTCGCCCTCGGCGATGCCGCCGATCGTGCCGTCCGGGAAGATCGCGCCGCCGAGCACGGAGCCCCAGTCGGTCAGCGGGGTGCTGCCGCCCATCAGGCCGCCGAAGCCGGAGCCGCCGACCGCCGCGTCCCCGCCCCGGTCCGAGGCGATGGAGAGCAGCATCATCAGCACGTTGAGCGCGATCAGCGCCTTGGTGACGTAGCCGTGCCGGCCGGCGGCACCGCCACCGAAGGCGGTACGCGCCGGCCGCACGCTACGACGTCCCTCCGCCACGCACTCCGGGCACTGGAACCCGACCGACGCCTCCCGCATGCAGTCCGGGCAGATCGGCCGGTCGCAGCGGGTGCACCGCACGTACGTCTCCCGGCCGGGGTGCCGGTAGCAGACCGGGGTGGTGGGTGGCGACTCGCTCACCGCGCCCGCCCGCCGTCGCGGATCGTGCGGCCCACCAACCGGTCCCGGCCCTCGGAGCGCTCAGTCATGCCGGCAAAGGTACCTCGCGGACCACTCAGGCAGCGGTCCGCTCGATCTCGACCCGCTCGATGACGACGTCCTGCAACGGCCGGTCGTTCGGACCGGTCGGGGTGTTGGCGATCGTGTCGACGACCTTCGCGGACTGCTCGTCGGCCACCTTCCCGAAGATGGTGTGCCGGTTGTTCAGGTGCGGCGTCGGCGAGACGGTGATGAAGAACTGCGAGCCGTTGGTGCCCGGCCCGGCGTTCGCCATCGCCAGCAGGTACGGCTGGTCGAAGCGCAGCTCCGGGTGAAACTCGTCACCGAACTTGTAACCCGGGCCACCGCGGCCGGTGCCGGTCGGGTCGCCCATCTGGATCATGAATCCGCTGATCACCCGGTGCGAGATGGTGCCGTCGTAGTACGGCCCGCTGCCCGGCTGACCCGTACGCGGGTCGGTGTATTCGCGGTTGCCCTCCGCCAGGTCGACGAAGTTCTTGACGGTCTTCGGGGCGTGGTTCTGGAAGAGCTCCAGCCGGATCGGGCCAGCGTTGGTGTGCAAGGTGGCGTAGACAGCCTCGGCCACGGGTACTCCTCACTCGTTGGTCAGTTCCATGCGGATCCTCCCATGTGCCCGATCTGGCAGTGCGGAGGCATCCGAAGGTGGAGGATGACGAAGGAACAACTCCCAGGAGGTGGGACCGTGTTTGGAATCGGGCGGCGTAAGACCCAGGGGCAGCTGGCCAAGGTGGAGCTGAACCAGGGCCTCGGTCACCTGAGGCAGGCCGCGACGTACGCCGCGAAGGGTGCCGGCGCCACCGTCGCCCCGCGGGTCCAGGCGGCCCGGGGCGCGGTCGCGCCGACGGCCGTCATCGTGCGCGACCGCGCGTCCAGCGGCCTCGCGTCCACGGTCGCCGCGCTCGCGCCGCTGGCCCTGGCCGTCCGCAAGGCGCAGGCCGAGGCGGCGGGCAAGGCGGTCACCGGCCGGAAGGCAATGGCAGCCAAGCAGGTCGCGGCCGGCAGGAAGGTCAAGGCGAAGAACATGAAGGCTTCCCGGAAGAAGAACTCCCGACGGGGCGGGTCCATGATGACCGGTCTGCTCGCGGCCGGCGCGGTGGCCGGTGTCGCCGCGGTGGCGATGCGGCGGCGCCGGGAGCAGCAGGAGTGGGCCGAGTACGACCCGACCCGCACGCTGGAGCCGATGCGCGACGAGGTGGAGACCATGGAGATCCGCACCCCGGTGACCGACGCCTCGACGATGTCGAGCGGTTCGGGCGTGGCGGGCGGCCCGACCGGCGCCGGCAGCTCGGCGGTGGCCGGCGGCGACAGCGCCTCCACCACCACCCCCGGCAAGCAGCCGACGGTCCACGCGACGGACAAGGTCCCGTCGGTGGCCGAGGGCGCCAAGGACACCTCGGGCCGTCCGGCGGACGACCTGACCGAGGCGCTCGGCAAGGGCACCGCCAAGACCAACGGCCGCCGCTGACACCTCTGTCGGTCACGGAAAGCGCCGGCGAAGCGGCTCCCGCCGCCCCGCCGGCGCTTCCGCGTCCGGCGGAGGCTGCGGGGTCAGGTGGCGCCGGGACGACGGGGTCAGGCGGCGCCGCGTCCGGCGGGAGGGCTGCGTCAGGCTCGGGCGGTCAGAGCCAGCCGTTGCGGCGGAACCAGCGGTAGAGGGCCAGCGAGATCGCGAGCATCAGGGCGAGCACGACGGGATAGCCGTACGTCATCCGCAGCTCCGGCATGACGTCGAAGTTCATCCCGTAGATGCCGGCGATGGCGGTCCAGACGGCGGCGATGGCGGCCCACGCCGCGATCTTGCGCATGTCGTTGTTCTGGTCGACCGTGACCTGGGCCAGCCGCGCCTGGAGGATGGAGTTGAGCAGGTCGTCGTAGGAGTTGACCTGCTCGACGGTGCGGCTCAGGTGGTCCTGCACGTCGCGGAAGTAGCGGCGGATCTCCTTCGGCACGTCGCGGTTCATCTGCGCGGTGAGGGTCAGCAGCGGGCGCTGCAACGGCATCACCGCCCGCTTGAACTCCACCAGTTCCCGCTTCATCTGGTAGATCCGCTGGATCCGGCCGGTGGACTGGCGGTCGAACACGTCGGTCTCCAGCGTGTCGAGGTCGTCCTCCAGCCGGTCGGCGACCTCCAGGTAGATGTCGACCACCCGGTCGGTGACCGCGTACGCCACCGCCCAGGGGCCCTGGAGCAGCAGGTCCTGCTTCGTCTCCAGGTCGGCGCGGACGGGGGCCAGCCGGCAGGCGTCCCCGTGCCGCACGCTGATCAGGAAGTTCGGGCCGATGAAGAGCATCACCTGGCCGGTCTCGACGACCTCGGAGTGCTCGGTCAGCTCGGCGTGCTCGCAGTACCGGGCGGTCCGCAGCACCAGGAAGCTGACCTCGCCGAACTGCTCCAGCTTGGGGCGCTGCTGCGCCTTCACCGCGTCCTCGACGGCCAGTTCGTGCAGCCCGTACGTGGCGGCGATGGCGGTCATCTCGGCCAGGTCCGGCTCGTGCAGGCCGAGCCAGACGAAGCCGTGCTCCTCGCGGCGGGCCGCGGCGAGCGCCTCGGCGTACTGCCAGTCGCCCGGCTGCCGGCGGCCGTCCACGTAGAGGGCGCAGTCGACCACCGCGTTGCGCTGCGGGCCGGCCGGCGGGGACGTCTGCTGAGGGCTGTCGGAGTTGAGCCGGCGGGTCATCGCCCGCACCGGCGCCACCCAGTCCCGGGGCCTGAGCACCCGTCCGCCGTTCGACGCGGTCGTCCGTTCCCGGTCCGTCATCACGCCCCCTCCCCACGCGCTGCCGCCGGTGAACAGTACGCCGCCGTGGATGATCACCGCCGGTGACGATCGCCGGGATGGTGGCGCCGGGTGGGCCGGGTCGCATCAGGGGGGTGAGGGGACGACACGGCCCACCCGACGCCCTTTTGGGGGCGGGGGTTGTGCTGGTCGCGCCGCCCCACGTGCCGCCGGCCGGGCCGGCCCGGGCTCGTCGCCGGGCGCGGCGGGGCCGACACCGGGCGGTGAACTCCGCTACACGTGGTGAGTGACGCTCGCAGCATTGTGGGCCGCCGGCCGCCCCGGCGGGAGTCCCGGGGCGGCCACGATCGTCCAACTGTCAGAAATCTGACAGAAATTCAGCTCCGTACGGCCGCCATGGCCTCCGCCAGGCGCCGCACGCCCTCATCGATGCGGTCCGCGGTCACCGCCGAGTACGCCAGCCGCAGGGCGTGCCGCCCGCCGTCGACGACGAAGTCGCTGCCCTTGACCACGGCGACCCCGCGCTCGGCGGCGGCCGGGGCGAGCCGGTCGACCTCCACGTCCTCGGGCAGCTCGACCCAGAGGAAGTAGCCGCCGTCCGGCTCCACGAAGCGGGCCTCCGGGATGTGCCGGCGCAGGGACTCGGCCAGCACCCGGGCCCGCTCGCCGAGCGCGGCGCGCACGGTCTCGATGGAGCGCCCGATGTCGCCGGAGACGCAGAACTGGTGCACGATCGCCTCGGAGACCATGCCCGGCGAGATGTAGAGGCTGGTCGCCTTCTTCGCGATGTCGCCGATCAGGTCCGCCGGACCGACCAGGTAGCCGACCCGTACGCCCGGGCAGACCGTCTTGGTGAAGCTGGAGGCGTGCACCACGACGCCCCGGGTGTCCAGCGAGAGCATCGACGGCAGCGCCTCGCCCCGGAACCGGATGTCGGCGTACGGGTCGTCCTCGAAGATCGTGAACTCGTACTCGGCGGCGAGGTCGAGCAGCTCCCGGCGCTTCTCCAGGCTGAGGGTCACGCCCGCCGGGTTCTGGTAGTTCGGGATGACGTGCGCCAGCCGGGGACGCACCCCGGACTCCAGCAGCTTGCGCAGCTCGGCGGTGTCGAGCCCGTCCGGCTGGACGGAGACGCCGTGCAGCTCGCTGCCCATCCGCTGGAGGTTGAGCAGCGTCCGGTCGTACGTCGGGCGCTCCACCACCACCGCGTCACCGGGGCGGACCAGGTGGTCGAAGAGGAACGCGTCCGCCTGCAACGACCCGTTGGTGATCAGCACCTGGTCGGCGGAGACCCCGTGCTTCTCGGCGATCCACTTCCGCAGCGGAAGGTAGCCGACGGAGGTGCCGTACGCGGTCACCCCGGCGGGGTCGGCGTCGAAGGCGCGGACGGCGGCGGCCTTGAGCCCCTCGACATCGACGATGTCCAGCGAGGGAGCGCCACGGGCGAAGGAGATCAGCTGCTCGGCGGTCATGGCTGTTCAGCGTACGGAAGCCGACGGGGTGCGCGCGGAAGGCACGGCGATGTCCGCATCCTGAGCCACCGGGACGGGTGACCGGCGTCGACCGGTCGGCGGCAGGTCAGACCGGAAGGCCGAGCGGGTCGTGCTGCGCCTCCCGGGATAGCCCGTCCACGTGCAGGCCGAGCGCCGCGATCAGCTGCCCCCAGTCGAAGTAGGACCGCCAGGCCGCGATCCGGCCACGCCGGACCCGGACGACGTCCACCACGTCCCAGCTCACCAGCCGGCCGGTCGGCGCGACGGTGCCGAACGGGGTGTGCAGCACCCCGGTGTGGGTGCCGGTCAGCCGCTGCTCGACGGCCGCGCCACCGGCCGTCTGCACCGACCCGAGCGGGTCGACGGACAGGTCCGGGAAGGCACCGGTCCAGGTGCGCAGCAGGGCGGGCAACTCGATCGGGCGCACCGTGACGCCGGGCATCGAGTAGAAGGCGTCGGCCGCGTAGAGGTCCGGCAGCCGGGCCACGTCCCGCCGCAGGAGCATCGCGTACTGCTGCTCGACCAGCCGATCCGCGCCACGCATGAGGACCTCCGTCGCGGGTCACGGCCCGTCCGTGCCCGCACGGGAATCCTTACCCGTCGATCGGCCCGCCACACCCTCCGCCGAGCGGCGGCTCAGGTCGACTCGGCCATCCGGCTCTCCGCCCAGACCCGCATGATGTCCCGGACGGAGATCACCCCGGCCACCTCGCGCCCGTCGAGCACCACGAGGTGCCGGAAGCCGCCCCGGGCCATGGCCGCGGCCGCCTCCTCCACCGTCCACTCCGGCCCGGCGTAGACCACGTCCCAGGTCAGGTGGGCGGCCGTCCGCTCGACGTCGCAGTCGAGGTCGGCCCCGATGGCCCTGAGCACGTCGCGTTCGGTCATGATGCCGACCCCCTCGGAGTCCGGGTCGATCACGACCGCCGACCCGACACCGCGGGCCGACATCATCCGGGCCGCCTGGCGGAGCGTGTGCTCCGGGCCGACCACGAGAACCTCGCTGGACATCGCTTCCCGAACCTGCATCACGCATCACCCCTGTGGGACGGTGGCACCCGGTAGGGGACATGGTGCGCCCGGGCGCTGCCGCGGACAAGACCGGACGTCGCCGGAACGCGCCACCGCTCGCTACTGTCGTGGCGTGTCCACCGAGCCTCTGCGCTGCGCCGGCGCGCTGATCGTCGACGACGACGGTCGACTCTTCATCCAGCGACGGTCTCCCCACCGGCGCATCTTTCCCAACTGCTGGGACATCGTCGGCGGCCATCTGGAGCCCGGCGAGGACTGGATGGACGCGCTGCGCCGGGAGGTGACCGAGGAGACCGGCTGGACGGTGTCGCACGTGCTCGGCCAGGTCGGGGAACACCACTACGTCGCCGACGACGGCCTGGCCCGGATCGAGCGCGACTGGCTGGTCCGGGTCGACGGCGACCTGACCCGGCCGGCGCTGGAGGTGGGCAAGCACACCGAGTTCCGGTGGCTCGCCGCCGACGAGCTGGACCTGCTCGACGAGCACCGCGACGTCAACGACGGCCTCATCCGGCGGATCGCGGACGAAGGCTTCGCCGCCCTGCGTTCGATAGGGCTGTGAACGACACCGTCGAGCTGGCGCCGCACCGGTTCGCCGGCCTGGTCGCCCCGGCGGTCGACCGGGCGTTCGGCGCCGGCATCCTCGCCGGCCGCGACGGCGGCGGCGCCGAGCTGAGCCAGCGGTACGGCGGGCCGGCCGCCACCGGCTTCCTGCTGGAGTTCCGCACCCGCCTCGCGGCGCCGGGCGAGACGGTCGACGAGGCCGGCTTCGCCGCGGTCACCCGCTACCGGGACCCGGTCGAGTGCCGGCGGGCCCTGGACAAGCAGGTGGCGTACGGGATGATCCACCGCAGCCCCGAGGGCGGGCTCTCCGCCACCGAGCGCGGACTGGCCTTCCTGGCCGAGATCTGGCAGGTGCACGCGGAGGTCACCGAGGAACTGTGGGCGGGGCACGAGGACCGGGTGCTGCGGCTGGTGGAGGCGTTCGGCCGGGTGCTCACGTGCGCGCTGGTGCTGGCCGACGAGGAGGGCGCCGAGCCCGGCGCCGCGTTCGCGGCGACCGCGCCGCCGTACGAGCCGGACGGCACGCCGCCCGGCGTGCTGCTGCTGAACCGGCTCGGCACGATGCGCTACCACCGGGCCGACGCGCACGCCGCCGCGTGGACCGCCGCCGGGCACAGCGCGGCGAGCGCCGCCGCCCTGCCGCCCGGCCCGGAGCAGCTCGCCATCGAGCTGGAGACCGACCGGCGGGCCGCCGCCCCGTACGCCGTGCTGAGTGCTCAGGAGCGGCTGGAGGTGCTGGCGGACCTGGCGGCGCTGCCCGGCTGACCCGGTTGGCCGCAGCGGTGCCGCCACGCGGGGCTATCCTCCAGCGGTGACCGGGAGTCGTACGAGGGAGGACGCCTCAATGATCGGGATGGTGCTGGCAGCCGGGGCGGGGCGCCGGCTGCGCCCGTACACCGACACCCTGCCCAAGGCGCTGGTGCCGGTGGACGGCGACACCACCATCCTGGACATCTCGCTGCGCAACCTGGCCGAGGTGGGGCTCACCGACATCGTGATCGTGGTCGGCTACGCCGCCGACGCGGTCGTCTCCCGCCAGGCGGAGCTGGAGAAGAAGTACGGCGTCACGCTCACCCTGGTGCACAACGACAAGGCCGAGGAGTGGAACAACGCCTATTCCCTCTGGCTGGCCCGGGAGCACTTCGCCCGGGGCGTGCTGCTGGTCAACGGCGACACCGTGCACCCGGTCAGCGTGGAGAAGACCCTGCTGGCCGAGCGCGGCCCGGGCATCCTGCTCGCCGTCGACACCATCAAGCCGCTGGCCGAGGAGGAGATGAAGACCACCTTCGACCCCGCCGGCCAGCTCACCCGCATCACGAAGCTGATGGACCCGGGTGAGGCGTACGGGGAGTACATCGGCGCGACGCTGATCGAGCCGCAGGTGGCCGACGCCCTCGCCGACGCGCTGGAGGCGACGTGGCGGCGCGACCCGAACCTCTACTACGAGGACGGCTACCAGGAGTTCTCCGACCGAGGTGGCGAGGTGCGGGCGGCGCCGATCGGCGACGTCCTCTGGGTCGAGGTCGACAACCACGCCGACCTGGCCCGGGCGCGGGAGATCGCGTGCCGCTACTAGCCCGTACGGTCAACACCCCGCTCGTGATCGAGGTCCGGCGCGGTGCGGTGGCCGACCTCGGGCCGCTGCTGGCCGACCGCCGGATCTCGGCCGGCGGGGACGTGGCCGTCGTGGTCGGCCCCGGGCAGGGTGAACGGATCGTCGAGCTGTGCCGGCCGTCGCTCGGCGCGGCCGACGTCTTCACGGTCGTCGGCGGCACCATCGACGCGGCGAACGATCTCGGTGACCGGCTGCGCCGCCGCCACTACGACGCCGTGGTGGGCATCGGCGGCGGCAAGACCATCGACACCGCCAAGTACGCGGCCACCCGCTACGGGATCCCGATGGTGACGGTGGCGACCAGCCTGGCCAACGACGGCATCGCCTCCCCGACCGCCTCGCTCGACCACGAGGGCGGCAAGGGCTCCTACGGGGTGCACATCCCGATCGCGGTCATCGTCGACCTCGACTTCGTGGAGAACGGCCCGGACCGGCAGACCCAGGCCGGCATCGGCGACGCGGTGAGCAACCTGAACGCCTGCGCCGACTGGGAGCTGGCCCACGAGGTACGCGGCGAGCCCATCGACGGGCTCGCGGTGACCCTGGCCAGGACGGGCGCCGAGGCGCTGCTCAACCACCCCGGCAAGATCACCGACGACAGCTTCCTCACCACGCTGGCCGAGGCGCTGATCATGGGCGGCATCGCCAGCTCGGTGTGCGGGTCGACGCGCCCCGCCAGCGGCGGCGACCACGAGATCTCCCACGCGATCGACCGGCTCCACCCCGGCACCGCCGCCCACGGGGAGCAGGTGGGGCTCGGCGCCCTCTTCTGCACGTTCCTGCGGGGCGACACCGACCGGTTCGGCCGGCTCGCCCGCTGCCTGCACCGGCACGGTCTCGCCACCACGCCGGCCGACCTGGGCCTGACCGACGAGCAGTTCGTCGATGCCGTGCAGTTCGCGCCCCGGACCCGGCCGGACCGCTACACGATCCTCGAACACCTGGCGATGTCGCCTACCGAGACGCGGGAGCGGCTGGCAGACTACGCCGGTGCAATCCGCGACCACCTTGGCTGAGCCCCGTCCCACCGTCGCCGACTTCCACCGGGTCAACCGGGGCGGCGGCCTGTTCAGCGAATCGATCAGCCAGTGGCTGGGCGCCGTCTTCGCGCTCGTCGCCCAGCGCCTCGGGCTGCGTCCGACGGCGCTGACCATCGCCAACCTGGTGCTCGGCCTGGCCACCTCGGTCACCGTGGTCGCGCTCGCCGGGCGGGTCGCCGCCGGTGACGTGCCGGCCTGGGCGGTCGGGCTGCTCGCGCTGGTCGGCTGGCAGGTCGCGTACTGCCTGGACTGCGCCGACGGTCAGCTCGCCCGGGTGACCGGGCAGGGCAGCGCCGCCGGCGCCCGCGTCGACGTGCTCTGCGACGTGGCCGCCCAGATCGCCCTGGTCGCCGCCCTGGCGGCGACGGCCGTGGCGCAGGAGCCGTCGACGCCGAGCTGGCTGGTCGCGATCTTCGCCGGCACCTGGATGGTCAACCTGGTCACCTCCGTGATGCAGGCCGGCCCGAACGCCGCCAGCATGATCACCTCGACCTCGCTGCCCGTACGCCTCGTGAAGCTGGTCCGCGACTACGGCGCGGTGATCTTCGCCGCCGGCCTGGTGCTGGCCTTCGTCCCCGCCCTCGTCCTCTGGGTGATGGTCGCGTTCACGATCGTCAACGGCGGCTTCCTGCTCGCCAGCATCGCCTTCTCGGCCCGCGCCTCCCTCCGCTGAGGTGTGACGCCGGAACCACGACTGACCGCACGGGAGATCTTGGTAGGAAAGTGCCCCTCCAGGGGCGCTTCGCTACCAAGATCTCCCGTCATCACGAGGAGCGGAACGGCGTCACCGCCACCCCAAGATCGTCTGTCGATCACCCGTGTCCCGCCCGCGTGTCGCACCGGGTGAGCAGCAAACGATCAAGGAGCTCGGCAGGGGCACACGATGCAGGGGGCGGGGTGGCTAGCGGGGCTGGGCGCGGCGCGAGACGTCCGCGTACACGTCGAGGAGGCGCTTGGTGACCACGTCGGGGTGGAACGTGCGCTCGTAGCGGGCGCGGGCCGCCGGGGCCAGCGTCGCCGCGCCGGCCCGGGCCACCGGCAGGGCGGCGGCCATGGCGGCCGGCTCCGGGGGCACCACCCAGCCCGCCTCGCCCGCCGCCACGCCGGTGGGCAGCGCGACGCGGCCCTCCCCCGGCGCGGCGGAGGCGACGGCGGCCGGGCCGGTGCCGGCGGGTTCGCGCGGGCCGTCCGCCCCGAGCAGGTACGGGATGCCGCCGAGGGCGGTGCCGAGCACCGGCCGGCCGGCGGCCAGCGCCTCGATGATCACCGTGGGCAGCACGTCGTGCCAGGTGGAGGCGGCGATGATCACCGCGCTGGCCTCGATCGCGTCGCGTACCCCGGCGCGGTCCAGCGGCCCGAGGTAGGTCACGTCGGCGCGCTCGGCGGCGGCGGCCTCGGCCAGCGGGCGCAACTCGCCGTCGCCCGCGATGCGCAGCGGGCCGAGCGCCCCGTCCGGGTGCCGGCGCCAGGCGTCCAGCAGCAGGTCCAGCCCCTTCTCCGGGGAGAGCCGGGCCATGTAGAGGAAGCCGTCGCCGAGCGGCGCGGGCGCCCCCGGGTCGGGGATGCCGTTCGGCTTGACCACGATCCGCTCCGCCGGGATGCCGTAGTCGCGCAGGTGGTCGGCGACCGCCGAGGTGAGCGCGACGAACCGGTCCACCGAGCGCCAGGTGCCCCGGTGCACGGCCAGCGTGGTCGCCATCAGGGCGCTCTGCGCCCGCGAGCCCCGGTAGCAGCGGTGCACGATCGCCGGCACCCCCAGGGCCCGGCCCCGGCAGTCCTGGCAGATCATCCCGTCCCGGAAGTAGAGCCCCGAGGAGCAGACCTGACGGTAGTTGTGCACCGTCTGCACCACCGGCACGCCGTGCCGGTGCGCGGTCCGCACGATCCAGGGCGAGATCAGGGGGTACGGGTTGTGCAGGTGCAGCACGTCCGGCCGGTGCTCGGTGATGAGCCGGCTCAGGTCCTCCTGCGCGCGGGGCGCCCAGATCGGCGAGATCGGCAGCAGCGCCTTGGCCGACTTCGACATCGACGGGATCTCGTCCGAGCTACGGATGAACGGCAGCACCTCCACCCCGGCCGCGGTGAGCTGGGCGATCTCCGCGTCGACGATCGTGTTCTCACCGGAGGGCTGAGCCTCCCGGTACCGGTTGTGCGCCACCACGATTCTCACGCAGCTTGCCTTTCGTTCGCGACTGCGGGACTCGCAAGCTCATTCCTCGCGCTCACGGGAAAGAAGGCTACCGTTGGCTGGTGCCCGAACTACCGGAGGTTGAGGCGCTCGCGGAATACCTGCGTGAGCGCGCGGTGGGGCGGCGCGTCGACCGGCTGGAGGTCGCCGCGATCAGCGCCCTGAAGACGTACGACCCGGCGCCGACCGCCGCCGCCGGGCGGACCGTGACGGACGCCCGCCGGCACGGCAAGTTCCTCGACGTGGTGCTCGACGGCGAGCTGCACCTGGTGGTCCACCTGGCCCGGGCGGGCTGGCTGCACTACCGGGAGGCGTTTCCGTCCGCCGCCCCGCTGCGCCCCGGCAAGGGCCCGATCGCGCTGCGGGTACGCCTCGACGACGGCTCGGGCTTCGACCTGACCGAGGCCGGCACCCAGAAGAGCCTCGCCGTCTACCTGGTCACCGACCCGCAGGCGGTGCCCGGGGTGGCCCGGCTCGGCCCCGACGTGCTCGCCGCCGACCTGCCCACCTTCACCGAGCGCATGCGCAGCCGCAAGGGCCAGGTCAAGGGGGTGCTCACCGACCAGACGGTGCTCTCCGGCGTGGGCAACGCGTACTCCGACGAGATCCTGCACGCGGCGAAGCTGTCCCCGTTCGCGCTGACCAACCGGCTGACCGACGACCAGTTGGCGACCCTGCACGCGGCGACGCGGGAGGTGCTCGGCGACGCGGTGCGCCGGTCGGTCGGGCAGAGGGCGGCCGAGCTGAAGGGCGAGAAGCGCTCGGGGCTGAAGGTGCACGCCCGGACGGGGCTGCCCTGCCCGGTCTGCGGCGACGCCGTCCGCGAGGTCTCGTTCGCCGATTCCAGCCTCCAGTACTGCGCGACCTGCCAGACCGGCGGCAAGCCGCTCGCTGACCGCCGGTTGTCGCGGCTCGTACGGTGAGTGACGACACTGCCGACTACGGAACGGAATCGGCCATCCCGCGCCGAAGGTCTGAGTTGCGGCTCTACCGGGCCCGCCATCCATCGGTATAGTGGCTCGGTCCCCGGCTTCTGAAATGGCGCGGAGCCGGCCAGACGCCCGGCGGCACCACACCGGCGCGATGTCCCTCGGGTCAGCGCACGGGTTGGCGCCCGCGTGGGAGACTGGGACGGTGGGCGACCGGGCCCTCACGGTGAGTGAGCGGCTCGTGTCATGCGGGAGGACATGGGTGAGGTGACGACAAGCCTCCAGCGCCCGGTAACCAACACAGGCCGGAGCAAACTCGTGCGGCACGTCGACAGCTTCGAGATCCAGCCGCCGGCACCGCCGTCCCACAACGGCGTACCCCGGTCCGCGTGGGCTCGGGCCCGCCGTCGCGTGTCACGCTGGCACCGCCCCTACATCACACTCCTGCTGCTGCTCGACTTCGCAGCCGCCGCGGTCGCCAGCCTGATCGCCATCGAGACGTTCGACCAGTCGCGGGCGGGCTTCTACAACGCCGAGCAGGACCCGACGTGGTTCCACACGGTGGCGTTCGTGCTCCTGCCGCTCGGCTGGCTCGTCAGCCTCTGGGCCAACCGGGCCTACGACCGGCGCTACCTCGGCCTGGGCCCGGACGAGTACAAGCGGGTGATCCGGGCCGGCGTCGCGGTCGCCGCGACGGTGTCCTTCCTCGCCTTCGCCACCAAGACCGACCTGTCCCGCTACACGGTCGGCACCGCCCTGCTCGCGGCGCTGCTGCTGATCCTGCTCAACCGGATGCTCTGCCGCTTCGTGCTGCACGTGGTCCGGCGCAACATCAGCCAGGCCGGTCACCGGATGGTGCTGATCGGCACCCTGCCGGAGTGCCTGGAGGTCTACACGGCGGTCACCCGCAACCCGGCCGCCGGGCTGATGCCGGTCGCCATCCACATCACCGACGGCTACGCGGCGGCCAAGGGCATCGAGACCCCGGTCCCGGTGTACGCGGGCCGCGACGTCCTCGCCCTCGTCCGCGAGGTCGGCGGCGACACGATCGCGGTCTGCGGCTCGGCGAGCTCCGAGCCGGGCGAGCTGCGCCGGCTGGCCTGGCAGCTGGAGGGTTCGGGCGTCGACCTGGTCGTCGCCCCGCAGCTGACCGACATCGCCGGGCCCCGGGTGCACATCCGGCCGATCGAGGGCCTGCCGCTGCTGCACGTCGAGGAGCCGACCCTCTCCGGCCCGGCGCTGCTGGCCAAGAACCTGATGGACCGGGTGGCCGCCGGGGTCGGCCTGCTGCTGCTGGCCCCCGTCTTCCTCGCCATCGCGATCGCGATCCGGCTCTCCGACCCCGGCCCGGTCTTCTTCCGCCAGCCCCGGGTCGGCCACGAGGGCCGTACCTTCCGGGTCTGGAAGTTCCGCACCATGTACGTGGACGCGGAGGACCGGCTGGCCAGCCTGGTCGACCGGAACGAGACCGACGGCATGCTGTTCAAGATGAAGCAGGACCCCCGGGTCTTCCCGGTGGGCCGCTTCCTGCGGGCCTCGTCGCTGGACGAGCTGCCGCAGCTGATCAACGTGTTGAAGGGCGAGATGTCGCTGGTCGGGCCGCGCCCGCTGCCCGCCGACGACGGCGACTTCCTCGGCGACGTGCGCCGCCGGCTGCTGGTCCGGCCGGGCATGACGGGGCTGTGGCAGGTCTCCGGCCGCTCCGACCTGTCCTGGGACGAGGCGGTCCGGCTCGACCTCTACTACGTCGACAACTGGTCGCTGGCGTACGACCTGAGCATCCTGTGGCGCACCGTCGGGGTGGTGCTCGCCCGCAAGGGCGCGTACTGACCCCTTGGCGTGCGGGCCGGCAGGGGCCAGGATCGCTGCGTGGGTGGCAACCTCTCGGGCGTCTTCGGCGTCGTCTCGCTGATCGCCGCGCTGGGTGCGGCCCTGTTCGCGGTGGTCCGGCTGCGCGCGCGGCGGGGCATCGCCACGGCCACCCAGCGGGCGACGTACGAGGTGCTGCACACCGCCGGGCTGGCCGCCGAGCCGCTGCGCGCGGGCCTGAGCGCCGCGAACGCGGCGAAGGCCGTACGCCATCTGCGGGCGCTGGTGGGGGCGGCCGGGCTGGCGCTGACGGACCGGGAGAGCCTGCTCGCCCTCGACGGGCGGGGTGGGCACCACCACGCGCAACTGGTCGCGGCGGCCCGGCGGGCGGTGGCGACGGGCCGCTCGACGGTCCTCGGCGAGCCGGAGCTGCACTGCGACCGGGTCGACTGCCCGGTACGCGGCGCGGTGGTCGCCCCGCTGACCGGCGCGGACGGGCGCGGGGTCGGGGTGCTGATCGCGGTCGCCGACGGTCAGCCGGAGCCGGGCCTGGTGCAGGCCACCCTGGAGACGGCGCACTGGGCCGGCAACCAGCTCGCCCTGGCCGAGCTGGACTCCTCGCGGGAGCGGCTGGCCCGCGCCGAGGTACGCGCCCTGCGCGCGCAGATCAGCCCGCACTTCATCTACAACGCGCTGACCGCGATCGGCTCGTTCGTCCGCACCGACCCGGACCGGGCCCGGGAGCTGATCCTGGAGTTCGCCGAGTTCACGCGGTACTCGTTCCGGGCGCACGGCGAGTTCACCACGCTGGCCGAGGAGCTGCGCTCGATCGACCGCTACCTGACCATCGAGCGGGCCCGGTTCGGCGACCGGCTCCAGGTGCGCCTCCAGATCGCCCCGGAGGTGCTGCCCGTGACGCTGCCCTTCCTCTGCCTGCAACCGCTGGTGGAGAACGCCGTCCGGCACGGGTTGTCCCGCAAGCCGGGCACGGGCATGGTGAGCATCGAGGCCCGGGACGCGGGCACCGAGTGTCACATCACGGTGGAGGACGACGGAGTGGGGATGGATCCGACCACGCTGACCGCCGGCATCGCCGAGCTGGCCGGCGCCGCCGGGGACCCGGGCGACGCCGCGCTGGCCGGCGTCGGGGACGACCCGGGCCAGCACGTCGGGCTCTCCAACGTCGACGAGCGGCTCCGGTCGGTCTTCGGGGACGGCTTCGGCCTGGTCGTCGAGACGGGCCTCGGCTCGGGTACGAAGGTGAGCATGCGGGTGCCGAAGTTCCACCCGGGCGTACGGGCCGGCTCGTGAGCGCGAGGAGTGAGCCGGGTCTGCGAGCCCCGCAGCCGCGAACGAAGGTGGCACCGTGAGCGCCGTGGTGAGCGCGGCGGGGTTCCTGCGGGTGCTGGCGGTCGACGACGAGCCGCCGGCGCTGGACGAGTTGGCGTACCACCTGCGGGCCGATCCCCGGGTGGCCCGGCTGCACACGGCGGGCGACGCGACGGAGGCGCTGCGGGTGCTCCGCGACGGCGACGTGGACGTGGTCTTCCTCGACATCCGGATGCCCGGCCTGGACGGCATGGAGCTGGCCCGGGTGTTGCGCCGCTTCGCCCGGCCGCCGGCGATCGTGTTCGTCACCGCGTACGACGACGGGGCGGTGGACGCGTTCGACCTGGGCGCCACCGACTACGTCCGCAAGCCCGTACGCGCCGAGCGGCTCGCCGAGTCGCTGCGCCGGGTGATCGGCGCGCGGGTGGTGCCGTCGCACCCGGCGGCGCTGGCCCGGGCGGAGGAGGATCCGACCATCCCCATCGAGTTGGCCGGCACCACGCGGATGCTGCCCCGCTCGGCGGTGCGGTGGGTGGAGGCGCAGGGCGACTACGCGCGGCTGCACACCGCCGACGGCTCGCACCTGGTCCGGGTGTCGCTGGCGACCCTCGCGGAGCGCTGGGCGGACGCCGGATTCGTCCGGATCCACCGGTCGTACCTGGTGCAGCTCAAGCTGATCGCCGAACTGCGGCTGGTGAACTCGGGGTACGTGGTGGTGGTCGACTCGGCGGAGCTGCCGGTCAGCCGCCGGCACACCCGCGAGCTGAAGGACAAGCTGGTCCGCGCGGCGAAGCAGGACTGGAACCGCTGACCCCGAATTTCTTCGCGGGTCGGGAATACGTGCGCTTCGTCGTACGCTGTACGGTACTCCGTACGACAATTGGAGGCCGCCTTGTCCGACGCCGCGACCGAATTCGACCGCCAGCTCGACCGGCTGGTGGAGCTGGGCTACCCGGCCCTCGCCGAGCTGACCGAGGACGCCTTCCGTGACCTCGTCGCGCCGCTGCGCGCGGCGGCCGTCGCCGGGGCTGCCGGCCTGCCCGCCCCGACCGAGGCACGGGTGCCCTTCCTCCTGGTGATCACCCGCGACCTGGTGCCGGTGGAGGAGCGCGTCGCGCTGACCACCCTGGCCGGCAAGCGGAAGCCGGGCATCGTCGACCGGCACTACGCCGATGGCGACCTGCCGAAGTTCGACCCGATCAAGGAGCTGGAGGTGCCGGCCGGGCCGGCGTACCTGCTCTTCGACGTCGACCGGGGCGAGGAGACGCTGAACCTGGCGCCCGCCGCCGCCATGGAGGTGATCACCGGCCAGGGCCGGCTGCCGCTCACCATCGACGAGGGCCTCGCCTTCGTCACCCTGCACCCGGAGGCGCTGGCGAAGAACAAGTGCTTCTCGCTGGTCGGCTCCCGCTGCGGCGACAAGCGGGTGCCGGCGCTCTGGATCAGCCAGAACGCGCCGAAGCTCGGCTGGTGCTGGTACGGCAACCCGCACACCTGGCTCGGCTCCGCCTCCGCCCGCCCGGAGCGCATCGGCCTGCCCTGAGCGGTCGCGGGGACGGCCGGGGAGCTGACGCCCCGGCCGTCCGGCCGGAACGTCCACGAAGTTATCCACAGGGGTAACCCGTTCTCCACAGGTTGTCCACAGCCCGGTGTGGACGGCTCCGCCCGGGCCGGCCGGCAGCGGGCGCGACGCCTACGGGAGCCCTTGACAATCGCGGCGATCGGGCGAGACTGCCGGGGTGGCCGCTGCCGACGATCCCGTCCCCGCGCCCCGGCAGGGCGGGTCCGCAGCGCCCGGGCACGCGGGCCGGCCCGGGGTGCCGGGGCGGCCCACGCCACCCCAGCCCCGGACCCGGATCGTGCTGGCCGAGGTGTCCCGCCGCGAGGACCGGGCGGAACGCACCCGCGCCGAGCTGGCCCAGCAGACCCGGGTCGGCGACGCGCTCGTCCGGGGGCTGGTCCGCGCCCAGTTCGCGCTGGCCCTGCGGCTCTCCCTGGTGGTGGCGATCGGGCTCGGCGGGCTGCCGTGGCTCTTCGCCGTCGCGCCCGCCGTCGGCCGGGTCACCGTGCTCGGCGTCAACCTGCCCTGGCTGCTGCTCGGGGTGGCGTCGTTCCCGTTCCTGATCGCCGTCGGGTGGGCGTACGTGCGGCTGGCCGAGCGCAACGAGCAGGACTTCACCGACCTGGTCCAGCGGCCGGAGCGCTGAGGTGGGCAACGGCTTCGTCGTACCGGCCATCGTGGCGGTCACCCTGGTCACCGTCGGCATCGGCTTCTACGGGCTGCGGCTGGCGCGTACCACCTCCGACTTCCTGGTCGCCTCGCGGGCGATCAGCCCGACCTGGAACGCCGCCGCGATCGGCGGGGAGTACCTGTCGGCGGCGAGCTTCCTCGGGGTCGCCGGGCTGATCCTCAAGTACGGCGTCGACGTGCTCTGGTACCCCGTCGGCTTCGCCGCCGGCTACCTCGCCCTGCTGCTGTTCGTGGCCGCCCCGCTGCGCCGCTCCGGCGCGTTCACTCTGCCGGACTTCTGCGAGCTGCGGCTCGGGTCACGCCGGCTGCGTACCCTGGCCACCGCCTTCGTGATCTTCATCGGCTGGCTCTACCTCGTGCCGCAGCTCCAGGGGGCGGGGCTGACGCTGGCCACGGTGACCGGCTCGCCGTACCCGTTGGGGGCCCTGCTGGTGGCCGTGGTGGTCACCGCGAACGTCGCGCTCGGCGGCATGCGCGCGATCACCTTCGTCCAGGCCTTCCAGTACTGGCTGAAGCTGACCGCGCTCGCCGTACCGGCGATCTTCCTGGCGTTGCAGTGGCAGGCCGACGCCCGCCCGGCGGTGACCCCGCCCGACGGACCGGCGTTCCGGACCGCGACCACCGTCGTGGTCGAGCACCGCGCGACCCTCACCCTCCCCGACGGTCGGATCGTCGAGGTACGCCCCGGCGACGAGCTGTCCTTCGCCGCCGGCGACCCGGTGCCGGAGGTGTCGGGGGTGGCCACGGACGCCGCCGACTGGCTGCTGCCCAGCGCCGCCGGGGACGACGACCGGGGCCTGTTCGCCACCTACTCGCTGATCCTGGCGACGTTCCTCGGCACCATGGGGCTGCCACACGTGCTGGTCCGCTTCTACACCAACCCCGACGGCGCCGCCGCCCGCCGCACCACGCTGGTCGTGCTCGCCCTGGTCGGGGCGTTCTACCTGCTACCCACCATCTACGGGGTGCTGGGCCGGATCTACACCCCGCAGCTGCTGCTGAGCGGGCAGACCGACGCGGTGGTGGTGTTGCTGCCCGGCGCCGCGCTCGGCGACGGCACGGTCGGCCGGATGCTCGCCGCGCTGGTCGCGGCCGGCGCGTTCGCGGCCTTCCTCTCCACCTCCTCCGGGCTGCTCACCAGCGTCGCGGGGGTCATCTCCACGGACGTGCTGGGGCGCGGCTCGGTACGCGGCTTCCGGCTCGCCACGGTGATCGCCGGAGCCGTGCCGACGGTCCTCGCGCTAAACCTCGCCGGGCTGGACGTGTCCCAGGTCGTCGGGCTGGCCTTCGCGGTCGCCGCGTCCAGCTTCTGCCCCCTGCTGGTGCTCGGCATCTGGTGGCGGGGCCTGACCGACCTCGGCGCCGCCGCCGGGATCCTGGTCGGCGGCGGCGCGGCGGTCGGGGCGGTGCTGGTCACGGTGCTCGGCCCGCCGCTGTCCGGCTGGCCGGCCACGCTCACCGCGCAGCCGGCCGCCTGGACGGTGCCGCTCGCCTTCGCCGTAATGGTGGCGGTCTCGATGGCGACCCGCCGCCGGGCGCCGGCCGACGTCGGCGCCACCATGCTCCGCCTGCACGCCCCGGAGGCGCTGCGGCTGTGAGGAGGGGCCCGCGCCGTCACGCGCGGTGCGGGAAGGGCCCCTCCCGACGGACGATCCGGCCGTTCAGCAGGCTTCGGTGCCGGCGCAGAGCCGCTCGGCCACCCGTTGCGCGATCCGCCGCGCCTCGGCCGGATCCTCCTCGCCCTTCAGCCAGACCTCCGCGATCAGGTCGCCCCGCCGGACCAGGAGCCAGCGGCTCGGCGTGCCGTCGCCGGTCGCAGCGACCAGGAGCGACTCGTCCCCGGCGAAGCCCGAGTCGACGATCGCCAGCGACTGCTCCGGATCGTGGGGCCGGCAGCCCGTCACCAGCCGGCGCGCCCGGTCCATGGTCACCTCCGCGTCCTCCGACGCGTAGCGCCTCACCCGCTCGACGACCGCCTCCTCGGGGGCCGCCCGGAAGGCCGCGCCCCGCTCGGCCTGTTTCCTGACGGTCAGCGGGGGCGCCCCGTTGCGACAGCGCGTGGAGGCTGCGTCGAGGGACCAGTCGCCGTCGGTCCAGGGCACCTTCCGGAAACCGTCGGGCAGGTCCCCCGCCCCGAGCAGGGCGGCCGGCGGGACCTCCCGGCTCGTGGGGCCCGCGGGCCCGGACGCCGGAGACTCGGACGTCGCGCCCTCCGTCGGGGTCGGGGAGGAGGCGGAGGTCGGGGTGGCCGGGGGCGTCGGGGTCGGCGCGCCGGTGGCGGGCGGGAGAGGCGGTGCCGCGTCCCGACCGTCGGCGAGGACCGCCGCGCCGGTGGCGACCGCGGCCACGGCCACGACCGTCGACAGGGTCGCCGCGGCCCGGGTACGCAGGGTGCGCTGCCGGCCGCGCCGGCGGACCTGCTCGACCGGCGCCCAGGTCAGGTTCTCGGTGTCGCGGTACAGGTCGGTGAAGGGTTGATCAGGCATTGCTGACCTCCTCGGGGAGGGTGGTGTCGAGCAGGGCGGCGAGAGCCTTGCGACCCCGGGCGAGGCGGGCCTTCACGGTGCCGATCGGGGTGTTCGTCTGCGTCGCGATGTCGGCGACCGAGAGGTCGGCCAGGTGGTGCAGGACGATCGCCTGCCGCTGTTCCGCCGGTAGCTGCCGCAGCGCCGCCACCAGGGCGACCGTGTTCTCCGAGGGCGGCCCGACCGTGGGGACCGGACCGTGCCGGCGGTAGGCGGTGATCCCGTTACGGATCTTGCGCCACCGGTTGACGAGGAGCCGGTAGCCCACGGTGCGGACCCACGCCTCGGGGTCGCCGTACCCGCCGACCAGCCGCCAGCGCTGCCAGGCCCGCACGTACGCCTCCTGCGCCGCGTCCTGCGCCTCGCTGAGGTCGCCGCTCAGCGCGTACAGCACGGTGACGATCCGGTGTCTGGTGGTGCGGTAGAACTCCTCGAAGCCGTCGTCCGGTTGCAATGTCCCTCCTCGTCGCGATCCTGCCCTCTGGTCACCCCGCAGCGGGGCGACGGGTTGCAGCGGGTCCGGTGCCGGCGGTCGAACACTCCGCCGGTGGGGAACGCGGGTCCGACTCGGGGATGACCGGGGATCATCCTGCGGCCGGAGCAACGGCTGGTCGCGGCCGGATACGGTCGACGCATGACTGCTGAGCACCCGGCGCTCTCCCTGCGTGGCCTGGCGAAACACTTCGACGGCAAGGTCGCCGTCGCCGGTGTCGACCTCGACGTGCCGGCCGGCTCCTTCTACGGCCTGCTCGGCCCGAACGGCGCGGGCAAGACCACCACCCTGTCGATGGCGGTCGGGCTGCTCCGGCCGGACGCCGGCGACGCCCGGGTGCTCGGTCACGACGTCTGGGCCGACCCGGTGCAGGCGAAGCAGCTGCTCGGCGTGATGCCCGACGGCGTACGGCTCTTCGACCGGCTCAGCGGCGCGGAGCTGCTCGCGTACCACGGTCTGCTGCGGGGGATGGACCCGGCGGTGGTCGACCAGCGGGCGGCGGAGCTGCTGGACGTGCTCGCGCTCGGCGACGCCGGCCGGACCCTGGTGGTCGACTACTCGGCGGGCATGAAGAAGAAGATCGGGCTGGCCTGTGCGCTGCTGCACGGGCCCCGGCTGCTGGTGCTGGACGAGCCCTTCGAGGCGGTCGACCCGGTGTCGGCCGCGCTGATCCGGGACATCCTGCACCGGTACGTGACCGGGGGCGGCACCGTCGTCTTCTCCAGCCACGTGATGGAGGTCGTCGAGCGGCTCTGCTCGCACGTGGCGATCCTGGCGGCGGGCACCATCAAACGGGTCGGCCCCATCGACGAGGTACGCGGCGGCCGCTCGCTGGAGCAGGCCTTCGTCGAGGTGGTCGGCGGCCGTACGGCGACCGGCGAGGAGTTGGCGTGGCTGTCGCGGTGACCGAACCGACCGTCTCCGCCCAGCCCGTCCGGAAGGTCTCCGCCCGGCACTTCGTCCGGCTCAAACTGCGGGTGATGGGCAACAACTTCCGGGGTCAGGGCTGGCGGGTCGCCCTCTTCGTGGGCGGCGCGGTGGCCGGGCTCTGGTTCGCCGGCACCGGCTTCTTCCTCTTCGCCGCGCCCGGCCTGGCCGACGAGAGCCGCTACGCGCTGATGGTCGCCGCCTTCGGCGGTGGCCTGACGGTGCTCGGCTGGCTGCTGCTGCCGCTGGTCTTCTTCGGGGTGGACGAGACGCTGGACCCGGCCCGGTTCGCGCTGCTCCCACTGCCCCGCCGCACGCTCGTCACCGGGCTGTTCGCCGCCGCCTTCGTCAGCGTCCCCACCATCTCGGTGCTGCTGGCCCTGTGCGGGCTGGTGGTCACCGCCGGAGCGCTGGGCGGCTGGTCGGCCGCCGCGGTCGCCCTCGTCGGGGTGGTCGCCGGGCTGCTGCTCTGCGTCGCGGCGGCCCGGGCGGTGACCAGCGCCTTCGCCACGGCGCTGCGGTCCCGCCGGGTCCGCGACCTGGCCGCCGTGCTGCTCGCCGTGCTCGCCGCGCTGCTCGGGCCGTTGCAGCTCCTGGGCGTCGCCGCCCTCTCCGACGCCGACTGGGACCGCCTCGACGGGGTGGCCGAGGTGGTCGGCTGGACCCCGTTCGGCGCGCCCTGGACGGCCGGCATCGACGTGGCCGAGGGCCGTCTCTGGGCCGCGCCGGTGAAGCTGCTGATCACGGCGGTGACGATCGTCGCGCTGCTGGCCTGGTGGTCCCGCTCGCTCGAGTCCGCGATGGTGGGCACGGCCAGTGCCGGACCGGCCCGCGCCCAGCGCGGCGCGACCGGCGGAGCGGTCGCCCAGCTCTTCCCGAGGGCCGTCGGCTGGGCCCGGCGGGACCGGTTCGGCGCCCTCGTCGCCCGGGAGGCCCGCTACTGGTGGCGGGACGCCCGACGCCGGGCCAACCTGATCACCGTCGCGGTCGTCGGTCTCTTCGTACCGGTCATGGTCAACGTGGGTGGCTCGGGCTTCACCATCGACAGCGCCGAGGGGTTCAACGCCAGTCTCGACCCGTCCCCGGTGCTGTCCAGCCTGTCGATGCTCTTCGTCGGGCTGCTCGCCGCCGTCACCCTGGCCAACCAGTTCGGCTTCGACGGCAGCGCGTACGCGGCGAACGTGGTCGCGGGCGTCTCCGGCCAGCAGGAGCTGCGCGCCCGGATGGCCGCGTTCTCGCTCTACGTCCTGCCGATGCTGGCGGTGATCTCCGTGGTCGTCGCGGTGGTCGTCGGCGAGCCCGGCTGGATCGGGCTGATGGCGGGCACCCTGTTCGCCACGTACGGCGCGGGGCTGGCGGTGAACTGCTTCGTCTCGGTGCTCGGGGCGTACTCGCTGCCGGAGACGAGCAACCCGTTCGCGTTGAACACCGGCGCCGGGATCGCGAAGAGCTTCCTCACCCTGCTGGCGATGGTCGCCACCGCGGTGGCGGCGGTGCCGATGGTGGTGGCCGCCGGGCTGCTCGGCGACGCCTGGCTCTGGCTGGCCCTGCCGCTCGGGGCGGCGTACGGCCTGGGGGCGGCGCTGCTCGGCGCGTACCTGGCCGGTGACGTGCTGGACCGCCGGATGCCGGAGCTGCTCGCCACGGTGACCCCGCGCCGCTGACGGCGGGCCGGGCGCGGAAGGCGGGCCGGCGCACGTCGGACGCGGTGGTTGCCGATCGGCGGCACAATGGCCTGATGCCCGTCGTCGAAGCGGTGATCACCGTGCCGGTCCCGCCCGAACTGGCCTTCGCGGTCTCCCAGACCACCGCGCCCGTGCGCTACCGGTGGGACCCGTTCGTCCGCGAGCAGCACTTCACCGACGGGGCGACCCGGCCCGGCAAGGGGGTGCGGACCTTCACCCGGTCCCGGCACGGCCTGGCGATGGTCAGCGAGTACGTCTCCTGGGCCCCGCCGAGCCACGTCGGGATGAAGATGGTGCGCGGGCCGTGGTTCTTCGAGATGTTCGCCGGCGGCTGGCGGTTCGCGCCCGCCCCGGAGCCCGGCCACGCGATCGCCACCTGGCGCTACAGCTTCCGCTGCCGGCCCGCGTTCCTCCGCCCGGTCGCGGACCGGATCGGATCCTGGCTGCTCGGCCGCGACATCCGCCGCCGGATCGCCGGTTACGCCGCCGGCTGCACGGACCCGGAGGTGCTGGCCGCCGCCCGACGTTCACTCGCCGCCGACGACTGACCCCTCCAGCGGTACGCGCACCCCGCGGGACCTCACCGCCGCGCGATCACCGTGCTCGGCGGGCGGCTGCGGCAAAGGGAGCGCTGTGCCGTGGATCAGTGCCGGTAGGGTCGGCGGGTGAGCAGATCGTCCGGACGCACCGCGAACTTCCGCACCCTGTACCACGGGCAGGCCACAGCTGTCGGCGCATCGAGTTACGGCCTTTTTCTGATCCGCCGATCAGGGTCATGGGCGCAGCACTGGGCATCGATCAATGCGGGAAGGCAGCCCGTCCCGCCGCCGCCGCTGGTAGATCTCACCCGTGAGACGGTCATCATGCTCTCGGTAGGGACCCGCGCTGTTCTGGGCTACGACGTCACGATCGAAGACGTCACCGTGCGGGAAACGACTCTGGTGGTGACCGGCGTCGAGAGGCGCCCCGTAGGTGGCGTGACACTGGACATGATGTGTTCACCGGTGCACATAGTGGCGGCGCGATTCGGACCCCAGACGTTTGAGGACATGCTGCTGAACCTGCACATCAAGCCTGCTGAAACCACTTGATCCAGTGATGTGGACGGCCACGAAACGGCCTCACTCACCAGGTCGGCCTGCTCGAGATCCAATTCTGTGAATCCGCGCCACGGGTTTCCCCGCCGACGACGCGCCCGGCCACATCAACCGATGCCGTCGACCGCGGCCCTGAGCGCATTGATCGACGGATCCCAGCTGAAGTTCAGGACGGGGAGGCCGGAAGCGGCGGCATTGCTGTCGCCACCGAGGACCACTGCCCGCGGCTTACCGGTGCCCTGGGGGACGACGAGGTACCAGTTACCCTTCACGTTCGCGATGAACACTTCATCTACCTCCTGGTCGGGCGGGTTCGGGTTGGCGACGTCTCCGACGTAGTTCTCGAAATCCACCGTCGTGCGGAAATCCGTCGGACTGCCGGTGTTCAGCCAGAGACTCGTATGCACATGCGGTCCGACACCGTAGTCACTGCCGTTCGCCGAGGCGCCGGAGTACGCGATCGTCTGGCCTCGCGACACACGTTGACCGGTTGAGACGGCGATCCTCGACAAGTGCAGGTGCCGGGTGTAATTGCCATCGTCATGGGCCATCCCCACGACGCGCCCGGTCGCGGTAGAGGTGTCGGTCTTCACGTAACGGATCGTGCCGTTCGCCGCGGCCATGACGGGAGTACCGGTTCCGACCGCATAGTCGGTGCCCGGCTCACCCGAGGGCGGCATCCGGTTCCGGTGGTCCTGCCAAGAACTCGAAATCCGAACATTGCCGCACGGCCTTTGATAGCTGCCGGCGGCCTGAGCGGAGCCGGGCAGCAGAGCAAAGGCGGCCGACACCCCTGATGCCGCCAACGCGGCGCTTGTGATGAACCCCCGACGCGAAAGCCCCCGCAGATAGGCGATGCCACCGAGATCCTTGGGCCGCAGATCGCCGTGGCTGGCATTCTGAGAAGGGTCAGGGCCAGGCTCCTCGCTGAGGATCATCGATGCAACTTAAGGCCACTTCCGTTGAAGGGCAAGGGTTTCTCCACGATCGCTTTTGGAAGTCGCGCGAGTCCTCTCCGTGAGGTAGCCAGGCCAGGCGCGCGTCGCCGTAGGTCACGTCGCGCAGGTATCGCGGACTGCGCCGGACGCCTGATCTGGCCTCGCCCGCCCTGCCCGGCGCCGTGCGCGTCGACCGCCGCACGGCAGACCAGGACCGGACGCGCCGGAGCTGAGAAGAGCGGCCACCACGCGGTCCGGGCCCGTCGGGGCGGGGCAGGCCCCACAATGTTTCACGTGAATCAAGAGCCGGGCGCCGAGATCCACCACATCGACCCGTTCGCCGTGCCCGCCGACCAACGCTCGCCCGTACGCCGGTTGCGGGGTCGACTGGCGTCGCCGGTGACGCTCTGGACGGCGCCGGAGCCGGCGGGCCTGACGGTCTCCTCGACGCTGGTCGCGGAGGGCGAGCCGGACCGGCTGCTCGGCCTGGTCGACCCGGAGTCCGACCTGTGGGCGGCGGTCGAGTCCGCCGGCCGCTTCGCGGTGGCCCCGCTGAGCCCGTCGCACCGGCAGCTCGCCGACCGGTTCGCGGGCCTCTTCCCGTCCCCCGGTGGCCTGTTCGCCACCGGCGCGTGGACCGACACCCCCTACGGTCCGGTGCCGGCCGACGCCGGCGGCTGGGCGGGATGCCGGCTAGACACCGCCCGCGAGTACGGCTGGGGCCTGCTGGTGGAGGCCACCATCGAGGCCGTCGAGCTGGTCGGGGAGACGGACCCGCTGCTGCACTACCGGGGCCGGTACCGCGAGCTGACCTGACAACCGGCGACCGGGCGACCGCTCGGCCCACCCGGGCCGCGCCCGTGACCGGTGAACGGAGTGAGCTGCGTCACTCGGCGCAGCCACCGTGCCGTTCGGCGCAGCCGCCGACCGGCGTCGATCTCGCCCTTCCCCGGCGGGGAGCGCGCTTTCTACCGTGCGCGAAACTCCCCACGCCTGTGAAGGTGGTGATCCACAAATGTCCACGGACACACCCCCGTCCGCGCCGTCGACCTCGGCGGCGGACCGGTACCTGGCCGTACAGCGGTCGGACGAGTTCGCCGGGTTGCGGCGCACGCTGCGCGGCTTCATCTTCCCGATGACCGTCGCGTTCTTCCTGTGGTACGCGCTCTACGTGATCCTGTCCGCGTACGCGCGGGACTTCATGGGCACGAAGCTCTTCGGCAGCAACATCAACGTCGCCCTCGTCTTCGGCCTGCTCCAGTTCGTCTCCACGTTCCTCATCGCCTGGCTCTACGCGCGGTTCGCCGACCGGAAGATCGACCCGGTCGCCGACCGGATCCGCGCCGAGATGGGGGAGGTGGGCCATGAACACGGTCCTCGCGGCTGAGGCGGGCGACACCACCGCCCGCAATCTCACCATCGCCCTGTTCCTGGTCTTCGTGGCGGTGACCCTGGTCATCACCATCTGGGCCAGCCGGCAGACCAAGACGGCCACCGACTTCTACGCCGGCGGGCGCTCCTTCTCCGGGTTCCAGAACGGCATGGCGATCGGCGGCGACTACATGTCGGCCGCGTCGTTCCTCGGCATCGCCGGCATGATCGCCCTTTACGGCTACGACGGCTTCCTCTACTCCATCGGATTCCTGGTCGCCTGGCTGGTCGCGCTGCTGCTCGTCGCCGAACTGCTGCGCAACTCCGGCCGCTACACGATGGCCGACGTGCTGGCCTTCCGGATGCGCCAGCGCCCGGTGCGGACCGCCGCAGCCGTCTCCACCATCACCGTGTCGATCTTCTACCTGCTGGCGCAGATGGTCGGCGCGGGCGCGCTGGTCGCGCTGCTGCTCGGCATCAAGCCTGGCACCACGTTCCTCGGCATGGACGCCGACACCGCGAAGGTCGCCACCATCATCATGGTGGGCGCCCTGATGATCATCTATGTCACGGTGGGCGGCATGAAGGGCACCACCTACGTGCAGATCGTCAAGGCGTTCCTGCTGATGGGTGGCGCCCTCGTGATGACCCTGCTGGTGCTGGCGCACTACAAGTTCAACCTTTCCGCCCTGCTCGGCGACGCGGCGGCCGCATCGGGCAAGGGAGAGAGCTTCCTCAAGCCGGGCGGGCGGTACGGCGTGGAGGTGGCCGGCAACCCGACGCAGACCTTCTACAACAAGATGGACCTGCTGTCGCTCGGCATCGCGCTGGTGCTCGGCACCGCCGGCCTGCCGCACATCCTGATCCGCTTCTACACCGTCCCGACGGCCAAGGCGGCCCGCAAGAGCGTGCTCTGGGCCATCGGCATCATCGGCACCTTCTACCTGCTCACCCTGGCCCTCGGCTTCGGCGCGGCGGCGCTGGTCGGCAGCGAGGCGATCACCGCTCAGGACAAGGCCGGCAACACGGCCGCGCCGCAGCTCGCCGAGGCGCTCGGCATCGACTTCCTCGGCGGCGACCTGGGCGGCGCCACTCTGCTCGCGATCATCGCGGCGGTCGCCTTCGCCACGATCCTGGCCGTGGTGGCCGGCCTGACCCTGGCCTCCTCGTCCAGCCTGGCGCACGACTTCTACGCCAACGTGATCAAGGACGGGACGGCGTCGGAGCGGCAGGAGGTCAGGGTCGCCCGGGTCTCCGCCCTGGTGATCGGCGCGATCTCGATCGTGCTGTCGATCTACGCGCAGAACCTGAACGTGGCCTTCCTGGTGGCGCTGGCCTTCGCGGTGGCCGCCTCCGGCAACCTGCCGGCGATCCTCTACAGCCTGTTCTGGCGGCGGTTCAACACCTCGGGCGCCGTGTGGGCCATCTACGGCGGCCTGCTCTCCGCCGTACTGCTGGTGTTCTTCTCGCCGGTGGTCTCCGGCGCGCCCACCTCGATGTTCCCCGAGCAGGACTGGCAGTGGTTCCCGCTGTCCAACCCGGGCATCCTGTCCATCCCGTTCGGCTTCCTGTGCGGGTGGATCGGCACCGTGATCTCCAAGGAACACGACGAGGAGAAGTACGCGGAGCTGGAGGTGCGTTCCGTCACCGGCGCCGGCGCCCACTGACGGGCCGGCAGTGCGCGGAAGGGGCCCTCGGCGACGCGGGCCCCTTCCTTGCGCCGGGGCGGCCTGGAGCACTCGGTAGGCTGACCGGCATGAACGCTGTTGCCCGCTTCGGACCCGGTCACCGCATCCTCGTCACGGGCGGCGCCGGCTTCGTACCGTCGCACCTGGTGGACGCCCTGATCGCTCGCGGCTGCACCGTGGTCGCGCTCGACAACTTCGTCACCGGGTCGAAGGAGAACGTCGCCCACCTGCTGGACGAGCCGAACTTCACCCTGGTCGAGGCCGACATCTCGGACGGCCTGCCGACCCACCCGGCGCTGGCCGAGCGGTTCGACGCCATCCTGCACATGGCCTCGCCGGCGAGCCCGACCGACTTCGAGAAGCTGCCGGTGGAGATCCTCCGCGTCGGCTCGGTGGCCACCCTGCACCTGCTGGACCGCGCGGTCGCCGACGGCGCCCGCTTCCTGATGGCCTCCACCTCCGAGGCGTACGGGGACCCGAAGGAGCACCCGCAGCCCGAGTCGTACTGGGGCAACGTCAACCCGATCGGCATCCGCAGCGTCTACGACGAGGCGAAGCGCTTCTCCGAGGCGGCCACCATGGCCTACCACCGCAGCCGCGGGCTGGACACCGCCATCGTCCGGATCTTCAACACGTACGGCCCGCGGATGCGCCCGGACGACGGCCGGGCCATCCCGACCTTCATCTCCCAGGCGCTGCGCGACGAGCCGATCACCGTGCACGGCACCGGCAACCAGACCCGGTCGATCTGTTACGTCTCCGACCTGGTGCACGGCATCCTGCTGCTGCTCGACTCCCGCGAGACGGGGCCGATCAACTGCGGCACCGAGCACGAGATGAGCATGCGGCAGCTGGCCGAGACGATCGTGTCGCTCACCGGCAGCAGCTCCGAGGTGACCTACATCACGCGCAGCGCCGACGACCCGGAGATGCGCCGTCCGGACCTGACCCTCGCCCGCGAGCTGCTCGGATACGAGCCGACCGTGGCGCCCGAGGACGGCCTGCGCCGGACCATCGAGTACTTCCGCGAGCGGATGGTCTAGCGGGCGTGCCGCCGCCGGCGCACACGTCGGCGGCGCTACGGGGCGACAGTGGCCGCGCGTACGTACCCTGAGTTACATGTCAGCGACCATGCCCGCCGGAGTTCCACTCCCGCACCTGCACCGCAGCGCCGGGCGCGCCTCGGTGCCCGGCCCCGGCCGGGACGCCGGACGCGCCCGGCCGGCCGAGGCCCGCTGGTCCCCGGCGGCGGACGAGCCACGCGCCGGCGGCCCGCCCGGTCCCGCGGGACCGGGCGGGCCGGCCGGCCCGGGCGGACCGGGTGGACCTGACCGGCCGGGCCGGCGCGGCGTCCGCCCCCGGTGGGGCCGGATCGCCCTGGTGGCCGGCGTGGCCGTGCTGGTGCTCGCGCTGCTCGGCGGGGCGGGCGCCTGGTTCTACGCCCGCGGCCTCAACGACGACCTGGCCCGCACCGACCCGTTCTCCGAGATCACCGGGGGCCGCCCGGCCAAGGCGGTGGACGGCGCCCTGAACATCCTGCTGGTGGGCAGCGACTCCCGGGACCCGGACGCCCCGGTGGACAAGTCCAGCAAGTGGCGGGCCGACACGATCATCGTGATGCACATCCCGTCGGACCACCAGAAGGCCTACCTGGTCTCCATCCCCCGCGACCTCTACGTGCCGATCCCGGAGGGCGCCAACGCGGACTGCGGCACCGGGCAGCGGGGGAAGATCAACGCTGCCTTCGCCTTCGGTGGGCTGCCGCTGGCCGTCCGGACGGTGGAGTGCTTCACCGACGTGCGGCTCGACCACGTGATGGCGATCGACTTCGCCGGCTTCAAGCAGGTCACCGACGCCCTCGGCGGCGTCGACCTGAAGGTCGAGCGCACCATCACCTCGATCCACAAGCCGTACCGGACGTTCACCAAGGGCACCAACCACATGGACGGCGCCGAGGCGCTGGACTGGATCCGGCAGCGCAAGCAGTTCCCGGACGGCGACTTCGCCCGGATGCGGCACCAGCAGGAGTTCCTCCGCGCCCTGATGGACAAGGCGGCGAGCACGGGCACGCTGACCAATCCGAAGAAACTGAACGACTTCCTGAAGTCGGTCACCGCCGCGGTCACCGTCGACCAGAGCTTCTCGCTGGTCGACATGGGGGTCCAGTTCCGCAACCTGCGCGGCGAGAACCTCACCTTCGTGACCAGCCCGCACGTCGGCAGCCAGACCATCAACGGGGAGTCGGTGGTGGTGTCGGACAAGGAAAAGGCGCTGACCATGTACAAGGCGATGTCGGCCGACACCATGACGGCCTGGGTCGAGGCCAACCAGAAGAAGGACGGCACCGGAAACTGACCAGCCCCGCCGGCCGGCCCTCCCGTGATCGACAAACGTCATCACGATTCGGAGGGCCGGCCGACCGCTTCCTGTGAGCCAACCGCCGACCAGCCGTATCGATCTGTCCGTTCGGTCAGTTTTCCTGGATGACGGCCGTACGAACGGTATTTGACGGTCGGACGACCTCGCCAGGACGGGAAAGCGTCCGTAAAGTGATCCCGCCCCCTGACAACGCGAGCTGGAGCACGCATGCCGGTTCAGACCAGCCGTCGCCCTCCGGCGCTGGAGTCCCCCCGTGGCCCGGTCCGGGCCTCCACGAGCATCCCGAAGCAGCCCGTCAAGGGCGGCAAGCCCGGTGGCGGGTCCGCGAAGAAGCGGTCGCGCCGCAAGGACCCGCTCTGGGCCCGACTCACCCTGATCTTCGGCGCCGTGCTGATGGTCGCCAGCGGTGCGGCGATCGTCGGCAGCAAGGCGCTGATCAGCAGCGCCACCGGCAACATCGCCCAGCGCAACCTGCTCGGTGACGCGGGCAAGACCGACGCCGAGGGTGGCGCCAGCCTGGACGGCCCGATCGACATGCTGCTGCTCGGTGTGGACGCCCGGGAGCGGTGGGCGGCCGACGACGTGCGGGCGGACAGCATCATCGTGCTGCACATCCCGGCGACGCACGACCAGGCGTACCTGATCTCGATCCCCCGGGACACCGAGGCCCAGATCCCGGCCTTCAAGAAGAGCGGCTACTCCGGCGGCACCGACAAGATCAACGCAGCGTTCCAGGCCGGCGCCCGCAACGGCGGTGGCTGGGAGGGCGGCGCCCAGCTGATGGCGCAGACGATCAAGAAGATGACCGGGATCAGCTTCGACGGCGCGGCGATCATCAACTTCGGCGGATTCAAGAACGTCATCGAGGCCCTCGGCACCGTGCGCATCTGCGTCAAGCAGGAGGTCGAGTCGATCCACATGTCGTACGTCGACGGCAAGCCGATGTGGAACGCCGACGCGAAGAAGACCGGCAAGCAGCGGACGCCCGTGGTGCACAAGAAGGGCTGCCGCGAGATGGAGGGCTGGGCGGCGCTGGACTACTCCCGGCAGCGCAAGAGCCTCAAGAACGGCGACTACGACCGGCAGCAGAACCAGCAGCAGCTGATCAAGGCGATGGCGAAGAAGGCCACCGAGGACGGGACGCTGACCAATCCGATCAAGCTGAACAAGCTGATGGACGCGGCCGGCAAGGCGTTCATCCTCGACACCGGCGGCGTGCCGGTCGCCGACTTCGTCTTCACCATGCGCGGGGTGACCGGCAACGACCTGGTGATGCTGAAGACCAACGGCGGCACCTTCCACAGCGACGGCACCCGCGAGACGCTCAGCGAGCAGACGCTGGACATGTTCCGCGCGGCGAAGCAGGACAAACTGGCCGAATTCGTCTTCGCCAACCCCGAGGTGGTCTCGAACCGCGAGTGACGCCGTCCGCGCCGGTCCACCGGGCGATGTCGGCGAACCGGCCCGGACGGCCGGGGCCGGCCCCTAGCCTGACGTGAGAAGCATTCACGTACGGGTCGCGGGGGAGGCGTCACGTCCAGATCGACGGGCGACGGTCGGGGCCGGGCCGGGGGCCGGCCCGCCCGGCCGCCCCGCGCCCGCTGGCCCCGCCTGCTGCTCGGCCTGGGCCTGGCCCTGGTCCTGCTGGCCGGGCTCGCCGTGGCGGGCCTGAAGGCGCTGACCGACCGGTACGAGGGCAGCGTCGTCCGGGAGCAACTGCTCGACCCCACCGCCCGCCGGGAGCGCACCGACCCCGACGGGCCGCTGAACTACCTGCTGGTGGGGACCGACCGGTGGCAGAGCGGCAGCGCGGCGGACCGACGCTCGGACACCATCCTCATCGTGCACGTCCCCGCCGGCGGGCGCGAGGCGTACCTGGTCTCCGTCCCCCGGGACCTGCTCGTCGCCATCCCCGCCGGCAACGGCTACGGCGGCGGCCAGGACAAGATCAACGCGGCGTACGAGCACGGCGGCGGCGGCCAGGCGGGCACCCGGCTGCTCTCGGCCACCCTGTCCCGGTTGACCGGCATCCGCTTCGACGGCGCGGCCCTGATCGACTTCTCCGGCCTCCGCAAGGTCATCGACCTGCTCGGCGGCGTACGCATGTGCGTCGACACCGAGGTCCGCTCGATCCACACCGACCGCGTCTTCCCGCCCGGCTGCCAGCAGATGGACGGCGGCCAGGCGCTGGACTACGTCCGGCAGCGCTACGACCTGCCGGGCGGCGACTACGACCGGCAGACCCACCAGCAGCAACTGCTCCGGGCGATGCTGGAGCGCACAAGTGAGACGTCGCTGCGGACCAACCCGGTCAAACTGGACCAGGTGATCCGCGCCGTGGGCGGCTCGTTGACCGTGGACACCAACGGCGTACCGCTGGAGGACCTGGTCCTCGCGCTGCGCGACCTGCCGGCCGACGCGCTGCGCGGCGTGCAGGTCCCCTCCCACCCGCAGACCATCGACCAGGTGTCGTACGTGGTGCTCGACAACGGCGGGAACGGCCTCTTCGAGGCGGTACGCGGCACCCGCGTGCCGGACTGGGCGCGGGCCAACCCGCGGTGGGTCACCCGGTTGTGACGCCGGGGGGCGGCCCGCCACCGGCCGTCCGGGCGAGGATCTAGGCTTGGCCCGTGTTCGGATCCCAGGTTCCCACCGTGACCGTGACCGAGATCGCCGACGACGCGTACCTGCTCGACGTCCGGGAGGACGACGAGTGGCACGCCGGCCACGCCCCCGGCGCGCACCACCTGCCGATGATGGAACTGCCGGCCCGCATCGCCGAGGTGCCGACCGACCGCGACGTCGCCGTCATCTGCCGCTCCGGCGGGCGCTCCGCACAGGTCGTCACCTACCTGATGCGCAACGGCTGGGACCAGGTGCGCAACGTCGAGGGCGGGATGGGCCAGTGGGCCGCCGCCGGGCGACCGGTGGTCGGCGAGGACGGGCAGCCGGGCCGGGTCCTCTAGGACGGGCGGGATGGACGCCCCTCTCGTCTTCGCCCACCGCGGTTCCTCCCACGACCTGCCCGAGCACACCCTCGCGGCCTACCTGCGGGCCCTCGACGAGGGTGCCGACGGGCTGGAGTGCGACGTCCGGCTGACCCGGGACGGGCACCTGGTCTGCGTGCACGACCGCCGGCTCGACCGCACCAGCAACGGCCAGGGGCTGGTCAGCGCCCGCACCCTCGCGGAGCTGGAGGCGCTGGACTTCGGCTCCTGGCACCCCGGCTGCGCGCCCGCCGACGGCGACGAGGTGCTAAACAATTCGCACACGCGCCTGCTCACCCTGGAGCGGCTGCTGGACGCGGTGCTGGCCGCGGGCAGGCCGGTGCGGCTGCTGATCGAGACCAAGCACCCCTCCCGCCACGGCGGGAACGTCGAGCGCCGGCTCGTCGCAATGCTGCGCCGGTACGGCCTGGCCGAGCCGAAACCGGACGACCCGGTACGGGTCACCGTCATGTCGTTCTCGCCGCTGGCCGTACGCCGGATCCGGGGGCTGGCCCCCGCGCTGCCCACGGTGCTGCTGCTGGATGTGCTGCCGCGCTGGATACGGCCGGGGCGGCTGCCGTTCGGCACCCGGATCGCCGGCCCCGGCGTCGCCCTGGTGCGGGCCCGCCCGCAGCTGGTGCCGGCCCTGCGGGCGGCGGGCAACCAGGTCTTCGTGTGGACCGTCAACGAGCCGGCGGACCTGGACCTCGTCCTGGCCGCCGGGGTGGACGGCATCATCACCGACCGGCCGGCGCACACGCTGGCCAGCCTGGGCCGCTGACCGGGGTGGCGCCGGGCGGAGGCCGGGTCGGGCAGGGGTGTCCCGGGACGGACCGGCGGGGCACACTCGGAGGATGCCGGAGCGCACCGACCTCTCCGCTCTCATCGCCGGCCAGACCACGGTGATCGAAATGATCAACTCGGGCGGCACCGGCCTTCCGGTGCTCACCCACCTGCTCCGCGTGGCCCGGTCGGCGCTCGGCGCGGCGGGCACGGCGTTCGTCGAGTTCGCCCCGACCGGCGGCCGGGTGATCGCCGCGACCGGCGCCGCCGAGTGGGCCGTCGGCCACCCCGTGCCGGCCGACGACCCCGCCACCGTCTGCCTGCTCTCCGGCGCGCGGGTACGCCAGGTCCGCACGGACGAGCTCACCGGCAGGCTCTGCGGTGAGCTCGCCGAGCGGGGCCTGCTCCGGATGGTGGTCTCCCGCGCGGAGATCGGCGGGCTGACGGTCGGCAGCCTGCACGTGCTCTATCCCGACGGCGAAGACCCGCTGGACGCCGAGCAGCACGCCGTCGCGGGCTACCTGGCCTCCTGCATCGCCCACATGTACGGCGACCAGACCGGGCTGCCCGTGCACGGCGACGGGCCGGTGGTGGCGGCGCTGGCGGACGGCCTGGCCGTGGTCGACCGGGACAACCACGTCCGGCTCTGGAACCCGGCCGCCGCCCGGGTCACCGGCCGTTCCGTGGCCCAGGCGCTCAATCGCCCACTGCCCTTCCCGCTGCCCCCGTCCGGGCGGGTGCTCGACCACCGGATGCCGGACGGCCGCTGGCTCAAGATCACCTCTGGCGAGCTGCCCGGCCCCGGCACCCTGCGGGTGGTCACCTTCCGGGACATCACCGACCAGCAGCGCCGCGACCACGACCGGGACCTCTTCGTGGCGGTGACCAGCCACGAGCTGCGTACGCCGGTGACCGTGATCAAGGGCTACGCGGACACGCTCACCGACCACTGGGAGTCGCTGACCGAGACCGATCGGCGGCAGGCCGCCCGCGTGATCGGGCAACGCGCCAACGAGCTGGCCCGGCTGGTGGACCGGCTGCTCTCCTCCGCCGCCGAGGCGGGGCCGGGCGACGAGCCGCCCGCCCCGTACGACCTCGGTGACGCGCTGCGCGCGGCGGCGGTCGACCTGCCGGCGGAGCTGCGGCAGCGGCTCGTCCTCCGCCTCCCCGCGGACCTGCCCAAGGCGCTCGGCCACCGGCTGAGCCTGGCCACCATACTCACGGAGCTGTGCACGAACGCCGGTAAGTACTCCGCGCCGGGCTCGCTCATCGAGATCACCGCCGACGCGGACGGGTCGACGGTCTCCTTCCAGGTGCGCGACCGGGGCATCGGCATCCGGCCGGAGCACGTGGAGCGGGCCTTCGACCGGTTCTGGCAGGGCGAGTCGGGCGACCGCCGCCGCTATGCCGGGGCCGGACTCGGCCTCTATCTCGTCCGTCGGATCGTTGAACAGCAGAATGGATGGGTATCCCTACGGCCGAGGGCCGGTGGCGGTACGGTCGCAGAGGTGCGGCTGCCCCGCGGGTGACCGGCGACGGGCAACGGGGGCGTGAAGGGACGAAGGTGTCGACGGGAGCTGCCGATCGGGCGTGGTGCGTGGTGGTGCCCCACCACGCCGCTGGGGCACGGGTGGCGCGGCGACGCCTCGCCGAGGAACTGGCCGACGTCGTACCCCCGCCGCTCCTGGCCGACCTCGTCGCGGTCCTGGCCGAGCTGGTCGGCAACGCGATCCGGCACGCCGATCCGCTGCCCGGCGGAGTGGTCCGGGTGGCCTGGCGGCTGCGTCACTCGCCCGGCGGCCAGCAGGTGCAGCTCCGGGTGACCGACGGCGGCGCCGCCGCGGGCCCCACGATGCGGATCGCCGACACCGACGCCGTCGACGGCCGGGGGCTGCACATCGTCTCGGGGCTGGCCGACCGTTGGGGCGTCGAGCGCGACGGCCTGGGCCAGAGCGTGTGGGCCGAGTTCGACCCTGCCGACGTCACCCGGTCGGACCTGGCCGTGGCCGGCTGACCGACCGCGAGGGCGGGTCCTGCCCCCGCCGATCGGCGGGGGCCTCTAGGCTGTCTCGCCGTGAGCAAGCGTCGAAAGAGCCAGCGGGCCGCCGAAGCCACCCCCAAGCGGGAGAAGGTACGGGACATCTTCGTGCCCCGACCGTTCGAGGGGCTGACCGACGAGCCGGAGTGGATCGCCCTGCGGGAACTGGTGCCGGCCGCCTCGGCGCCGCTGCGGCTGGCCCCCGCCCTGGTCGAGGAGTTCGGCGACCGGGAGGTCACCCTGGCCACCGTGCTGCCGATGGCCACCCCCGCCATGACCAAGCCGGACGGGCGGGTCCTCATCGGGCTCCAGCGTCACCTCCAGTCGGGCGACGTCTCCCGGGACCTGGCCGAGGCGCTGCTCTGCGCGCTGCGGGCCGAGCCGGGCCGCCCGGTGCCCGTGCCGCCGCTGCCCGGCCCCGGCCCCCGGTTGCAGGACGTCCTCGTCGACGGCCCGCTGGAGGTCAGCATGCACGACGGGTTCGAGTTCTGGCTCGACCCGGGGGCCGGCGACGACCCGAACGTGCAGGCGTCCCTGGAGCGGGCGAACGCCGCGATCTACCCCACCGTGCGGCTCGCCGCCGCCCGGGCCGCGTACTGGTGCCAGGTGCCGGAGAAGGCGCACGTGCGCTGGGTGCTGCCCGACGACGAGGACGCCGCGCTGGACGCGCTGGCCCGGCTGAGCGTCGCCGGCACGCTGGTGCTCGGCGAGAACACCCGGTTCGCGGGCATGTTCCGGGCCCACGGCCGGCTGGTGCCGGTGTGGGACCTGCCGGAGGACGTCCCGGCCGCCGACTGGGAGCAGCCGGTCGCCGACTTCGCCAAGCGGTACGCGGAGGCGCTCGCCGAGCCCGCCCCGCTGGACGCCGCCGGCCGCCGGTCCCGCCACGGCCTGCTCGGCCGCCAACTCACCCTGCGCTGAGCCGGGTGCCCCCGCCGCCACCCGGCGGGGGCATCGCGGCCTCCCGCGGGGAGGTGTCAGGCAGGTTCCCGGCCCTGACCGCCCAGCGGCTCGCGGACCAGCGGGCAGGACATGCAGCGCGGTCCGCCCCGGCCCGAGCCCAGCTCCGAGCCGGCGATCGGGATCACCTCGATGCCGGCCCGCTCCAGCTGCGCGTTGGTCTCCGTGTTGCGCTCGTAGCCCACGCAGAGCCGGGGCGCGATCGCCAGGGTGTTGTTGCCGTCGTCCCACTGCTCGCGTTCCGCGGTGACCGGGTCCAGGCCGGTGTCGATGACCCGGAGCTGGGGCAGGTCCATCGCGTCGGCGGCGGCCCGCAGGAACGGCGCCGGGCCGTCCACCCGCGGGTCCTCGCCGTCCGCCCCGGCGATCACCGTGTACGCCGACAGCGTGTGGGCGATGTTCGGGTACATCAGCACGGCGTCGACGTCCACCATCGTGCAGACGGTGTCGAGGTGCATGGTCGCCCGTTCCTGGGCGATCGGCACGACGAGGATGGTGTGCGCGAGCCCGGCGGCGAAGACCTGCCGGGCGAGGCGTTCCGCGCCGGCGGGCGTGGTCCGCTCGCCCACCCCGACGGCCAGCACCCCCGGCGCAAGCAGCAGCACGTCGCCGCCCTCCAGGTGCTCCAGGCCGGGCTGGTAGACGAGCTCGGTGCCGGCGAAGCGCGGGTGGTGCCGGTAGATGGCGTCGGTCAGCGTGGTCTCCCGCCGCCGCGCCGGCATCGCCAGGCTGGTCACCCCGACCCGGTCGCCGACCCAGAACGAGGAGTCCCGGGTGAACAGCAGGTTGGGCAGCGGGTCGATGACGAAGTCGTGCCGGTCCATCAGGGTGTAGACGAGGCCGCCCGGCCGCTCCCGGCTGACCCGCAGCTCCTCGTGGGCCAGCCCGGCGATGAGCACGTCGGCGAGCGCGACGGGGTCGAGGTACGCGAGGTGGTCGGCGACCCGGGCGCGCAGCGAGTCGCCGAGCCTGGGCGAACGGAGCACCTCCTCGGTGAGCTCGGCCCGCGCGTCGGCGACGGCGAGCGTCTCGGCGAGGAGGGTGGCAAGGTAGAGCACCTCGACGCCGCGCTCGCGCAGGGCGGCGGCGAAGGCGTCGTGCTCCTCCTGGGCGCGGCCGACCCACGGGATGGCGTCGAAGAGGAGCGAGTCGTTGTTGCGGGGGGTGAGCCGGGCGAGCTCAGGACCGGGGCGGTGCAGCAGCACCGTCCCGAGCCGACCGACTTCGCTGTCCACGTAGTGGGTCACCCTCGCAGCGTAGGGCAGGGTTTGGCGGCATCCGATAAAACAGGGGTGGGTGAATATGGCATTCATCCGCACTCACTCCGGCGTTCCAACTTGCCGACACAGGGGACTGGCAACGTAGGGTAGTGAGGACATAACTTCGAGGGACCTTTTGCCGGAGGTCGCGATGACTGTCTTTCCCGCTCGTCAAGCCGTACCGTCCGCCCGGGCACTGCCGCCCGCGGCGGTGCCACACCCCCGCGTGGAGTCGCCGGGGGTGCTCGCACCCGTCCGTCCGTCCCCGTTGGAGTGGGCCCGCCGCCGCAGGGCGGAACGGGGCGCCCGACGGCTGGAGGCGGCCGGGGCACGGGCGCTCGGCCGGCTCGACCATCTCGGGCCCGCGTGGCACGTCATCGAGTGGCCCCGCACGGACGCCTCAGACCTCCTGCTCGACCACGAACGCGACGAACGCGCCGGCTTCCTCGCCATCGGGCCGAGCGGGCTCTTCGCGGTCACCATCGCCGACCACGGCCGGGCCCGGGTCCTGGTAGCCGGCGACGTGGTCCAGATCAACGGCAAGCGACCGCCCTACGTGGCCGAGGCCCGCCGCGACGCCAAGCGCGCCAGCAAGGCCCTCTCCGACGCCGTGGGGCTGCCGATTCCGGTGACGCCGGTGCTGACCTTCGTCGGCTCCGGCGTCATCAGCGTCTACGGCCTGCCGAAGGACTGCCTCATGGCCACCCACCGCGAGCTGGACCGCCTGCTCGTCGCCGGGGGCAGCCGGATCAGTCCGGCCACGGCCGAGAAGCTCTCCCGGGTCGCGCAGCACCCGGAGACCTGGGTGAACGGCGCGTACCGCCCCGCCGCGGACTACCGGTGGTACGAGGGCGGCCGAACGGCCGCTGACAAGCCGGCCAACCGACGGTAACGTCACCGGCGACGCCACGCACCCGGGTGCCGGTCGGCACCCGTCGATCGCGCCGTCGCCGGCCGTCTGGTCAGGGCATCCCTCACCCACCGGCGGCCCGGCGACCACGCGCGGTCGGCGTCACCCGCGACGACCGGCTAGCGTGGACGGACCGTCGGTGTACATAGGAGGCGCGGTGGCCCACGTCGAACTCTCGCTCTCTGACGTGTTCGTGCCCGCGGCGGGAACAACGACAGGGCAGGAGTTCGACAATCTCGGTCGGTGGTCGTCGACCGTCTCCCACGCCGACGAGCCGTGCCTGCTCATCGACTCCGGGACGAGGGTCGTCGCCGTCTCCGTCGCCGGTTGCGAGCTGCTCTGCCTGGGCCACCCGGAGGACGTGACCGGGCTGCCGCTGCTCGACGGCGGGCTACGGCTGCTCGACTTCACGGCCAACCGCTGCGAGCTGACCGAGCCCGAGATCGACAAGATCCCGCCGCTGCTGGCCCTCTCCTCCGGGCGCCTGGCCCGAGGGCTGCTCCGGGTCCAGGCCGCGTCGACCGACGCGCCGGACTCGACCGTCGACGCGATCTCCACCCCGGTGTTCACCAGCGGGACGGTCGCCGGTTCGCTCACGTTCTTCTCCCCGGTCTGACCAGCGGCGGGATGTGGCGTTCGCCGCACGCGGCGAATCTGGGGCGGGCCCGCACCGAGGCCGTAAGGTGCCCACATGCTCGATATCGCTCTGCTGCCGGGGAAGTACGCCGTGTGCCGCCTGGCCGCCGGCTCCGCCCTGCCGCCCGAGTTGTCGGGCGGGCTGAGCAACGGCGACGTCGTCACGGTGAGCTGGACGGCCGACGGGATCTCGCTGATCTGCCCCGCCGACCGGGCGCCCGAGCAGGCCGTCGGCGAGACCGCCTGGCGCTGCCTGCGGGTCGCCGAACCGCTCGACCTGGCGGTCAGCGGCACCCTCGCCGCGCTGGTGGACCCGCTCGCCGCAGCCCGGGTCAGCGTGGTCGCCTTCTCCACCTACGACACCGACTACCTGTTGGTTCCCGCCGTGCGGCTCCGCGAGGCGACCGCCGCGCTGGAGCGCGCCGGCCATCGCGTCCTCGGCTGATCTTCACCCGGCCGCCGGTTCCTCCTAGGATGGGCTCGGCCTCCCGGCCGCAGTGACGCTCCCCGATGTCCCGAGGATCGGCCGTGCCGCCCACCCCCTCGCGCCACGCCACGCCCGCCCGACCGCCCGGCCCCGCCGCCCGGCCCGGAGCGGTTCAGCCGTGCGCCCCGACCGACCGGCCGTCGGCTCCGCCCCCGCCGCTCGCCCGCGCGTCGTCCCGCCCGGCCCCGCCGGCGTGCGCCCGCCGCCTCGCAGCCGTCGTGCTGCTGGCCGCGCTGCCCCTCGCCGGCTGCGGCACCCCACCGGAGCTGCGCCGCCCGGCCCCGACCACCGCCCCGACCCGCACCGCGGTCCCCACCACGCCCAGCGCCGCGCCGACGCCCCCGCCCGCCACCGGCCTGCCCGGCACCGGGGGGATCACCCCCACGGTCGACCCCGGCCTGGTCGCGGTCCCGTGCCCGGACGGCCCCTCGGGAACACGGATCGTCGACCTGGTGCGCGGCCGGGGTGGCGTGCTGCCGAACGGCGTCCGGGTGCGGGTGCGGACCGGACCGCTCTGCGCCGGTGAGTGGCACTACACGGTGCTCGACGTGACCGGGCACGAGACGCTCCAGGTGATCACCCAGGGCCGGCCGGGTGCCCCGCGGCTGGTCACCGCCGGCACCGACGTCTGCACCGCCGAGGTCCGCGCCGCCGGGCCGCCCGGCATCCGGACGCGCGTCTGCGAGGGCGGGTCGCTCGGCGTACCGGGTGCGTAGGCTGTCGCCATGCCGGGAACACCGCCGACGCGCTTCGTCTACCTCGGGCCGGAGGGCACCTTCGCCGAGCAGGCGTTGAACAGCATCCCCGCCGCCGAGCGGGGCAGCCGCACGCCGGCCCGCAGCGTCCCCGAGGCGCTGGAGAACGTACGGGCCGGGGAGGCGGACTCGGCCCTGGTGCCGCTGGAGAACTCGATCGGCGGCGCGGTCGGGGTGACCCTGGACGAACTCGCCGAGGGCGAGCCCCTGGTGATCACCCGCGAGGTGATCCTGCCGGTCGAGTTCGTGCTCGCCGCGCGGCCCGGCACGACGTTCCCGCACGTGCGCAGCGTCGCCGCCCACCCGCAGGCGTCCACCCAGTGCCGGGGTTGGCTGCGCGCGCACCTGCCCGACGCGGTCGTGGTCGACGTGCTCTCCAACGGCGCAGCCGCCGCCGGAGCCGCCGCCGGCGAGTACGACGCGGCGATCTGCGCCCCGATCGGCGCCGGCCGGCACCGGTTGGACGTGCTCGCCGACAAGATCGCCGACCACCCGGACGCGGTGACCCGCTTCGCCCTGGTGTCCCGTCCCGGGCCGCCCCCGCCGCCGACCGGCGACGACGTGACGTCCCTGGCGGTCTACATCGCCCACGACCGGGTCGGCGCGCTGCTGTCCGTGCTGATGGAGTTGGCCGTCCGTGGGATCAACATGAGCCGGATCGAGTCCCGCCCGACCGGCGAGGCGCTCGGCCGGTACGTCTTCTTCCTCGACTGCGCCGGGCACGTGGCGGACGTGCGGCTCGGCGAGGCGTTGCAGGGGCTGCGCCGGGTCTGCGCCGACGTGCGCTTCCTGGGCTCGTACCCCCGGCACCGGTTCCCCGGGACGGGCGACCGCCCGATCCCGGCCCCCGCCGGCCTCTCGGACGCCGACTACGCCGACGCCGCCGCCTGGCTGGCCCGCCTCCGCGCCGGCGACCTCAGCTGACGGCAGTCCCGGAACCGCACCGCGGCTGACCGCGGCCCCCACAACGGCACCGCCCCCGACCCGCGTCGGATCCGGCGGGGCCGGTCGGCGCGGGGCGGGGGCGGTGCGAGGCGGTGCGGTGCGGTGCGGGACGTGCCTCAGCTGAGCAGGCCGCCGAGGAGCCCGCCCTGCTGCTCCTGGGTGCCGCTGCCCATGATGGGCGGCTCCTCGGAGGGCTGGACGACGACGAAGCCCTGACCGGCGAAGCTCATCGTGAACGACTCGCCGGTGCGCCGGCCCAGCAGCGTGCCGAGGCCGAGCTGCTCGGCGCGGTGGTAGCCGGTCTGGAGGTTGGCCGACCAACAGACCGCCGCCTGCGGGTCGACGTAGGTGGGAGCGTCCACGCTCAGCACCACCGGGGTGCCCTTGGTGGTGATGGCGATCCGACCGTGACCGCTGAAGACGCAGTTGAACAGGCCGGAGGAGGACGCCATGCCGGCTCCGCCGACCATCCGGATGTCGTACTGGAGGGTGGAGTCGAAGGCCAGCACGCTGGAGCCGTTGATGGAGAGCGCGTCGCCGGGCTCCAGGTCGATGACGTGCACGTCCTTGGCGAAGTCGGCGAGGAACACGTCGCCCCGGCCGGAGACCTTCATCAGCGGGACGCCCTCGCCGGTCAGCTTCTGCTTGAGGAACTTGCCGAGCCCGCCGGAGCCGAGCGCCTGGAACTGCACCTGCCCCTGGTAGGCGACCATCGACCCGACCCGGGCCATCGCCTCGCCGTTGAGTTCGATCTTTAACATCTTGGAGTTCTGCAGCCGCATGCCGGGCTGCGCGGACTCCTTCTCAAGGTTCTCCGCCGAGAACAGCTCGCTGCGCATTGGAAGTGCCTCCTGAGTTCGCGGTACCTGGACCGACGGTAGGCGACGGAGGCAACAACCGGCCGCCTAGCCCCAGCCCAGCTCGTGCAGGCGGGCGTCGTCGATGCCGAAGTGGTGGGCGATCTCGTGCACCACCGTCACCGCGACCTCGTCGACGACGTCCTCGTCGTCGTCGCAGATGCGCAGGATGGGGTTGCGGTAGATCAGGATGCGGTCCGGCAGCACGCCGGCGTAGTCCCAGCCGCGTTCGGTGAGGGCGTGCCCCTCGTAGAGGCCGAGCAGGTCCTCGCCGGGGGGCGGGTCGTCCTCCACCAGGATCACGACGTTGCTCATCAGGCCGAGGAGTTCCTCGGGCACCTCGTCGAGCGCGTCACCGACCAGCTCCTCGAAGCGCTCGCGACTCATCTCCACCGGCACCCCGCCCATTCTGCCCGACGACACGGCCCGCCCGCGCCGGTCGGACCCGCCGGCCCGCGCCGGCGGGCCGCCACGGGGAGCGTGGTCCCCGTGACGGTCGACGCCGACGGACGGGGACGGTCAGGAGGCGAGGCGGGCGGTCAGGCTGATCTGGGTGCCCGGGGCGAGCAGGCGGGAGATCGGGCAGTTCTCCTTGGCGGTCTCCGCGAGCTTGGTGAACTGCGCCTCGTCGATGCCGGGCACCTGGCCGACGGTGTCCAGCTCGATCCGGGTCACCGTCATTCCGGCGTCGGTCTTGTCGAGGTGGACCTTGGCGGTGGTCTCCACCGAGGTGGGCGGCGAGCCGGCCTCGGCGAGGGCCTTGGAGAACGCCATCGAGAAGCAGCCGGCGTGGGCCGCACCGATCAGCTCCTCGGGGTTGGTGCCCTCACCCTCCTCGAACCGGGACTTGAAGGAGTAGTTCCCCTCCAGCCCGCCCTTGCCGGTGCGGATCGTGCCGGACCCCTCGGTGAGGTTGCCCTGCCATTGTGCGGAAGCGGTACGGATAGGCATGCACCCGACGCTAGCCCAACGGGCACCCGCTGGCGACCGTTCACGCTCCGCGTCGCCGGGTGCGTACTGTGTCATGATTCGGGGCAGGCCCGCGAACGCGGAAGGGTGGCCGATGTCCCAGGATTCCCCCATTCCCCGGCAGGAACAGCGGTCCGACGGTGCGGCCGTCCTGGAGTGGGGCAGCAGCACGGAGCCGGACGGGCCGGGGCGGTTCGGGCGTACGTTCTCCGGCCTGGGCCGGGACCGCCGGCTCCCCGTGCTGCTCGCGGCGCTCGGCGCGGTGGCCGCCCTCGCCTCGATGCTCGGCGAGTGGCAGGTGATGACCATCCCCAACGGCGGCCCGCAGGGCAACACGCCGCTGCGGGTGCCGGGCGGGGTGTCCGATGTCGGCGGGTTCGGGGTGGGCTACCTGGTCGGGCTGTTCGCCCTGGTCTGCGCGGTGGTGCTCGCGCTGCGCGGCACTCCCGCGGTGCGTCCGAACGCCCGGCTCGCCGGGCTGGCCGTGGCCGTGGCGCTGCTGGGGCTGCTGGTCGCGGCCACCGCCTCGCTCGACGAGGCCGCCCAACGCGTCTTCTTCTACTCGACGGACGACGGGTTCCAGGTCGAGTACGGCCGGGGCCTGGTGACGGCGTTCCTAGCCTGTGCGCTCTTCGCGGCGGCGCTGAAGCTGGCCCCGGCCGGCGCGGCCCGGCTCCCCGGGGAGGCGGACGACGCGGTCGGGACGGACGGCGGGGACGAGGCGGAGCCGGTGGGCTGGCGCCGCCGCGGGTCGCGGGACGTGGTGGACGACGGGCCGCCCGCGCCGGCCGACCTCACCGTCGGGCCGACCGTCCCCTTCGCGCGCCCCGAACCCCGGGACTGACCGGTCGCCGGCCCCACCCCGCTCCGGTGACCGCCGGCGCGCCCGGCGTCACTCAGGGGGCCACCCAGCGGACCTCGCCGTCCGACCGCTCGTCGGTGGCCCGCAGGCCGAGCCGCTCGGCCACCCGGGCGGAGGCCCGATGGTCGGGGTGCACGTGCGCGACCAGCGCCCGGACGCCGTGCTCCGCCAGCCAGCCGACCAGGCCGACGGCGGCCTCGCCGGCGTAGCCGCGGCCCTGGTGCGGCGCCAGGACGACCCAGGCCAGCTCGGCGACCGGCCGGTCGCCGTCGAGCCGCACGGTGGCCTGCACGGTGCCGACCGCCTCGCCGCTGTCCCGGTGCCGGACGACCCAGTTGAGCCAGCCCTCCCGGCCGTCCGGGGACCGCCCGGCCGTCTGCCGGCGGTACCGCTCCCGCAGCTGCTGCGGGGTGGCCGGGCTGCCGCCGATGAACTCGTGCAGGGCCGGGTCGTCCAGGAGCGGGGCGAGTTCCTCGGCGTGGTCGACGCGGAGCGGCTCCAGCAGCAGCCGCTCGGTGTCGACTGCCTCCGCCACCGGCCAGTCCCGCTCTCCCACCCGTCCACCGTACGGCCACCGGAGGGTCCCGGACGGGACACCGGCGGGCCGTCGACCGTTGGCACCGCATTCGCCGAAACGCCATGGTCGGGACCCGTTCCGCGAGGTACGTTTGCTGCCCGCCGTCACCGAGGGGTCGAGGCACCGAGGACCGAGACGGCTGGCTGCGACGGCGGCGGGCGAAGGAGGAACGATGACCCGCCCGGGCCTGCCCAAGCTGATCGCCACGGATCTCGACGGGACGCTCGTCCGCAGCGACGAGACCGTCTCCGCGTACACCCACGAGGTGCTCGACCGGGTGCGGGCCGCCGGTATCCCGGTGGTCGGCGCCACCGGTCGCGGGCCCCGGCTGGCCGAACTGACCCGCAACGACATCCGGGCCGCGGACTTCCTGGTGATGGCCGGCGGCGGCCGGGTCGTCGACCAGAGCGACCCGTCCGGGCCGGTGGTGCTGCGCGACGAGCGCCTCTCCGCCGAGGTGCTGGCCACGCTGCTGGCCGACCTGGAGGCGGCCGTCGGGCCGCTGACCGTGATGGTCGAGGCGTCGGACGAGCACGACGCGCCGCTCTGGGGCGACTACCACCCGAGCTGGCCCTACCAGGACGCGTTCGAGACGCGCAGCCGCGCCGAGTGCCTCTCCTGCGACGTGATCAAGGCGTTCGTCCGGACCGCCGACCACCACGTCGACGAACTGCTCGCGGTCGCCCGGCAGGTCGTCCCGCCGGAGGTGGCCACGCTCACCCAGGCCGGGCTGGGCTTCGTCGAGATCTGCCCGCCGGGGGTCGACAAGTCCACCGGGCTGACCGTGGTGGCGCAGCGCCTCGGCGTCGACCCGGCCGAGGTGCTGGTCTTCGGCGACATGCCCAACGACCTGCCGATGTTCGAGTGGGCCGGCTGGGCCCGGGTCGCGGTCTCCAACGCCCACCCGACGGTCCGCGCCGTCGCGGACGAGGTGACCCTGCGCAACGACGACGACGGGGTGGCGGTGTACCTCGATCGGCTACTGTCCCGCTGATGGGAGAGGCACCACGGCTGATCGCCACCGACATCGACGGCACCCTGCTCAGGGACGACCGCACGCTCAGCCCGCACACCGCCGAGGTGCTGGCCCGGCTGTCCGCGCGGGGCACGCCGGTCGTGCTGGTCACCGGCCGTCCCATCCGCTGGCTGAAGATGGTGTACGAGCAGCTCGCCGAGCCGCTGCCGGCGATCTGCGCCAACGGCGCGGTGGTCTACGACCCGGTCGCGGACGAGGTGCTGCGGGCCGATCCGCTCGCCCCGCAACTGCTCGCCGAGGTGGCCCGGCGGCTGCGCGCCGAGGTGCCCGAGGTCAGCTTCGCGGTGGAGATCGTCGACAGCCGGCAGATGCGGCACGAGGCGCACTACCCGCTGCGCTGGGACGCCGACCACGACGCGATCCGGGCGGTCGAGACCCCCGAGGAGCTGCTGTCGGCGCCGGCGGTGAAGCTGCTGGCCCGCTCCGCGGAGCAGGATCCGGACGCGTTCGTCGCGCTGGTGGCCGCGGCCCTCGGAGGGCTGGCCGAGGCGACGCACTCGTCGTACTCGGGGCTGGTGGAGATCTCCGCCGCCGGCGTGACCAAGGCGGCCGGGCTGGCGTGGTACTGCGCGCGGCTCGGCATCGACGCCCGGGACGTGCTCGCCTTCGGCGACATGCCGAACGACGTGCCGATGCTGACCTGGGCCGGTCGGGGAGTGGCGGTGGCGAACGCGCACCGCGCCGTCCTGGAGATCGCCGACGAGGTCACGGCGGCGAACTCGGCGGACGGCGTCGCGGCGTACCTGGAGAAGGTCTTCGGGGTGGGGTGAGCGGCCGGCCGGCGTTCCCGGCCGGCCGCGCGGTCAGAGGTACTGGCCGGTGCTGTGCCCCTCGCCGCCCTGCGGCGGCTGGCCCATCCCCGGCATGCCCGGCAGCATGCCGCCGCCGGGGCCGCTGGGCAGCGCCTGCCGGCCGGAGCGCATCTGCTCCAGCTGCACCCGGGCGGCCATCTGCTGCGCGACCAGGGCCGCCTGGATGCCGTGGAACAGGCCCTCCAGCCAGCCGACGAGCTGGGCGTGCGCGATGCGCAGCTCGCCCTCGCTGGGCGCCTTCTCCTCGGTGAAGGGCAGCGAGATGCGTTCCAGCTCCTCGCGCAGCTCGGGGGCGAGCCCCTCCTTCAGCTCGACGATCGACCGCTCGTGGATCTCCCGCATCCGGTGCCGGCTGGCGTCGTCGAGCGGGGCGGCCTTGACCTCCTCGAGCAGCTGCTTGATCATGCTGCCGATCCGCATCACCTTGGCCGGCTGCTCGACCAGTCGGGTCGGGTCCTCGCCGTGTGCCTCGTCGGTCTGCACGGTGCCGACGGGTCGCCCGTCCGGGCCGACCACCACCACCGTTCCGGAGTGACCGGTGCCATCCTGGCCCGGCTCGTCGTTCTGTCCAGCGGAGTGCGCTTCGGTCATGGGACCCATCTTTACCCAGCCGCGAGCGCCCATGCGCCCGGGGACCGATCCCCGGCCTCGGATCCGCGCGTGATCCGCGCTACGGTCGCGCCATGCCCGCCGACCCCCGCGACGTGCTCAGCCGGCCCGCTCCGGCCCCCGACGCCACCGTCTCCTACGGCGACCACCCGGACCAGCTCGCCGACCTGCGTGCCCCGGCCGGGTCGGGCCCGGCCGGGCGGCTGGTCGTCGTGGTGCACGGCGGCTTCTGGCGGGCCGAGTACGACCGGCGGCACACCGACCCGCTGGCCGCCGCGCTGGCCGGGCTGGGCCACCCCGTGGCGCAGGTGGAGTACCGCCGGACGGGGCAGCCGGGTGGCGGCTGGCCGACGACGCTGACCGACGTGCTGACCGGCGTGGCGGAGCTGCCCCGGCTCGCGGCCGAGGCGCTGCCCGGCCGGGTCGCCGCCGGGCCGCCGCTGCTGGTGGGCCACTCGGCGGGGGGACACCTGGCGTTGTACGTGGCCGCGACCGCCCCGGACACCGTCGGCGGCGTGCTGGCGCTGGCCCCGGTGTCGAACCTCGCGGAGGCGTACCGGCTGGACCTGGACGAGGGGGCGGTGGCCGCGCTGCTGGGCGGCGGTCCGGCGGACCACCCCGAGCGGTACGCCGCAGCGGATCCACGGTCATTGGTGCCCGTACCGACACGGACAGTAGTCGCACATGGCGCGCTGGATCAGCACGTGCCGGTCGGGATGAGCCGGGAGTTCGTCGCCGCCGACCGGGCGGCGGGCGGCGACATTCACCTCGTTGAGCTGCCGGAATGCGAGCATTTCGGGCTCATCGATCCGGAGTCCGCGGCGTGGCCGCAGATCACGGCTGCTTTCCGATCACTGCGGAAAGATCGCTAAGCATTGACGCAGCGTCGCTGACCGGGTAGAACGCCGAGGGGGCGTGATCCGCCCTGCAACGCTCCCCGGAAGGAACTCGGTGTCGCAGATGAACCGCAGGCGGGCCCTCCAACTGCTGGCCGCGCTCGGTACGGCCGGACTGGTCGCCGGGTGCGGCACCGACGACGCCGACGGCGAGACGGCCACGGGCAGCCCGATCAAGATCGGCCTCGTGGCGCCGACCAGCGGCGGCCTCAAGGCGATCGGCGACGAGATCACCAACGGCTTCCAGCTCTTCCTCGACCTCAACGACAAGCTGCTGGGCGGGCACCCCACCACCCTGCTCACCGCCGACGAGGGCGAGAGCGTCAAGACCGGCAAGGCCGCCGTCGAGGGGCTGCTGAAGCAGGGCGTGCTCGCCCTCACCGGCGTGGTCGACGCGAACGTCATGTCCGGCATCCGGGACACCGTCGAGCAGGCCCGGGTGCCCCTGATCGGTTCCAACGCCTCGCCGTCCAGCCTCCAGAGCGTCGTCTACATCTGGCGGACGTCGTACGTGCTCGACGAGGCCGGCCGGGCGCTGGGCCGCTACCTGCGCGAACAACTGGAACCGTCGGCACGGCTGGCGATCATCGCGCCGGACAGCGTGGGCAGCCAGGACGTGGTGCGGGGCTTCCGGCAGGAGTTCGGCGAGTCCGACCCCCGGATCAAGGACGCGGTGGTCTCGACCGAGGTCTTCACCAACCCGTCGAAGTCCGCGTACCGGGCCGACATCCGCAAGGCGCTGGGCCGCAACCCGACGGCGGTGTTCTGCTTCTTCGCCGGGCCGGCGGCCGTCGAGTTCATCAAGCAGTTGCGCATCGAGGGGTTCACCGGCAAGGTCTACGCCCCCGGCTTCCTGACCGAGGGCGCCGTGCTGAGCAGCGTCAAGGCCGAGGACGCGCTGGGCATCCAGACGGCGCTCAACTACTCGTCCGACCTGAACAACACGGCCAACCGCCGGTTCGCCTCGGCGTACCGCAAGAAGCACGGCACCTCGCCGACCACCTACGCGATGGCCTCGTACGACGCCGCGCAGGTGCTCGACCAGGCGATCCGGATCGCCGGCGGGTCACCCACCCCGCAGCAGGTCAACCTGGCCCTCGGCAAGATCGGCCAGATCGACAGCCCGCGCGGGGTGTGGCAGTTCAACCAGCCGCGCACGCCGCAGCAGAAGTGGTACCTGCGCGAGGTCCAGCTCGACGGCCAGGTCCTGTCCAACGTCCTGGTCACCGAACTGGCCACCCTCGGCTGACCCCCACCCCCGCCCCAGGCGGTGGGGCGGGGGTGGGACGGCAGGAGTGAGTCAGGGGCGGAGTTCGGCGATGCAGCACTTCACGCTGCCGCCGCCCTTCTTCAGCTCGGCCAGCTCGACCGGGACCGGGTGGTAGCCGGCCGCCTTCAGCTTCCCGGCCAGCCGGGTCGCCTCGCTGTTCAGCACGACGTTGAGCCCGTCGCTGACCAGGTTGAGGCCGAAGGCCAGGGCGTCCTCGGCGTCGGCGACCACCGCGTCGGGGAAGAGCTGTGTGAGCACCCGCTGGCTGGCGGCGGAGAAGGCGCCCGGGTAGTAGACGACGTTCTCGTCGTCGATCGAGGCGAGCGCGACGTCCAGGTGGTAGAAGCGCGGGTCGACCAGGCGCAGCGACACCACGGGGCGGCCGAGCGCCTCCTGCGCCTCGGCGTGCGCCGGCAGCTCGGTGCGGAAGCCGTGCCCGGCGAGGATCAGCCCACCGTGCGCCTCCGGCAGGTACGCGAAGTCGCCCTCGCCCTCGTTGGTCTCGATCGGCGCGATGAACCGCCAGCCCCGCGACTCGTAGAACGCCCGGTGCGCGGCGGCCTCGGCGGTCCGCTGCTCGTGCTTGAACTGCGCGCCGTAGACCGTGCCGTCGACCACGAACGCCCCGTTGGCCGCGTAGACCATGTCGGGCAGCCCCCGCTCGGGGGTCAGCAGGTGCACCTCGTGGCCGAGACCGACCAGGGTCTCCCGCAGCCGGTCCCACTGCTTGACCGCAAGCTCCGAGTCGACCGGGGTGCTCACGTCCATCCACGGGTTGATCGCGTACTCGACCGCGAAGTGCTCGGGCGAGCACATGAGATATGTCCGCTTTCGCGGGACTCGCTGCTGGTTCACGGTGACCAAGAGTAGGTACCCTCGAACTTTGGTAACAGCCACAACCGTTGCTTCGCAGAGGCGGAACGTTGCAGATAGATGCCGTAGACCAGCGGATCATTGCGTTGCTCGTCGCGGACGCCCGCGCCTCGTACGCCGACATCGGTCAGCGGGTCTCGCTCTCCGCCCCGGCGGTCAAACGGCGGGTGGACCGGCTGCGGGCGGCCGGCGTGATCCGGGGCTTCACCGCCGTCGTCGACCCCGCCGCCGTCGGCTGGACCACCGAGGCGTTCGTCGAGCTGTTCTGCGCCGGCCGGACCACCCCGGCCCAGATCGGGGTGGCCACCCGCCGGCACCCCGAGGTGGTCGGCGCGTACACCGTCTCGGGTGAGGCCGACGCGCTCGTACACCTGCGGGCCGCCGACATCGGACACCTGGAGGCGGCGCTGGAGCGGCTGCGGGCCGAGCCCTTCGTGACCTCGACCCGGAGCACCATCGTGCTCTCCCGGCTCGTGGACTCCCCCGGCGTCGGCCCCTCTCCCCGCTGACCGGGGCGGGCGCGGCGGACAGGCGGCGCGGAAGGGCGACGGAGGGCCGGAACCGTCCGCCGGTCGGGCGCGTCGAACCGCCATGACACGGGGAGCCCCCATCTTCGCGGTCGGCACGCTGGCCGCGCTCACCCTGCTCGGCGGCAGCGCGTTCCCGGCGGCGCCGCCCGACCCGGCCGTCCCGAGGCGGCCGACGGCCGCACCCCTGCTGGTCTCCTACGACTCCTGCGCCCAGGCGCTCGCCGGGCTCCGCGCCGCCGCCGGGGCCTCCGTCGGCCCGTGGGGCTTCGGCAACGGCTGGCGCACCGGGGCCGCCTTCGGCGACGTTCCCAAGGACGCGTCCGGGGCCCGGGCCTCGGCCCAGTCCGCCCAGCCCGCCCAGGAGCACTCCGCGACCAACGTGCACGAGGCCGGCGCGGACGAACCCGACCTGGTCAAGACGGACGGGCGGCGGATCGTGACCGTCACCCGGGGCGTGCTGCGGGTGGTGGACCCGGCCGCCCGGCGGGAGACCGGCCGCCTCGACCTCACGCGGTCGACGCCGGAGCTGAGCTGGGGGGAGCAGGCGACCCTGCTGTTGCACGGCGACCGGGCGCTGGTGCTGACCCAGATGGGCCCGGAACTCCAGCGGGCGACCCGCGCCGCGCGGCCCCGCACCGCGCCGAGCCTGATCCTGGTCGACCTCGCGGGCACGCCACGGGTGCTCGGCACCTACCGGATGGACGGGAGCCTCGTCGACGCCCGCCAGACGGGGACCACCGCGCGGGTCGTGGTCCGCAGCCGTCCCCAGCTGGTCTTCCCGTACGCCGAATGGGGCACCGACGCGACGCGGACCGCCGCCAACCGCGCGGTGATCGCCGCCGCCGGGGTGGAGGCGTGGCTGCCGGCGTACGAATGGACGGCCGGGGCGGAACGGCACGTGGGCCGGGTCGGCTGCGACCGGCTGAGCCGGCCACCCACCTGGTCCGGGACGTCGATGCTGACCGTGCTGAGCTTCGACCTCGCCGGCGACCGGCTCGGCGACGGCGACCCGGTCAGCGTCGCCGCCGACGCCACCACCGTCTACGGCACCGGGAGCAGTCTCTACCTCGCCGGGGAACGGCAGGTGCCGCGCCGGCCCGGCTCGTTCCGTGGGGACGTCCGGCGGCCGGACCCGCAGGTCACCGAGATCCACCGGTTCGACACCGGCGCGCCCGGGCGTCCCCGCTACGTGGCCTCCGGTTCGGTGCCCGGGTCGCTCGTCAACCAGTACGCCCTCTCCGAGTGGCAGGGGCACCTGCGGGTGGCCACCACCACGGGCGACGCCTGGGGCACCCGGCCGAACTCGGAGTCCGCCGTGTACGTGCTGCGTCCCGACGGGGAGACGCTGGTCCGGACGGGCGCGGTCACCGGCCTCGGCCCGGGCGAGCGGATCTACTCTGTGCGCTTCCTCGGCGGCTCCGCGTACGTGGTCACGTTCCGGCTCACCGATCCGCTCTACGCGGTCGACCTGACCGACCCGACCGCGCCCCGGGTCACCGGGGAGCTGAAGATCACCGGATACTCGGCGTACCTGCACCCGCTGCCCAAGGGCCGGCTGCTCGGGGTGGGCCAGGAGGCCGACCGGCGGGGACGGGCGCAGGGGCTCCAGGTCTCGCTGTTCGACGTACGCGACCCGGCCCGCCCGGCCCGGCTCGACCAGTGGCACGTGCCGAGGGCGTACTCCGCGCTGGAGCACGACACGCACGCCTTCCTGCACCACCCGGAGACGGGCCTGGTCGCCCTGCCGGTCGGCGACGACGTACGGCTGCTGCGGGTGTCCGGGACCGACATCGGCGAGGTCGGCACGGTCTCCCACACCGGCCCGGCGGGCCCGGTCCTCCGGTCGTTGCTGGTCGGGGACGTGCTGTGGACCGTCTCGGCCGCCGGCCTGCGGGCCACCGATCCGACCACCGCCCGGAGCCTGGACTGGCTCCCCGTGACCTGATCCTCCCTCCCCGGCGGGTGGGGCCCGGTTTCTCGGGGTTTCCGGGCCCCACCCGCCACCACCGAGGGCGGGCGTGGCTCAGAGGTACATGCCGGTGCGGTGTTCCTCCTGGTCCCGCTTGACCGGCTTGTCCCCCTCGCCGAAGAACCGCTTCCCGCCGAACTCGCCGTGCAGGCGGTCGTCCAGCTCGTCCGCGAGCCCGGTCATCACCTGGACCGCGAGCATGAGGTGGGTGGCCTGGAAGTTGCGGCCGAAGACGGGGATGGACGCCCACACGGTGTCGTCGGCGCAGTAGAGCCGGCCGATCGGCATCCGGTTGGTCAGCTCGGAGAGCTTCACGTAGAGCCGCTCGGTCGGCTCGACCTCGGTCAGCACCGGGGAGAAGACGTCCACCAGCGGCGGGTTGTCGCGGACCCGGACGAAGACCATCGCCGAGCCGGCACGGATGTTGATGTCGCCGTCGGAGTCGACCTGCAACCGGTCCGAGTCCGACTTGAGCATGGTCGAGACGACCGTGCGGACCTGCTCGGCGAGCGCGGCGACGTCGTGCTCGGGCGCCTGGGCGGCGGCGGCCGCCGCGAGCGCCTCGTCCAGGTCGGCCTCGACGTTGCGGTCCGGACCGAACTCGCTGCGGGCGGTGCCCAGCGGCTCCACCGGCAACGGCTCACCCTCGGCGTCGTGGATGAGGTAGACGAGGAAGGCGGGGTGCGGGGCGCCGTAGACGTCGCGCAGCGTCCGGGTGAGCAGGGCCGCCAGTCGGGTCGCCTCGGCGGTGCCGCCGTCCAGCCCGAAGTGCTCGCCGGAGCCCTCCACCACGCCGGGCGGCGACCAGCCGAGCGCGATCATGTCCGCCACGGCGGCCCGGTCCAGCCGGTAGCCCTCCGGCAGGGTCGCGTTGCCGACCGCGCGGGCGGCAAGCCGGCCCTCCTCACCGACGTCGATGCTGACCGAGTAGACCGCGTCGCCGGTGCCGGAGGCGGTGGGGTCGAGGGTCAGCGCGACGTGCGTGCCCGTGGGCAGCGCCGCCAACCGCTCGGCGAGCGCCCGGGCGAACTCGTGCCAGGCCTGGGTGACCTTGGCCCGCAGGTCGGCCGTACTGGGCTCGTCGAGCAGGATCGGCTCGTGGTGCGCCGGCAGGGTGCCGGGCGAGTCGCCGCCCGGCGCCGAGGGGTGGTCTGCCGTCATGATCGCCTCCGTCCGTCAAGGTCACCCTACCCACGGAACGGGGGAGACGAATCAGGCCGACCGTGATCGGACAGCGGAGGTCAGGCGGGTGTTCCGCCCGCGCGTTCGGCGCCGAGCTCGACCGGCCAGGCGGCGGCCAGCGCGCTGAGCCGGGCCGCGGCGCCGGCCGGGTCCGCGCCCCGCCCGACCGCCAGCCCGAGCAGGTACGCGGTGACGGGCGCGCCCGGCCGCAGCACCTGGTGCGCCACGTCCTTGGCCAGGTCGAGCACGGCCGGCACCGGCACCTGGGCGGGGTCCAGGTCCAGCTCGGCACAGGCCGCCGTCACCCAGTCGTCCATGACCGTCATCGCGTCCACTCCTCCGCCCGGCGTACGTCCTCGTCAGTGTCGCAGTCGAACCAGGGCGGCGGGCCGGCACCGGACCACGGCACCTCGCGCACCCGCAGCCCGGCGAGCAGCGCCCTGATCGGTGCCCCCGCCAGCGTCGCGGCGGACCCGTCGGGCTGCCCGCTGGCGCGCTCGGCGGCGAGGCGGTCCAGGGCGGCGCGCAGCGGGGCCACCCGCCACACCCCGCAGAGGGTCTGCCGCCACCCGTCGCCGTCGACGTAGCAGGCGCCGTCGTGACCGGCGTCGAGACGGTCGAGCAACTCCCCGACCGCCGCGCGGGTGAGCAGGGGCAGGTCGGCGGCGAGCAGAGCGACCACCGGCGTACCGGGGTCGAGCAGGGCCAGCCCGGCCGCGGCGGCGGCGACGGGGCCGCCGCCCGGCGGTTCCTCCCGGGTCACCCGAACCCCGGCGGGCACCGGCCCGGGCGGGCCGACCAGGATGCGCGGCGCGGCATCGGCGACCGCGGCCAGCACCCGGTCCCGCATCGGCAGGCCGCCGACCGTCCGGGCGGGCTTGTCCACGCCACCCATCCGCCGCGCGGCGCCGCCCGCCAGCACCACCGCCGCGTACGCGTCCATCCGGTCACGGTAGCCGCGCGACGCCTCGGCAGGGCGGTGTGGCGGCGGGTCGAGACCGCCTGCTCGAAGTCGAACACCGGCGTTCGACGCCACGCAGCGGGTCGACGGACGGGCCGTCGCCGCGCGGCGCCCCGACCCCGGGGTGCAGGATGGCGGGATGGGACGGGCGACTGACCGGCGCGGCGTGCTCCGCATCGACCTCGACGCGGCGGCGACGGGCCGCGCCTCGGTACGTTGGCAGGACAGCCTCGCCGTGGAGGAACCGCTGGAGATCCGGGTCGGTGCGGCCGGTCCCGGCCGGCGACGGCCGCTCGCGGTGACCATGCGCACTCCGGGCGACGACCTCGACCTGGCGATCGGCTTCCTGCTGACCGAGGGGCTGATCCGCTCCGCCGACGACGTGCGCACCGCGCAGCTCTGCGCCGGCGCGGAGACACCCAACACGTACAACGTGGTGGACGTGGTGCTGTCGCCCGGCGTGCCCGAACCCGCCGTCGATCCGGCCCGGAACTTCTACACCACCAGCTCCTGCGGGGTGTGCGGCAAGGCGAGCATCGACGCCGTGCGTACCCGATCGGTCTTCGCGGTGGGCGACGACCCGCTGACCGTGCCGGCGGCGGTCCTGACCGCGCTGCCGGACCGGCTGCGCGCGGCGCAGCGCGGCTTCGACCGCACGGGCGGCCTGCACGCCGCGGGCCTGTTCACCGCCGACGGCGACCTGGTGGTGCTGCGCGAGGATGTGGGCCGGCACAACGCCGTCGACAAGGTGGTCGGCTGGGCGCTCCGCGAGCGGCGGCTGCCGCTGGCCGGGCACGTCCTGCTGGTCTCCGGGCGGGCGAGCTTCGAGCTGACCCAGAAGGCGTGGATGGCGGGGGTGCCGCTGCTCGCGGCGGTCTCCGCGCCGAGCACCCTGGCGGTGGAGCTGGCCGAGGAGGCCGGGCTGACGCTGGTCGGCTTCCTGCGCGGCGACACGATGAACGTCTACGCCCGCCCCGACCGGATCACCACCTGATCCGCCGGCCTAGTCGAACAGCCCCAGCCGGACCGCGGCGTCGCGGGCCACCAGGAAGCCGGCGATGCCGAGGATCCAGCCGAGCATGCTGCCCGAGGTTCGCATGATCCAGGCGTTGAGCCGGGCCAGCACCGGCTCGATCAGCCTCGGCAGCGCCATCCGGGCCGCCAGCAGCAGCACCGCCGGCAGGACCATGACCAGGCAGTAGCCGGCGAGCAGCCCCACCATCTCGGCCGCGCCGAGACCCGAGGTGGTCAGCAGGCCGACCGCGCCGAGGTACGGCAGCATCGTCGCCACCTCCGCGAGCGCGGCGAGCAGCGCCAGCCCCACCAGCCACCGCGCGGAGGAGTCGCCGGCGGTGGCCCGGTCCCGCCAGCGCAGCACCCCGCCGCTGCGCGGACGCCGCTTGCTGTCGTAGCGGAAGCTGAGCAGGAACAGCCCGACCCCGAGGACGAGCTGTGCCCAGAGCACCGGCCGGTTGTCCATCGCCCCGCCGAGGACGTCGGCCAGCCGGCTGCCGCCGAGGGCGAGCAGCAGCCCGACGCCGAAGTAGAAGACGACGATCGTGCCGAGGTAGACGAGGATCCGGCGGGCGTTGACCTGCCCGGGAGCGAGCAGCAGCCAGACGGGGATGAAGAGTGTGCCGATGCTCGTGCTGTCGACCAGGGCCAGGCCGGCGAGCGACAGCAGCAGTCCGACGCTCATGCGGTGCTTGCGATGGGTTGGGGCACGGACCCATTCTGTGCCGGCGTCGTACCCACCGACTCGCCTTACGGAACGAACATCCCCTACATCTTTCGACGGAGAACGCCACACCGTCGCTCCCGGTGGCGCCTTCGGCGGCGGTCAGCGCGGGCGGGCCCAGGCGGTGAAGCGGGCGGTCAGACCGGCCGGCGTCGTGGCGTGGTCCAGCGCGGCGAGTTCCTCGCCCGCCTCGGCCTGGAGGGTCGCCAGGTGGATCAGCAGGGCCGGGCCCCGGGGCTCGTACATCAGGAAGGTGCGCAGGTGGTCGAGGTGGGCCATCAGGCCGGTCCGTCCGGTACTCGGCGAGCAGCCGCAGCTTCGCCGCCGAGCACGGCCAGGCGATCCCGCAGGCCGCGCAGCGCCAGGTGGGCCGGGTGGGCAGGTGGGCGCGGCGCCGGTTCATGCCGGGACCCGCCGGCGGGCCGTCGCCGGCGAGGCCGGAGCTGCGGTACGCCAGCGGACCCCCTCGCACCACACGTAGAGCGAGCGCCGGTCCACGGCGTCGCCGCGCGCGCCCAGCTGGTAGACGTCGATCCAGCGCCAACCGTGGTACGTGTGCCAGTCGGTCAGGACGCGGATCACGCGCACGGAGATCGGACGGACGAACTGCGGGCTCGCGGACCGGGTCAGGTACAGCACGTCACCCGACCTGATCTGCCGCAGCACGGGCTTGGGGTCCGGCTTCGGTTCCAGCCCTGGCGGCGGCTGGCGCTCCGGCAAGGTCTTCCCCCTCGTCCGTCGGTGGAGGAGGGGGCCGCCACGGATGCTCGCCCGGCGGCGACCCCCTCGCGGCACGACCGGCGGGCCTCGGGATGCCTCCACCGGCTCGCGCCGTCTACAAGGCACCCTGCCGAGGGTTGCCAGCCGATCACACCGCGTAGCAGTCTGTACCTGGGATATTCAGGACGTTCAGGCGAGGAGCAGGGATGAACCGGGCGGTTCAGGTAGCGATGGCGAAGGCCGGCGAGACTGCGGAGAGCCTCGCAGCTCAGATCGGCGTCGATCCGAAGACGGCGGCGCGCTGGGTGAGTCAGGGACGAATCCCGCAGACCCGTCACCGTGCCCGGGTCGCCGAGATCCTGAACAAGGACATAGAAGAGCTCTGGCCGGACGCACTGAAGCGAAGAGAGCCAGCGTGGTTCAGACCGTGGACCGAGATCGAGCGTGAGGCGTCCGGGCTGCGGTGGTTCGAGTCAGCCGTCCTCCCGGGCCTCCTACAGACCGAGGACTACGCCAGGGTGGTCCTCACCAGCGGGCCGCTGATGGCTGACGCGGAAGCCTATGTCGACGCCCGGCTACGCCGGCAGGCCGCCGTGCTCGACCGTCCACGTCCTCCTCTCCTGGTCTTCGTGATCGACGAGGCTGCGCTCCGGCGGGGAGAGCCCGAGGTCATGCAACCGCAGCTTGATCACCTGATCGAGCTTGCCCGGCGTCCGAACGTCATGATCCACGTGCTTCCTCTCCGTGCCGGGCTGCACCCCGGGCAGGCTGGGCCGTTCATCATCGCCAGCACGCCCGACGGCGAGGTCGGCTACCTCGATGACCAAGCCACCGGCCGTCTCACGAATGACGTTGCTCCGCTCTGGGCGGTCTGGGATACCGTGAGATCGGTCGCGCTGCCGCGAGACCAGACCATCGACCTGTTGAGAGCGCGATCATGGCTGACCTGACCGGCGCGCAGTGGCGCAAGAGCACCCGCAGCAGCTCGAACGGCGGCGCCTGCGTCGAGGTCGCCGACAATCTTCCCGGCGTCGTCGCCGTCCGCGACTCGAAGGACCCGGCCGGCCCGGCGCTCACCTTCGCACCGGCGGCGTGGCGCGCGTTCGTCGCCGAACTGGCCGAGCGGGCCTGACGTCGGAAGCGCACGTCGGGCCCGGCGCGGGCGAGCAGGATCGCGGACACCCAGCCAAACCCGAGCGCCGCGCGGGAGACGGCTCGTAACCGCCAGCAGTCGAGCTGGCGCCTCGTCACGCAGCCTCGACCGGGTGATCCGCGCCTCGTGCGGCGGTGGCGGAGCCCGCCCGCGGGCGAACAGGTCGCTCGACGCTGTCGAGCTGAGTCGTCTGTGACATCAGGCGATGCCTGGTTCGCTGCGACACCAGATGGCGGTGAATCGTCTGCGACATCAGCTCGACAGTCCCACGCGAGCCGCAAGGGCCGCCCGATCCTGGCGGTGGACCGGATCGGCGCGCCGCCAGCTCCTCACTGGGCGAGACGGAGACGCCCGGTCGGTGCTTGACTGCCCGGCATGGAGCTGAGCGTCGGCGAGCAGCAACTCCCCGCCACCCTGACCCTGCCGGCCGGGCCGGCCCGGGGCGCCCTCGCCGTGCTGCACGGCTCCCACGCCGACAACCGGTCGTACTTTCTCTATGAGCACCTGGCCCGGCTGCTGCCGCCTGCCGGCATCGCGGTGCTGCGCTACGACCGGCGCCCCCGGATCGACGGACGCGACGTGCCGATGAACGCCCAGGCCGACGATGCGGCGGCGGCCCTGGACGTGCTACGCCGGCAGGTCGGTGACGTCCCGGTCGGGCTGTGGGGGTTCAGCCAGGGGGCCTGGGCGGCGGCGCTGACCGCCAGCCGCCACCCGGTCGACCTCCTCGTGCTCGTCGGGTGCAGCGGGGTCAGCCCCGCACGGCAGATGCGGTACGGCACCGCCGAGCAACTTCGCCGCCACGGGTACGGCGACGCCGACCTCGCCGAGCTGGACCGGCTGCGTGGGGTCGCAGAGGCGTACCTTCGCGGTGGGCTGTCGCGGGCGGTCGCCCAGGCGGAGTTGGACGCCGCCGTCGAGCGGCCCTGGTTTCCGCTGGCGTTCCTGCCGCGCGAGGTGCCGGAGCCCGGCGCCTGGGCCGACATGGACTTCGATCCGGAACCGGTATTCGCGGCGCTGACCTGCCCGGTGTTGCTCTGCTACGGCGACACCGACGCCTGGATCCCGATCGAGGAGAGCCTGACGGTGTGGCGCCGGGCGGCCGTTGCGGCAGACCTGACCATCGCCCGGCTGGCCGGCTGCGACCACGCGCCCACCCTGCACGAGGCCGAAAACCTGGCCGGCATCAGCCCGCAGTACGCACAGATCCTGCTCTCCTGGCTGGACCGGCGGCTCCCCCCAGTTCGATGACGTGGCGGCGTGGCGCGCGTTCGTCGGTGAGCTGGCCGAGCGGGCCTGACCATCCGGGGCGCGCTCCGATGCCGGCGGGCCGTGGAGGTGGAAGGCTTGGCTGGGCGAGGTGCGGCTTCAGTCGGGCGTACCGAACTGGAGCCAGACGCGGACCCGCTCGGTGACCTCGTCGCGTCCGCCGAGGGCGTCGCGCATCTCTGCGGCAAACGTGGCCCGGCCCTGCGTGGACGGCAGCCGGTCGGTCGACAGGGCGGAGAAGACGCCGCCCACCATGTCATCGACGGTGAGCGGTGCGTCGTACTGCACCGACAACTCCGCGTACCGGTAGCCGGCGCGAACGAGGGCTTCCCGGTTGCGTAGGCGGCCGGCGTCGTCGGTTTGGCAGGCAGCTGTGACGGGGTGCCCGAGCAGCCGTTCCAGGCATTCGCGCAGTGCCCTGGACCAGTCGGCGTCCTGGAGCCACAGCGGCGCTCCGTTGGTGACGACGGCGACGCCGCCGCCGGGGCGCAGCAGCGGCCGGACGGCCCTGAACAGCGCGTCGCGGTCCATGAAGTGGATGGCGACGGCGGCGGTCAGCGCGCCGATCGTCCGGTCGCCGAGTAGCCGACCCAGCGCGGGCAGGTCGTTGCCGGTGCCGAGCAGCCACGTGGTGTTGACCGTCGCAGCGTCGAGAGCGGCCTGGCGGGCCAGAACCAGCATGTCCGGCTCCGGGTCCACGCCGACGACGGCCCCGACCCGGGCGGCGAGCGGGAGGCTCAACTGGCCGGTGCCGCAGCCGAGGTCGACCACCGTGTCCTCGGCGCTGAGGCCGAACGCTTCGACGAGGGCGTCGAGCACCTCGGGTGGGTAACCCCGCCGGTGCCTCGCGTAGTACGTCGCCACCTCACCGCTGAAGCTCGCCTTCATCTCGACAGCCTGCCCGCAGCGCAGTTCGGGAAGCGAGCGATTCTGCTCAGGGCATGGCCAAGGTGTCGCTGCTTGCGCCCGGCAGGGCGAGTCCCTGTGGCTGTGACGTACTGCCCACAGGCAGGGGCCAGCGGATCCGACAGCCGATACCTACAGTCGGGCCATGAGCACCGGCAGAGGTGTGCGGGCGGTCTACCCCGGCAGCTTCGATCCCTTCACTCCCGGGCATCTGGATGTGGTGGACCGGGCACGCCGCATCTTCGACGAGGTGGTCGTGCTCGTCGCCATCAACAGCTTCAAGAATCCGGGCACCGACGAAGAGGAGCGCGCGGCTGCGGTCCGGGCCATCCTGCCGGCAGGGTGGACCTCCGTCAGCGTTGCGGCCTGGAGCGGGTTGACCTCCGCCTACTGCCGTCGTCACGGAGTAGGAGTGATCGTCCGCGGCTTGCGGAACACCACCGATCTGCAGAGCGAGTACCGGCTCGCCGCGATGAACGAGTCGCTCGGTGTCCCCACGGTATTTCTGCCTGCCCAGCCCGAACTGGCTGCGGTGTCTTCGACTGCGGTGCGCACGCTCAGGGAGTGACCTTCGTCCACGCAGCCGCAGCCGGCCGGAGTGAGGCTGGGGCACTAGATCGGGAAACGGCCGCGCCGGACGTGCCAGTGGCGGCCCGCGCTCAGGTGATCGACGACCGCCCGCTGGAGCTCGGTGCGGCGCGGCAGCTCGTCGAGCGGCGTGGTCAGGGTGCGGAACACGAACCGCAGCACCTCGACGTCGGCGTCCAGCCCTTCCGGCTCCTCGTAGGGTTCCAGCTCGAACTCAGGCCGGTCTGACACCGGCCGCCCGGGCGTCACGCGCACTTGACGTTGACACTGTGACAAGGCCTTCACTGGATGCAGGAGGTGGTCCCCGTCAACGCGACACCCAGGAATTCCCAGGACGAACGGCTGCTCGACGCGTTGGGCGCCGACAACTCGTCGACGCGACTCCAGGCGGCTCTGGCGGTTGGCACGCGCGCCGAACCCGGCCTCGTCGACGCGCTCGTGGCGCGCTGCGCGATCGAACCGGACTTCTTCGTACGCGACATGCTCACCTGGGCGTTGACCCGCCTCCCGGCGGAGATTACGGTCCCCAGACTCCGCACGGAGCTTGGCACCGAGCGCGCTCAGGCCCGTAGCCAGGCGTTGCACACGCTATCCAAGATCGGCGACAGGAGCGCGTACCCCGCAATCACCCGGTCGTTGCTGCATGACGCCGACGACGAGGTCGCGCGAAGCGCGTGGCGTGCCGCCGTCGTCCTCGTGCCTGACGGGGAACAGCAGGCGCTGGCCGCGGAGCTTGCTGCACAACTCGGTCGCGGTGACCGGAATGTCAGACTGAGTCTCAGCAGAGCACTCGTCGCACTCGGAGACGTGATCGAGCCGGCCCTGCGGACGGGCATGGCGAGTGACGACCCAGCGGTGAGTGCCCATGCCCGCGCCACGGAACTGCTCCTGCGCGACCCGGATGCCGGTTTCGACGCGGCCGTTGACGAGGCGACCCGGATCGTCGCGCTCGGCCCGGAACAGGTCGGGGGAACAGCGTGCTGATCGGCGAGGTCGCACGCCGCTCGGGGGTGAGTGCGCGAATGCTCAGGCACTACGACTCCCTCGGGCTGGTACGACCGACAGGACGCACTGTGGGCGGCTACCGCGAATACTCCACCGAGGACATCCGCCGGATCTTCCACGTGGAGAGTCTGCGGTCCCTGGGATTGTCGCTGCGACAGATCAGACGTGCTCTGGAAGATCCTGCTTTCGCGCCGTCCGCGCTGGTCGGCAGCCTCATCCAAAAGGCCGAAGACCGACTGAAGCGGGAGCAGGAGCTACTCGCGCGACTCCGTACCGTCGATGTCGCGGCACCCTCCGGCTGGCAGGACGTCCTGCGCATCGTCGAGCTTCTGCACGGGCTCAACTCGCCCAGTGCCGCACGCCGGCAGCAGACCGTCCTGAACCCGGCCGAGGGCATGTCGGTCCCCACCGGGCTGCTGGCTGGGGCGGTCCTCGCCGAATCCGATCCGAATGTCGCCGGTGCTCTGCGATGGGCCCTCGCGCGGGCAGGCGGTGACGCGGTCGCGAGCGTGGCGCCCGGCGTGCACTCGGCAAACGTCGACATCCGGCGGCGCGCGGTCCGGGCAGTCGCGGAGCTGCCCGGTGACGAGGCGACCGCGCTGCTCGGGGAAGCGCTCGGGGACTCGGATCCGACGGTACGCAGGCAGTCTGCTCTGTCATTGGGTACGCGTGGCGCGACCGAAGCCGTGCCGACACTCGTCAACATGGTGGTCGAAGGCGCGAACGACGTCGAGGCGGCCGAGATCCTGGCAAGCCTGTCACTGGAGCCCGACTGCGCGGACCGGATCATGACTGCACTGGTCGACGCGCTCGCCACCCGCACTGCGGACTCCCCGGCGCGGGTACGCCTGACCCAGGCGCTCGCCGAACTGCCGGCGGCCCTCGCGCGGGGCACCCTGCACCAACTGACCCACGACGATGATCCGGCTGTCGCCCTCCTCGCCTCGGCCCTCGTGGAATCGTCGATGAACGGCTCGACGGCCGAAGGTCCTGCCAGTAGGAGCAAGCCCCGGGGTCAGTTCCCGCTCGGTTCTTCCTCGACCCCCTGACCGGCTCCGGGAGTACTCGTCAGGGATGCCGGCGTGCGAAGAGGATTCCGCCGAGCCTGCTCTCGGGCGAGGTCACGACCGTCTCCGCCTCCACCGCGAACCCGGCCGCGCGCAGCCAGGCCGCCATCCGTGCCGGCCGGCGGTGGTGGACGTGGACCTTCATGGGATGGCCGCCGTAGCCCTCCGTCTTCAGCCGTGACCCGTCGCCGACGTGGAAGCCGAGCAGTAGCGGGCCCCCTGGGCGCAGTACCCGTCGGAAGTGCGCGAAGACCCGGCCGATCTCGTCGTCCGGGATGTGGATGAGCGAGTACCAGGCGATCACGCCCGCGACCGAGGCGTCGGCGAGCGCGAGGTCGGTCATCGAGCCCACCTCGAAGCGCAGGTGGGGATGGTCCCGCCGAGCCACCTCGATCATCCCTGGGGAAAGGTCGATGCCGAAGGCGTCGAGGCCGTGCCGATGCAGGTGGGCGGTGACGCGTCCGGGCCCGCACCCGATGTCGGCGACCGGGCCTCCGCCGGCGGTCAGCACCAGTTCGGCGAACAACGCCAGGGCCGCCCGTTCGTGGGGCGCGTCGACCAGGAGGTCGCGCACCAGTTCCGCGTAGCTGGCGGCAACGGTGTCGTAGGAGTCCCGGGTGTCCGCCAACCAGCCTGCACCGTTCACGTCCGACACGTTAGGTCTCCAAGCGACGCTCGCCTTCCCCGGGGAGCGTTGCTCGGCCCGGCACGGTGGGTCAGCTCGCCTGGTTCTGCTGCTCGGCCCATTCGGCGACCCGGCGCGCGCTCTCCTTCTCGGAGAGATCCTCCACCCGGGTCATGACCGACCACCGTACGCCGAAGGGGTCCCTGATGCTGGCGAACCGGTCGCCGGACACGAACGTGGACGGCGCCTCACGGACGACGGCGCCGGCCGCCTCGGCCCGGGCGACGACGGCGTCCACGTCGGGGCGGTAGAGGCCCATCGAGTAGCAGTCCTGGTCCCCCTCGGGTGCCGCGACGAGCCCGTAGTCGGGCATCGGCTCGCCGAGTTGCAGCAGACCGTGGCCGAAGTCGAGGACGGCGTGGGCCACGACTCCGCCCATCTCGGTCACGTCGACCACCCGGGCACCGAAGATGTCCCGGTAGAAGTCGATGGCGCCGCGCGCGTCGGGGATCGCCAGGAAGGGGGTCAGGCTGGTGGCGCCGTGCGGCGTACCGTTCGTGGTGTGCTCACCGTCGGCGGCTCGGCTCGTTGCAGTCATGTGACCGATCGTAGGAATGGCGGGCGTGGGCCGGCTTGAAGATTCGCGCCAGCCGGCCGGCCCGGATGCGGCGAGCCCACGGGGTGTCCTCTACCCGGCGCGGCTGCCCACGTTCGACCGGCTCCCGCCGCCGGATGCGGTGCGGCAGCTGGTGCGGTGGTTCTGGATCCCGGAGTGGCAGATCCAGCCGGGGCGGTCCTCCCGGCAGCATCTGATCGCCTTCCCCGCCTGCAACCTCGTCGTCGAACCGGACGCGGTCGGCATCTCCGGGCCGACGACCGGCAGTTCGTACCGTGACCTCACCGGAACGGGCTGGGCCGTCGGCGCCCTGCTGCGGCCGGCGGCCGTACCCCACCTCGTCGCGGACCCGGCGGCCCTGCGGGACCGCTACGAGGCCGTGGACCTACCCGTCCTGCACGAGCGGGTGCACCGCGAGATGACCGGGCCGGGCGACCGGCAGACCCGGCACCGCCGGGCCGTCGACGCCTTCGCGGGGTGGCTCAGCGACGCGATCCCACCGCCGAACGACGAGGCGCTGCTGGCCAACGCGATGGCCGAGGCCATCGACACGGATCCGGCGATCCGGACGGTCGAGGATGCCGCCGTACGCGTGTGCCTGTCCACCCGCTCGTTGCAGCGGCTCGCGGGACGCTACGTCGGGCTGCCGCCGTCGACGATGATCCGCAGGCGTCGGCTGCAGGAGGCGGCCGAACGCCTGCGCACCGACCCGGGCACGACCCTGGCCGCCGTCGCCGCCGACCTCGGCTACAGCGATCACGCCCACCTCGCCAACGAGTTCCGGTCGGTACTCGGCCTCTCCCTGAGCAGCTACCGGCAGCGGGTCACGTGCGAGGAGGACGGGTCGTAGGTTCGCCGTAAACTCTCGCGGTATTCGCCCCTGAACTTCCGCGGTACACGTCCGTGGACCTTCGCGGTATTTCTGCCAACTGTGCTTGTTGGACGATCGAAGGCCATGGTCCACTACGCGCCATGCGCAGATTGTTGGCTTCGATCTTCGTCCTCGTTTCGGGTGCCGCTGGCGTTGTCGCCGGGGCGCCCACGGCTTCCGCCGCCTGCAGTTATTCGTGGTCCAATCCGAGCAATTGGACAGCCGTAACCGTCGGCGACGACGTCAACTATCGCAGCGGCCCGTGGCGTAGTTGCAGTTCGAACGGCACCTGGAACAGCGGATCTGACGTCTATCTGCACTGTTACCGAGTCGGTGAGAAGATCACCGCCCACGGCGTCACGAGCCCGCTCTGGTGGCACGTACGTAAGGCCGGCACCCAGCAGCAGGGCTACATCTCCGAATCCTTCCTGCGCAGCAACGGTTGGATCCTGCCGCACCCGCCCGCTTCCCACCAGTGCTGACCTGATCCGCACGAGAGCACTCTGCGGTCGCCCAAGGGAGATCGCTCGATTCCCATGGAAAGGGAGCCCTGATGAAACCAGTACGACTACTGCTGGCAGTTGTCGTGGGGCTGGCCGTGTCGACGGCGGTCGTCGCCAGCCCGGCTGCCGCAGCCGACTGCGACATCCTCTTCGGCAAGTGCTGGACGCTGTACCACAGCGACGGGGATGTCGTCGGTGCGCACGCCGACGGATACACCACCACCCAGTGCGACGGCCTTGGTCGGGTGTGCGTGTTTGGCACCTTGGAGGACACCAAGAGCGATGGGAAGTCCGCCTGCCTGGAGTTCTTCGCGACCTACTCGGACGGCGGCACCCGCAGGGAGTACGACCGGGTGGGCGGCTACGGCAACAGCAAGAGCCTGGGCAGCGCCGGACATTACAGCTTTGCCAGCAACGTAAGCACGATCAAAGCCCGCGAGGGCATCACGAACAGCAGCGGGACGTGCGTCTACGCGTCCGGCTACAAGTCACTGGCCTTCTAGCCGGAAAGGCGATCAATGCGCATCACGGGCCGTAGGTTCACCATCTGTGCGGCGACGACCGCGGCCGTCCTCGCTTTCACGGCATCGCCAGCGTTGGCCGTCGCCAACTGGTCGCTCTACCACACCAACGGAGATGTGGCGGGGGCGCACGCAGCGGGGTCTGTCGGCGTCGAGGACGGACGCGTCATTCTGCGCGGCACGCTGGAGGACACCGCCGCCGACGGCTACTCGGCCTGCCTGCAGACCGAGGCCTACTACAGCTACTCCTCGAATCCGGGCCGCACCGAGATCGACTACATGAGCAAAGGAAGCGGCAAGAGCGCTCCGATCGGTGCGGGCCACTACAGTTTCGCCATCAACGTGACCAAGATCCGCGCCCGCGAGGGCCTGGGCAAGAACGGTTCCTGCTTCGCCTGGGCCACCGGGTGGACCACGATCTACGCGGGCTGAGCCGGGTCGCAACAGGACGTCGCCGGGCCTGACCTGCCGCGGGCTCGCCCGGCCAGCCACGTTGCGCCGACGCGTGTGGAGGTGGGGAAGGGGGCCGGCCGGCCCCCTTCCTGGCGGGGTTCTCCCCGGTCTTCCGGTCCGGGTGCGCCAGGGGAATCTCCCCGATGTCCCGACCGGCACCGGGAGACAAGGCTCGATGTCATGAAAATCATGAACAGCCGGACCGCCCTCGTGGCGACTGCGCTCGCCACCGTGCTGACTGTCGTGGCCCCCGGCGCGGTCACCGCCGCACCCCCGGCCCGCTCCGCCGCCGACTGCCGCCCCGGCACCCTCGACCCCGGCCCACTCCGACAGGCGATCGCCGGACTACCCAACTCCGACGCCACCAGCGCCCAGGTCCGAATCATCACCCCGGACGGCTGCTGGACCGGCGCCACCGGCGTCCGTGACCTGCGCAGTCAGGCCCCCGTGCCGCCGCACGCACGCTTCCGGACCGGCAGCGTCACCAAGGTCTTCACCGCCGCACTGGTGCTGCAACTGGTCGCTGAGGGCCGCATCGACCTGGCCGACCCGGTGCAGCGTCACCTACCCGGGCTGCTGCCCGCCGACTACCCGACCGTCACCGTCCGCCAGCTGCTCGACCACACCAACGGCATCCCCAGCCCGACCATGCCGGACGGCATCGAGTGGCAGCTCGCCCACCGGTACGACCGGTGGACCCCGGAGCAGATCGTGCGACTCGGCCTGCGTAACCCCCGGGAGTTCGAGCCCGGGACGAAGCAGCATTACACCAACATGGGCTACATCGTCGCCGGCCTGCTGGTGGAGAAGGTCACCGGCCACCCGTACGCGCGGGAACTGGACCGGCGGATCGCCCGCCCGCTCCACCTGCGAAACACGTACGCCCCCGGCGACGACCCGCGCATCCTCGGTCCGCACGCACACGGATACCAGGCCGTCGTGCGCGACGGAGCCACCGAACTGGTGGACGCCACGACGTGGAGCCAGACCTTCACTCCGGCCTCCGGCAACGTCATCTCCAGCCTCGCTGACCTGGACACGTTCGTCGCCGCGCTCTTCGCCGGCCGCGTCGTACCGCCGGCCCAGCTGGCCGAGATGTTCACCCTGCCCGGGGTCCCCGACGTCTCCGGTGGTCCGGCCCGGTACAGCGCCGGGCTCACCGCGTTCCCGCTGCCCGGAGGCGAACTTCTGTGGATCAAGACGGGCTCCCGGTTCGGCTACCTGACCGGCGTGGCGGCCACCCGCGACGGCCGGTTCCGGACGCAGTACTCGATTACCGGGACCGACGCCAAGGGTGAGGAGCTCAGCCGTACCGCTCAGGCCGTCATCGGTGCCGCGCTCGGGATGCTCTGACGGGAGTCAGCGGGGACCGCGTCGGCTGCGTCTGCGGCGTAGCACGCCGGGCGCTCCGACCGCCGGCCAGCCGTCCAGCTCGGAGGGCGGCACGCCCCGGCGCAGCAGGTCGTCGAGGAGCAGCGCCATCGAGTGGCCGGGGTGCTCGGCCAGGGCGCGTTCCAGGGCCACCGCCGCCAGCGCCCCCTGCCCCGCCCGCCACGCCGCGAACGCCAGCAGCGCGGCTGGCGCGGCGATCAGCTCCGGCTCGGCCCGGCGCAGCACGTCAGCCCAGAGCGCGATGTCCTCGTCCCGCCCGTCGGTGCGTTCCCAGGCGTGGTCGCGAACCGGCACGTGGGTCAGCAGCACGCTCAGCCAGGCGACCTCGTCGTCGGTGAGCCGCTGCCCCCGCCGGTGCCGGCGCAGCGTGGTGCGTACCGCTGCCACCCCCGCGGAGCGGAGTGCCCGCTCGCCGCGCGGGTCGGTCGCGGGCGCCCGGTCGAGCAGGTCCGCCAGGCGTCGCTCGGCGCGGGCGGTGGCCCGGCGTACGGCCGAGCGAGCGGGACCAGTCACCGGGGCGACCTGCGCGACCAGGGCGGCCCGGTCGGGCAGGGCGACCTGGCCGGCGAAGACGGCCGCCGCGCTGACCTCGCTGGCACCGACGTCGTAGGGGGTTCCGTCGGGCGGGCAGCATTCCGGCTCGGTGCAGAGGTACGACCAGTAGCGGCCCTCGGTGACGCGCAGGGCGTCGAGCACGGACATCCCGGCGGCGGTCAGCGCGGCGCGCACGGCGTCGACGGCCGGGGTGACCAGCGGTGCGGGCCCGTAGCCCAGGACCGTGGCGGTCTCGGCGTGCTGCCGGGCGACGACGCCGGCGAGGTGGCCGGCGGGGTCGCGCGGGTCGGCGAGGTCGGGCAGGTCGGCGCGGGCGGCGAAGGTGATCCGGCGACCCCGCATCGCCACCACGACGACGCTGTCGGCGGGGTGGAAGCCGAGCAGGTAGGGCACGGCGGCGATGAGGTCGGCGGGGGAACGGACGGCGAGCCGGGGGCGGTCGGTCGGGGTCATGGCTCGCAGCCTGCGACGCGGGCGGGACGGCCGGCGGGCCCTGTGGACGACACGCGGGTTGTCCACAGACACGGAGAGTGTCGCCGCAGCTCACGCCGTTTCTCGATCGTGCGGGAACGCGACGGTGGCACCGGCCGGCGGAACCGGCCGGTGCCACCGCGGATCGGTCAGATGCCGATGCCAGCCTGCGGGCCGGCGTGGGTACGCAGCATCGCCGGGATGTCGGCGGCGTCGTGCAGCGTGTACGGGTAGAAGCTGCTCGGGTTGAACGCCGTGCCCTTCGACCTGACCTTGCCGGAGTCCCATGGGCTGTCGACCGTGACGTTGCCGCGCTGGACGAGTTCGCCCGACTCGACGTAGTACGGGTTGCGGACGTTCTCGTAGTAGCTGTTCTCGACGACGGCCTTGGTCAGGCCCCGCACGTAGTTGCCGTAGGACGCGCAGTTCTGCAGGTAGTTGTTGTACATGTGCAGGTTGGCCAGGTTGTCGGCGCTGGGGTTGCGGGTCCTGGTGTTCTGGAACCAGTTGTGGTGGATGGTCATCCGGGCGGTGACGTTCTCCGTCCAGCCGATGCCGAAGGTCTTGTTGTTGTCGGCGAAGTGGTTCCAGGACACGGTGATGTTGGTGCTGTCCTTGCGGCTGTCGAGCAGTCCGTCGTTCATCCGCTGGAGCCGGTTGTGGTCGATCCAGACACGGTTGACGGTGTCCATCTGGATGGCGTCGTAGTCGTAGGTGTCGTCGCCCGGGTCGTCGTCCGGCATCAGGGTGTCGCGGATCGTCAGGTTGCGGATGATGACGTTGTTGACCCCGGAGCCGAGGAAGAACCCGCCGCCGACGATGTGGCCGCTGGTGCCCACGCCGATGATCGTCTTGTTGGACGCCACCCGCAGCTCGGTGCCCTTCGGGCTGATGTTGATCGTGCCGGCGACGCGGATCACGTAGGGCGCCGACGCGGTGACGTACTGGTTGAGCTGCGCCTGGGTGGTCACCGTGACGGTCTGCCCGCCGGCGCCGCCGGTCACCCCGGTGGCGAAGCCGTCCGGCGCGTTCGCGTACGGCACCGCCGGCGTTCCGCCGGAGCCGACCTTGACCAGCTGCCACTGCTGGTTGGTGCCGTCGAGGTCCGCAAACTGGGAGATCCGGCCACCGTTGGCCGTCGACCACTCCCACACGTCCAACGCCTTACGGCTGTGCCGGTTGACGAACCGCACGTACCCGTCCGCCGAATCCGCGACCCCGAAGTGCTGCCGCGTGTTCGTGCCCGCCGACTCCTGCGTCAACGCCGCACCGTCCTCGGCACTCGCGATCTGCAACACCTTGCCGCTCTGCCGCGACCGCAACTGGAAGTAGCCGTTGTCCACCGGCACGAACTGCCACTGCTGGTTCAACGTGTCCGTACGCGACCACTGATGAATCGGCGCACCGTCACTGGTCGAATAGTTCGACACATCGATCACCTTGCCGCTGTGCCGCGACACGAACACGTAGAACGCACCCGTGTCCACGACCGCCGCCTGCGACGGACTGCCGGTCGCCACGACAGCCACGGGCACCGAAACGGCCAGCACCGCCAACGGCACCAGGCGCCGCCACAGCCGGCGGATCTGGATGTTCATGGTTGTTTCTCCTCCTGAGGATCAGACGGGGTGGGACCGGTCAGCCGACCGGGTTCCAGCCGTCGGTGCCGGCCAGGTACTTCTGCGGGGTGTAGTTGGGCGCCTGAACGTCGCTCAGTTGCGGCCGGTTGCTGTTCGTGCCGGCTCCCGCGCCGGTGTTGCGGTACTCCAGGAAGCGCGCGTTGCGCCAGGAGTTGCTGGACATGTCGGTCCACGGCTGGCTGGTCCTGATGTGGGCGCCGAGCGTGGACTCGCGGTAGAGCACCTGCGCGTCCGGGCCCCACGGCCGGCCCAGGCTGCTCGAACCCGCCGCCGCCGAACTGGTCAGGTTGCAGCGGTAGAAGAGGAAGCCGTACGCCCGCGCCGCCGGGGTGCGGGCGGCGGTGACCGGCCCGCCCGTGGCCCGCTTCTCGTGGATCTGCGAGCTGTGCAGCACCGCGATCCCGTCGCCGAAGATGAAGTCGACGGTGCCCTCGACGTACGAGTTGCGGATGTAGGAGCGGGCCGAACCGCCGACGAGGAAGGTGTCCTGGTCGCCGAGCAGCCGCACGTTGCTCAGCACCGACCGGTCGGAATTCAGGTTGAGCGCGACCGCCTGGTGGCCCGGCTGACTGGCGTTGGCCGCCTCGTCGAAGTCGTTGGAGATGGTCAGGTTGGTCGCGGTGAAACCCCGGCCCGAGACCGTCATGGTGGCGCTGCCGGAGGTGCCGTAGGTCGTCCCGTCGGGCTTGACGGTGCCGGCCGAGTGCCGCTCGACGATCACCACGGCGCTCGGGCTCGATCCCATGCCGAGGAGCTGGATGTTCGTCTTGTTCGACGGCACGGACACCACGCCGCGGTAGGTGCCGGGGCTGATCGCGATGACGACCGGGTTGGCGCTGTTGGCCGGTGCCGCGTTCACGGCGGCCTGGACCGTGCGGTGCTGGCCGCTGCCGTCAGCGGCCACCGTGATCGCGCCGGGCGGCGTGCTGCCACCGCCGAGCTTGACCAGCTGCCACTGCTGGTTCGCGCCGTCGAGGTCGGAAAACTGGGAGATCCGGCCACCGTTGGCCGTCGACCACTCCCACACGTCCAACGCCTTACGGCTGTGCCGGTTGACGAACCGCACGTACCCGTCCGCCGAATCCGCGACCCCGAAGTGCTGCCGCGTGTTCGTGCCCGCCGACTCCTGCGTCAACGCCGCACCGTCCTCGGCACTCGCGATCTGCAACACCTTGCCGCTCTGCCGCGACCGCAACTGGAAGTAGCCGTTGTCCACCGGCACGAACTGCCACTGCTGGTTCAACGTGTCCGTACGCGACCACTGATGAATCGGCGCACCGTCACTGGTCGAATAGTTCGACACATCGATCACCTTGCCGCTGTGCCGCGACACGAACACGTAGAACGCGCCCGTGTCCACAGCCGCCGCCTGAGCCGGACCACTGGTGACCGCCACGACGGCCGGCGCCACGACGGCGAGCACCGCCAACGGCACCAGACGCCGCCACAGGCGACGGACGGCGGTGGCCGCCGGTGCCGGGTGGTCGTCGGGGGGATGGGGGGTCAGTCGCATTGACTTCCTTCCTGCGTACGGGTGGTGGAGGTGTGGTCGGCCCTCCTGGCGACCGGCTGCCCGGGGGCCGGCGCCAGGCGGGTCGGCGTCGGCCCGCTCTGGTTCCGTAGACGACGGCAGGGTCACGCCGACAACGGAAATTCAGAACTTTGTTTGGATCGCCCACTTACCTGGACAGTGATGGGCGACGATCTTTACAGGCGCATATCGGTGTGCGAACATGCCGTGAGCTGCGTCGTCACCGGTGCCGGACCGGCAGAAGGACGCCGGTCCGGAGCGGCGGGGGAACGCCGATCCGGTCGGTCCGCCCACCCGCGACGTGAGGAGGGACCGCCACCGTGACCGGCAGCGACGTCCACACGCCGGCCCACGACGCGGACCTGGACCCGGGGACGCGCGACCCGTCCCACCCGGACGTGCCCGCCCTGGTCGCCGCCGCCCGCGCGGGTGACGAGGCGGCGCTCACCGAGCTGGTCTCCGCATACCTCCCCCTCGTCTACGGGATCGTCGGGCGGGCGCTGAACGGGCACGCCGACGTGGACGACCTGGTCCAGGAGACGATGGTCCGGGTCATCCGGGGCCTGCCGGACCTGCGGGAGCCGGAACGGTTCCGCGCCTGGCTGGTGTCCATCGCGTACCGGCAGGTGCAGCTCCACCTGCGCGGTCAGGCGAGGACCCGGCGCCGCGAGCAGGAGACCGACGCGGACCTGCCCGACCCCGGCGGCGACCTGGCCGAACGGACCGTGGCGGAGCTGATCCTCAGCGAGCAGCGCCGGGAACTGGCCGAGGCCACCGGCTGGCTGGACGACGACGACCGGCGGCTGCTGCGCTGGTGGTGGCGGGAGGCGATCGGCGAGCTGACCCGCGCCGAGCTGGCCAACGCGCTGTCGGTCAGCCCGAAGCACGCGGCGGTACGGCTGGGCCGGATGCGGACGCGACTGGACGAGAGCCGGCTGATCGTCCGCACGCTGCGCGCGACACCCCGCTGCCCGGACCTGGCCGCGCTGCTCCGCGACTGGGACGGCACCGCCGGACCGCTGTGGCGCAAGCGGCTGAGCCGGCACGGCCGGGGCTGCCCGCGGTGCGGATCGCACCGGCACGTGCTGTTGGCACCGGAGCGGCTGCTGCCGGGCATGACGACGTTCCCGGTCGCCGCCGGGCTCGTGGCGGGCGTCCCGGCGGCCCCGGCCGCCGGGACGCTCTGGGCCATGATCCAGGGCTTCTTCGCCAACAAGGTCGTGGCGGGCGCCACGGTCGCGGCGGTCGCGGCCGGCGGCATCGGCTACGCCGTGCTCCAGGCCCCTGACCCCGGCGGCGTCCCCGCCCCGGCCGGCCCCACGGTGGCCGCGCAACCGTCCCCGCCCACGAGTACGCCCACCGCCGCCGGGCCGACCCGCCCCGCCGCCCCGGTGGCGGGAGCCGAGATCCACGTCGCCCCGGGCGGCTCGGACGCCGGCACCGGCAGCGCCGACCGCCCCTATGCCACGCTGGGTCGGGCCGTCGCGGTGGTACGCCCGGGCCAGACCATCGTGCTGCACGGCGGGACCCACCGGCTCACCGAGCCCCTAGTCATGACCACCAGCGGCACCGCGCAGAGACGCATCACCCTCAGCGGCTACCGCGACGAGCGGGCGGTGGTCGACGCGAGCCGGGTGCCCGCCGGCGAGTGGGCGATCACCCAGCGGGCGAGCTACTGGACCGTACGCGGGCTGGAGATCAGGAACGCCCCCGGCCACGCGTACGTCTGCGTCTCCTGCCGCCACACCGTCTTCTCCCGGCTGTCGGTCCACGACAACGGGGGCGTCGGCCTGCTGCTGCGCGACCCGGGCACCGTGGGCAACCAGGTGCTGGACAGCGACTTCCACGCCAACCACGACACCTCGGACGCGGGCGGTACGGCGGACGGGCTGGCGTTCAAGTACGGCTCGGGCACCGGCAACCTCGTACGCGGCTGCCGGATGTACCACAACTCGGCCGACGGGCTGGACCTAAGCGAGTTCACGGACCCGGTGAGCGTCGAACGGTCCTGGGCGTACGGCAACGGGGTCGACCGGTGGGGCATCCCCGGCTTCACCCAGGGCGGCGGCAACGGCTTCAAGCTCGGCGGCGGCGACCCCGCTCCCGAGGTGCGCCACCGGGTGACCCGGAGCGCAGCCTGGGACAACGCCGGCTACGGGTTCACCGAGGCGGGCAACCACGGGCAGCTGCGGATCACGAACAGCACGGCCTACCGCAACGGCAAGGCCGGGTTCGCGTTCGTCGGCTCGCCGTCGGTGCTGCGGCACAACCTGGCCCTGGCCAACCGCGACGAGACGTGGCTCGGCGGGACGGTCGACGACGAGGAAAACTCGTGGAACCAGCGGGACTGGGCGACGACGACCCTGCGCAGCGGCGACCCGTCCTCGGCCGAGGGGCCACGGGGTGCCGGGGGCGCGCTGCCGGAGACCACGTTCCTGCTCAACCGCCGCGATCCGGCGATGGGCGCCGACATGCGGTGACGGCGGTGCCATCCGACCAGGCGCAGCCGGCGGGCTGAGCCGCCGGCACCGTGCGGCCGGCACCCGTACGGCCGGCGGGAGGGGTTACCTTGCGCAGATGGATCTGGCGTACCTGCGGGCGCACCCGGAGCACCTGCCGACCTTCCTGACCCACCAGCGGATCCGGGAGACGCCGGTCGCCGGCGGCGACATCTGCGCCGCGTCCCGGCTGACGCTGGACGACGGGCACTCGGTGTTCGCCAAAAGCTGGCCGGAGAGCGCCGGCAGGCCCGCGCCGGAGGGCTTCTTCGCCGCCGAGGCGGCCGGCCTGCGCTGGCTCCGCGAGGCCGGGACGGTCGCCGTACCGGAGGTGGTGGTGGCGCTGCCCGAGCTGCTCGCGCTGGAGTGGGTCGACCCGGGGGAGCCGACGCCCGGGGCGGCCGAGCGGTTCGGCCGGGAGCTGGCCGGGCTGCACCGCGCCGGGGCGTCGGCCTTCGGCGCCGGGTGGAGCGGCTTCATCGGTGCGCTGCCGGCGGAGAACACCCCCGACGACGGCCCCTGGTCAGGGTGGTTCGCGCGGGCCCGGCTCGTTCCGTACCTCCGGATGTCGGTCGACGGCGGCGCGCTCACCGGCACCGAGGCCGGCCTGGTCGAGCAGGTCGTCGAGCGGATCGGCGAGTTCGGCGGGGACGAGCCGCCGGCCCGGATCCACGGCGACCTCTGGCCGGGCAACGCGCTCTGGGGCGCGGACGACCGGGTCTGGCTGGTCGACCCGGCGGCGCACGGCGGGCACCGCGAGACCGACCTGGCGCAGCTGGCCCTCTTCGGCGGCGCGCCGCACCTCGACCGGATCCTCGCCGCGTACGCGGAGGAGTGGCCGCTGGCCGACGGGTGGCGGGAACGGGTGCCGCTGCACCAGCTCCACCTGATGCTGGTGCACACCGCCCTGTTCGGCGCGGCGTACCGGGATGCGGTCGCCCGTACCGCCCGGGCGGCCCTGGCCGGGCTCGGGCGCGCTACCGTCGACGGGTGACCGCCGCCCCGCCGACCGCCGGCGTCCTCGCCGACCGGTACGGCCGCGTCGCCCGGGACCTGCGGGTCTCCCTGACCGACAAGTGCAACCTGCGCTGCACCTACTGCATGCCGGCCGAGGGGCTGGCCTGGCTGCCCGGCCCGCAACTGCTCGGCGACGACGAGATCGTCCGGCTGGTCGGGGTCGCGGTACGCCTGCTCGGCGTGACCGAGGTGCGCTTCACCGGCGGGGAACCGCTGATCCGGCCCGGCCTGGCCGACATCGTGGCCGCCGTGGCGGCGCTGGAGCCGCGCCCCCGCATCTCGCTGACCACCAACGGCATCGGGCTGGACCGGCTCGCCCCCACGCTGCGCGCCGCCGGGCTGGACCGGGTGAACGTCTCGCTGGACACGCTGGACCCGGAGCGGTTCACCCGGCTGACCCGGCGCCCGCGCCTGGCGGACGTGCTGGCCGGGCTGGCCGGGGCGACCGCCGCCGGGCTCACCCCCGTCAAGATCAATTCGGTGCTCATGCGCGGCGTCAACGACGACGAGGCGCCGCGGCTGCTCCGCTTCGCACTCGCGCACGGCTACGAGCTGCGGTTCATCGAGCAGATGCCGCTGGACGCCCAGCACGGCTGGGACCGCGCGACCATGGTCACCGCCGACGGGATCCTGGCCGCTCTGCGCGGGGAGTTCGACCTGACCCCCGACCCGGCGGAACGCGGCGCGGCGCCGGCCGAGACCTGGCTGGTCGACGGCGGCCCTGCCCGGGTCGGCGTGATCGCCAGTGTCACCCGGCCGTTCTGCGGCGACTGCGACCGCACCCGGCTGACCGCCGACGGGCAGGTGCGCGCCTGCCTCTTCGCCACCGAGGAGTCCGACCTGCGCGGCGCGCTGCGGGCCGGGGCGGACGACGACGAGTTGGCCCGGCGCTGGCGGGCCGCGATGTGGGGCAAGCGGGCCGGGCACGGCATCGACGACCCGGCCTTCCTCCAGCCCGCCCGGCCGATGTCCGCGATCGGAGGCTGACCGTGGCAGAACCGACGCGCCCGGCCGACGCCGGGGCGCCGCTGACCGTCCGCTACTTCGCCGGGGCGCGGGCCGCCGCCGGCCGGACCGAGGAGACCGCATCCGCCGGGCGGTCCCTGGACGAACTCGTCGTGGAGCTGACCGACCGGCACGGTGAGCGCCTCGCCGCCGTCCTGACGGTGGCGAGTTTCCTGGTCGACGGCGTGACCTGTCATGATCGGCGGGCACCGCTGACGGCCGGGGCCACGATCGACGTCCTGCCGCCCTTCGCGGGCGGCTGAGGGAGGCACACACATGCTGGCGGCACTGGCGTTCGTCGCCACCATGGCCCTGATCACCGGCCTGATCCACCTCTACCTGTGGAAGCGCCTGGTCCGGGACACCACCGCCCCGGGGCGCTGGCGCCGGATCGGCGGGATCACCGCCCTGGTGCTCGCGCTGCTCGTACCGGCGACCATGGCCGGCACCCAGGCGGGCCTCTACTGGCTCGCGTGGCCGGGCTACCTCTGGCTCGCCGTCATGTTCTACCTGCTGGTCCTGCTCGTGGCGTTGGAAGTGCCGATGGCGGTGACGAAGCTCGTGCTGCGCCGCCGGGTCGCCGCCGCGGAGCCCACCGCCGCCGCGCCCGAGCCCGCCATGGTGGGCGCGGCGGGCCCGGCCGACCCGCCGGCCGCCGACGCCGTCGCGCAGCCCGACCACGACCCGGCCCGCCGGTTGCTGCTCGCCCGTGGGGCGGCGATCTTCGCCGGGCTCACCGCCACCGGCCTCACCGGGTACGGCATCCGCACCGCCCTCGGCCCGCCGCAGCTCGACCGGGTGCAGATCCCGCTGGCCAAACTCCCCCGCAGCATGGACGGCCTGCGGATCGCCACGGTCTCCGACATCCACCTCGGCCCGCTGCGCGGACGGGCGCACACCGAGCGGATCGTCGCCGCGATCAACCGCCTGGACGCCGACATCGTCGCCGTCGTCGGCGACCTGGTCGACGGCTCGGTCGCCGAGCTGGGCGAGGCGGCCGAGCCGCTGCGCGGCCTGCGCTCCCGGCACGGCAGCTACTTCGTCACCGGCAACCACGAGTACTACTCCGGCGTCGAGGAGTGGGTCCAGGAGCTGGACCGGCTCGGCCTGCGGGTCATGCAGAACGAGCGGACGGAGATCCAGGCCCGGGGCGGCGTGCTCGACCTGGCCGGGGTGAACGACGTCACCGCCGCCGGCACCGGCCTGGGCGCCCCGGCGGACTACGCGGCGGCGCTCGGCGACCGCGACCCGAACCGGCCCGTGGTGCTGCTCGCCCACCAGCCGGTCGCCGCGGTGGAGGCCGCGAAGTTCGGCGTCGACCTCCAGCTCTCCGGGCACACCCACGGCGGCCAGATGGTCCCGTTCAACCTGCTGGTGAAGCTCCAGCAGCCGGTGGTCTCCGGCCTGGGCGAGGTCGACGGCACCAAGGTCTACGTCACCAACGGCGCCGGCTTCTGGGGCCCGCCGGTCCGCGTCGGCGCCGAGCCGCAGATCACCCTGGTGGAGCTGCGCTCCCGCTGACCCATAGCGCGGGCGGCCGGCGTTGTCCAGCACCGGATGCTCAGGTCACGGGTGTGCGTGGCGACGGGTGGGTAATGGCGCGGGCGTGACAGGATGCGGCGTGCCTCCGTTCAGTCCCGCACCCCCCGGCGGCCTCTCGCCGTTCGTCGCGGATCTGCACATCCACTCGAAGTACTCGCGCGCGTGCAGTCGCGACCTCACCCTGCCCAACCTCGGCTGGTGGGCGCGGCGCAAGGGCATCGGGGTGCTCGGCACCGGCGACTTCACCCACCCCGCCTGGTACGACCACCTCCGCGAGACGCTGCACCCGGCCGAGCCCGGCCTGCACCGGCTCAGCCCGGAGGCGGAGCGGGACATCGCCCGCCGGCTGCCGCCCCGGCTGGCGAGCGAGGCGGAGGCGGACCCGGTCCGGTTCATGCTCAGCGTGGAGATCTCCACGATCTACAAGCGGGACGACCGCACCCGCAAGGTGCACCACCTGATCTATCTGCCCGACCTGGACGCGGTGGCCCGGTTCAACACGGCGCTCGGGCGGATCGGCAACCTCGGCTCGGACGGCCGGCCGATCCTCGGCTTGGACTCCCGGGACCTGCTGGAGATCACCCTGGAGGCCAGCGCCGACGGCTACCTCGTGCCGGCGCACATCTGGACCCCGTGGTTCTCCGCGCTGGGCTCCAAGTCGGGCTTCGACGCGATCGCCGACTGCTACGCCGACCTGGCCGGGCACATCTTCGCGGTGGAGACCGGCCTCTCCTCCGACCCCGAGATGAACTGGCGCGTCGGCAGCCTGGACGGCTACCGGCTGGTGTCGAACTCCGACGCGCACTCGCCGCCGGCGCTGGCCCGGGAGGCCACCGTCTTCGCCACCGCCCGCGACTACTTCGCGATCCGGGACGCCCTGCGTACCGGCGACGGGCTCGCCGGGACCATCGAGTTCTTCCCGGAGGAGGGCAAGTACCACGCGGACGGGCACCGGCTCTGCGGGGTCAACTGGTCGCCCGAGAAGACCCGGGCCGCCGACGGCCGCTGCCCGGAGTGCGGCAAGCCGCTGACCGTCGGCGTACTCAGCCGGGTCGAGGAGTTGGCCGACCGGCCGTCGGGGCACCGGCCCGCGCACGCCCGCGACGTCACCCACCTGGTGCCGCTGGCCGAGGTGCTCGGCGAGATCAACAAGGTGGGCGCCCGGTCCAAGAAGGTCGAGGGCAAGCTCCACGAGCTGGTCGCCGCACTCGGCCCGGAGCTGGAGATCCTCACCACCACGCCGCTCGACGAGATCGGCCGGGTCGGCGGGGAACTGCTCGCCGAGGGCATCGGCCGGCTGCGCCGGGGCGACGTCCGTCGGGTTCCCGGCTACGACGGCGAGTACGGCGTCATCACCCTCTTCGACCCGGCCGAGCTGGGCGGCAACGCCGGCGGGGCCCAGGAGACGCTCTTCGACGTACCCGTGCCGGCGCAGCGCACCCCGACGGAGCCGGCGCCGAAGCCCCGGGCCAAGCGCCCGGCGGCGGCCAAGCCCGAACCGAAGCGCAAGGCCGCGCCGGTCGCGCCCCCGCCCCCGATCGCGCCGACGCCCTCGCCGCACGAGCCGTTCGAGCCGATGCTCGCCGGCATGGAGGAGGTCGGCACCGGCCTGCTGGACCGCCTGGACGCCATGCAGCGGGTGGCCGCCTCCGCGCCGGGCGGTCCGCTGCTCATCGTCGCCGGGCCGGGCACCGGCAAGACCCGGACGCTGACCCACCGGATCGCCTACCTCTGCGCGGAACTGAACGTCTTCCCGGAGCAGTGCCTGGCGATCACGTTCACCCGGCGGGCCGCCGAGGAGCTGCGGCACCGCCTCGACGGCCTGCTCGGCCCGGTCGCCGAGGACGTCACCGTCGGCACCTTCCACTCGCTGGGCCTGACCCTCCTCCGGGAGAACGCCGACGCCGCCGGCCTGCCGGCGGACTTCCGGATCGCCGACGACGCCCAGCGGGCGGAGGCCCGCGCCGAGGCGGGCGACGACGAGGCCGGCTACGCGGCGCTGCTGCGCAAGCAGGACCTGGTGGACCTGGACGAGCTGCTGACCCTGCCGGTCGCGCTGCTGAAGGCCGACAGGAAGCTGGTCCGGCACTACCGGGAGCGCTGGCGCTGGATCTTCGTCGACGAGTACCAGGACGTCGACGAGGTGCAGTACGAGCTGCTGCGCCTGCTCAGCCCCGCCGACGGCAACCTCTGCGCGATCGGCGACCCGGACCAGGCGATCTACTCCTTCCGGGGCGCCGACGTCGGCTACTTCCTGCGCTTCTCGCAGGACTTCACCGATGCCCGGCTGGTCCGGCTGAACCGCAACTACCGTTCGTCCGCCCCTATCCTGGCCGCCGCCGTGCAGGCCATCGCGCCGTCGTCGCTGGTCCGGGGCCGCCGGCTCGACCCGGCCCGGCTCGACCCGGAGGCCCCGCTGGTGGGTCGTTACCCGGCGGCCTCCGTCTCCGACGAGGCCGACTTCGTCGTACGCACCATCGACGAGCTGGTCGGCGGCCTCTCCCACCGGTCGCTGGACTCGGGGCGGATCGACGGCCGGTCGACCTCGCTGTCCTTCTCCGACATCGCGGTGCTCTACCGCACGGACGCGCAGGCCGCACCGATCGTGGACGCGCTGGCCCGGGCGAACATCCCCGTGCAGAAGCGCTCGCACGACCGGCTGCGGGACCGGCCCGGGGTGGCCGCCATCGCCCGCGAGCTGCGCCACGCCGACGGGCTCGACGGCTCGCTGGCCGCGCGGGTCCGGCTGGCCGGTCAGGTGCTGGCGGAGCGCTTCGCCGTGCCGACGCTGGACGGCGCCAACACGGTCCGCCCGGAGGACGTCCGGTCGGCCGTCGACCTGCTCACCCCGCTGGCCCGCCGCTGCGGCGACGACCTGCCGCTGTTCCTGTCCCAGCTCGCCACCGGCGCGGAGGTGGACGCGCTCGACCCGCGCGCCGAGGCGGTCACCCTGCTCACGCTGCACGCCGCCAAGGGGCTGGAGTTCCCGGTGGTCTTCCTGGTCGGCGCCGAGGACGGGCTGCTCCCGCTGCGCTGGCCCGGCAGCACCCCCGACTCCGACGCGATCGCCGAGGAGCGGCGGCTCTTCTTCGTCGGGCTGACCCGGGCCCAGGACCGGCTGTACGTGACGCACGCCGCCCGCCGCAGCCGGCACGGCACGGAACGCGAGTGCGCCCCGTCGCCGTTCCTCGACGCCATCGACCCGGGTCTCTTCGAGCGCTTCGGCGAGGCCGAACCCCGCCGCCCCCGCGACCGCCAGCTCCGCCTCATCTGACCGGCGCGTCGGCAGGTCGTCGCGGCTCCGGTCGCCGCGTCAGCGGAGACAATGTCGGCGCTGGCCGCCACGGCGGTGCCGTTCCCGTCAGGCGGTCAGGGCGGCCAGCCAGGCGCCGGTGAGGAGGGCCGGGCCAAGCGGGAGCGGGGTGTCGCGGCGCACCCTGCCGGCGACCAGCAGGACGAGCACCAGCACACCGTGCAGCAGGTGCGGCAGGAGCAGCCCGAGCGCCAGGGACGACCCGCCGAGCCAGCCGAGCGGCAGGCCCAGGACGGCGGCGAGCTTCACGTCGCCGAAGCCCAGCCGGGAGCCGGGCAGCACCGCCAGCACCACGTGGCAGACGAAACAGAGCGCCGCCCCGGCCACCGCGCCGAGCAGGCGCCCGGGGCTGCCGGACGCCGCCGCCGCGCCGGTCAGGCCGACGGCGGCGACCAGCGCGGCGGCGCCGACCAGCGGGTCGGGCAGCCGCAGGCAGGACAGGTCGACCAGGGCGAGCACCAGCCCGACGGCGGCCAGCACGAGGAGGACAGGCAGGACGGGATCCGCCCCCAGGGCCGCCGCGAGCCCGGCGAACACGACCGCACCCGCCGCCGCGCCCCACCCGGCGCCCGGCGCAGCCCCGGCGAGGCGCACCGCGCCCGGCGCGGCCCCGACCACGCGCGGCGTGGACCGGGTGTCCCGCGCCGCGTTCGGCGTGGCGCCGGCGACGTGCGGTGCGGGCGGGGCGGTGAAGTGGCGGGCGACCCGGGGCGCGGCGAGGCCGGCCAGGGCGCCGAGCAGCGCCACGCCTGCCAGCAGCCCGGTCGACACGGGCCGGACGCTACCGGCGCGACGGCTCCGGCGCGGTCCCCCGGGCGGGACGTCGCGGTCTCTCGGTGCTCACCACGAGGGCCACCCCGGCGACGATGACCGCGCCGCCGAGCACCACCCGCGCGGTGACCGGCTCGGCGGCGAACAACGCGCCGAGCGCCACCGCGACCACCGGGTTGACGTAGGCGTACGTGGAGGCCAGCGAGATCGGGGCGTGGTGCAGCAGCCAGACGTACGCGGTGAAGGCCACCAGCGAGCCGGCCACCATCAGGTACGCGAGCGCGAGCCACGACCGGGTGGTCACCGCGCCCAGGTCGAAGCCGCGCAGCTCGCCCCGGCCCACCGAGAGGACGGCCAGTGCCGCCGCCCCGGCGAACATCTCGTAGACGGTGGCGACGAACGGATCGGCGGGCATCCGGATCCGGCCGGAGAGAAAGGAGCCGATCGACCAGCAGGTGGCCGCGGCGACCACGGTCAGCGCCCCGGTGAGCGGCACAGCGTCCGCCCCGCCGGTCGGCAGCACCAGCAGCACCAGGCCGACGAAGCCCAACGTCACCCCGGCCAGCGTCCACGACCGGGGTCGGTCGCCGGTGACCGTACGCAGCAGCACCACCAGCAGCGGCACGGTCGCCACCAGCAGGGCGGCGATCCCGGAGGGCACCGCCACCCCCACCGGACCGGACTCGGCGAGCACCACCAGCCCGTTGCCGCAGGCCAGCAGGAGGACCCCGACCAGCGCGGCCGAGGCGAGCTGCCGCCGGTCGACCCGCAGCGCGCCCCGCCCCCGCCGCACCCGCAGCACGATCGCCAGCACCAGGCCGGCGGCGGCGAACCGGGCGGCCGCGGAGCCGAGCGGCGGCATGGACTCCACCGCGATCCGGATGCCCAGGTAGGTGGAGCCCCACAGGACGTAGACCAGCAGCAGCGCGGTCCAGAGCAGGGCCGGCGTGGCGGCAGCCGTACGACCCGTCCCGGCGTCCGGGCCGGGCCGGGTACCTGCGTCGACGGGCGGCTGCGCACTCGGTGGAGGTGAGCTCATCGGTGGACACGCTACGGTGGCCTCGGCGTCGGCGTCCCTCGTTGGTGGCCGGCCTCTCACCACTCGCACGGGAGGCGTGCATGGCGAACTACGGAGCACCGGGTCGCGGGAACCCGGACCCGTGGCACGGGCGGCGCCCCGACGAGTCGTACGGCCCGTCGGCCGGCCCCCCGGGGCCGGACCGCTGGGAGGACGCGTACGGCGCGACCCCGCCGCAGCACGGCCCGGTGCCGTACGCCTCCCAGAGCGACGGCGTCCCCTCCCCGTACGCGGAAGGTCCCGCCCCGCCGCCGCGGCGTCGGCGCGGGCGGGCGGCCCCGGTCGTCGCGGTGCTGGCCACGGTGGCGTTGCTGGTCCTGGTCGGCGGCGCCGCGGTGCTCTACCTACTCGATCAGGACGACAGGACGCCCGTCGCCACGCCGAGCGGGCCCGCGCCCGCAGCGAGGACCGACCCGCCGGAAGCCCCGGCGAGCGCGACGGCCGCCGCACCGAGCACACCCGCCCCCGAGTCCTCCACCGACCCGCGCTTCGTCAAGGCCGGCCAGTGCGTCCGCAACGACGGGCCGGCCGGTGGCAAGCCCAAGCTGCTGATCAGCGACTGCGCGCCGCAGTCCTACGAGGTGCTGCGCCGGATCGACGGGGCGACCAGCGGCGAGAAGGACGCCGCGGCGAAGTGCGCCAAGGTTGACGGCTACACCAACTGGTACTTCTTCGACAGCGAGCTGGACACCCTCGACTTCGTGCTCTGCCTGAAGCAGCGCTGAGCCACCGCACCCCCGATCCATCGGACCCCCCGAACCACCGCACTCTGAGCGGCCCCACCCCTGAGGAAGAGATGACGACCTACGGATCACCCGCACAGCCGGACGACCCCTACCAGCGCACGCCCGGCACCCCGGGCGGCCCGCCACCCATCGACCCGACCCTGCCGGAGTGGGGGCAGCCGCCCGCCGCCGGGCAGTGGGGTCAGCCGCCGGCCGGCGGCGAACCGCAGTGGGGGCAGCCGCAATCGGGAAGTGACCCGCAGTGGGGCCAACAGCAGCCCGGGAGCGGCGCACAGTGGGGCCAGCCGGACCCGGCGTGGAACCAGCCCGCGCAGCCGCCGGCCCCGGACCCGGGCTACCCGCCGCCGCCCACCTCCGGGGCCGGGTACCCGCCGCCGACCTCCGGGGCGGGTTATCCGCCGCCGCCCGGGGCGCAGCCGCCCGCGGGCCAGGGGGGCTATCCGGCGGCGGGACCGTATCCGCCGGCCGGGCCGGCGCCCGCGCCGGGCAACCAGTGGGGCGCCCCGCCGCCGCCGGTGCCCGGCGGTTACGGGATGCCGCTGGGCGCTCCGCCGGCGAAGAAGAGCGGCGGCAAGATCGCGCTGGTCATCGGCCTGGTGGTGGTGCTCCTGCTCTGCCCGTGCCTCGGTCTGGCCGGCTGGGCGTTCTGGCAGGGCGGCGACGACGAGGACCCGATCGCCGCCCCGACGGTGAGCGCCTCCGCCGACCCGACGGGCCAGCCGACGCCGGAGCCGACGGACGACCCGACGACCGAGCCGACCGACGAGCCCAGCGCGGCGCCGACCTCCGCCAGGCCGAGCCCGAGCAGGAGGGACTTCGCCAAGGGCGACTGCGTGGTCAACGACGGCACGGCCAGCAAGGCCGAGCTGCGGAAGGTGCCCTGCGGTCCCAACACGTACGAGGTGCTGCTGCGGATCCCGGGCACGGCGGACGGCGACCGGTGCAAGACCCGGGCCCCGGAGGCGACCGCGAACTACGTGCACGACAACTCGGTGGACTTCCTCGACTTCGTGCTCTGTCTGAAGAAGCGCTGATTACCAAAACTAGGGCTGTCTAGCATGGACGCTAGACAGCCCTAGTTTTGTGTCGAGACCGATCCCGGTGACCCGACACGCCGGTTGCCCCATCTACGGATGTCTAGTCCCCCAGCTAGACGGCCCGATACTGTGCGATGCGTGGATCCGGTCCGCAACCCGTACGCCCCGGGCGCCGGCCAGCGTCCCCCCGAGCTCGCCGGGCGGGGGCGCGAGCTGGACGTCTTCGACGTCGTGCTGGAGCGCATCGCCCGGGGCCGGCCGGAACGCAGCCTGATGCTCACCGGCCTGCGCGGGGTCGGCAAGACGGTGCTGCTCAACACCCTCCGCTCCCAGGCGATCAACCACCTCTGGGGCAGCGGCAAGATCGAGGCCCGGCCGGACCAGTCGCTGCGCCGCCCGATCGCCGCCGCGCTGCACATGGCCGTCCGGGAGCTGGCGCCCCGGCACCGCGCGCCCGACCGGATCGACGCCTTCCTCGGCGTGCTCAAGGCGTTCGCCCAGCGGACCGCGCCGACCGGTCGCGGCAACGCCGCCCCGAAGCTGCGCGACCGGTGGCAGCCGGGCATCGACGTGCCCGCCGCCAGCGGCCGTGCCGACTCGGGCGACATCGAGATCGACCTGGTCGAACTGCTCACCGACGCCGCGGCGGTGGCCGCCGACGTCGGCACCGGCATCGCGGTCTTCATCGACGAGATGCAGGACCTCGGCCCGGAGGACGTCTCCGCGCTCTGCGCCGCCTGCCACGAGCTGTCCCAGCTCGGCGCGCCGCTGATCGTGGTCGGCGCCGGGCTGCCGCACCTGCCGGCCGTGCTCAGCGCGGCCAAGTCGTACTCCGAACGGCTCTTCCGCTACCAGCGCATCGACCGGCTCGACCGGATCGCCGCCGACCAGGCGCTCTGCGCGCCGGCCGAGCGCGAGGAGGTGGAGTACGAGCAGAAGGCGCTCGACCTGCTCTACGAGAAGTCCGGCGGCTACCCCTACTTCGTCCAGGCGTACGGCAAGGCGACGTGGGACCACGCGCCCCGCTCGCCGATCACCGCCGCCGACGTACGGGTCGCCGCGCCCGAGGCCGAGGCCGAGCTGGCCGTGGGCTTCTTCGGCTCCCGCTTCGAACGGGCCACCCCGGCCGAACGCGAGTACATGCGGGCCATGGCCACGCTGTCCCTGGTGGAGGGCGAGGCCGACGGGGGAGGCCGCGACGACATGGACGCCGCCGTGCCGACGGCGGAGATCGCCCGGGCCCTGGGGCGCAAGCCGGCCAGCCTCTCCCCGGCCCGGGACGCGCTGATCAAGAAGGGCCTGATCTACTCCGGTGAACGCGGCACGGTCGCCTTCACCGTCCCCCACTTCGGCCGCTACCTGCGCACCCAACCGGCCTGACCCGCCGCGACGGGCAGGTGGCGGAGGGCCGTCGGCGTGCTACGCGGGCGTCAGACCGTCGACGATGGCGGCGGGAACAGCACCTCAGACCTTCGACCAGGGCGGCGGGAACAGCACCTCAGACCTTCGACCAGGGCGGCGGGAACAGCACCTCGCCGCGCGGCGGCGGGCCCTCGCCGCTCGTGGCCGGCGGCAGCACCAGTGCCTGCCAGGGGTCGCCGAGACCCGACCAAGGGCTGGTCAGGCCCATCCGGTCCGCCCGGCCGAAGCCGAACCGGTGGTAGTAGCCGGGGTCGCCGAGCACCACCACCAGCCGCTCGCCCAGCTCGGTGGCCGCTTCGAGGGCGGCCTGCACCACCGCAGTGCCGAGCCCGATCCGCCGCCGGTGCGGCGCGACCGCCACGGGACCGAGCGCCAGCGCCGGCGCGGTGTGGTCGTCGGACTTCACCCGGACCCGGGTGAGCAGGGCGTAGCCGACGACCTCGCCGCCGTACTCGGCGACCATCGCCAGCTCCGGCACCCAGGCGTCGGTGTCGCGCAACTCCTCGACCAGCCTCACCTCGGGCGGCGTGGACACGTCGGGGCGGGCGAACGCGGCGGCCAGCACCCGCCGGACCGCGCCGGTGTCGGCCGGGTCCTCGGGTCGCAACCGCAGCGTCGTCACGCGGGGCACGTTACCCCTCACAGCCCGTCCATCAGCGACGGTCGCTCGAATCGGCGTGGCGCGACGTGCACGCCCGCCGATCCGGATCGGCGGTTGCGGGGGTAGCCGGGCCGGCGACGGGGTATGACTGACCCATGAAACCCGTACGTTCCCTCGCCCGCGCCATGCTGAGCGGCATCTTCGTGGTCAGCGGGTTCACCAACCTCCGCAACCCCGGGCGGCTGGTCCCGGCCGCGAAGCCCGTGACGGACCGGGTGACCCCGCTGCTGGAGAAGGCCGATCCCCGCATCCCCACCGACACCGAGACGCTGATCCGGGTCAACGCGGCGGTGCAGGTCGGCGCCGGGCTGATGCTCGCCACCGGCCGGCTCGCCCGGCCGGCGGCGCTGGTCCTCGCCGGCACGCTGGTCCCGGTGACCCTCGCCGGGCATCCCTTCTGGAACAACGACGACCCGGCGACGCGGCACAACAACCAGATCCACGTCCTGAAGAACCTCGGCCTCCTCGGCGGACTGCTGCTCGCCGCCGCCGACACCGGCGGCAAGCCCGGGCTGCGGTGGCGGACCGGCCACCGGATCGGCCACTCGCGACGTTCCGTGCAGCGAGCCGTCCGTACCGCCCGCAGGGAGGCGCGGATCGCCGTACGATCGGCAGCAACGGCCCGACGACTGCCTGGCTGACCTGCGTCGATACCTCCCTCCGGCCGGCCCCTCACGTGTCAACGCCGCGAATCACCTGAACCACCCGACAGGCGTTAACGCGGTTGAAATGTCAAAAACATGTGTGGGATCGGACACGGTCGCATAACGCGGGAGGCATTAACGTGAGGCGCCGTTCTAGGCTCCGTGCAGGACCTGGACGGGTAGGACGACCTTGGTACGGGGGTGGCCACGCCATGCCGGCGACCGTCGGAAGACGGGTGGACCGCCTCGCCCCAGTCCGTCGCGTAACGCGTGGGATCGATCGTAGGACAGTCGTACGGACCGGCATCGTGGCCGCCGTCGCCTATGCCGCATGGCTCGCCATCGGTGCTTTCGGGCGGCCGTACAACTTCTTCGACATGAAGATCTACCACGGCGCGGTGGTGTGGTGGGCGAGCGGTCACGAGCTCTACGAGTTCATCGCACCCGGCACCACCCTGGGTTTCACCTACCCGCCGTTCGGCGGTCTGGTGATGCTGCCGATGGCGCACCTGCCGGTCGAGCTGGCCGGGACGGTAAACGCGCTCGCCAGCATCGCCGCCCTGGCCGTCGTGCTGGCCGGGCTGCTCCGCCCGATCGTCGACCGGCTCGGCTGGCCCCTCTGGTTCACCGTGGGGATCGCGACGCCGCTGGCGGTCGCCGTCGAGCCGGCCCGGGAGACCCTCGGCTACGGCCAGGTGAACCTGCTCCTCTTCGCACTGATCATGGCCGACCTGATCGGCCTGCGCTGGCGGGCCCGCCGGGGCACCCACATCCCCCCGACCGACGGCCCGCTGCTGCGCTTCGTCTACAGCGGCGCCTGGGCCGGCGTGGGCATCGGTCTGGCCACCGCCGTCAAGCTGACCCCGGCACTGTTCATCGCCTACCTGATGATCACGCGGCAGTGGCGTGCCGCGACCACCGCGATCGGCACGGTGATCGCGGTGACGGTCGGTTCCTTCGCGGTCGTCGGCACCGAGTCGCGGGCCTACTTCGGCGGCGTGCTCTGGCAGACCGAGCGGGTCGGGGCCGCCGACATGACGCCCAACCAGTCGCTGGCGGGGCTGCTGGCCCGGCTGTACGACTCGATCGAGACGCCCGGCCTGCTCTGGCTGTCGTTCTCGGTGCTGATGCTGGCGGTCGGCCTCTCCCGGGCCGTCAACGCCCGCGCCGACGGCGACGAGCTGACCGCGTTCACCCTGGTCGGCCTCACCGCCAACGTGATCAGCCCGATCTCCTGGACGCACCACCTGGTCTGGGTGATCCCGGCGATCATCGTGCTGGCCGACGCCGCCGTACGCCGCCGCGAAGCCAGTCGCGGGCTGGCACAGCGGGCCGGTCAGGGCGGGTACGGCGGGCCGCCGGGGGTGACCGGGCTGCGCTCGCCGATCTGGTACCCGACGCTGACCGGGCTCCGGCACGGCGTCGCCGCGATCGGGCTCTACCTGCTCTTCCTGGTCTCCCCGATCTGGCCGTACGAGCACCAGCTCCCCGAGGTGTCGCACTACCAGGACGGCCTCTTCGGCGCCCTGATGGAGAACTCGCTGGCGCTGGCCCTGATCCTGCTGGTCGCCGCCCTGCCGTGGCGCCCCGGCGCCGAGCCGGCCTTCTACGCCGACCGGTTCGGCCGCCAGGCCGCGCCGAGCCTCCGCCGCTGACCGGGTGGACCGCCCCTCAGGGGCAGTTCACCCACTCCTCGGTGCCGTCGGCGAAGACCTGCCGCTTCCAGATCGGCAGCCGCGCCTTGACCTCGTCGACCAGTCGGGCGCAGGCCGCGAACGCGGCGGCCCGGTGGGCGGTGCTGACGGCCGCCACCAGGGCCGCGTCGCCGATGGCGAGCGGGCCGACCCGGTGCGACACCGCGACCGCGTACACGTCCGGGTCGGCGGCTATCTCGGCCGCGACCTCGCGCAGGATCCGTTCGGCGCTCGGGTGGCCCTCGTACTCCAGGCTGGTCACCGCGCGGCCGTGGTCGTGGTCGCGGACCACCCCCTGGAACGAGACCACCGCGCCGGCCCGGCGGTCCGCGACCGCCGCCTCGTGCGCGGCGAGGTCGAGCGGCCGGTCGGTGACCTCGCCGAACGTCGCGGGCTGGCGGGCCGACGCGTCGGCCGTCGGCGCGGTCACCACGCACGCTCCCCGGGCAGCAGCGGCAGCGGTACGAGCGGCACCCGGTCCCCCGGCTCGCCGGAAGTGCCGGGGCGGATGACGGCGAACCCGTCTGCGCCGGCCAGGCCGCGCAGCATCGCCGAGCCGACGTGCCGCACCGGGTGCGCGGTGCCGGCGGTCCGGTCCAACCGGACCAACGCCAGGTGGGTGTACCCGCCCCGGCCGCGCACCGGCTCGGCGAGCGTGACGTGCGGCAGCACCGGCATCGGGCGGCCCGCCAGGCCGGCCAGCAGCGGGGCGACCAGCGAGACCAGGGCGACGATGGCGGACTGCGGGTTGCCGGGCAGCCCGGCGACGAACCGCACCCGGCCGTCGGCGTCGACCAGCCGCGCCAGCAGCATCGGGAACCCGGGCCGCACCGCCACCGTGTTGACCACGTAGTCGGCGCCGAGCGCCTCCAGCGTGGGATGCAGGTGGTCGACCGGCCCGTGCATCGTGCCGCCGGTGGTGCACACGAGGTCGGCGGTGGCCAGCGCGGCGCGCAGCGCCGCCACGTGCGCCGGGAGCGTGTCCGCCACCGGCCCGACCACGTCCGACGGGCGGACCAGGCAGCCGTACCGGCGCAGCCAGGCCGGCACCGCCGGCCCGAGCGCGTCCCGCACCCGGCCGGCGCCGGGCGGGCCGGCGGTCAGCAGCTCGTCGCCGAAGACCAGCAGCGCGGCGCGGGGCTGCCGCCGCACCAGCAGGCTGTCGTGCCCGCAGGAGGCGGCCAGGCCGATCAGCGCCGGGTCCACCGGCGTGCCGGCGGGGAGCAGTTCCTCCCCGGCGTACGCCTCCTCGCCCGGCTCGCGCCACTCCGGCGCCGGCCGTGGCGTGCCGTCGACGAGCCCCTCCGGCGTACGACGGGACTCCTCCACCCGCAGCACGGCCGTGGTGCCCTCCGGCACCATCGCGCCGGTGGCGATCTCGACGGTCGTCCCGTCGTCGGTCAGCGGGGCCGGGGTGCCGCCCGCCAGCACCCGCCCGACCGGCCGCCACGGCCCGGTGCCGCGCACGGCCCAGCCGTCGACGCTGGAGGTGGGGAAGGCGGGCAGGTCCGTACGGGTGGTCAGCGGCTCGGCGAGGGTGTGCCCGTCGATCTCGGCGAGCGGCCGGCTGACGGCGGGGAGCGCGGCGGCCAGGCCGACCGCGTACACCCGGGACCGGGCCTCCTCCCAGCCGGCGGGCGGGGGCGCGGTGGCCGGCTCGGCGGCCGGGGCGGTTTCCGTGCTCACCGGCCGAGCCTAACGGTGCGGCACGCCGGTCGCGCCGTCAGCGGTCCCGCGCCCACCGCTCGGTCGCGGCCCTCCCGCCTCGTCAGTGGTCGCCGCCGCGGAGCTGGTCGACGGCGTGGCGGAGGATCGGCCCGAGCACGGCGAGGCCGTCCCTGGCGCCGCCGGTCGATCCGGGCAGGTTGACCACCAGCATCCGGCCGACGACGCCGGCGAGCCCCCGGGAGAGCGCGGCGGCGGGGACCTTGTCGCGGCTGTGCGCCCGGATCGCCTCGGCGATGCCGGGGATCTCGTGATCGAGCAGCGCCCGGGTCACCTCGGGGGTGCGGTCGGAGGGGTTGATCCCCGTACCGCCGCTGGTCAGCACCACGTCGATCCCGTCGGCCAGGGCGGCGCGCAGCGCCTCGCCCACGGGCTCGCCGTCGGGCACCACCACCGGCCCGTCCACCTCGCAGCCGAGGTCGCGCAGGCCGGCCACGAGCAGGGGGCCGCTGGTGTCCGCGTACACCCCCGCCGCGGCCCGGTTGGACGCCACGACCACCCGCGCCCGGATCACGGCCGCTCCTCCGGGCGGACCCAAAGGCCGGTCTTGCCGCCCTCCTTGCGCAGCACCCGCACCGCCTCCACGCTGGCCGCCGGGTCGACCGCCTTGACCATGTCGACCAGCGCCAGCCCGGCGACGGCCACCGCGGTCAGCGCCTCCATCTCCACGCCGGTGCGGTCCGCCGTGCGCGCGGTGGCGGTGATCTCGACGGTGTCGTCGGTGAGCGTCAGGTCGACCGTGACGCCGTGCAGGGCGATGGGATGGCAGAGCGGGATCAGGTCGGGGGTGCGCTTCGCGCCCATGATGCCGGCGAGCCGGCCGACCGCCAGCGCGTCGCCCTTGGGCAGCCCGTCGCGGCGCAGCAGCTCGACGACCTCCGGCGTGGTGCGGAGCCGGCCGGCGGCGACGGCCAGGCGGCCGGTGACCGCCTTCGCGGAGACGTCGACCATGCGGGCCGCGCCCGCCGGATCGACGTGGGTGAGCTGCGCGGGATCGGTCACGCTCGCGAGCCTATCTTTCCGGTACGGATGCCCGGGGTCGCCGGTACGGGCACGCGGCGGCGGGCGCAGGGCGTCGCCGGCCCGCACCGCCGCACTGCCGTCCCTTTTGATCGCACGTCGGCCGCGACTTCGGGTGAGTGGGCGCCACCCCTGTCGCGAATTGGGAACGCGTTTCCTGCCCGTTGCCCCGCGACCGTTTCCAACCCGGTTCACGGACCGGCCCGATAGGCGTCCTCCCCGGTGGGCGGTGACTCAGGATGCCATCGGCGGAACGATGTCACGTCATTGACTCCGCAACGCCACGGAAGCGATCATCACCACCGGAGAATTGCCCGGTCGCGAGTCGATCGGGGCGGCAGGGGGCAACGTGCGGAGTGCATCTTGCGCCGGTCGTCCGTGAGGTCGTCGAGGGCGGCAGCAGAGGGTCGACACTGACGGAATCACCGGGCGGATGGGGCGTACCGGCACGGAAGCGGCGGCCTCGACCACGCGGCGTGCCCGAGGTCCGCTCCACGAGCCGCGTCCGGGCCGCCGGCCGCTGCAAACTGCACCGTCGTGTCCGATGCCGCCGACGCCGCCACCGGTCCATTATCTAGCGTTAACCGGAAGTCGATGGAAACACAGCACTGAGTTCCCACCCGGAAGCACAAAGTCACGCCGTAGGGCGCGGTTCTCATCCATTGCCCATAGTCACATATATCCCTCCATAATTGGCCGAACCGCACTTAGGCTGTCGGCGTCGCGGAACACAGCGGCGCAAGGGCCAAGGGCGATACCGGGGAGGGATAGCGATGTCGGCACACGAGTGGAACTGAGGATTGTGGCTGGCGCGTGACCGCGGGTAATCTTGGCGTGCTTAGCAGGCGGAGGCAGTCGGGATGCCGTGACACGACTGAACGTGGGCAAGACAGAGGCCGAGCGGCGGCTGACGCTGCACGTCGGCCTCGTCTGCGTTGTGGCCGCCATCGCGGCCGCTCTGTGTCTGCGCGAGCTGACGAAACTGGACTGGTCCCGTAACCACCTGACGCTCTCGCTCACTCTGATCTGTCTGGCCCTCCTCGCCATGACGATCAAGTGGCGGATCCGGATTCGCGCGACGGTCCACGCGATCTCCTGGAGCGAGACAGCGATCATCCTGAGTTTGGCGGTCGCGCCGACTCCGCTGGTGATCCTGACCACCGGGATCGGGGTGGCGATAGCCCAGTACCTCGCCAAGCTCCCGCCGCTGAAGGCCGCCTTCGGAGTGGCCAAGACCATGCTGCTGGCGGTGGGCGGCGGGGCCGCCCTCCACGCGGCCGGAGGGTCACCACCGATCACCGACCTGTGGCCGGCCCTCGGCCCGATCGGGGTCGCCTACGCCGTCACGGTGGTCCTCGACGAAGTGCTGACCCTCCCGGTCATCGCACTCGCCACCGGCACCCGGCTCAGGCAGCTCTTCCGCGAGGACATCGGGCTGCGCCTGACGAGCGCGCTGGCGCGCTTCGTCCTCATCGTCACCACGCTGTTCATCCTCCACGGGGATCCCCGGCTCCTGCTGGCGGTGCCGCCCCTCGTACTCAGCCTCCACCTGCTCTACTCCAACCGGGTCAAGGCCCGCACCGAGCAGCAGGCGTGGCAGCGGCTGGCCCGCACCACCGACGCGCTCAACGTGGTCGACCTGGACAAGGTCCTCACCACCGCCGTCACCCAGGCCGCCGAGCTGTTCTCCGCCGACGAGGTGGAGATCGAGCTGCGCGACGGCGGCCGGACCGTCCGCGGCGGCGCGGCCGGCACCACGTACGACGGGCCGGCCGGCGAGCCGACCTCCGTGGACGGCACCGTGGTCCCCGCCGCCCTGGAGGGGCACGACCGCACGGTCGACGTGGGCGTACTGCGACTGCGGTTCCGGGGGCCCGTGCAGCTCTCCGAGCGGGAGCAGTACACGCTGCGCACCTTCGCCTCGGCGCTGTGCACGGCAGTACGCAACGCGCAGGCGTACGCCGAACTGGCCCGGGTCGCCGACGAGCACGCGTACGCCGCCACGCACGACGCGCTGACCGGGCTGGCCAACCGCCGGCACCTGCTCGACCAGGGCACCGAACACCTCAACACCCGGCACGCCGACGGGGTGACCGCGCTGGTGCTGATCGACCTCAACCACTTCAAGGAGGTCAACGACACCCTCGGGCACGCCGCCGGGGACCACGTCCTGGTGCAGGTCGCCGAGCGGCTGCGCGACGCCGCCCAGGAGGGGGACCTGGTGGCCCGGCTCGGCGGCGACGAGTTCGCCGTACTCCTGCGGGGTCTGCCGGCCCCGGCGGTGGCCGCACACCGCGCGGAGACCCTGCTCGCCACGCTGCACGAGCCCTTCGACCTCGACGGCATGCGGATCAGCGTCGAGGCCAGCGGCGGGATCGCCGCCGCACCCGCCACCGGCGGCATGCCGGAGCTGCTGCGCCGCGCGGACGTGGCGATGTACCAGGCCAAACGGGCCGGGCAGCGGACCTCGACGTACGCCCCGACCCGCGACACCGCCGACCTCGGCCGGCTCACCCTCGGCGGCGAACTGCCGCGCGCCGTCGCCGACCACGAGTTCACCGTCAACTTCCAGCCCATCGTCGACCTGGGCACCGGCCGGGTCACCGGCGCCGAGGCCCTCGCCCGCTGGCACCACCCCACCCACGGGATGATCGACCCAATGCGCTTCCTGGAGGCGGTGGAACGCTCCGGCCTGCTCCCCGCCTTCGCCGAGGCGATCCTCGACCAGGCACTGATCGCGGCGGTCAGCTGGCGCGACGCCGGCTTCGACGTGCCGGTGGCGGTCAACGTGTCGCCGCGCAGCCTCCTCGACGCCCGCTTCCCGGGCTCCGTGCTGGCCCGGCTGCGGGCCCACGACCTGCCCCCCGACCGGCTGGTGCTGGAGCTGACCGAGACGCTCACCCTCAGCCAGCTCGACGTGGTCGACCGGGTGCTCAGCCGGCTGCGCGACGAGGGGGTCCGGCTGGCGCTCGACGACTTCGGCACCGGCTACTCCTCCCTGTCGCTGCTCTCCCGCATCCCCGTGCACGAGCTGAAGATCGACCGCAGCTTCGTGACCGCCATGGAGACCTCCGCCGAGGCCGCCGCCGTCATCCGCTCCACCCTCGACCTGGGCCGCAGCCTCGGGCTCGACGTGGTGGCCGAGGGCGTGGAGAGCGAGCCACAGCGCCGGGCCCTCTGGGAGCTGGGCTGCACCGCCGGCCAGGGGCACCTCTTCGCCCGGCCGATGCCCGCCGGCACGCTCCTCGCGGCGTTCCGGCGCGGCTCCGGCGGCAGCCCCGGCACCCTCGCGCCTCCGCTGCACGACGCCGGAGCCGTGATCCGGCTCGCCCCGGGCCGCCGGCCGGGCGGGCGCGGCCGCACCGACCGCCACCTGCCCGCCTGACGCGGCGACGCGCACCTGCTGCCAGACTGGCCCGCGTGACCGCCGCCCCGACCGCCCGCCGCCGTGGCTGGCAGCCCCTCGACTCCGCCGCCGGCGGCCTCGCCCTCGACCTCGGCCTGTACGCCGCGTCGGCGGCCTTCGCCGCGATCACCGCCGCCACGTCCACCCTCGTCCCGCACCGGGCCTGGGGCGCCGTCGCCGCCGTCGGATACCTCCTCGCCGCCCTCGCCGCGACCGGCCAGCTCCTGCTGCGCCGACGCGACCCCGGATCGCCGCCGGCCGGGCTGCGGGCCCGCTGGGCGGTCACCGGGTTCGCCTGGTTCGCCACCGCCCTGCTGCCGCTGGCCTGGCAGAGCATCCAACGGGCCGGCGGACGCACCGACCGGGCGCAGGAGGAGGTGCTGGTCGTCGAGGAGTCCGGCCGGCGGCTGGTCGACACCGGCACGCCGTACCTCGGGCACGACGCGATCGCCGCCCTGCCACCCGGCGAACAACTGCTCGGCTACACCCCGTACCAGCCGGGAATGGCACTGTTCGGGCTGCCCCGGGCGGCCGTCGACGTCTGGTGGACCGACGCCCGCGTCTGGTTCGCCGTCGGGACCGCGCTGGCGCTCGCCCTGGCCGTCCGCGCCCTCACCCGCGGCGTGTACCGGACCGCGGACGACCACACCGGCGCCGCCCTCCTCCGCGGCGTACAGGCCGCCACCGTCCTCCCGATCTGCGCGCTCACCCTCGCCACCGGCGGCGACGACCTGCCCGTACTCGCGCTCTGCCTGCTCGCCCTCGCCCTCGCCGCCACCGGCCGGCCGGGCCGGGCCGGCCTCGCGGTCGGCCTGGCCGGGGCGCTGAAGCTCTTCGCCTGGCCGGTCGCCCTCGTGCTGATCATCTGGGGGCTGACCCGGCGGGCCGGCCTACGGGTCGCCGCGGGCGCCATCGGCCTGCCCGCCGCCGCGCTGCTGCCGGCCCTGCTCGTCGACCGCGACGCGCTGGTCGAGAACGTGCTCCGCTTCCCGCTCGGGCACGGCCTGGTGACCAGCCCCGCACAGTCGCCGTTCCCCGGCCACCTGATCGCCACCGCGCTGCCCGCCGGCCGCGCCGTCGCCGCAGCCCTCCTGCTCGCCGCCGGGCTGGCCATCGCCGTCCGGCTCGCCCGCCGCCCGCCCCGCACCGCCGTCGCCGCCGCCCTGATCTGCGGGTACGGCCTGCTCGCCGCGATCCTGCTGATGCCCACGACCCGCTTCGGCTACCTGCTCTACCCGCTCGCCCTCCTGGCGTGGGCCCCCGCCCTGCACCCCCCGGTTTCCGCGAACCGGCGGGCGAAGGCCGGCGACACGGCGTAGACCTGAGGCATGACCACCTACCGCGACCGCGAAGAGGCGGGCCGGACGCTCGCCGAACGGCTCACCGCACTCATCGGTGCACCGGACGTCATCGTCCTCGGGCTGGTACGCGGCGGCGTGCCCGTGGCCCGGGTGGTCGCCGAGCGTCTCGGCGCGCCCCTGGACGTGCTGGTCGTCCGGAAACTCGGCATGCCGTGGGCACCCGAGGTGGCCTTCGGCGCGCTCGGCCCCGGCGGCGTACGGGTCCTCAACGACGTCGTGGCCAGCCGGCTCACGGAGGGCGACGTCGCCGAGGTCGTCCGCCGCGAGGAGGCCGAACTGGACCGGCGGGAACGGCTCTACCGCGCAGGTCGACCGCCGCTCGACCTGACCGGGCGCACCGCCGTGATCGTCGACGACGGCCTGGCCACCGGCGCCACCGCCCGTGCCGCCGTCCAGGTCGCCCGCCACCTCGGCGCCCGCCGGGTCGTGGTCGCCGTCCCGGTCGGCTCGCAGGAGGCGTACGAGATGCTTGCCGCCGAGGCCGACCAGGTCGTCTGCGCCCAGCACCCGCCGGAGTTCATGGCGGTGAGCGCCTACTACGAGGACTTCCACGAGGTCGCCGACTCCGAAGTCACCGAAGCGCTGACAGCGACTGCGTGACCTGACCGGGTACGGTCGGAGAATGAGCCTGACCTGTCCCAAGTGTCACGGAGAAATGCGCCAGTACGAGCGCAGCGGCGTCGTCATCGACCAGTGCGGCGAGTGCCGGGGAATCTTCCTCGACCGCGGCGAACTGGAGAAGCTGTTCGAGGCGGAGGCCAACTGGAACCGCCAGCAGGGCGGGGCCGCCCCGGCGCAGCCCGCCCAGCAGCAGGGCGGCTACGCCGGCCAGCCGAGCCACCAGCAGGGCGGTTACCCGCCTCCGCCGCCCCCGCCGCCGCCCGCTCCCGCCCCGCACCAGCCGGGCTACGGCGCCGTCCCGCCGCCCCCGCCGGTGCACGGCTACCCGCCGGCCCCCGCCTACGGCCACGGCCAGCAGCACCACGGCTACCACGGGCACTACAAGCGCAAGAAGCACAAGAGCTTCCTGGACGAGATGTTCGGCTGAGCCACTCCGTCGACCGGGCCGGTGCATCGACCGGCCCGGTCACCCGTGGTTCCGCGCCCTCCCACCACCGCCGGTCGCCGTGCCGGTCGGCAGCGGCCGTGCGACGCTGCACCCCATGACGCCGCACACGCTGCACTACCCGCTGGCGCAGGCGTACGACGGGATCACCCGGGTCGTCGCCGACCTCGACGACGCCGGCCTGCAACGGCCCACCCGGTGCCGGGGCTGGCTCGTCGCGGACCTGCTCTTCCACGTGCTCTGCGACGCCCAGCGGGCGCTGGTCGCGCTGGCCAGCCCCGCCGAGGGCCCGGCCGACGTGGACGACGTGAGCTACTGGCGCACGTTCCCGTCCGAGGAGGACGGGAACGGCGCACGGCACGCCTGGTGGGCCCGCCGCTCGGCGGCCGCCTTCGACCGTCCCGGCGGGATAGTCCGGCTCTGGACCGACACCGCACCCGCCGCCGTACGCGCCGCGGGCGCGGCCGATCCCGACGGCCACGTCACCACCCAGGGGCACGTGCTGCGGGTGCGGGACCTCATCGCCACCCTGACCACCGAGGCCGTCGTGCATCACCTGGACCTGGTGCTCGACCTGCCCGCCGCGCCCCTGCCCGGAACGCTCGCGACAGGCGTCGCCGTCGCCACCATGGACGGCCTGCTCAGCGACGACGCCGTCCGACCGGCCGCGTGGAGCGACGCGGAGTACCTGCTCAAGGCGACCGGACGAATGCCACTCACCGACCGCGACCAGCTCGAACTCGGCGAGGTCGCCGGCTGGTTCCCCCTCCTGGGCTGAGCGGCGCAGCCGTCCTCAGACGATGGCCATGTCGACGAAGCGCGACAGGTGGAGCTGCGCGGCCACCGTCACCGTGTCGGTCGGACCATTTCTGTGCTTGGCAACAATGAAATCCGCCTCCCCGGCCCGCGGCGACTCCTTGTCGTAGTAGTCGTCGCGGTGCAGCAGGATGACGACGTCGGCATCCTGCTCAATTGAGCCACTTTCACGCAGGTCGGACAGCTGCGGTCGCTTGTCGGTGCGCTGCTCCGGGCCACGGTTCAGCTGGCTTACCGCGATCACCGGGCACTCGACCTCCTTGGCGAGCAGCTTCAGGCCACGGGAGAGGTCCGCGACCTCCTGCTGCCGGCTCTCGGTGCGCTTCGGGGAGGTCATCAGCTGGAGATAGTCGACCACGATCAGCTTGAGGTCGTGCCGCTGCTTGAGTCGGCGCGCCTTGGCCCGGATCTCCATCAGGTTCATGCTCGGCGTGTCGTCGACGAAGAGCGGCGCCTCGCTGATCTCGCCCATGCAGCGGGCGAGCTTGGTCCAGTCGTCGTCGGAGAGCTGGCCGCTGCGCAGGACGTGCAGCGGCACCCGCGCCTCGGCCGAGAGCAACCGCATGACGATCTCGACCTTGCTCATTTCCAGCGAGAAGATGGCCGATGCCTGGTTTGCCCGAATCGCGGCGTTTCGGGCGAAATCCATGCTTGCGGTCGATTTTCCCAAGCCAGGGCGTCCGGCAACGATCACGAGCTGCCCCGCGTGCAGGCCGTTGAGCAGGCGGTCGAGGTCGGTGAAGCCGGTGGGCACGCCGGTCATCACGCCGCCCTGGGCGCCCACCGCCTCGATCTCGTCCAGCGTGGGCTGGAGCATGTCGGCGAGCACGGCGAAGTCCTCGCTGACGCGGCGCTCCGTGACGTCGTAGACCGCCTGCTGCGCGAGGTCGACGATGTCGTCGACGTCGCGGCTGCCGCCCTGGCCCGTGCCGTAGCCCAGCTGCACGATCTTGGTGCCGGCCTCGACCAGGCGCCGCAGGACCGCCCGCTCGCTGACGATGCGGGCGTAGTACGCCGCGTTCGCGGCGGTCGGCACGCTGGCGATCAGCGTGTGCAGGTAGGGGGCGCCGCCGATGCGGACGAGGTCACCGGAGTCCGCCAGGGCCGCCGCCACGGTGATGGAGTCGGCCGGCTCGCCCCGGCCGTAGATCTCCAGGATGGTGTCGAAGATGGTGGCGTGCACCGGCCGGTAGAAGTCGTTGGTCTTGAGGATCTCGACGACGTCGGCGATGGCGTCCTTGGACAGCAGCATGCCGCCGAGGACGCACTGCTCGGCGGCGACGTCCTGCGGCGGGGTCTTGTCGAACTGGCCGTCGCGCTGCGGCGGCGCGGACGCCTGCCCCCCGCCCGATCGCGAGTCCGCCCGCATGTCGTCGGTGACCGACACGGGTTCCCCCTCCACTGCGTCGGATCCGGATTCAGCCCTACCGCCGAGGTACGACAACCTCGACCTGCCGGTCGATCGGGGGTCATCGCACGGCCGGTCGGGGGCCAACCATACGGAACCCGAGGTCAGCCACTCAACCACGTCGGTGGACGAGCCTCGGGACAACCTGTGGACGCCGGTGGACGAGCATGTGCGCAGTGTGTGCACAGCCTGTGGACAACGGCTGGGGAATTCCCCACCGCAAGGCTGTGAGCTGCGGAAACACAATCCCCAGCCTGTGGACGGCAAGTTTTCGGTCGAACTGCGCGATCGAACGTCCCGTACTATCTCCAGCGAACGGCTACACCTGCACAGCGGATTGCGCCATCGGTTGAGAAGGGTCACGCTCCGGCCGTGAGTAACCGGGACTGGGGACGCGGAGAGGGTGGTCCGCGCGAGCCGGTCGCTCCCTGGGAGGATCCCGCCGACCCGGCACCGGTCGATCCCGACGAGCGCGCTCCCGCCCGGCACCGCACGCCGAGCCGGCGCCGGGCCGTCGAGCGCGGCCAGCGGGAACCGGTCGACAGCTACCTGCCGCGTTGGGCACTGGAGTCGGGGGTACGCAGCGCGGACGGCGGTGGCCGGCACGCCGCGCCCGACGACGAGGCGCGGATCGAGGCCGACCGGCCGCATTCCGGTGCCTGGCGGAGCACGGAGACCACGAGCGGTTGGCGCCGGGTCAGCGAGACGAGCTGGCGCGAGACCCCGGCGATCGGCGCTGCCCCGGAGTCGGAGCACACCGGGGAGTGGACGTTCGACCATCCGCAGGAGCGGGGATACTCCGGGCGGCGGCGGGCCGAGGACGAACCCGTCTCGGGATCGCCGCCGCCGAGCCGGCCGAGGCGTTCGTCGTCACACCGCCCGCAGGTCGTCTGGTCCGGCCTGGCGGAGGCGGACGCCTCCGGGCCCGTACCGGATCGGGAGGCCGAGCGGCCGGCCCGCCGGGGCCGGCGGGCGGCGGAGGAGCGACCCGCCGTCGATCCGTGGGACCGGGAGTCGCACCTCGCCGCGTCCGAGATCCCGCCCTCCCGTCCTCCCGCGGTGGACGCGTGGGACGCGTCGGGTGTGCACGCGTGGCATCCGGCCGGTGAGGTCGACCGCTGGGACCACGCCGGCACCGGCCGCTCGGACCGGAGCGACGACACCGGCCGCTCGGACCGGAGCGACGGCACGGGCCAGTGGGACCTGACCGACGGCACCGGTGAGTGGTACCGGTCCGACGACACCGGCCAGTGGGAGCGGTATTCCGACGACGGTGGGTGGGACAGGACCGCGCCGGGTTCCGGCGGGGGTGCCGTTCAGGGGTGGTCCCGGCCGGGGCAGGACGACCGGAGCGAGGGTTTCTGGTCGGGTACCCGGCTGGCGGGCGACGATCCCCGCTGGATGGACCCGCCGGTGTCGGCGCCCCGGTCACCGGTGGCGCCCTACTCCGCGCCGCGACCGCGTCCGGCGCCGCGTCGGCGCGTGGCCGAGCCGGTCGGTGCCGCGACGGCGTCGGCCGTACGCCGTCGGGCCGGGACGGCCGGGGCGGGGGCGTGGGGCCGTCGAATCGAGGACGACCTGCTCGATCCCGATCCGGGCGGGCCGTGGCGGTCGCTGCTCTACACGGTCGCGTGCTATCTGGTGCCAGCGGCGCTGATCTTCGTCTGGTTGCTGACCCTGGACGGACAGGTGCCGGCCGGGTGTGTCACGGACATCACCGGAGGGGGTTGCGACTCGCCCCGGGCGCGGGCGCTGGGCTCGCTGGCGGCGGGCCTGCCGCGCTTCGGGTTGGCGCTGGCCAGCAGCCTGGTCGTGGCGCTGCTGCTGCGCCGGGTCGGCACGACGTGGCGTTCGGCCAGCGTCGCGCTGGCGGCGGCCGTGGTCGGCGGCGGTCTCTCGACGGTGATGATCAGCGCGGTGACGGGCCAGCCGATCGGCTGACGATCAGCGCGGTGACCGGCCAGCCTGTCGACCGACGCGCGCTGACCGTGCGGCGGGAGCGTGCCGCAGGCGTACAGCGGGAAGTGCGACGGCGGCCGTACGCGAACAGGGCCCGCACCGGTCGGTGCGGGCCCTGTCGTGGTGCTGGGGTGAGGTGTCAGCCCTGGACGACGTTGAGGTCGAACTTGGCGGTCACCTCGGGGTGCAGCTTGATCTGCACCGGGTAGGAGCCGGTCGACTTGATGGGACCGGACAGCTCCAGCCGACGCCGGTCGAGGACCGGACCACCGGCGGCCTTGACGGCGTCGACGATCTCGGCCGGGGTGACCGAGCCGAAGAGGCGCCCGCCGTCGCCGGCGCGGGCCTTCAGGCTGACCTTGAGACCCTCGAGCTGGCCCTTGACCTCGTTGGCGTGGCCGAGGTCGCGGATCTCCCGGGCCGAACGGGCCCGCTTGATGACCGTGACCTGCTTCTCCGCACCCTTGGTCCAGGCGATCGCGAAGCCCTGCGGCAGCAGGTAGTTACGGCCGTAGCCGTTCTTGACCTCGACGATGTCGCCCGGGGCACCGAGGCCGGACACCTCCTGAGTCAGGATGATCTTCATTTCGGTGCCTCCTCTCAGCGGGCCGTGGCCGTGTACGGCAGGAGCGCCATCTCACGGGCGTTCTTGACCGCACGGGCGATCTGCCGCTGCTGCTGCGAGGTCACGCCGGTCACCCGCCGAGCGCGGATCTTGCCGCGGTCGGAGATGAACTTGCGCAGCAGCGCGGTGTCCTTGTAATCGATGTAGGTGATCCCGTCCTTGTCGAGCGGGTTCACCTTCTTCTTCGGTTTGCGAAGTGCAGCGGCCTTGGCCATTGCTCGTGCTCCTGGTTTGCGATCGCGGGCGCTCGGCGCCATTAGAACGGGGGCTCCTCGTCGAAGTTGCCGCCACCCGAACCACCGCGCGAGGGTGCCGGTGCAGCCGAGGCCCAGGGGTCGTCGAAGTTGCCTCCGCCGCCGCCCTGGCCACCTCCACCACCGCCGCCGAAGCCGCCGCCACCGCCGCCGGAGCGGGACATCTTCTGCACCTTCGCCGTGGCGTAGCGCAGCGACGGGCCGATCTCGTCGACCTCGAGCTCGATGACGGTGCGCTTCTCGCCCTCGCGCGTCTCGTACGACCGCTGACGCAGCCGGCCCGAGACGATCACGCGGGCGCCCCGCTGGAGCGACTCGGCGACGTGCTCCGCCGCCTGCCGCCACACGGTGCACGCCAGGAAGAGCGGCTCGCCGTCCTTCCACTCGCCGGAGGCCTTGTCCATGAACCGGGGCGTCGAAGCGACCCGGAACTTGGCGACCGCCGCACCGGAGGGGGTGAACCGCAACTCGGGGTCATCGGTCAGGTTGCCGATGACCGTGATGGTGGTGTCTCCTGCCATGACCATCTCCTCGCGCACTCATCTGTTCTGCCGTACAGGCTCTCAGAGCCCTCCGACAGTGCCGATGAGGCTGATCCGGGTGAACCGGGTTGAATGCTTTTAGCGCATCTCCGGCCGGATGACCTTGGTGCGCAGCACGGACTCGTTGAGCCGCAGCTGACGGTCCAGCTCGGCCACCGCCGCGGGCGTCGCCTGCAGGTCGACGACGGCGTAGATGCCTTCGGCCTTCTTGTTGATCTCGTACGCGAGGCGCCGGCGGCCCCACACGTCGGTCTTCTCCACCGAGCCACCCGCGGTCCGGATCACGTTCAGGTACGTGTCGAGCGACGGGGCGACGGTGCGCTCCTCGAGACTGGGGTCGAGGATCACCATTACTTCGTAATGACGCAAGACGTGCTCACCTCCTGTGGGCTAAGCGGCCACGGTCCTTCCGTGGCAGGAGGTCTGCGTCGTGGCCCACGCCGGTTCCGGGGGGACCCGGCCGGACGCGGACAACCGGACCAGGATACCCGGTCCCGACGATCATGCCCGGGGTGGTCGGCGGGGGCCGTCCACCGGGCGAAGCGACGGGGGCCCGCCTCGACGTCGCTGTCGATGCGAGCCCCCGTACACGAGGCCGCGGGGCGTCCCGTCCGCATTCCTTGGGTGGGACCTGGGGAGGAACGACCACACCGATGAGGTTGGACCGGGGACGCCCCGCGGAGCTTTATCGTGTTGTTACCTGACGTTACAACGGCACTTGCCCCTTGTCGGAGGAAATGGCGGAATTCTCCGACAAATTTCCCGGTCACCCCGGTTCCGTCAGGGCGGGCCCCCGCCGCGCCGGGCCGCGCGGCGGGGGTGCCCCCGCTCTCGGGCGGTTCGATGTGCTCCCGGCAGGCCGACCTGCGGCCGTTGCGGGCCGGCTGCGGCAACCGTGGATCCCACTCGCATCAACGACCGCCGGCGCCGGCAGGTGACGCGTGGGACCGGCGAGTCCGCCACCGCCGTCATCCCGGCTGTCGGCGACGCGACGTAGGCTCCCGTGCATGCGTATCGGAGCCCACGTCGATTCGACCGACCCGGTGGCGGAGGCGACCGCCCGCGGGGCCGAGGCCGTGCAGTTCTTCCTCTCCGACCCACAGGGGTGGAAGGCACCGAAGCCGCGGGAGGACGCGGACCGGCTGCGGGCCGCGGGCGTCGACCTCTACGTGCACGCGCCGTACGTCATCAACGTCGCGACCCTGAACAACCGGATCCGGATCCCCAGCCGCAAGCTGCTGCTCGGGCACGCCCAGGCGGCCGCCGCCGTCGGCGCCAAGGGCCTGATCGTGCACGGTGGGCACGTCAACGCCGGCGACGACCTGGCCGTCGGCTTCGACAACTGGCGCAAGACCTTCGCGTACGCGGCGGACTCCGGCGGCTTCGACGTGCCGGTCCTGATCGAGAACACCGCCGGCGGCGACAACGCGTGTGCAAGGCGGCTCGACGCGCTCGCCCGGCTCTGGGACGCGGTGGGCGACCACGAGGTGGGCTTCTGCCTGGACACGTGCCACGCCCACGCCGGCGGCGAGGAGCTGCTCGGGCTCGTCGACCGGGTCAAGGCGATCACCGGGCGGATCGACCTGGTGCACGCCAACAACTCCAAGGGCGCGTTCAACTCCGGTCAGGACCGGCACGACAACCTCGACGGCGGCACGATCGACCCGGAGCTGGTGGTGGCGGTGATCCGCGCGGCCGGCGCGCCGGTCATCGTCGAGACCCCGGGCGGGGTCGACGGTCAGGGCGCCGACATCGCCTTCCTGCGCGACCGACTGGGCACGGGGAGCCCGGCGGCATGACGACCGAGCAGTCCGCCGCCGGCAGCCCTCGTCCTGACGCCGCCGCCGAGAAGGCCGACACTGCCGAGAAGACGGAAGCCGCCGGGAAGACCGACACGGCCGGTGACACGCCCGGCTCGGCCGCCAGAACCGGCTCGGCCGCCAGAACCGGTGGGACCGAACCCAAGGCTGAGGCGGCCAAATCCTTGGCGGGGGCGGCCGAACCCAAGGCCGGGGCGGCCAAGCCCAAGGCGGAGGCAACCGAATCCGACACCGGTGGAACCCGACCCGGTGCTGACACGGTCCAGGCCAGGGCCGGGGCGGAAGCCAAGGCGGTCAGGGCCGACAGAGTCGGCGCGATCGAGACGGGGAACGGTAAGGCCGGCACCACGGCGAGTGGGGCCGACGAGCTCGCCACCAAGGCGGGCAACGACGACGCCAAGGCAGGCGCAGCCGCCAAGGACGGCGCCAAGGGCGCGGCCGGCAAGGCGGACGCCAAGGCGGGCTCAGCCGGCAAGGACGGCGCCAAGGGCGCGGCCGGCAAGGCGGACGCGAAGGCGGGCTCAACCGGCAAGGACGGTGCCAAGGACGCGGCCGGCAAGGCGGACGCGAAGGCGGGCTCAGCCGGGGCGGGCAGCGAGGGCAAGGGCAGCGACAAGGCTGCCGGCAAGAACGAGGACGGGGGCGACAAGGAGGGCAAGCCGGACAGGTGGGAGGCCTTCGCGTCCGCCCCCGAACCGGTGCCTTCCCGGATCGGGCGCGCCGCGCGGGCGGTCGGCCGCCTGCTGATCCACGAGTGGACGGTCGCGGCGTTCGCCTCGCTGGCGTTGGCCGTGCTGATGACCTGGCCCACGCTGCGCTACCCGCGACACACGTTGCCGCAGGACTACTGGGACCCCAGCCTGCAGACGTGGCAGATGGCCTGGTCGGGGCACATCCTGCTGACCAATCCGGCGCAGCTGTGGCAGTCGAACACCTTCTTCCCGGAGTCCTGGAGCTTCGCCTTCTCCGACACCCTGCTCGGGTACGCCCCGGCGGGCATGATCGGCACCGGCCCCGAAGCCGCCGTGCTCCGCTACAACATCATGTTCGTGCTGGCCCACGCGCTCGCCACGCTCGGGGCGTACGCGCTGGCCCGACAGCTCGGCGCGGGCCGGATCGGTTCCGCGGTGGCCGGGGCGAGCTTCGCGTACGCGCCGTGGCTGCTGGCCCAGGCCGGGCACCTGCACGTGATCTCCAACGGCGGCATCCCGCTGGCGTTGGCGATGCTCGCCCGGGGGCACGGCTGGTCGTTGCGGTACGGGTACCGCCCCGAGCGCCGGCACGACGGCTGGGTCTACACCGGCTGGTTGGTCGCGTCCTGGCAACTGAGTCTCGGCTTCGGCATCGGGCTGCCGTTCGCGTACTTCCTCGCCGGGACCGTGCTGGTCGCGGCTGTCACCTGGTTCCTGCGGCGGTGGGTGATCCGGCCGGTCAAGCGCCCGTTCGGCCGCCGGCTGTTCATCGCGGACCTGGTCGGCGGTCTGTTGTTCGCCGGCGTCGGCGCGCTGCTGGCCATCCCGTACTTCAAGGTGGCGGAGCTACACCCGCACGCGGAGCGGTCCATCGGCGACATCGACCTCTACTCCCCGCCGGCGACCGGCTTCTTGACCGCACCCGCCGAGTCGCGGGTCTGGGGCGCGCTGCACGAGGGCGCGCGGGCCGCACTGGCCTCGCACGCCGAGATGACCCTGCTGCCCGGCTTCGCGCTCTACGCGCTCGCCATCGGTGGGCTCTTCTTCTCGATCTGGAAGGTGCGCCACCGGGTGCTCCTGTTCGCCGGAGTGGTGGTGACCATGGTGCTCGCCATGGGCACCTGGTTCTTCGACGGCACCTTCACCTACGTGCCGTTGTTCGAGTACCTGCCCGGGTGGAACGGCATCCGCACTCCCGGCCGGCTGATGCTCTGGACCACGCTGCTGCTCGGGCTGCTCGCGGCGGGCGCGGTCAGCGCGTTCGCCACCCGGGTCCGGGAGGTCTACGCCGAGCGGATCCCCTCCTGGCCGAGCCCGTGGCTGCGGCTGGCCACCCTGCTGCCGCTGGTGCTGGTGATCGGCGAGGGGTTGAACTCCACGCCGCACCCGGTCGTGCCGCCCCAGCCGGCGGCGATGCGGACCGTGGACGGGCCGCTGCTGGTGCTGCCGAGCAACCAGAGCCTCGACCAGCCGGTGATGCTCTGGTCCACGACCCGGTTCCAGGACGTGGTGAACGGGGGCAGCGGCTTCACCCCGCGCCAACTCGACGACGTACGCCGGGTGACGGTCTCCTTCCCCGACCAGGTCAGCGTCGACTACCTGCGCGTCCTCGGGGTCCGCAACGTGCTGCTGATGCGCGACCAGGTCGCCGGCACGCCATGGGAGGTCACCGTCGACGCACCGGTCGACGGGCTCGGCATCACCCGCGAGGAGATCGGCGACGTGGTCGTCTACCGCCTCTGACCGGCGTTCTTTCGGCCGTCGGGGTCGCCTCCGACGGCCGGGAGCGGTCAGACGGCGGCGGGCGTCGGCTCGGCCGGCACCTCGGGGCGGCGTCGCCAGCGGTCGAGCCAGGGCGCGTCCGGGGCGCCGTCGAGCACCCCGCCGTCCGGGTCGTCGGCGTAGGTCCGCCGCACGGGGTCGAGTTCCGGCCGCAGGATCTCCCGGACGACCAGCACGCAGAGCACCACCACGGTGGTCAGGCGCAGGGTCGACGCCAGCACGAAGACGCCCTCCGGGAAGACCGGCTTGCTGGTCGCCGCGCCGAGCAGTTCGCCGTAGAAGGCCACGAAGTAGCAGACCTCGGCCACCTGCCAGGCGAGGAAGGCGCCCCACTTCGGGCGGGCGAGCACCACCAGCGGCAGCAGCCAGAGCACGAACTGCTGCGACCACACCTTGCTGAAGATCAGGAAGGCGGCGACCACCAGGAACGCGAGCTGGGCGAGCCGGGGCCGGCGCGGGGCCAGCAGCCCCAGCGCGGCCACCCCGAGGCAGGCCAGCCCGAAGAGGGCGTACGACAGGGTGTTCAGCGTCGGGATGTTGACGTTCAGCCACTCGAACGGCCCGAGGTCGGCGGGGTTGGCGTTGCCGAACTTTCCGTCCAGGTAGCGACCGATGTACCAGAGGGTGCCCCAGTCGATGGGCCGGGTCGAGTTCAGCTCGAAGAAGCGGTCCCAGTTCTCCCGGTAGGGAATGGCGACCGGAAGGTTCACGAGGACCAGGGAGACGAGGGCCGCGCCGAAGGCGGTGAGGGCGGCGCGGAGCCGCCCGGCGCGCAGCCCCAGCACCAGGATCGGGCCGAGGATGAACAGCGGCCACATCTTGGCCGCCCCGGCGAGACCGAGCAGGACGCCGGCCGCCAGCGGCTGGCGGCGGGCCCAGGCGAACAGGCCGAACGCGGCCAGGCCGATGGCGAGCAGGTCCCAGTTGACCGTGGCGGTGAGCATCAGCGCGGGGGCGAGCGCGAAGAGCGCGGCGTCCCATGGTCGGCGGCGGCGCAGGGCGAGGAGCACCGCCACGGTGGCGACCGCCAGCGCGCCGAGCACCAGCGCGTTCAGGTTGTAGAACCACATACCCTGGTTGAGCCCCGGGTCGTTCTGGCCGAGGGCGTGCACGGGCAGGCCGAGGGCGCCCATGAAGTACCCGGTAAGCACCGGGTACTCGACGGGATGGTCCTGGTAGGGGACCGCACCCTCGTTGAGCCGCTCGGCGTAGTAGAGCGCCAGCACGTCGGTGTAGCAGAACCGGGTGTACTGCACGTTGTTCTGCCAGGCGCCATCCTGGCAGGGCGACTTCTGCACCCAGTGCAACGCCAGGGTCAGGCAGACCAGGGCCAGGACGATGCGGGTCGCCGTCCAGAACCGGCTCTCCCGCCCGGCGGGCCGGTCCAGGGCGACGGCGTGGTCGCCCAGCGGGCCGCCGATGGCGCCGGAGAGGCCCCGGACGAAGCCGTCGGAGCGGGACGGATGGTCAGGGGCACCGGCGTCGTCGATGCCTCGCGTCGACTGCGTGCTCATGAAGGTGCATCCTGCCGTACATCGGGCCTCCGCGTCCCCTCCCTCTCACGACACGTCGATACGCGAAACGCCGCCGGCGGCCGGAGAGGTGCTCCGGCCGCCGGCGGCGTTCGTCGATCAGTCGTTGTCCGGTCTGGGCGTCAGGCTCGGTAGCAGCCCGCCGCCGCCGCCGTCCCGGCCGGGGCGCGGATCGGTCGGGACGGTGGGCGCGGTGGGCGCGGGGCCACCGGGGCCGCCCGGAGGGTTGCCACCGCCGTTGTTCCCACCGCCGTTGTTGCCGCCCGGCGGGCAGAACAGGCCGAGGGGGTCACAGTTCGGCTGGCCCGGCGTGGGCGGCGGGGGCGGGGGCGCCTCGCCGTTGCCGGTGTTCGGGTCGCCGACGTTCGCTGCGGGCGGGAAGTCCTTCTTCTCCCAGTCCTTGACCTTGTGTGCCTCGTCCATGAACCGTTCCCAGATGGTGCCCGGCAGGTTGCCGCCACTGATCTTTTTGCCGTTCTTCAGCTTGAGCGGCTTGCGGTCCTTGAGGTTGCCGACCCAGACGGCGGTGGCGATCTGCGGGGTGTAGCCGATCATCCAGGCGTCGCCGTTGTCGTCGCTGTCCGCCTTGAGTTCCCAGGTGCCCGTCTTGGAGGCGGCCTTCCGGCCGTCGTCGAGCTTGTGGTCGACCTGTGCCGGGTACTGCTCCAGCACCGAGGTCACGTCCGCCACGACGTTCTTGTCGATGCGCTGCTCACCCTTGAGCGACCCCTCGTCGGCGATCTTCTTCCACTTGCCGGTCACCTCGTCCCGCTTCTCGACGGAGTAGAGGAAGTGGGCCTTGTTGTAGCGGCCCTGGTTGGCGAAGGTGGCGACGCCGTTGGCGTGGTCCAGGACGGTGATCGGGTACTGGCCGTAGCCGACGACGTGGAAGAACGGGCTCGGCGCGATCTTCTTCGGGTCTTCCTTGGTGAGGTCGTAGCCCTTCGGCGGGTCGGTGTCCGAGCGCCACATCATGCTGACCCCGGCCTTGGCCGCCATGTCGACGACCTTGTCCGGGCCGATCGCCTGGGTGACGTGGTAGAACGGCACGTTCAGCGACTTGAGGGTGGAGACCGTCAGGGTGCAGGAGTCGCCGCACTCCGGGTTGTCGACGCCGGCGTTGCTGACCTTGAACTTGGTGCCCTTCGGGGTGAACGCCTTGCCCTTCCAGCGGGACTCGAGGGCCTTGCCCTCGTTGAGCGCCGCCGCCAGCGTGTAGATCTTGAAGCTCGAGCCCGGCGGGTGACCGCCGTAGGGGTTGCCGGAGGCATCGGTGTTCTTGCCGGCGTAGTCGGTGCCGGTGCCGTTGTCGCCGCCGTAGTAGGCGAGCACGCGACCGGTCTTCGGCTCGATGGCGACCACCGCCGCCATCAGGTTCGGCGGCTGATCGGAGAGTTCCGACCCCTTGGTCTTGCGCTGGGCGGTCTCGATCGCCGCCTTCTGGATCTTCGTGTCGATCGTGGTGCGGATCTTGTAGCCGCCCGACATGAGCGCCTGGGAACAGAGCGGCTTGGCGTCGGTGACCTGATCCTCCTTGTCGACGCAGAGGCCCTTGTCCCGCATCTCCTGCTTGACGTAGTTGATCACGTTGCCGTACGGGGTGTTGACGCCGTAGTCGATGCCGGCGCCGCCCTGGTTCGGCTTCTTCAGGGTTTTCGTCGGGTACTCGGCCAGGGTAGGCGCCGCCGGCTTGCCCGGGGCGTTCAGCCAACCCTCGGCTACCATGCCGTTGATCACGTACTCCCAGCGGGACTTGGCGTCGGTGGGGTTGACCGCCGGGTCGTAGCCCCTGTGGCCCGCGCCGGCCTCCGGCTGCTTGATCAGCGCGGCGAGGACCGCGCCCTCGGCGACGCTCAGACTCTTCGCCGGCTTGCCGAAGTACGTCTGCGCCGCCGCCTCGATGCCGTGCGCGCCCCGCCCGAAGTAGATGATGTTCAGGTAGTGCTGCATGATCTGCGGCTTGGTGTACTCGTCGTTCAGCTTGGAGGCGAAGATCGCCTCCTTGACCTTCCGGGCGTAGGTGTCGTCCTTCAGGTTGTCGAACGCGTTGCGCGCGTACTGCTGGGTGATCGTCGAGGCGCCCTGCTTGCTGCCGCCGGAGACGTTGTTCCACGCGGCCCGGACGATGCCCTTGTAGTCCACACCCGAGTGCTCGTAGAAGTTGCGGTCCTCGGCCGCCGCGACCGCGTCCTGCACGTGCTGCGGGATCTGGTCGATGGTGACAAGCGTCCGGTTCTGCGTGCCGACCTTGGCGATGATCGTCTTGTTGTCGGCCGCATAGAGGGTGGTCGCCTGCGGCGGCGTGGTGTCCTCCGGAAGGACGACGTTGGTCGAGTAGTAGGTGAAGCCGACGACGCCGAGCCCGGCGAGCATGATGAACACGGCGAAGGCGGCGATCAGCATGTTGACCCGCTTGCGCTTCTTCGCCCGCGACGCGCCGGCCGGATCACCCGCGCCGCGCCCACGCCGGCCGGGGCCGGGCGGCCCGCCGGGCCCACCAGGGCCGCCCGCGGCCGGGGAGACGCTCGCCCGGGCCGAGGCACGGCCGCTGACGCCGCCGACCGCCGCCGACCCGACGCTGGCCCGTCCGGCCGGTGCGGCGCCGACGGCGGCGGAGCCCACCGAGGCACGACCGGCCGGCCCGCCGGCCGCCGGGGAGACCGGCACCGACGCGCGGCCCGCGCCCGCCGCCCGACCCGCGGCCGGCGCCGGAGAGACCGGCACGGAGGCCCGGCCCGGCACCGCCCGACCGACGGAGGCCGAACCCACCGAGGCGGAGCCCACCGAGGCCGAGCCGGCACGCGGCGGAACGGCCGCCGACGCCGAACCGGAACTGCCGCGCGGCGGAACGGCGGCCGAGCCGCCGACCGAGGCCCGTCCGCCGGTGCCGGCCCGGGGCGCGACCGAGGCGCGCCCCGCGGGTGCCGTACCCTCCTGTGCAGCCGACCAGCCGCCCCCGGAGGCGTCACCGCCGGGGTCGCCGTGCTGGCCCGGAATCTGGGCCCGCCCGCGCGGGGAACTGGAATCGCCGTACGAGTTCATTCCTCACACCCTGCCGTCGCGGTGGGACGCGACTGCGCCGCCACCGGTTTGCCGTGAGATGGGACACCCGTCGAGGGCGGCACGCGCGTGCCGGTCGACGAGTGCCACTTGCGAATCAATCGGGCCAATCAGACCAACGATCCGTCGGTCTCCCCGGGCGTGCGTACGCTGGCCGGGGTCGGCCGATCGAGCGAAGATCACCGTTGCGCCTCTCGCCTCCGTCGACTGCCCGTACCGTTGCCCGAGGCGGCCGCGCCGCCCACCGCGTCCTGATCCTGCCCGCCCTCCGGGCTCCCGGTCAGCCCGTCCCGGCCGAGCAGGTACTGCTCGACGAGATGGTTCCAGTTGCAGCCGAGGCACACCTCCACCACGAAGACCTGGCACTCACGCACCGTCATCGCCAGCACCGGCAACTCGGCCAGTGTCCGGGCCTGCCCGGCGGACTGCTTGAGTTCGTCGCCGTAAATGTAGTGGACGTGGGTCAGGTTCTCGCTCCGGCAGATCGGACACCGCTCGTCGGTCGGCTCGCCGTGGAAGCGGGCGGCGCTTTTGAGGTAGGGCGAGGCGTCGCAGACGTCGTACGTGCCGACCCGGCCCGCGAGGAGCTCACGCAGCACCGCTCGCTTCCGGAGCGAGTAGTCGACCACCTGGCGCTGCGTACGCATGCGGAGAAGGGTACGCGGTCTCGTCGGACGGGGCGACCACGGTGACGATGCGTGACGGGAGAACCTCGGAGCGGGGGTTTGCCCTGATCACGACGATCCGCTAGCGTGCGATGTATCGGTCCGATACATCGCGGCGGTTACCGCTCCGCGTAGAGGGTACAGAGAGGATGGCCCGTGCTCGAGCTCGCCATCCTCGGCCTCCTGCAGGAGTCTCCGATGCACGGCTACGAGCTGCGCAAGGAGCTGACCGCCAAGCTCGGCGCGATCAGGGCGGCGATCAGCTACGGCTCGCTCTATCCCACGCTGCGCAGGTTGCAGGCGGCGGGCTGGATCACCGAGGCCGCGGAGGCACCCGCCACTGTCGAGGAGGTTCCCGCGCTGACCAGCCGACGAGGTCGGGTGGTCTACGAAATCACCGCGGAGGGCAAGGAACGCTTCGCCCAACTGATCGCACAGACCGGGCCGGAGACGTACGACGACACGGGTTTCGGCGTGCACTTCGCGTTCTTCGCCCGGACCGACCAGGCGACCCGACTCCGCATCCTGGAGGGTCGCCGGCGAAAGATCGAGGAACGCCGCGAGGGGCTTCGCGACGTGCTCGGCCGGGCGGCCGAGCGGCTCGACGCCTACACGCTGGAACTGCAGCGCCACGGCCTGGACGCCTGTGAGCGCGAGGTCCGCTGGCTGGAGGAGCTCATCGCCAACGAGCGCTCCGGCCGTGCCCCGACGGTCCCGTCAACCGGGACGGCCGGCGGCCGACGAGAAGACAACAGCCCGCCTCCGCCTGGAGAGTCCAGGAAAGAGCGGCCGTGATGAAGAAGAAGGAGGCAGACGCTATGGGCTCCGTCCGCGTCGCCATCGTCGGTGTGGGTAACTGCGCCTCGTCCCTCGTGCAGGGCGTGGAGTACTACCGCAACGCCGACCCGAACGACCGCGTCCCGGGTCTCATGCACGTCACCTTCGGCGACTACCACGTTTCGGACGTGCAGTTCGTCGCGGCGTTCGACGTGGACGCCAAGAAGGTGGGCATGGACCTCGCCGAGGCGATCGTCGCCAGCGAGAACAACACCATCAAGCTCTGCGACGTGCCGCCGACCGGCGTCACCGTGCAGCGCGGTCCGACCTTCGACGGTCTGGGCCAGTACTACCGCGAGATCGTCGAGGAGTCCGACGCCAAGCCGGTCGACGTCGCCCAGGCGCTGCGCGACGCGCAGGTCGACGTCGTGGTCTCGTACCTGCCGGTCGGCTCCGAGCAGGCCGACAAGTTCTACGCCCAGGCCGCGATCGACGCCGGCTGCGCGTTCGTCAACGCGCTTCCGGTCTTCATCGCCTCCGACCCTGAGTGGGCCAAGAAGTTCGAGGACGCGGGCCTGCCGATCGTCGGTGACGACATCAAGAGCCAGGTCGGCGCCACCATCGTGCACCGGGCGCTGGCGAAGCTGTTCGAGGACCGGGGCGTCGAGCTGCTGCGCACGTACCAGCTCAACTTCGGCGGCAACATGGACTTCATGAACATGCTGGAGCGCAACCGCCTGGTCTCGAAGAAGATCTCGAAGACCCAGTCGGTCACCTCGCAGATCCCGCACGAGATGAGCAAGAGCGACGTGCACATCGGCCCGTCGGACCACGTGCCGTGGCTGGACGACCGCAAGTGGGCGTACATCCGCCTGGAGGGTCGCTCCTTCGGCGACACCCCGCTCAACGCCGAGCTCAAGCTCGAGGTGTGGGACTCGCCGAACTCGGCCGGTGTCATCATCGACGCCGTCCGCGCCGCGAAGATCGCGCTGGACCGGAAGATCGGCGGCCCGATCCTGTCGGCCTCGTCGTACTTCATGAAGTCCCCGCCGGTGCAGTACGCCGACCACGACGCGCACGCCGCCGTCGAGGCGTTCATCGCCGGTGACGTCGAGCGCTGACGCGCCGACACCAGCACCATCGAGGGCCGGGTCCGTGCGGACCCGGCCCTCGCCGCGTCCGGCCCCCGCAGCCGTACGCGCGACGACCTCGCCGTCACACGGGGTCGAACGGTCGGCGACCTGCCGTTAGGCTGACCGACGTGACATCCCTCGCTCGCCGCGGCTCGCGCGGCGCGGCACTACGGGTCATCGGGGCGGTCGCCGGCGCGGTGTTCCTGCCGGTCCTCGTCGGCTGCGCGGCGCCGGGCACCGATCCGGCCACCACACCGGCAGGCGGCGTGGCTTCGCATGGCGGCGCGGCATCGGACGGCGACGTGGCATCGGCCCGCCCGGCCACCTCCGCAGCGCCGGTCGAGGCCGACTGCGTCAGGGCGGGGACGCCGGTCGCGCGCCCCGGGGACGTCGCCCGGCCCGGCGGCGGTGCCCCGGCCGCCACGTCGCGGCCACCCGGCACCCGACATCCGCTGACCGACGAGCAGCGCCGCGCGGAGGAGCTCCGCCGCCAGCAGGCGGCCAACGACGCCTTCCGGCAGCGCGGCACGCTCGCCGAGGAGGCGGCCAGCGGTGCCCGGGCCTGCGCGGCGGATGTCAGGCGAAGCCTCAACCTGCTGACCGCCGGCGGTCGGGACGAGCCCGGCCAGGGGGCCGTCCGGCGGGCGATCGTGGCGACGGGGCTGACCGAGGTCACCGTGCGGCCACCGGGTCGACTCGACCTCGGCCCCGCCGACGGGCTGGTCTTCGCGGGCTGGACCGGCCGGGCATGCGTCTTCGGCAGCGTCCGGGCGGGCGACGTCACGGTGGAGATCGGCGCGCGCATCGCCGACGGCGGCTGCCTGCCCGCCCCGGGCTGACCCGGGCGGGGTGCGGGCAGGACCGCGTCGCGTCGCCTCAGGACCAGGCGCGTCGCAGGGCGACCCCGGCCTCCAACTCCAGCAGCTTCACCTTGCGGTCCAGGCCGCCGCCGAAACCGACCAGCTTGCCGCCGGCGCCGACGATCCGGTGGCACGGCACGAGCACCGGGATCGGGTTGCGGTTGCAGGCCACCCCGACCGCGCGGGCGGCACCCGGGTCGCCGAGCCGGCGGGCCACCTCGCCGTAGGTGAGCGTCTCCCCGTACGGGATGCGGGTCATCTCCCGCCAGACGCCCCGTTCGAAGTCGGACCCACCCGGCGCCGCCAGCGGCACCGCGAAGCCGGTCAGCTCGCCCGCGAAGTACGCCCGCAGCTCCGCCAGCGCCTGTCGGGCCGCCTCGTCGCCCGGTTCCCCGGTGGCTCCGTCGACCCGGCCGAAGTGGGCCCGGCGCACGTGGGTCCCGTCGGTGGCGACGGAGAACTCGCCGATCGGGGAGTCGAGCACGGTCCAGCGCATCCCCCCATTGTCCCCCGGCGCCCGACAGGGCCTCCCGCCCGAGCCGCCGGGCGGGCCACCGTTACGTCCGGGCTGCCGACGAGAGACGTCCGGCCGGTCAGAGCAGGGTGAAGCCGAGCAGCAGGGCACCGGCGCTGAGGCTGGCACCGCCCGCGACGGTCAGCCAGATCAGCCTGTTCGGCTTCGTGTCCCGCGGTCGGGCCACCGAGAGGAAGAAGCCGAGCGGCATCAGGACGGGCGCGGCCACGAGCAGGGCGCGGATGAGCGTGCGCGTGCCGTCGGACGCGTCGGCCTGGTCCACGTAGGGCAGCACGGCCAGCGCGAAGAGGACCAGCACCCCGGCGTGCGCGTGCCCGGCCGTCCAGAGCCCACGGCGCACCGGATTGTCCAGGTAGCCGGCCTTGCGCCGGGTGAGGTGCATGAGCAGGGTCAGCCCGCCGTACGCGATCGTGACGACGGTGATCAGCAGGATGCCGGCGGTGGTCAGGGTTGCCGAGGACACGGGAACCTCCTTCTTGTCGATGTCAAGATTGGCGCTCCGCCCGAATCTTGTCAACAGCTAGATTGCTGGCGGGGGCAAAGTTCGGACGCCCGGGGGCGTCAGAGCTACCGGAGGTGGGCGGTGACCGAAGGGACCGACGGGGAGTTCACCGCGTTCGTCAACGAACGGGGAAACGTCCTGCTGCGCATCGCGTACGCCCTGGCCGGCGACCAGCACGGCGCCGAGGACCTGCTGCAGAACGCGCTGGCCAAGGCGTACGCCCGGTGGCCCCGGATCCGCGGCGACGCCGAGCCGTACGTGCGACGGATCCTCTACCACGACCAGGTCTCCGGCTGGCGGCACCGGTCCCGGCGGCCGGAGGTGCCGGTCGCGGTGCTGCCCGAGCGGGTCGGAAGCCGGGACAGCGGGCAGGACGCCGACCTGCGGATGCTGCTGCGCGACGCGCTGCTGTCGCTGCCGCCCCGGCAGCGCGCCGTGCTGACCCTGCGCTACCTGGAGGACCTCAGCGTCGAGCAGACCGCCGCGCTGCTCGGCTGCCGGGCCGGCACGGTCGCCAGCCAGACCTCGAAGGCGCTGGCCAGACTGCGACAACTGGTACCCGCCCTCGACGACAGCGTCACGGAGGAGGTCCGATGAACGGCTCCGGGGAGGACGTCCTGCGTTCGGCCGTACGGGAGATCGCGGCCGAGGCCCGGGCGGTGCCCGACCTCGCCGACCGGGCCCTGCGCCGGGGCCGACGGCTGCGTCGCCGTCGCCGCACGGCCGCGGCCGGCGGCGCCCTCGCGGCACTGGTCGCCCTCGTCGGGCCGTACGCCTGGCTGCGCCCCGGCGCAACCGAGGAGACCGCCGCCGCGGCGCCGGTCGTCACCTTGGCGGCGACGGTGTCGGCCGCCCCGCGCACGATGCCCGTCGTCCCCGCGCCGGCCGGCGACTGGACGCGTGCCGTCGTGACGCTGCCCGGCGGCTGGGTGCTCACCGGCGCCACCTCCACCGGCACCCCCGCCGAGCGTGGGTACGCCCTAGACCGCGAACGCGGCCGGTACGTCGCCGTCGACCGCCGGTACGAGGAAACCTGGGCCGCGCCCCGGGGCGGGACCGCCGCCGTCGTCGACTACGAACGCGCCGGCGAGATCGGCCTGCTCGACCTGGGCGACGGGACGGTCCGCTGGGTCCACACCGGCAGCCACATCATGACCCCGCACTGGTCGCCCGACGGGCGGCGGCTGGCGCTGACCCTGCTGGACAAGGAGAGCGCCCGGTTCTCCCTCGGCGTGCTCGACGCGGCCACCGGCGCCTACCGCACCTTCCCGGTGGACACGGACCGGTACTTCTGCACCGACCAGTGCTTCTTCACCTGGGCCCGCGACGGCCGGGAGGTCGCGCTCCAGCAGACCGACCCGGACGTCCCCCGTTCGGAGTCCCGGCCGCACGCGCGGCGGGGCGTGCAGTTCTTCTCCGCCAGCGACGGCCGGCCGACCCGGTTCGTGCCCGTCCCCGGCGACCCCGCCGGCCCCTGGTCGTGGTCGCCGGACGGCCGGCTCGTGGTGATCAAGGGCCAGGACGGCCCGGAGGTGGCGGAGGTGGCGACCGGCCGGGTGATCGGCCCGGCTCCCGCCCAGGACGCCGTGTGGGTGGCCGACGACCGGCTGCTGCACCGCGTCGGCTGGACGGCCGAGATGGCGCTGGTCGACCTCGACGGACGGGAACTGGCGCGGCAGGCCCTCCCCGCGTCGCTGGAGGTCAACCTGACCTTGGCGGTCGCGCCCCGCTGACCAGCCCCGATCGCAACGTCGGCCGGGCCGACGCCCCGGCCGACGTTGCGGGGCACCGATACCGTGCAGGCCGTGGCCACGGGGACGCTGATCTTCCTCATCATCGGCGGCGCGGGCGTCGCGGTGCTGGCGCTCGCCCTGCTCGGCGGCGAACTGCTCCATCTCGGCAATCCGGAATTCGACGGTCCGGTGTCGGTGGAGGCGGTCGCCGGGTTCACCGGAGCGCTCGGCTTCGGCGCCGCGATCGTCAACGAGCTGATCGGTGGGCGTACCCCCGGCATGATCGCGGTGGCCCTGGCCGGCGGCGTCGTCGCGGCCGTGCCCACCGCCTGGGCCGCGTCCCGGCTGAGCCGGGCGGCCCGCGACATGCGCACCGATCCCACCCCCACCCGCCACCACCTGGTCGGCGCCCTCGGCCTGGTGGTCACCCCGGTGCCCGCCGACGGCTACGGCGAGGTCCGGGTCCGGGTGGCGGGCCAGCCGGTCAAGCTCAACGCCCGCGCCGACCGACCGATCCCGGTCGGCGCCCAGATCTTCGTGGTCGAGGCGCTCAGCGAGACCAGCGTGCACGTCGAGACCTACTGAACCCCCCTCGTAAAGAAACAGGACGGTCACATGCCCCTTCTCATCGCCATCGGCGGCGCGGTCCTCCTCGTCCTCGTGCTCGTGCTCTTCGTGCTCTCCCGGATCAAGGTCGCCGGGCCGAACGAGGCCTTCATCGTCACCGGCCGCAAGGGCCGCACCACGCAGACCGCCGACGGCGGCCGGTCGACCGACAACTCCGGGCAGAAGGTCGTGCTCGGCGCGTCCGTCTTCGTCCTGCCCGTGGTGCAGAAGCTCCAGTCGCTCGACCTGTCCAGCCGGCGGATCGACGTCGGCATCAAGGGCGCGGTCAGCAAGCAGGGCATCCGCGCCGACCTGCACGGCGTCGCGATCGTGAAGGTCGGCGGCACCGAGGACGCCATCCGCGCCGCCGCGCAGCGCTTCCTGCACCAGCAGGACGAGATCGAGGACTTCACCCGGGAGGTGCTGGCCGGCGCGCTGCGCTCGATCGTCGGCCGGCTCACCGTCGAGGAGGTCATCCGGGACCGGGCGGCGTTCGCCAGCGCGGTCGCCGAGGAGGCCGAGCACTCGATGACCAACCAGGGCCTGGTGCTGGACACCTTCCAGCTCCAGGACATCCTGGCCGAGGGTTCCTACCTCCAGGACCTGGGCCGGCCGGAGGCGGCCCGGGTGCTCAAGGACGCGGCCATCGCCGAGGCGCGGGCCCGGCAGCAGGCCGAGCAGGAGCGGTTGCTCGCCGAGGAGGCCATCGCCGAGGCCAACCGAAACCTGTCGCTGAAGCAGGCCGCCATCCAGGCGGAGATCGACGCGGCCAAGGCGAAGTCCGCCGCCGCCGGGCCGCTGGCCCAGGCCGAGCGGGACCAGGCGATCCTCTCCGAGCAGCAGAAGGTCGCCGAGCGCAACGCCGAGCTCAAGCAGCGTCAGCTCGACACCGAGGTGCGCAAGCCGGCCGACGCCGCCCGGTACAAGGTGGAGCAGGAGGCCGAGGCGTCCCGCAACGCGGCCGTGCTGAACGCCGACGCGCAGCGCCAGGCCGTCATCGCCGCCGCCCAGGCCGCCGCCGAGCAGGCCCGGCTCACCGGTGAGGGCGAGCGGGCCCGCCGGGCCGCGCTGGCCGAGGCCAACGCGATCGAGGGCGCCAAGGAGGGTGAGGCCGAGCAGCGCCGCCGCTCCGCCATCGCCGAGGCGGTCGAGCGGGAGGGTGCGGCCGAGGCCGCCGCCATCCTGGCCAAGGGGCAGGCCGAGGCCGACGCGATGGCCCGCAAGGCCGAGGCCTTCGCGGCGTACGGCGAGGCCGCCGTGCTGGACCTGCTGGTCAAGGTACTGCCGCAGGTGGTCGAGGCGGCCAGCGCCCCGATCGGCGCGATCGACAAGATGACGGTCATCTCCACCGACGGCGCCTCGTCGCTGACCAAGTCGGTGGCGGGCAACGTGGCCCAGGGGCTCCAGCTCGGCAGCGACCTGACCGGCATCGACCTCGCCGGCCTGCTGGCGAAGCTCGGCTCGGCGGCGGCGACCCCGGGCAACGGCAAGCCGGCGGTCGACGGCACGGCGGTCGAGACCCGCTGACGCGACCCCGCAGCGGTCGGATCCGCTGAGTGCGACAGGGCGCCGTCCCCGGCCGGGGGCGGCGCCCTTCTCGTCTCGTCGGGCGCGGCCCACGTCGGACCGGCTCGTGAAGGTCGACGTGGTCGGTGCCGGGTCCCGTGGCGCCCGGCGGGGCTACTCGACGATGCCCTCGTCGCGGGCCCAGCGCAGCAGCTCCGCCTCGGCCTCGTCGCGGTCCAGCGGGCCGCGCTCCAGGCGCAGCTCCTTGAGGTGCTTCCAGGCCTGCCCGACGACGGGCCCCGGCGGTACGCCCAGCAGCTCCATGATGGCGTTGCCGTCCAGGTCGGGCCGGACCCGCGCCAGGTCCTCCTCGGCGGCGATCCGGGCGATCCGCTCCTCCAGCGCGTCGTAGTCGGCGGCGAGCTGGGCCGCCTTGCGCCGGTTGCGGGTGGTGCAGTCCGAACGGGTCAGCTTGTGCAGGCGCGGCAGCAGGTCACCGGCGTCGGCGACGTAGCGGCGCACCGCCGAGTCGGTCCACTCGCCCCGGCCGTAGCCGTAGAAGCGCAGGTGCAGCGCCACCAGCGCGGTGACCTTGGAGGTGATCTCCTTCGGGTAGCGCAGCGCCTTCATCCGGGCCTTGGTGAGCCGGGCGCCGACCACCTCGTGATGGTGGAAGCTGACCCGGCCGTCCGAGCCCACCGCCTTCGTCGCCGGCTTGCCGACGTCGTGCATGAGCGCGGCCATCCGCAGGACGAAGTCCGGCCCCTCGGTCTCGTACGAGACGGCGTTGCTCACCACGGTCAGGGTGTGCTCGTAGACGTCCTTGTGCTGGGCGTGCTCGTCGATCTCCAGCTTGAGCCCGGTCAGCTCCGGCAGGAAGCGCTCGGCGAGCCCGGTGTCGACCAGCAGCCGCAGCCCGGTGATCGGGTCCACGCCGCAGAGCAGCTTGGTGAACTCGTCGCGGATCCGCTCGGCCGTGATCCGGTCCAGGTCGCCGGCCATCCGGGTCATCGCCGCGTACGCGTCGGGGTGCACCGCGAAGCGCAGCTGGGCGGCGAACCGGGCCGCGCGCAGCATCCGCAGCGGGTCGTCGCCGAACGACTCCGCCGGGGTGCCCGGGGTGCGGATCACCTTGGCGGCCAGGTCGTCGAGCCCGCCGTGCGGGTCGGTGAACCGGTGCTCGGGCAGGCTGACCGCCATCGCGTTGATGGTGAAGTCGCGCCGCCGCAGGTCCTCGGCGAGGTCGGTGCCGTACTCGACGACGGGGTTGCGGCTGACCTGGTCGTAGGACTCGGCGCGGAAGGTGGTGATCTCCAGCCGCAGCCCGTCGCGCTGGCACCCGATGGTGCCGAACTCCCGGCCGGTCTCCCAGATCGACTCGGCCCAGCCGCGCACGATGCGCAGGGTCTCGTCGGGGTGCGCGTCGGTGCAGAAGTCGAGGTCGTCGCCGAGGCGGCCGAGCAGGGCGTCGCGTACCGAACCGCCCACCAGGTGCAGCTCGTGGCCGGCCCGCGCGAACCGGCGGCCCAACTCGTCGGCGACCGGGGAGACCCGGAGCAGTTCGGCGACGGCGTTGCGCTGTGCGGCGGTGAGTTCGCGGCGGTCGGCGGCGTGGGGAGCGGAGGCTTCGGACATGGGAGCGCCAGACTATCGGTCCCGGCGGGGATGCGGTCCGCCGGGCGCGGGTAACGGGTGGCCGTTGACTATCGTCTGTGACGTGCGGGCCGTGCCCCGGCTCCGACGTACCTCTCTGCCTTGGAGGCGACAAGATGAGCGGCGGTCTCTACCGCAGCGCGAACGCCGCCCAGGGCGGCGCCGCGCCCGGCCGGCCGTCAGACGGCGCCACGTTCATCTCCGCCGAGCCGCTCAACCAGCCGGCCATGGAGTCGACCGCGCCGCCGCAGGAGCAGGTGGGCGAGGCCAGCGCCGCGACCAACAGCGCGGTGATGGCGATCGGCAGCCTGGTCAGCCGCGGTACGGGCTTCCTGCGCAACCTGGTGATCGCGGCGGCGCTCGGCGGCGCACTGGTCGGTGACGCGTACACCACCGCGCAGATCCTGCCCGGGATGGTCTACGAGTTCCTGCTCGGCGGCGTCCTCACCAGCGTGCTGATCCCGGTGCTGGTGCGGCGGCGCAAGTCGGACGCGGACGGCGGCCAGGCGTACGCCCAGCGGCTGCTCACCCTGGCGGTGCTGGCGCTCGGCGTGGCCGCGTTGCTGGCAGTGTTGTCGGCATCGTGGTTGACCATGCTCTACGGCAGCGGCGAGTCGGCCGGCGAATATTCGAAGCTGGTCACGTCGTTGGCCCGCCTGATGCTGCCGATGATCTTCTTCTCCGGCCTCAGCGCGCTGATCAGCGCGGTGCTCAACACCCGGGGGCACTTCGCCGCCCCCATGTGGGCGCCGATCCTGAACAACCTGGTGGTGATCGCCACCGCCGGTCTCTACATCGCGATCTTCGGCGCGGACATCATCGAGCCGGACGAGATGACGACCGGGCGGATCCTGCTGATCGGCGGCGGCACCCTGCTCGGCGTCGCCATCCAGGCCGCCGGCCTGCTGCCGGCGCTGCGCAAGGTCGGCTTCCGCTGGAAGCTGCGCTTCGACTTCCGCGAGCTGGGCCTGCGCGAGCTGGGCCGGCTCGGGGCGTGGATGTTCTGCTACGTCGCGGTCAGCCAGATCGGCCTGATCGTGCTGTTCAACCTGCTGAACCGTGCCGGCCGGGAGAACGCCGCCGGTCCGCTGATCTACAACAACGTGTTCCTGCTGCTGATGACGGCGCACGGCATCATCGCCGTCTCGATCATCACCGCGCTGATGCCCCGGATGAGCGCCGCCGCCGCCGACGGCCGGTACGCCGACCTGGCCGCCGACCTGTCCCGGGGCACCCGGACGGTCACCGCGGTGCTCGCGCCGATCGCCGTCTGCTACGCCGTGCTCGCTTCCCCGATCGCGTTCACCCTGTTCCGGTGGGGCGCCTTCGACGAGGAGAACGCCGCCGCGACCTCGGTGGTGCTGCTCGCCGCCGCGCTCGCCCTGGTGCCGTTCGCGGTCAGCCAACTTTTCACCTTCGCCTTCTACGCCCTGCCCGACACCCGCACCCCGGCGCTGATCAACATTCCGGTGGTGGCGCTGCGCATCGGGGTGCAGATCGCGCTCTTCGTGGTTTTCTCGGCGAGCTTCGCCGGCGCCGGCATGATGATCGGCAACGCCGTCTCCTACCTGGCCGCCGCCATCGCCTCCGCCTGGCTGCTGCGTCCCCGGGTGGGTCGCATCGGCCTCGGCGAGATCATGCGCACCGGCGGGCGGGTCGCGGTCGCGGCCCTCGGCGCGGCGGTGGTCGGCCTGATCGTGGTCAAGCTGCTGCCCGGCGACGACACGCCGAGCCGCCTGGAGGCCGTCGTCCAGCTCGTGGTCGGTGGCGCGGTGATCGGCGGGACGTACCTGGGGCTGGCGATGGTCCTGCGGATCGGCGAGATCACCGAGGTCGTGGGCATGGTCCGCCGCCGGTTGGGCCGCTGACCGAAGCCCGACTCCGGAACGGCGGGCGTCCTGCGGGGGGACTCCACTCTCTGTGAACGAGGATCACCAGCCTGGGGATGCGCCTGTGGATAACTCCGCGATTCACCGCTCAGGCACCAAAAAGGCCTGTGGATAACCAGCCGTACGGCTGAGCATGGTGGCCCGGTCGGGGGGAACCCGGCAGCGTCGGCGCGATCGCCGTGTTGGCCGGCCCCCTCTCTGTGGGCGCTTGCGGTCAACCTCTAGATTGGCCAGTACATGTGCCAGCAACGTGGCTGACAACGGTAGCAACCGGACAAGTCGGCCGCCTGCCGGCAGCTCGGCCCGGGAGCGGCGCGAAGATGACATGTCGGGGAGACGGCCAACCCGGGTAAGGTCGCTCTCGACGGGTACGGCAGGCGCCGGCGCTCCGCGTCGACACCGGTCGGCCGGTTCCTTCGAAGGCAGAGCGGGAAGCCACATGCCCAGCAGCGCGGGTCCATCGATCGACACGATCACCGAGGGAGGACGGGTGACCCAGGTCGGCGAAGGTCAGGAGGCGGAGGAGAGCGCTCCTCAGGTCATGACCTTCGGTGCTCCCACGGCCGGTGAGATCCTCGCCGAGCGTTACGAGTTGGTCGAGCACATCAACAACGACAGTGCGGGTCGACTGGTCTGGCGCGGGGTCGACGTCATCCTGCGCCGCCCCGTCGCGGTCGTGCTGCGCTACCCCGGTGGCGACTCGGCCACCGAGATGCTCCAGGGCGCCGTTGCGGCCAGCCGCGTCATCCACCCCAACCTCGTCGGCGTCTACGACGCGATCGACGAGGCCGAACGGGCGTACGTGGTGCGGGAGTGGGTCGACGGGCAGTCGCTGCGCGAGCTGGTCACCGACGGGCCGCTGGACCCGGCGCGCGCCACCACCATCGGCAACGCGGTCGCCAGCGCCCTCGCCGCGGTGCACGCCACCGGCATGGTGCACGGCAACGTCCACCCCGGCACGGTGATGGTCAGTGACGACGGTCGGGTGGTGCTGGCCGACGCGCGCACCGACGGCGCCGACAGCCAGCAGAGCGACGTCCGCGCGATCGGCGGGGTCCTCTACTTCGCCCTGACCGGGCACTGGCCGCACGCCGAGGCCCCGCTGCGTGGCGCCACCGCCGGCCACGGCCGGGCCGCCATCCCCGACGCCGTACGCGACGCGGGCGGCGCGATCGCCGCTCCCCGGCAGGTGCGGGCGGGCGTGCCCGCGTACCTCGACGACCTCACCATGGACCTGCTCGACGCCGAGATCGAGCCGCCCTCGTCGGACGTGCTCGCGGCCGAGCTGGCCCGGCTGGACGTGCCGGCCGACGAGCAGTTCCTCGACAACGGCGGCCCGCTGCGCTTCACGGCCGACACGGGCGAGGAGCCGTCGCCACTCGCCGCCGCCGGCGGACGCAAGGTCGCGATCGGCATCGCCGGCCTGCTCGCGGTCGCCCTGGTCGGCCTGCTGATCGGCATCACCGCCCTGGGCGGCGGTGACGACGGACCACAGCCCAATCCGGTCGCCGCGCCCTCGTCGAACGCGCCCGCCGGCGACGCCACCCCGGCCGCCGTCACTGCCGGGCCGCTGAAGATCAGCAATGCCCGGATCATCGACCCGGAGGGCGACCGGACCGAGGTCAGGAACGCCGACAAGGTGTTCGACGGGGATGTGGACGAGGGCTGGGAGACCCAGACCTACAAGGGTCGGGCCAACTTCGGCAACCTCAAGAAGGGCATGGGTGTCTGGGTCGACCTCGGCGGCGAGCACACGGTCAAGTCCGTGCAGGTCATTCTCTCCGCCCGGGGCGCCTCCGCCCAGCTCTACGCCGGCACCACCGACCGGCCGTCGTCGTCTTCCGGTGACGCCCAGCTCTTCGCGGACTACAAGAAGACGGCGATCGGCCAGCCGTTCGAGGAGCACGAAGGCACCAAGATGACCTTCAACGGCTTCAACGCCGACGTGAAGTACCGCTACCTGCTGTTCTGGATCACCGAGCTGCCTTCGAGCGACGGCGGCTTCAAGCTCGGCGTCCAGGAGATCACGGTCCAGGGATCGTGAGGCGGCCACCGCGCTCCGGGCACCGCATCCGCCGGACGTGGTGATGGGCGTACGCGGGGAAGGGGTGACCGGTGGACCAGCGGGTCCGCCGGTCTCGTCGTCGGTGCCGCCGCCCGGGGCGGCGGACCTCGACCTCCTGCACGCCCACGTGGCCGGCGATCCGCACGCCTTCGCCGAGCTCTTCCACCGCCACCGGGACCGGCTCTGGGCGGTGGCCCTGCGCACGCTCGGCGACCGCGAGGAGGCCGCCGACGCCCTCCAGGACGCCCTGCTGTCCGCCCACCGCGCCGCCGGCCGGTTCCGGGGCGACTCGGCGGTCACCACCTGGCTGCACCGGATCGTGGTGAACGCGTGCCTGGACCGGATCCGCCGCCGCCAGGCGCACCCGACGGTGCCGCTGCCGGACGGGGTCCGGGACACCGATTCCGGCACCGGGGGCGTCGAGCCGGCGGCACCCGTCCAGGACCACGACACGGCGCTCGTGGTCCGGCAGGCGCTCGCCGAGCTGCCGCCCGAGCAGCGCGCGGCGCTGATCCTGGTCGACGTGCAGGGCTACCCCGTCGCCGAGGTGGCCCGGATCCTCAACGTGGCAGAGGGGACGGTCAAGAGCCGGTGCGCCCGGGGCCGGGCCCGCCTGGCGACGCAGCTCGGGCACCTGCGCCCCCGGGCCACGACGCAGCAGACGGAGCCGCGGTCCACCCCGCAGCGGGCGGAGCCGGCCCCGACGACGGATCCGAACGTGCCGGCCGTCACCCGAGGGAACCCGCGGTCGCCCGAGGGCGTCCGATCGGGGTCGGGACGGTCCCGGCGGGATCTCCACCAGGAGGACGCGTGACTGCCGGGGGGTACAGGGAGGTCGACCACGACCTGCTCGCCGACTACCTCGGCGGGGCGCTGGACGGCACCCCGGACGAGGATCTCGTCGCCCGACTGGTCGACGAGGACGCCGACTGGGCGCAGGCGTACGCGCTGCTGGCCCCGGCCGTGGCGGACGTCCGCGCGGACCTGGCCGCCTGGGGCGCGTCCGCGCCCGAGATGCCGGCCGACGTCGCCGACCGGATCGTCGCCGCCCTGGCCCACGTCACCGCGTCCGGCCCCGGCACCGTCGACTCCGCCGCTCCGGACCCATCCGGGCCGGGCCAAGCCGAGCCGGGCGGCCGTGGGGCGGAGGACGACGCGGCGTCCGCCGGGGAACGGCCCGAGGGACAGCCGGCGGTCAGGACGGGCATCGGGGCGGTGCCGACGCAGCCGCTCGGCGGGTCCGGGAGACGTCCTGCCGGCGTACCCCGGTCGGAGCCGGGCCGCGGCGGGGCCACCGGGCCGGGCCGACGGCGGCGCCGCTGGACCCGGCTGGCCGGGCCGGTCGCGCTGGCCGCCGTGTCGATCGCGGCGGTCGGCCTCGGCGTCAGCCAGCTCACCGGGGACGGGCAGACGGGCGGAGCCGCGGACTCGGCGTTGCCCGGGGCCGTGCCCCGTGAGGACGCCGGCCCCGCCGCCGCCACGCCGTTCCGGATCTCCGGCGAGCCGTCGGTGCGCAGCGGGACGGACTACACGCCGGAGTCCCTGGCCGCCCTTCCGTCGTCGCCGAAGTCACGACCGTTCACCGGCGGTCCGTCCGTGGAGCAGCCCGGCGTCCAGGCGGAGGGCGGGCGGCTGCCCGGCTCCGTCACCGGGCTCGACCGGCTCACCGACCCCGCCGCACTCGGCGCCTGCATCGGCGAGATCAAGGCCGAGCACGGCCGGGGCCCGCTGGTGGTCGAGGTGGTCGACTACGCCCGGTTCCAGGGCCGTCCGGCGCTGATCGTGCGCTTCACCGACGCCACGGGAGCGCACTGGGCCTGGGCGAGCGGACCGGAATGCGGTGTGCCCGGGTCCGGCTCGGACAGCCGTTACCGCACGCGGGTAGGGTGAATTCGCGGTCACCGGGCGTTTGACCGTCCACGTGACCTGACCCACCGGATGACCGGCTCGGGAATCCCCGGTTCGTACGATGACGTTCTGCACATCGAAGTGCCGGCACCGAGGGGCGTCGGCATCGGATCGGCATCGGTGCGCGCCGATGGCGAACAACACAATCGGGAGACGGCAGTGGACGAGGTCCGCAACCTGATCATCATCGGCTCCGGGCCGGCCGGTTACACGGCGGCGGTCTACGCGGCGCGCGCCAACCTCAAGCCGCTCATCATCGAGGGCGTGCAGTCCGGCGGTGCGCTGATGACGACGACCGAGGTGGAGAACTTCCCCGGTTTCGCCGACGGCATTCTCGGCCCCGAGCTGATGGACAACATGCGCAAGCAGGCCGAGCGGTTCGGCGCGGAGTTCCTCACCGACGACGTGACGCGGGTCGAGCTGAAGGACACCGGCAGCCTGGGTTCCGACGCCGTCAGCACCGTCTGGGTGGGCCAGACCGCGTACCGGGCCAGGGCGGTCATCCTCACCACCGGCTCCGCGTGGCGTCCGCTCGGCGTGCCCGGCGAGCAGGAGTACCTGGGCCACGGCGTCTCGTCCTGCGCGACCTGTGACGGCTTCTTCTTCCGCAACCAGCACATCGTGGTCGTCGGCGGCGGTGACTCGGCGATGGAGGAGGCCAGCTTCCTCACCCGGTTCGCCGACTCGGTCACCATCATCCACCGCCGGGACTCCTTCCGGGCCAGCAAGATCATGGCCGAGCGGGCGCTGAGCAACGACAAGATCAAGGTCGAGTGGAACACCGTGGTCGAGGAGATCCTCGGCGACGACGGCAAGGTCTGCGGGGTGCGGGTGCGCAACACGCACACCGGCGAGTCCAAGGTCCTCGACGTCACCGGCGTCTTCGTGGCCATCGGTCACGACCCGCGCAGCGAGCTCTTCCGGGGGCAGGTGGAACTCGACGACGAGGGCTACGTGAAGGTCCAGGCGCCCAGCACCCGGACCAGCGTGCCCGGCGTCTTCGCCGCCGGCGACCTGGTGGACCACACGTACCGGCAGGCGATCACCGCTGCCGGCACGGGCTGTGCCGCCGCGCTGGACGCCGAGCGCTTCATCGCCACGCTGCAGGGCTGAACAACCGAAAACATCCCGGAGGAGGGTCATAGTGGGAGCAACGAAGTCGGTCACCGACGCGAGTTTCGCCGCCGACGTGCTGAAGTCCGACAAGCCGGTTCTGGTGGACTTCTGGGCCGAGTGGTGCGGCCCGTGCCGCAAGGTGTCGCCGCTGCTGGAGGAGATCGCCGGCGAGATGGGCGACCAGGTCACCATCGTCAAGCTCAACATCGACGAGAACCCGGAGACCGCCCGCACCTACCGGGTGATGTCGGTCCCCACCCTCACCGTCTTCAAGAACGGCGAGCCGGTGCAGTCGATCGCCGGCGCGAAGCCGAAGGGCGAGCTCGTCAAGCTCATCGAATCGGCGCTCTGAGCAGCACCGAAACGCGTCGACCCCGTACCCGGTCCGCCGGGCACGGGGTCGACGCGTTTTTCCCGACGTGGGGCACCCGGAGCCCCCGGAGCGCATAACCTCAAGCCGGGGCCGCCCGGCCAGCAACCGTCCGTGCAGAGGGGGTCGTGCGTGCGTCCGATCCGACCCGGTGACCGTGGACCCGCCGTCACCGAAATCCGTACGGTGCTGACCGGCCTCGACCTGCTCGCCCCGACGGCGGCGGGCGCCGACGAGTTCGACCCGCACACCGAACGGGCCGTGCGGGCCTTCCAGCAGTCGCGTGGACTCAGCGTGGACGGCCGGGTCGGTGCGGAGACCTGGCGGGCCCTCGACGCCGCCCGCTGGCGGCTCGGCGCCCGCACGCTCTACCACGCCGTGCCGGAGCCGCTCACCGGTGAGGACGTCCGCTCGCTCCAGGAGCGGCTGCTGGAGATGGGGTACGACGTCGGGCGCGCGGACGCCATCTACGGCGTACGGACCTCCCGGGCGGTCGCCCAGTTCCAGCGCGAGGTCGGGCTCACTCCCGACGGCTCGTGCGGTCCGCACACCATGAACGCGCTGCGCCGGCTCGGCCGCAAGGTCGTCGGCGGCCGACCGCAGTGGCTGCGCGAGTCCGACGCCATCCGGCAGTCCGGCCCGACGCTGGTGGGCCGGACCGTCGTCATCGACCCCGGGCACGGGGGCACCGACCCGGGCGTGGTGGTGCCGGACGGGTCGCTGCGGTGGACCGAGGCGGATCTCGTGCACGACCTGGCCAGCCGGTTGGAGGGCAGGCTCGCCGCCGCCGGCGTCCGGGTGCAGCTCACCCGCGGGCCGTCTCCCGAGGACTGCCTGCCCGACGTCGGCCGGGCGGAGCTGGCCAACTCGCTCGGCGCCGACGTGTTCATCTCGCTGCACCTCGACGAGCACGTCAACCCGGAGGCCGAGGGGGTGGCGACCTACCACTACGGCACCGACAACGGGGTGACCTCGGCGACCGGGGAACGGCTGGCCGGGCTGGTGCAGCGGGAGATCGTCGCCCGCACCGGGCTGCGCGACTGCCGTACGCACGCGAAGGCGTGGGACCTCCTCCGGCTCACCCGGATGCCGGCCGTACGCGTCGAGGTCGGTTACCTCACCTCGCCCGCCGACCGGGCCCGACTGGTCGACCCCCGGTTCCGGGACAGGGTGGTGGAGGCCGTCGTCGCCGCCGTGCAGCGCATGTACTTCCCCGTCGAGCGGGACGTCCCCACCGGTTCGATCGACGTGAGCGCACTGCGGGCGGTGGTGGCCGCCGGCACGGTGGTGGACTGATCCCGCTGCCGCCTGTCGCCCGGAGTCGCCCGGCGTGGGGTCAGCCGGCGGTCGAGCGGGTGGCCGGGGCCGGACGGACCGGGCGGAGCAGCGTCTCGGGGCTCATCGAGCCGAGCAGCTTCTCCAGCGCGTACTCGACGTCGGACTTCCAGCTCAACGCCGTACGCAGCTCCAACCGCAGGCGGGGGAAGCGCGGGTGCGGGCGGACCGTCTTGAAGCCCACGGAGAGGAAGAAGTCGGCCGGGGCGACGCAGGTGCCGGCGGGGTCGGCCGCGTCGCCGAACTTGGCGTCGCCGAATGCCTCGATCGCCTTGATGCCGCGCTTGGTGAGGTCCCGGGCGACGCCCTGGACCAGCATCCGGCCCAGCCCGCCGCCGGCGAAGGCGGGCACCACGTTGGCCGTCATCAGCAGCGCGGCGTCGGCGGAGACCGGGGAGGTGGGGAAGGCCATCGAGCGGGGCACGTAGGCCGGCGGGGCGTACAGGACGAAGCCGGCCGCCATGCCGTCGACGTAGACGAGCTTGCCGCAGGAGCCCCACTCCAGCAGCGTCTGCGAGACCCAGGCCTCCTTCTCCAGCCCCGGGTCACCCCCGGCGCAGGCCCGGTCCGCCGATACCGGATCAAGCTCCCAGTAGACGCACTGCCGGCACGGACGGGGCAGGTCCTCCAGGGTGTCGAGGGTCAAGCTGACCAGACGTCGCGACATTGGTGCATCCCCACACTAGGCTCGGAGGTGAGACCGGCACGGAACGACAACGCCGCCTTCCTGCCCCCGACGAGCGATCGTACGCCGCAAACGGACGCCGCGGGAGGGGACGCGCGAATGCCCCTCCTTCTGGGGCGCCGGCCGGGGTCCGCGATGTGGACGCCGCTCACGTCGCGGTTACGCCCCTGGCAGACGGCGACTAGGATCGACACTCGGCGTCCCGCGTCGCCATGGTCGCAGGTGTCCCGGGTACGCCGGGGCGGGAGCCACCCGAGCAGCCATCGAGGTGATGTCATGACCGGCACGACGCTCGACGACTACACCGACCGGTACGCCCGCCGCGTACGGGGCATGACCGCCTCCGAGATCCGCGCGCTCTTCGCGGTGGCGAGTCGGCCGGAGGTGGTCTCGCTCGCCGGTGGCGCCCCCTACATCGCGGCGCTTCCGCTCGACGCGGTCGGCGAGATGCTCGGCCGACTCGGCGCCGAGCACGGCGCCACCACCCTCCAGTACGGCATCGGCCAGGGCACCCTGGAGCTGCGCGAGCGGATCTGCGAGGTGATGGCGCTCTCCGGCATCGACGCCGCCTGCGGCGCCTCCCCGGACGACGTGGTGGTCACCGTGGGCGGGCAGCAGGCCCTCGACCTGGTGGCCCGGCTCTTCCTCGACCCCGGGGACGTGGTGCTCGCCGAGGGCCCGACCTACGTCGGCGCGCTCGGGGTGTTCCAGGCCGCCCAGGCGCAGGTCGTGCACGTGCCGATGGACGACGACGGGCTGATCCCGGAGGCGCTGGAGGCGGTCATCGCCGAGCAGGCGCGGGCCGGCCGGCGGGTCAAGTTCCTCTACACCATCCCGACCTACCAGAACCCGACCGGCGTGACGCTGACCGAACAGCGGCGGGAGCGGGTGCTCGACATCTGCGAGCGCGCCGGCCTGCTGGTGGTCGAGGACGACCCGTACGGTCAGCTGGGTTTCGAGGGGGACGCGCCGGCACCGCTGCGCGCGCGGCGCCGCGACGGGGTCTTCTACCTCAGCACCTTCTCCAAGACCTTCGCCCCCGGCCTGCGGGTCGGCTGGATCCTCGCGCCGCACGCCGTCCGCGACAAGCTGGTCATCGCCAGCGAGGCGCAGATCCTCTGCCCGAGCGGCTACGCGCAGGCCGCCGTCTCCACCTACCTCGGCACCATGCCCTGGCGGGAGCAGCTCAAGGTCTACCGCGAGGTCTACCGGGAACGGCGCGATGCGATGCTCGCCGCGCTGGACGACCTGATGCCCGCCGGCACGACGTGGACGACGCCGGCCGGCGGCCTCTTCGTCTGGGCGACCCTGCCCGACGGCCTCGACTCCAAGGCGATGATGCCCCGGGCCATCGCCGCCCGGGTGGCGTACGTCCCGGGCACCGGCTTCTACGCCGACGGCACCGGCACCGGCAACATGCGGCTCAACTTCTCGTTCCCGTCCCCGGAGCGGATCCGCGAGGGCGTGCGCCGGTTGGCCGGCGTGATGGAGCAGGACATCGCCATGCGGCGGGTCTTCGGCACGGTCGGCCGCCCCGGAGCGCGGCGCGGGCAGGCCGGCTCGGACACGCCGGGACCCGACTTGGCATGATTCCGGCATGGTTCCCACCGCTGCCGACCGTCCCGTCGTGACCGACTCCGCCGTCACCGCCGACCTGCGGGTGCTGGTGCTCGCCGGGGGGCTCTCCTACGAACGTGACGTCTCGCTGCGGTCCGGTCGCCGGGTGCTCGACGCGCTGCGCGCCGTCGGGATGGACGCCGAGCTGCGGGACGCCGACGTGGCGCTGCTGCCGGCCCTGAGCGCCGACCCGCCGGACGCCGTCGTGATCGCCCTGCACGGCGCCACGGGTGAGGACGGGTCGCTGCGCGGCGTGCTGGACCTCTGCGGCATCCCGTACGTGGGGTGCGACGCGCGTGCGTCCCGGCTCGCCTGGGACAAGCCCTCGGCCAAGGCGGTGCTCCGCGAGGCGGGCATCCCGACTCCGGACTGGGTCGCCCTTCCGCATGACCGCTTCTCGGAGCTGGGCGCCGTGGCGGTGCTGGACCGGATCGTCGAACGGCTGGGACTGCCGCTCATGGTGAAGCCCGCCCAGGGCGGTTCGGGGCTGGGCGCCGCCGTGGTCCGGGACGCCGCGTCCCTGCCGGCCGCGATGGTCGGCTGCTTCGCGTACGACCCGACGGCGCTGGTCGAGCGGTACGTGCCCGGCATGGACGTGGCGGTCTCGGTGGTCGACCTGGGCGACGGACCGCGCGCCCTGCCCGCCGTGGAGATCGTGCCCCGCAACGGCGTCTACGACTACGCCGCCCGCTACACCGCCGGCCGCACGACCTGGCACACCCCCGCCCGGCTGGAGCCGGAGGTGGCCGGCGCGGTGGCCGACGTCGCGCTGGCCGCACACACCGCGCTGGGGCTGCGCGACCTGAGCCGCGTCGACCTGATCGTGGACTCCGCCGGGCAGCCGCACGTGCTGGAGGTCAACGTCTCGCCGGGGATGACCGAGACCTCGCTGCTGCCGCTCGCGGTCCAGGCCGCCGGCTTGGACTTCGGCAGGATGGTCGGCACCCTGGTGGCCCGCGCCGCGACCCGGCGCCCCTGACCGACCGGTTCCCGAGCCGGTGATGCGGGCGCCCGCCGTCATCTGGCTTCCACGATCGGCAGAGAAATTAGTTGCCGCGTTTGCCGGCGTCGAGGGCGGCCTGCTCCACCCGCTGGCGGTGGTCCCGCCACCACGACTCGTCGGCGGGGGGCAGGTTGTCGTTCCTGGGCAGCAGCCCGGCCGCGCCGTCGATGAGTTCGCGCACGATGTCAGCGTGGCCGGCGTGCCGTTGTGTTTCCGCGGTGACGTGAACCAGGACGTGGTGCAACGTAACCGCTGCGTCGCCCCACCACGGCACGCGGCCGACCTCATCCAGTGCGAGGGCTTCGATGGTGGTGTCGGCGTGGGCGATCACGCGACGGTACAGTCCGACGATCTCCTCGCGGGTCTCATCCGCGGTCGCCCACATGTCGGCATTGGTCTCGGCTCCGTCGCCGACGTACGGCAGCTCCTGCTCGAACGGCCGGCCGAACACGACGCCGAAGTAGAGGGACTCACAGACCGCCGAGTGCTTCACCAGACCGAGCAGGTTGGTCCCGGTCGGGGTCAGCGGGCGCCGGATGTCGTACTCGCTGAGCCCTTCGAGCTTCCACAGCAGCGCGTCGCGGCCGCCCTTGAGGTAGCTGTGCAGGTCTGCCTTCATGGCGGCACTATGGCATCCGGTCACAGGTCGCGCTGCCCCGGACGATCCGCAGAGCTCATGACCGGCAGGACGCGCCCTAGGTGCCCGACCGCCCGGCGTCCGTGGCGGACGTCTCGCTCTCCGGCTCCTGTGCCGGCGGGGTCTCCTCGGCGGACTCGATCACGGACACCGCCTCGCCCTCCGTCGGCTCGACTTCCGCCGGGGCCTGCCCCGTGAAGCTGGACGGCGCCTGCCACTGGATACGCGGGGGCTCGGCCAGCGGGCGGCCTCCGAACTCCGCCAGCCAGGCGGCGACCATGGCAAGGTTCTCCCGCCACCGCGCCTCGGAGATGGGCGGCAGGATCGAATCCCACAGGGAGAGGAAGGTCCCCCGCAACTGGAGCTGCCCGTAGGGCCGGGCGAGGAACCACATGTGCAGGTGCGCCGAGCCGTCGCCCCAGCGGTTGACGTGCACTCGGGCGACCCCGTCGAGGGACCGGATGGCCCGCTCCAGCCGTACGGTCATCACCCCCAGTTCGGCGGCGAGCAGGTTCGGCAGGTCGCCGAGGTCCAGATGCGAGCGGGATTCCAGAATCAGCACCATCGGCAGCCCGGTGGGGCGGTCCATGGCGCGTACCCGCCATCGCTCACCCACCCAGATGTAGGCGTCGTCGGGGGCGTTGCAGGCGGTGCATTCCCGGTGTCCCTCGCCCTTGCGCGGCGGCTCGACCGGGACCGGATCATCGAGTTGCTTGACACGAAGGTCGCCCTCGAAGGGAAAGGACGGCCACTGGGTGAAGTCCGGAACAGAGGGAGGGGTGTCGTGCACGACGCTGACACTAACCGGTTCCGGCACCGCTGTCCCTACCCGAACGATCGACCGGGCGGTCCCGCTCCGGCCGTGACGGGAGAGCCGGGAGCGGCTCTGTCCACAGGTATCCACAGTCGTCCACAGGCTGATGAGACGCCGGACACACCCCGTCATCCACAGGCTGTCACCCCATTCCACGCGGGGTTTCACGTGAAACGGGGCTGCCTGTGGATAACTGCTGTGGATAACTTTCGGGCACGATCCCGGATTCTTGCGCCGAGGTGGAGTAGCCGGTTCCACGTGAAACCGGGAGGCGGCGTCGGGCGGTTCCGTCCTCGCTCGTCGACGGCCGCTGGAGTCCTCCGGTGGCTCGCGAGCCACCCGAAGGTCGGGACCACCGAGCGGCCGCTCGCGAGCCGCCATAGGTCGGGACCGCCGAGGGGCTGGGGCCAGCGCTGGGATCGGTGGTTGGAGAAAGCGCCGGACGCGGGAACGACGGACAGGCCCGCAGCCGTCTTCGCCGAGGCCCACTCATGCGTCCCCGTGGGCCTCTTCCCGTCGCCGCCACGACCGTCCGCATCGTCAGCGGGATGGCGGTGGTCGGCATCGCCATCGGCGGAAATCGCCGTCGGCTTCAGACCCGAACTCCGCCGTTCCACGTCGTCGCCGCGAACCAGCGGGGACCGTCCATCGCTTTCGCGCTCGATACCCTTGAACCCTCTGTGCCGTGCTGCGTCGCGACAGACCGCAGAACATCCGAGACCTCAGAACCGCCGAGACGACGCAACGTCCGAGTCGACAGAACCGCCGACACGACGGAACGTGCCGCTGCCCGGCGTCGGCGTCGGCGTCGGCGTCGGCGTCGGCGTCGGCTACACCCTGCACTCCGAGCCCGCCTCGCCGAGATCGGCGCCCACCTCAACGAACCCGGACACCCTGCCTGGCCGAGACAGAGGAGGCCGAGACAGAGGAGGCCGAGGAGAGAAAGACCGAGGCAGAGAACCGCCGAGACAACGGAACGGCCGGCCAACAAGACGGCCGAAGAATAAGACGGTCAGGGCGACGGGTCGGCCAAGACGACAAGACATCAGGCCATCGGTGAGGCGTGGACACTGGGCGCCGCGTCTTGTCGGTGAGTAGCGGAGTGCCGGGCAGGGTGGCGCCGGTGTGGTGAGCCGGGGTCTCTCGCGGTGCTGAGCGGTCCCGCCTGGCGCATCCCACCCCCGCGGTACCGCTCGGCACCGCCGGAGTCCTCAACGCGCGCTGAGGGCGTCGACGAGGCGGGTGGGGGGGTTCCCTCCGGGCGGTGCTTCCGCCACCGGCCTCGTGTTCACCGAAGGGCGCGGCAAGGGTCGGACCCGATCAGAGCTCCTCGGCCCTCAGGGTCCCGCCATCATTCGTGCCGGCACCCATCGCATCGCAGATCGCAGGAACCGGCCGGGTTTCACGTGAAACCGCTCGAGAGGGCCCCAAGAACCGCTCCGACCCAGGTCCGGGTTTCACGTGAAACGGCGCCGCTTGCCCTCAAGTGCTTGAACCCGCTGGTACGGGTAACGCCCGACGTCTCGACCCCGCAGCACATGGAACGGCCGCGTGATCCGGGGATCACGCGGCCGGCGGTGGTGCCGTACGCGGCGGCGCGGGGCCCGGCCGTGGAGCCGAGCCGCACCGACCGGGGTCAGGCCTCCGGCTCCTCCTCCTGGCCGACGCCGATGAGGCCGACGATCCGCTCCAGGTCGTCGACCGTCGCGAACTCGATGGTGATCTTGCCCTTGCTCCGGCCGATGTCCACCTTCACCCGGGTGTCGAACCGGTCGGAGAGCCGGTCGGCCAGATCCGTGAGAGCGGGGGCGTGCGGCTTCGGACGGCGCTTGGCGGCTTCCTTCTTGCTCGTACCGTCGCTCAGGGCCAGCGCGACGATCTCCTCGGTCGCGCGGACCGACAGGCCCTCGGCGACGATCCGGAGTGCGAGCTGCTCCTGCGCCTCGGGCTCGTCGAGGCTCAGCAGCGCCCGGGCGTGCCCGGCGGAGAGAACGCCGGCCGCGACCCGCTTCTGCACCGGCGCGGGCAGGTTGAGCAGTCGGATGGTGTTCGAGATCTGCGGCCGGCTCCGCCCGATGCGCCGGGCGAGTTCCTCGTGGGTGGCGCCGAACTCGTCGAGCAGCTGCTGGTACGCGGCTGCCTCTTCCAGCGGGTTCAGGTTCGCCCGGTGGATGTTCTCCAACAGCGCGTCGCGCAGCATGGCGTCGTCCCGGGTGTCCCGGACGATGGCGGGGATGCTCTCCCGCCCGACGGCCTGCGCGGCCCGCCAGCGCCGCTCGCCCATCACCAGCTCGTACTTTTCCTCGTCGAGCTGCCGTACGACGATCGGCTGGAGGAAGCCGACCTCCTGGATCGAGGTCTTCAGCTCCTCCAGGGCGTCCTCGTCGAAGACCTGGCGCGGCTGCTTGGGGTTCGGCACGATCGCGTCGACCGGGATCTCGGCGAACCGGGCCCCCGGCACGGGGCTGAGTTCGGGCTGCGGCTCGGGCTGCGCCGCCACGGGCGGAGTCGCCGCGGCGGGCAGAGCCTCCGTCGGCGTACCGGCGGCGGCACCGGTCGACGTCTCTGCCGTCTCCACCGGCTCGGCGGCCGTGGTCGGCTCAACTACGGCGGTCGGCGCCGGCCCGGTCGGGATGAGCGCCCCCAGGCCTCGTCCCAGACCGCCCCGAGGACGGTTCTTCATGCCACGCCTCCCAGCGACTGTTCCGCACTACGCATTCCGGCCCACCGGCTCCTTGACGCCACGCTCGGCGATCTCCTGGGCGGCTTCGAAGTAGCTCGTCGCCCCCCGCGATCCCGGATCGTAGGTCATCACCGACTGGCCGTAGCTGGGTGCCTCCGAGACGCGGACGTTGCGGGGAATGACCGCCTGGAGCACCTTGTCGCCGAAGTGGTTCCGCACGTCCTGCTCGACGGCGTCGGCCAGCCGGGTGCGCCGGTCGTACATGGTCAGCAGGATGGTGGAGACGTCGAGCTTCGGGTTCAGGTGCTGGCGGACCAGGTTGATGTTGTTGATCAGCTGGTTCAGCCCCTCCAGCGCGTAGTACTCGCACTGGATCGGAATGAGCACCTCCTGCGCGGCCACGAGCGCGTTGACCGTGAGCAGGCCGAGCGAGGGCGGGCAGTCGATGAAGACGTAGTCGAAGTGGCCGGGGTAGGCGGCGATCGCCCGGGCCAGCCGGGACTCGCGGGCGACCACTGAGACCAACTCGATCTCCGCGCCGGCGAGGTCGATCGTCGCCGGTACGCACCAGAGGTTGGGGATGCCCTCGACGCCCTGGGCGACCTCCTCCAGCGGCACGCTGTTGATGAGGCAGTCGTAGACGTCCGGCACACCGGTGTGGTGCGGGACGTTCAGCCCGGTGGAGGCGTTTCCCTGCGGGTCCAGGTCGACCACCAGCACCCGGTTGCCGTGCAGGGCGAGGGCCACCGCAAGGTTCACCGTGGTCGTGGTCTTTCCCACGCCGCCCTTCTGGTTCGCGACGCACATGACCCGGGTCCGTTCCGGCCGAGGCATCGTCACCTCGCCACTCGGATTAAGGATCTGCACGGCGCGCATCGCCTCCATAGCCAACGGTGGGTCATCCTCTTCGCGCGTCGGGGTTTCACGTGAAACGTACGCGGCCTCGGCGGCAGTGGCTCCGGGGGAGCCGACCGGGGGCGCGGACGGGTCAGTGACGGGAACGGGTTCGGGAGTCGCATCCGGCACGGAGTCCGGGGTGGGCTGCTGCGGTACGGCGGACTCGAACCGGGCCGAGGCCGAGGCGTTGCGCCGGATGGGAATCACCCGACCGCCGGCAGAATTGCCGGCCCGCGGCACGTCGGGTGCGGCGCGGGTCGCCGGCGGCTCCGGCACGACCGGCTCGACGCCGCCCGGCCGGGCCGCCGCATCCCGGTCCGGCGGCCGGATCGACGGCCCTTCGGGCGACCAGCTCGGGTAGTCGGTTTCACGTGAAACGGGGTCGCCCGCTGACCCGGTCACGCGTGGATCGTCGTACCTTCCGTCGTCATGCACCTGTCATCCCTGCCCGCTTCGGATGGTCGGTCCGCACCCCGTCAACTGGCCGTACGCGATCGCACCGCGGAGCGTACGGCCCGGCGGGAGCGGCGGGACCGGTGAACGTCCGTTGCCGCCCGCTCCACACTATCGACGCGCAGCCAGCCTACGGCTCACGGGCGCAGCCGGTCCACGTCGGGTTCTCATCCTTCCGTCCACCCGTACCGGTTCAACGAACCAACCGCCGGCCGGGAAGCCGGTAGGCGGACATCCCGGAAGGTCCGAGAGGGACTCAACGCCGCCGGGACCGGCCGCCGCGCGACCTCTTCGCGGCCTTCGGCCGGGCCGGCCCGACCATCCGCTCCCGCACGATCTCCACCACGGTGGTCGGCGGATCGATCACTCCCTCGCCGCAGCGGTGCACCTCGGGCTCACCACCACCGAGTCGGGCCACGGTCTGCGCGTGCTCGGCAACCTCCTCGGCGGCGGACGCCCCCTTGAGGGCGATCAGCCGACCGCCGGGCACGGCCAGCGGCAGGCACCACGTCGAGAGCCGGTCCAGCGGTGCGACAGCGCGCGCGGTGACCACGTCCCCGCTCAACGGACCGAGGCCCGTCGCCCCGGTCGCCGCCTCGTCGGCGCGCCCCCGGAACACCCGGACCATCTTCGCCAGCCCGAGGTGCTGCACCGCCTCGATGAGGAAGGAGGTGCGCCGGGAGAGCGGTTCGATCAGGGTCACCGTCAGGTCGGGTCGGGCGATGGCCAGCACCAGGCCGGGCAGGCCGGCCCCGGAACCGACGTCGAGCACCGTCGCGCCCTCCGGGATGCGCTCGGCCACCGCCGCGCAGTTGAGCAGGTGGCGATCCCAGATCCGGGGTGCCTCGCGCGGGCCGATCAGGCCGCGGACCACGCCGTCGGTGGCGAGCAGTTCGGCGTACGCGGCGGCCAGGTCGATGCGGTCGCCGAAGAGGGTGCGCGCCGCACCGGCCAACTCCGGCGGCAGTACCGCCACGGTCGCAGACGCGCCCTCAGGGGCAACGACCGAGGGCGGCGCGCCCTCGGAAGTGTCGGTCGGTGACGGCGCGTCCTCAGGGGCGACGGCCGAGGGCGGCGCGCCCTCGGAGGCGTCGGTCGACGGCGCGGTGTCGGCGGTCACGGTCGGCTCGGGCCGGACAGGCGACGGCCCGGGCGGCGTGCCACCCGGGCCGTCCACGGCACCGGCCGTGGTGTCGTCGTGGGTCACCCGGTCAGTCCGCCGGCCGGACGATGATGCGCCGATTCGGCTCGACGCCCTCGGACTCGCTCTCCACGCCGTTCATCGCGTTGACCACGTCGTGCACGCACTTGCGCTCGAACGCGGACATCGGCTCCAGGCGCACGGGCTCGCCGTACTCCTTGACCTTCTCCACGGCGTTCTTGGCGACGGCGGCGAGTTCCTTGCGACGGGTCGCCCGGTAGCCGCCGACGTCGAGCAGCAGCCGGCTCGGGGTGCCGGTCTGCCGGAAGACGGCCAGCCGGGCGAGCTCCTGGAGCGCCTCCAGGGTGGCGCCGCGCTGGCCGACGAGGTTCTGCAGACGACCGCCGACCACCTCGACGACGGGGCGACCGCCGGAGACCAGCTCGTCGATGTCGCCGTCGTAGTCGAGGATGTCGAGCAGGCCCTCGACGTAGTCGGCCGCGATCTCGCTCTGCCGGAACAGCTCGCTCTCGCCGACGGCCTTCTTCTCCCGGGTGCCCGACTCCTCGTCGGTCTCCTCGGTCTCGCCGTTCACCGCGGTCGGCTCGGTCCCCTCCTCGTCCAGGGACTCGTCGGCGCGGGGGGTGCTGGTGTCGGTCACGGTCTCATCTCCGTACTCGCTCGGCCGGACCGTCGGGTCCGCTGGTTTCCCGGGGCCGGCGGGAGGTCGCCGGTGTCCACGGGCACGTCTGTCGTACGGGCAGTCTCGCCCGTGGCCGCGCCGCGCGCGGCGGTTCCGCCCGGCGCCGGCCGTACGGCGGCTGCGCGGTGCGGAACGGGCCGCCGCCGGTCTCCCGACGGCGGCCCGGATGTCCTCAGCCCTGCCGCTTGGCGGGGCCCTTCTTGGGGTTGACCGGCTTGGCGCCCGGCTTGGGGCCGGCGACCTTCGGCGCGGCCGGCTTGACCGGGGCCGGCGGGGCCGACTTGGCGCGACCCAGCAGGCCGCCCGTCCTCGCCGGCTGCACCGGGTTGCGGGCCGAGGTGCCCGGCTTGCTCATGGTGGGCGGCGGCGGGAACTTCCGCAGCACCCACTGCTGCTGCGCGAGGGTGAAGAGGTTGTTCGTGACCCAGTAGATGATCACACCGATGGGGAAGATGGCACCGGAGACGAGCAGCGACAGCGGGATGCCGTAGAGCATCAGCTTCTGGATCATCCGCTGCTGCGGGTCCTCGGCCCAGCCGGTCTTCAGGATCATCTGGCGGCTGGTGAGGTACGTGGTGCCCATCATCACCAGGACGAGGATGCCGGCGATGATCTTCACGGTGGTGCCGTTGGCGCCGAGCCGCGCCAGTTCCTCGGCGGTGGAGCCGAACTTGCCGGCGATCGGCGCGGTGAAGAGCTTCGCGGACGAGGCGCTCTCGAACTGGCTGATCGTCCAGCCGTAGAGGGTCTTCCCGGCCTCGCTCTTGTCCGGGTTGAGCCGCCGGAGCACGTGGAAGAGGCCCAGGAAGACGGGAATCTGGAGGAACATCGGAAGGCAGCCCATGAGCGGGTTGGCCTTTTCCTTCCGGTAGAGCTCCATCATCTCTTTCTGGAGCGTCTCCCGGTCACCCTTGTGCTTCTCCTGCAGGGCCTTCACCTGCGGCTGGAGCGCCTGCATCGCCCGCTGCGACTTGATCTGCTTGACGAAGACGGGGAAGAGGATCACCCGGACGGTGACCACCAGGAAGATGATGGCGAGGATCCAGGCCCAGTTGGTGCCGATCACCGCCGGATCCGGCACCCCGACGAAGTCCCAGGCCCCGTGCCAGACCAGCAGGATCCACGAAATCGCGTAGTAGATCCAGTCCAGACTCAATTCTCAGGCTCCAGTCACATCGGCGCGGCGGCGGCCGCCCGGCTTCGGCACCGGGTCGTGTCCACCTGGGTGAAAGGGGTGGCAGCGCAACAGCCGCCGGGCCGTCAGGCCAGCTCCCCGGATCGCGCCGTGCACCGCCACCGCCTCCAGGGCGTAGGCGCTGCACGACGGGTAGAACCGACAGCGGGCCGGCAGAGCCGGACTTATCCACCGACGGTACGCGATGACGGGCCCGCTCAGCACCCGGGCACCGATCGTCGTCGGCCGGGGCCCGGCCGGTCCGGTGGTCACCGGGACCGCCGCCCGCGGGGCGCCTTCGCGGCGACGATCGCCGCGTCCAGGTCGGCGCCGAGTCGCGGGTACGAGGCGTCGGCAGCGGCGGGCTGCGCGCGTACGACCAGGGTGCTTCCCGGGGGCAGACCGGCCAGCCGCTCGCGGACCAGGTGTCGCAGGCGACGCCGGACCCGGTTGCGGACCACGGCGTTCCCGACGGCCTTGGACACGACGAAGCCGGCGCGGGCAGGTGCGGAGGGTTGCTCCGTACCGCTGCTCCGCGCCGGCTCCGGCGAGGTTGCTGTCGGGGCGTCGGGGGTTGTCGGCAGACTCAGATGGACGACGACCGCGCCACGGCCGGCGCGTCGACCACCCCGGACCGCTGCGGCGAAGTCAGTGCTGCGCCGCAGTCGCTGTGCGGCCGCCAGCACGACTGCCCACGTCCCCCGGACCTGACCGGTCGGCCTCAGGCCGACAGGCGGGCGCGGCCCTTGGAGCGACGGGTCGAAAGGATGGCGCGGCCGGCACGGGTGCGCATGCGCAGCCGGAAGCCGTGGGTCTTCGCGCGCCGGCGGTTGTTCGGCTGGTAGGTGCGCTTGCTCACGTCAGGCTCTCCGTTTTCGTACGCCCCGGGCGAGGGGTCGCCGGGATCGTGTGGTGGTCCAGGCCACCTCGGCGGTGGCCCCCGATCGGTGCTGCCCGGCGGCGCGGGACCTCGGCGATGCGGGGAAGCGACCGCGGACAGCAAGCACCTAACACCCTAGCAGAGGGCGAGAGAGCAGCCATTCCAGCCTACGCAGGGCGGCAACCACCGTCAAACACCCTCAGCAGGGCGGACACCGGGCCTTCCCGGCGACCAAAGCGACGGTTTTCGCTGATGTCGGCAAGGGCCGCCGCGCGTCGGCGGTTGATGGCGCGCCGACAACGCTGTTACCGTGCCCGATTGCGGTCAGCGTCGAAAGGTCCGGTCGTCGCCGGCGGGCAAGACCGGACAAGGTAGTGAATCGTTCGGCACGGTGAACCCGCTTCAGCGCCCGTTCAGGCAGGGGGCAGGTCCGACCCGCGTCCGGCGGGCGGCCACAATCGGTGCGTACACAGGCTGTGGATAACTTGTGGACGAGAACCGGTCGGCCGTCCGGTGGGTGTCGTTCCACCCGCGCGTACGCGGCGGGCCCGGGACGGCCGACCGGAGAAGACGGCGGCGTCGGCGGAGCAGAGGCGAGGGGGTGGCACGACGGTGACCGGTACGACCGACCTTGCCGCGGTGTGGACAGCGACGACCGACGAACTCGCCGACGAGATCATCTCCGCGCAGCAGCGGGCGTACCTGCGGCTGACCCGGCTGCGGGCCATCGTCGAGGACACGGCGCTGCTCTCCGTCCCGGACGCCTTCACCCGGGACGTGATCGAGTCCCGCCTGCGCCCGGCGATCACGGATGCGCTCACCCGCCGGCTGGGCCGGCCGATCCAGGTCGCGGTGACCGTACGCCTGCCCGAGGACGGCTCCGGCCGCCCGGCGGGGACCGTCTACCGCAGTGTTCCCGAACCGGGGCCGGCCGACCACGACGGCGGGCCGCGCGGCTACGCCGACGCCGACTACGACGGGATGGCCGGGCAGCGGGACGGCGGGCCCCACGACGCCGGGCAGCCGCCACTCATCCCCGAGCAGGCGCACCCCCAGCGCCGGCCCGACGCGTCTTCGCCCACGCCCGGCGACGACGGGCACCGGCTGGGCGACCGTGGCGGGCAGGAGGCCCTGTTCAGCACCGCCTTCGCCGAGCCGCCGCGCCCCGACCGGTCGGCGCCGCCGCGGCACCCGTCCGAGCGCCGGGGCTACGACGAGCAGGCCGCCCGGCTGGACCCGCCGGCGGCCGACACCCGGGGGTACGAGCCGCGCTACCGCGAGGACGCCGTCTCCCCCCGGGACCAGCACGTGATCCGGGCCCTGCCCCGCGACACCGGCACCGACAACGGGCCCGGACGAGGTGGCGCGGATCACCGGCCCGGTGGCCGGGACGACCGCCGCATGCCCGGCGCCGACGGCGGGGGCAACCGGCTCAACCCGAAGTACATGTTCGAGACGTTCGTCATCGGCTCGTCCAACCGCTTCGCCCACGCGGCGAGCGTCGCGGTCGCCGAGTCGCCGGCGAAGGCGTACAACCCGCTGTTCATCTACGGCAGCTCGGGGCTCGGCAAGACGCACCTGCTGCACGCCATCGGGCACTACGCCACGACGCTGGGCAACGCGCGCTCGGTCCGGTACGTCTCGACCGAGGAGTTCACCAACGACTTCATCAACTCGCTCCGGGACGACAAGACCAGTGCGTTCCAGCGGCGCTACCGCGACGTCGACATCCTGCTGATCGACGACATCCAGTTCCTGGAGAACCGCGAGCGTACGCAGGAGGAGTTCTTCCACACGTTCAACACCCTGCACAACGCCAACAAGCAGATCGTGATCACCTCCGACCGGTCGCCGAAGCAGCTCGCGACCCTGGAGGACCGGCTGCGTACCCGCTTCGAGTGGGGACTGCTCGCCGACATCCAGCCGCCGGACCTGGAGACCCGGATCGCGATCCTGCAGAAGAAGGCGGCGCAGGAGCGCCTCTACGCCCCGCCGGACGTGCTGGAGTTCATCGCCTCGCGGGTGTCGAACTCGATCCGGGAGCTGGAGGGCGCGCTGATCCGGGTGACGGCGTTCGCCAGCCTGACCCGTTCCACGGTCGAGCTGGCGCTGGCCGAGGAGGTGCTGCGGGACTTCATCCCGGACGGCGCCGGGCCGGAGATCACCGCGGACCAGATCATGGTCTCCACCGCCGACTACTTCGGGGTGAGCCTGGAGGACCTGCGCGGCCACTCTCGCTCCCGGGTGCTGGTGAACGCCCGCCAGGTGGCCATGTACCTGTGCCGGGAGCTGACCGACCTGTCGCTGCCCCGGATCGGGCAGGCCTTCGGCGGCCGCGACCACACGACCGTGATGCACGCCGACCGCAAGATCCGTCAGCAGATGGCCGAGCGCCGGTCGCTCTACAACCAGATCGCGGAGCTGACCAACCGGATCAAGCAGAACACCTGAGCGACGGCCTCAGCTCGCCGCGCGGCGACGGACGCGCCCGACCGGACCACCGGTCGGGCGCTTTTTCGTTCTCCACAGCCGGCCCGGCTTGACCCTCGACATGGTCCAGGCCACAGCATCTGAGCCGTGACCGTCCACCGCCCCGATCGTTGTCCACATCTCGTTGTCCACCGCCTGTGGAAAACTACCGCCCGTCCACCCCATGGTTACCCACAGGTTGTGGACAAACCCTGGGGACGAGCCTGTGGACGCCTGGGGACAACCCGGCGGTTGTCCACCGACGACGGTCGACCTGTGGGGAACCTGTTGAAGGTTCTGGGGATGACGCCGTCCGCACGGCTTCCGCCTGTCCACAGGTCTGGGGAGAAAGTCGGTGGATTACCGGTGGATAACCGGTGGACAACGGTGGACAACCTGGGGGTGCCGGCCGCCTGTGGACCGGGAGGCGAGTTGTACCCCGGGTTCTCCACAGGTAAACCACCGGTGGATAACGTGTCTGAGCTGCGCAGACGCGGGTTCTCCACAGTTTGCACAGGTGCGATGAAGATGACGAGTTATCTCTTCTAAGAGAACAAAAACCAATCATCACCGTTGGACTTCCTGTGGATCGGGCCGTGCGCCGCCGTCGGCGGTCGCCCCGGCACCTGGATCCACGGGGTCGGACGCACGGCCGATGCCCGCGCGCCATAAGGTGCGATGGGTACCCGCACGGACAGGCGGGTCGGTAGGCAGCGGTCGGCATGAGAGAGTTGTCGCTGACGTCGACGCGGAGGCATTGATGAAGTTCCGAGTGGAGCGCGACGCGCTCGCCGAGGCCGTGGCCTGGACCGCGAAGAGCCTGCCCAACCGGCCGTCCGTACCGGTGCTCGCCGGCGTGATGCTGCGCGTCACCGACGGCAACCTGCAGGTCTCGGGCTTCGACTACGAGGTCTCCAGCCAGGTGACCGTCGAGGTGCAGGGGGACGCCGACGGCGCCGCCCTCGTCTCCGGCCGGCTGCTGGCCGAGATCACCAAGGCGCTGCCCGCCAAGCCGGTGGACATCGCCGCCGTCGGCGCCCACCTCGAGCTGGTCTGCGGCAGCGCCCGGTTCACCCTGCCCACCATGCCGGTCGAGGACTACCCGTCCCTGCCGGAGATGCCGGAGAGCACCGGCACCGTCGACGCCGCCGCCTTCGCCGCCGCGGTGGCGCAGGTCGCCATCGCCGCCGGGCGCGACGAGACGCTGCCGATGATGACCGGCGTACGCATCGAGCTCTCCGGCGGCACGCTGGCCATGCTCGCCACCGACCGCTACCGGCTGGCCCTGCGCGAGATGGAGTGGAACCCGGACGACCCCGAGGTGAGCGTCAACGCCCTCGTGCCCGCCCGGACCCTGCACGACACCGCCAAGGCCCTTGGCCCGATCGGTGGCCAGGTCATCATGGCGCTCTCCCAGGGCGCGGCCGGCGAGGGAATGATCGGCTTCGCCGGCGGCACCCGGCGCACCACCAGCCGCCTGCTCGACGGCGCGAACTACCCGCCGGTGCGCTCGCTCTTCCCGGCCAGCCACAACGCCGAGGCGCGGGTGCCCGTCAGCACCCTGATCGAGGTCGTGAAGCGGGTCGCCCTGGTGGCCGAGCGGACCACCCCGGTGCTGCTCAGCTTCAGCACCGACGGCCTGGTGGTCGAGGCCGGGGGCACCGAGGAGGCGCGGGCCAGCGAGGCCATGGAAGCCACCTTCACCGGCGACCCGCTGACCATCGGCTTCAACCCCCAGTACCTGATCGACGGCCTGACCAACCTGGGGGCCCAGTTCGCCGTGCTCTCGTTCGTCGATGCCTTCAAGCCCGCGGTGATTTCGCCCGCCGGTGAGGATGGCGAGGTCATCCCCGGGTACCGGTACCTCATCATGCCGATCCGCGTCTCCCGCTGATCGCACCCCGAGAAGACCCCGACGCACGGAGGTAGGAACACATGCAGCTCGGCCTGGTAGGGCTCGGCCGGATGGGCGGCAACATGCGCGAGCGGTTGCGCGCCGCCGGGCACGAGGTGGTCGGCTTCGACCACAACGCGGAGCTGAGCGATGTCGCGACCCTGGCGGAGCTGGCGGAGAAGCTGGAGTCGCCCCGCGCGATCTGGGTCATGGTCCCCGCCGGCGTCACCGACGCGACCATCGACGAGCTCGCCGACGTCCTCGGCGAGGGCGACATCATCATCGACGGTGGCAACTCCCGCTTCAGCGACGACGCGCCCCGGGCCGAGCGGCTCAACGAGCGCGGCATCGGCTACCTCGACGCCGGCGTCTCCGGCGGCGTCTGGGGCCGGCAGAACGGCTACGCGCTGATGGTCGGCGGCGCCCAGGAGCACGTCGACCGGCTCATGCCGATCTTCGAGTCGCTGAAGCCGGAGGGCGAGTTCGGCTTCGTGCACGCCGGGCCGGTCGGCGCCGGGCACTACGCCAAGATGGTGCACAACGGCATCGAGTACGGCCTGATGCACGCCTACGCCGAGGGCTACGAGCTGATGGCCAAGTCCGAGCTGGTCACCAACGTGCCGGGGGTGTTCAAGTCCTGGCGCGAGGGCACCGTGGTCCGTTCCTGGCTGCTCGACCTGCTGGACCGGGCCCTCGACGAGGACCCGGAGCTGGCCGAGCTGAGCGGCTACACGGAGGACACGGGCGAGGGCCGGTGGACGGTCGACGAGGCGGTCCGGCTGGCCGTGCCGCTGAACGTGATCACCGCCTCGCTCTTCGCCCGCTTCGCCTCCCGCCAGGACGACTCGCCCGCCATGAAGGCCGTCGCCGCGCTGCGCCAGCAGTTCGGCGGGCACGCCGTCCGCAAGCGCTGACCGGAATCCACGCGCCTGTGTACGTCCGCCGGCTCGAACTGGTCGACTTCCGCTCGTACGAGCGGGTCGGCGTGGACCTGGAGCCGGGGGCGAACGTCCTGACCGGCGCCAACGGCGTCGGCAAGACGAACCTGGTCGAGGCGTTGGGCTACGTGGCGACCCTGGATTCGCACCGGGTCGCCACGGACGCCCCCCTCGTCCGGATGGGCGCCTCCTCGGCGGTGATCCGCTGCGCGGTCGTGCACGAGGGGCGCGAGCTGCTGATCGAGCTGGAGATCGTCCCGGGCAAGGCCAACCGGGCCCGGCTGGGGCGGTCGCCGGCCCGCCGGGCACGGGACGTGCTCGGCGCGCTGCGGCTCGTGCTGTTCGCCCCGGAGGACCTGGAACTCGTCCGGGGCGACCCGGCCGAGCGCCGCCGCTACCTCGACGACCTGCTGGTCAGCCGCCAGCCCCGGTACGCCGGGGTGCGGGCCGACTACGAGCGGGTGGTCAAGCAGCGCAACGCGTTGCTGCGCACCGCGTACCTGGCCCGCAAGACGGGCGGGTCGCGGGGCGGGGACCTGTCGACCCTGGCGGTCTGGGACACGCATCTGGCCCGACACGGCGCCGAACTCCTCGCCGGCCGGCTGGAACTGGTCGCGGCGCTGAGCCCGCACGTGACGAAGGCGTACGACGCGGTGGCGGCGGGACGGGGGGCCGCCGGGATCGCGTACCGGCCGTCGGTGGAGCTGGCGGAGCCCACCACCGACCGGGAGACACTGGCGGCGGCGCTGACCGCCGCACTCGTCGAGTCCCGCGCCGCCGAGGTGGAGCGGGGCACCACCCTGGTCGGCCCGCACCGCGACGAGCTGGCGCTCACGCTGGGCCCGCTGCCCGCCAAGGGGTACGCGAGCCACGGTGAGTCCTGGTCGTACGCCCTGGCGCTGCGGCTCGCCGGCTACGACCTGCTGCGTTCCGACGGCATCGAGCCCGTGCTGGTGCTCGACGACGTCTTCGCCGAGCTGGACGCCGGGCGGCGGGAGCGGCTGGCGGAGCTGGTCGGCGGGGCGAGCCAGCTGCTGGTGACCTGCGCGGTCGACGAGGACGTGCCGGTGTCCCTGCGCGGCACCCGGTACGCCGTGGGCGAGGGAACGGTGCGACGTGTCGGATGAGCAGCTTCCGCCGGCCCGGCTCGGCCCGGGCCGTGGCGGCGGAACGACCGGCGGCGACTCCGGCAGCGCGGCGGGCGGCGACGCGGCCGGGGCGAGCGGCCCCGAGCTGGCGCGGGCCGTGCTGGACGCGGCGCGGGCCCGCCGCGAGTCGGCGGCCCGGACGCGTCGGCGTACCCCCGGCGGGGGTGGCGGCGACGGCGAGGGCGGCCAGCGGCGCCTGCGCGGATACTCCGGCCCCGGGCCGGACCCGCGCGACCCGCAGCCGCTCGGCGCGGTGCTCAACCGGCTCGTCAAGGCGCGCGGCTGGCAGCAGCCGGCAGCCGAGGCGACGGTGTTCGGCGCCTGGGAGCGGGTGGTGGGCCCGGAGGTGGCCCAGCACAGCCGGCCGGTGAAGCTGGAGGACGGCGAGCTGACCGTGGAGGCCCGCTCGACCGCGTGGGCCACCCAGCTGCGGCTGCTGGCCGGCTCGCTGCTCAAGCAGATCGCCAGCGAGGTCGGCCACAACGTGGTGCGCAAGCTGCACATCCACGGCCCCGCCGCGCCCTCCTGGTCGAAGGGCCCGCGCCGGGTCCGCGGCCGCGGACCGCGGGACACCTACGGCTGACGGTCAGCGACCCTCGCGCCGGGCCTCCCGCTCGGCGCGCTTGCGTTCCCGCTGCTCGCGGCTCCACTGCTTGCGCCGCTCCAGGTCCCGCTTCCACGCCTCCCGGGCGTGGTTCGAGCCGCCCTGCACCGCTCCCTGGACCTCCGGCGGGCCCGCGAGGCGCCGGAACGCCCAGGCCATCAGGCGGCCGCCCTCGCCCGGGGCCTTCGGGGTGGGCTTCTCGTCGGTCATCGCCTGGCCTCCGGAACGACGGGAACGTTTGGCGTACAAACCATTGGTACACCAATCATTGGTACGCTCGCAACGACGACGAGGAGGCCCGACCGTGACCGACCAGCTCGACGGGGATCCCCTGGCGCTGGAACAGCAGGTGTGCTTCGCGCTCTCCGTCGCCGCGCGCGGCGTCGTCGCCGTCTACCGGCCGCTGCTGGAGCCGATGGGGCTCACCCACCCGCAGTACCTGGTGATGCTCGCGCTCTGGCAGCACGCGCCGCTGTCCGTACGCGACCTCAGCCGCCTGCTCCAGCTCGACCCGGGCACGCTGTCACCCCTGCTCAAGCGGCTGGAGGCGGCCGGCTACGTCCGGCGCGAGCGGGACCCCGACGACGAGCGGAGCCTCGCGGTGACGCTGACCGCCGCCGGTCGGGCCCTGCGGGATAGGGCCGAGCAGATTCCGCCCGCGATCGTCGAACGGCTCGGCATGCCGGTCGAGGACCTGCGCCACCTGCACGCCGTGCTGACCCGCGTCATCGACGCCGCCAACCGCGCGGGCGGGTCCGCCGCCGGAAGAGGTCAGGCGTCGGCGTAGACGGCGAAGCCGCGGTCGGCGCAGCGCCGGTAGAAGGCCGCCAGCACCGCCAGCTCGGCGCAGGTGAAGTTCCACTGCGGCGGCTCGCCGCTCTCGTCGCGCAGCGCGTCCAGGCGGCTGTCGAGCCAGCGCAGCTGCTGCTCGGCCAACCGCCCGTCGGCGAGCAGCGACCGCAGCACCTGGCTCACCGAGTCGAAGGTGACGGCCTCGCCGTACGGGCGGTGGCCCGCCACGAACCGCTCGATGCCGCCGGCGACCCAGGCGCAGCCGTCCGGATCGATCACCGGATCCTCGTCCTCGGCCGCCGCGTCCGTGGCGTAGAGCACACCCTCCAGGCCGAGCAGGAGGTCGACCAGTTCGGTGTACGCGGTCGCCCGCACGGTGCCGGTCTTGGCGATCAGTTCGGCGAGCGCCGCGGTCGGCGCGGAGATGCGGGGCATGTCGACGATGTCGCCGAAGTCGACGAACTCGGCCGGCGCGACCGGATCGTAGAAGCGGCCGGTCCGCGGCCACTGCACCGCGACGTTGTCCAGCCCCATCTGGCGTCACCTCTTCGAGAGCACGGGTAGTTCGTATCGGCTCGATCGTCCGGTTCCGGCCCGAAAAGATCAAGGCCGGGCCGACGGCGTGGCGCCGGTGGCGTTCCCGGCCGTCCGACCGGCACCGATCGTCAGGCGGCGGCGCCCCCGATCGCCCCCTGGCGTGTAGGGGGAGTCGCGGGCGGCGCGGTTCGGCCGGCTACGTCGGTCTCAGCCCCCTCGCAGGGGTGCCGAGTGGTGGTTCTGTCGTCCGCGCACAGTAAGATTGACCCTGAGACGAAGACCCGGTGCGGAGCGACGAGACACGGGCCCGGAGCGGGGCCCGCGATCATTGTCCACGTCGGGTCGAGCCGATCGCGATCCGCGGGCAACCGCGGCGACCGGCGCGTTCGACCCGTACTCCGGAATTGTCCCCGGTGCCGGTCCGCGCGTCGACGTCGCGTCCTGTCCGCCGAACCCGCGCCCGACGCGCCACCAGGTGCGGACGGCGCGAGAAAGTGGCCGAGGGTGGCAGCGCAGGACAAGCAGGAGTACGGCGCCGGGTCGATCACCGTTCTCGAGGGGCTGGAGGCGGTCCGGAAGCGCCCCGGTATGTACATCGGGTCGACCGGTGAGCGCGGTCTGCACCACCTGGTGTGGGAGGTCGTCGACAACGCGGTGGACGAGGCGCTGGCCGGCCACTGCGACACCATCGACGTGGTGCTGCTCGCCGACGGCGGGGTCCGGGTCACCGACAACGGCCGGGGTTTCCCGGTCGACCTGCACCCGAAGCTGAAGAAGCCGGGTGTCGAGGTGGCGCTGACCGTGCTGCACGCGGGCGGCAAGTTCGACGGCAAGGCGTACGCGGTCTCCGGCGGTCTGCACGGCGTCGGCGTCTCCGTGGTGAACGCCCTCTCCACGAAGATGGCGGTGGAGATCCACAAGTCCGGCTTCGTCTGGCGGCAGGAGTACCACAACTCCAAGCCGACCCCGCTGGAGAAGGGCGAGTCCACCGACCGCACCGGCTCCGCGGTCGCCTTCTGGCCCGACGCCGACGTCTTCGAGACGGTCGACTTCGACTTCCAGACCATCTACCGGCGGCTCCAGGAGATGGCCTTCCTCAACCGGGGCCTCACCATCCACCTGCTCGACGAGCGGGTCCCGGAGGGCGAGGAGGGCAAGCCGCGCGAGGTCACCTTCTGCTACAAGGGCGGCATCGCCGACTTCGTCCGGCACCTCAACGCCTCGAAGAACCCGATCCACAAGACCGTGGTCGAGTTCGGCTCCGAGGAGGAGGGCATGTCGGTCGAGATCGCCATGCAGTGGAACGAGTCGTACGGCGAGTCGGTCTACACCTTCGCCAACACCATCAACACGCACGAGGGCGGCACCCACGAGGAGGGCTTCCGGGCCGCGCTGACCAGCGTCGTCAACCGCTACGGCGCCGACAAGAAGCTGCTCAAGGGCGACGAGAAGCTCTCCGGCGAGGACATCCGCGAGGGCCTGGCCGCGATCATCTCGGTCAAGCTGGCCAACCCGCAGTTCGAGGGCCAGACCAAGACCAAGCTGGGCAACACCCCGGTGAAGAGCTTCGTGCAGCGGGTCTGCAACGAGTGGCTGGTCGACTGGTTCGACCGCAACCCGGCCGAGGCGAAGATCATCATCCAGAAGGCCTCCCAGGCCGCCCGGGCCCGGATCGCCGCGCAGCAGGCGCGCAAGCTGGCCCGGCGCAAGTCCCTGCTGGAGTCCGGCTCGATGCCGGGCAAGCTTGCCGACTGCCAGTCCACCGACCCGCGCGAGTCCGAGGTCTTCATCGTCGAGGGCGACTCGGCCGGTGGCTCGGCCAAGCAGGGCCGCGACCCCCGGACCCAGGCGATCCTGCCGATCCGCGGCAAGATCCTCAACGTGGAGAAGGCCCGGATCGACCGGGTGCTGAAGAACAACGAGGTCCAGGCGCTGATCACCGCGCTGGGCACCGGCATCCACGACGACTTCGACATGGAGAAGCTGCGCTACCACAAGGTGGTGCTGATGGCCGACGCCGACGTCGACGGCCAGCACATCCAGACGCTGCTGCTCACGCTGCTCTTCCGCTTCATGCGCCCGCTGGTCGAGATGGGGCACGTCTACCTGGCCGCCCCGCCGCTCTACAAGATCAAGTGGAACAAGCGCGGCGACGACGCGCAGTACGCGTACTCGGACCGCGAGCGGGACGGCCTGATCGCGCTGCGCCAGCAGAAGAAGCCGAACGCGAAGCCGGACGACATCCAGCGGTTCAAGGGCCTCGGCGAGATGAACTACCCCGAACTGTGGGAGACCACGATGAATCCGGCAACGCGTACGCTGCGTCAGGTCACGCTCGACGACGCGGCCACCGCCGACGAGTTGTTCAGCGTGCTGATGGGTGAGGACGTCGAGGCGCGCCGCTCGTTCATCCAGCGCAACGCCAAGGACGTCCGGTTCCTGGACATCTGACAGGTCCCGGCGGGCCGGCCGGTCGTCCACCGGCCAGCCCGCCGATCCACAGAGTTATCCACAGAGCGGCCGGTATCCACAGCCGTTATCCACAGCACGAAAACGACTCTGAGTCTGATAAGGGTTAACAGTGACCGATATCCCCGAGTCCACACCCAACGAGCCCGAGCTCCCCGAGACCGTCGCCGCCGTCGTCGCGCACGACCGCATCGAACCGGTCGGGCTCGAGGTGGAGATGCAGCGCTCCTACCTCGACTACGCGATGAGCGTCATCGTCGGGCGGGCGCTGCCGGACGTCCGGGACGGGCTCAAGCCGGTCCACCGCAAGATCCTCTACGCCATGTTCGACTCCGGCTACCGGCCGGACCGGGGCTACGTGAAGTGCTCCCGCGTGGTCGGCGACGTGATGGGCCAGTTCCACCCGCACGGCGACTCGGCGATCTACGACGCGCTGGTCCGGATGGCGCAGCCCTGGTCGCTGCGCTACCCGCTGGTCGACGGCAACGGCAACTTCGGCTCGCCGGGCAACGATCCTGCTGCCGCCATGCGCTACACCGAGTGCAAGCTCGACCCGCTGGCCATGGAGATGCTGCGGGACATCGACGAGGACACCGTCGATCTTCAGGACAACTACGACGGCCGGGCCAAGGAGCCCACCATCCTGCCGTCGCGGATCCCGAACCTCCTCGTCAACGGCTCCGAGGGCATCGCGGTCGGCATGGCCACCAAGATCCCGCCGCACAACCTGCGCGAGATCGGCGCGGCGGTGCAGTGGTGCCTGGAGCACCCGGAGGAGGACGAGGCCACCACCCTCGACGCGCTGCTGGAGATCGTCAAGGGGCCCGACTTCCCCACCCACGGCCTGATCGTGGGCACGCAGGCGATCCAGGACGCGTACCGCACCGGGCGCGGGTCGATCCGGATGCGGGCCGTGGTGGAGGTCGAGGAGGACAAGCGGGGCCGCCCCTGCCTGGTCGTCAGCGAGCTGCCCTACCAGGTGAACCCGGACAACCTGGCCGAGCGGATCGCCGAGCTGATCAAGGAGGGCAAGCTCGCCGGCATCGCCGACATCCGCGACGAGTCCTCCGGGCGTACGGGCATGCGGATCGTGCTCGTGCTCAAGCGCGACGCGGTCGCCAAGGTGGTGCTGAACAACCTCTACAAGCACACCCAGCTCCAGGAGACCTTCGGCGCCAACATGCTGGCGCTGGTCGACGGGGTGCCGCGCACGCTGAACCTGGCCCAGTTCATCCGCTACTACGTCGAGCACCAGATCGACGTGATCCGCCGGCGGACGGCGTTCCGGCTGCGCAAGGCGGAGGAGCGGGCGCACATCCTGCGCGGTCTGTCCAAGGCCCTGGACGCCCTCGACGAGGTGATCGCCCTGATCCGGCGCTCGCCCACCGTCGAGGATGCCCGGCAGGGCCTGATCCGGCTGCTGGAGATCGACGAGATCCAGGCGACCGCGATCCTCGACATGCAGCTGCGCCGGCTCGCCGCGTTGGAGCGGCAGCGGATCCTCGACGACCTGGCCAAGCTGGAGCTGGAGATCGCCGACCTCAAGGACATCCTCGCCAAGCCCGAGCGGCAGCGCAGGATCGTCTCTGAGGAGCTGGGCGAGATCGTCGCCAAGTGGGGCGACGAGCGGCGCACCAAGATCGTGCCGTTCGAGGGCGAGGTCTCCATGGAGGACCTCATCGCCCGCGAGGACGTGGTCGTCACGATCACCCGTACGGGTTACGCGAAGCGGACCAAGGTCGACCTCTACCGGTCCCAGCGCCGCGGCGGCAAGGGCGTCAGCGGGGCGACGCTCCGGCAGGACGACATCGTCAGCCACTTCTTCGTATGCTCGACGCACGACTGGATGCTCTTCTTCACCAACAAGGGGCGCGTCTACCGGGCGAAGGCGTACGAGCTTCCCGAGGCCAGTAGGGTGGCCAAGGGCCAGCACGTGGCCAACCTGCTCGCGTTCCAGCCCGACGAGCAGATCGCGCAGATCATCGAGATTCCGAACTACCAGGTGGCCCCCTACCTGGTACTTGCCACGAAGAACGGCCTGGTGAAGAAGACTCGGCTCGAGGAGTTCGACTCCCCCCGGTCCGGCGGCATCATCGCGATCAACCTGCGCGACGAGGACGAGCTGGTCGGGGCGGCGCTGGTCGCGCCGGAGGAGGATCTGCTGCTGGTGTCGAAGAACGCGCAGGCGATCCGGTTCAACGCGAGCGACGAGGCGCTGCGCCCGATGGGGCGGGCCACCTCGGGCGTCATCGGCATGCGCTTCAGCGAGGACGACGTCCTGCTGGCCATGGAGGTGGTCCGCGAAGGGCTGGACGTCCTCGTGGCCACGAACGGGGGATTCGCGAAACGCACCCCGATCGAGGAATACCCCGTGCAGGGCCGGGGAGGTAAGGGCGTGCTGACTGCGAAGATCACCGAGCGGCGCGGTGGTCTGGTCGGCGCGGTGGTGATCGACCCGGACGACGAGCTGTTCGCGATCACCAGCAACGGTGGTGTCATCCGGACTCCGGTGAAGCCTGTACGCCGTACGCGTGACCGGAACACAATGGGGGTCAAGCTGATGGACCTTCCGGATGGCGTGACTATCGTGGCGATTGCTCGCAATGCCGACGAGCCTGACGAACAGGACTAGTTGAATGACGGAGACACAGGCGAAGTCGGGGAACACGGGGACCTCGGCCACCCCGGTCGACGAGGAGGCCGCGAAGAGCGGCACACCAGCGACCGGCCGCGCGGCCGTGGGTCGGGCCACCGTCCCCGCCGACGCGCCTGCCCCGAAATTCACCCGGGCTCCCGGAATGACACCGCCTCCGGACAAGCCCTCGGAGGACGGGGACGCGCCGGAGCGGACCGAAGCGGTGGGGGTCGACAAGCCGGCCCCCGCCGCCAAGCCGGCCGCCGCCACACCGACGACGACGCAGCCGCTGAAGGTCGGTGCCGGCCAGTCGACCGGCACCACCGGGACACAGCCGCGGGTCACGGGCGCCACGGGCACCCAGCCGCGTGTCACGGGCACCGCGAAGCCGCAGTCGGACGGCGCGCGCCCGACCGCCGCCGGCCGCCCCGCCAACGGGGGCGGCCTGCCGCCGGGGATCGGCGGCGCCGCAGCCGTCGGGGCGGCCCGCGTGGGTGACGCGGTACGCGCCGCGCGTACGTCGGTCAGCTCGGCCGCGTCGCGCGGGCCGCGCCGGGCCCGGCTGAACCTCAAGCGGATCGACCCCTGGTCCGTCATGAAGTTCGCGTTCGCGGTCTCGGTGGTGCTCTTCATCGTCGTGGTGGTGGCCACCTCGGTGCTCTACCTGGCCCTCGACGCGATGGGCGTGTTCACCAGCGTCAACGACAGCCTGACCGACCTGGTCAGCGCGGGCGGCGGCCAGAGCACCAGCGGCTTCCAGATCACCGCCAAGGGCGTGATCCTCAGCTCGGCGCTGATCGGCCTGGTCAACGTCGTGCTGTTCACGGCACTCGCCACGCTCGGGGCGTTCGTCTACAACGTCTGCGCGGACCTGGTCGGCGGCATCGAGCTGACCCTGGCCGAGCGCGACTGAACCACCTCGGAAGCCGGGGCACCGCCGAGCGCGGAGCCCCGGCTTCCGTGCGTCTTGCGGCACGTCACCGGGCCGCACGGCGGCGTAATCGGGTGGGCCGGATGCGGAGCCTCCGGTAGGTTCAGAGGCGACGGCAAACGCCCGGACGTCGCAGCGGCCCCCGATTTGGGGCCGGACGGACGGATGGGTTAACCTTGCTCGTCGCCACGCGGGGCTATAGCTCAGTCGGTTAGAGCGCAGAGCTGATAACTCTGAGGTCGCTGGTTCGATTCCAGCTAGCCCCACCGCACATCGTCCGACGGCAGTCGAGCGCGAGGGTAGGCCCCATGTTCAAGAAGCTTCTGATCCTGGCCGGCATCGTCGGTGTGGCAGCAGTGGTGGCCAGGAAGGTCAAGGCTTCCAACGACGAGCGCGCCCTCTGGCACGAGGCGACCACCGCGCCCGACCTGCGCTGATCCCGCTGGCACTGCCGGCACCGGCGGCGTCGTCCGCCCCGGGGGCCCTAGCTCAACTGGCAGAGCACTGCCTTTGCAAGGCAGGGGTTAGGGGTTCGAGTCCCCTGGGCTCCACCAGCACTTTTCTTGGTTGATCTCGCCCCCGAGTACAGCCATTCGTACAGCCAAGCGGTCACGCCGTCCCCTCCTCGCCAAGGATCCGGTCGATGGCCGAGGCAGCCTGGCGAGCCCGCGCCGGCAGGACGTGCCCGTAGGTGTCGGCCGTCATCCGGATCGTGGAGTGCCCGAGCAGCTCCATCACCGTGCGCAGCTCCTCGCCCTGGTCGAGGAGGAACGTGGCGAAGGCGTGCCGCAGGTCGTGCAGGTGCAGCCACTCCAGCCCAGCCGTCGCGCGGAGCTGCTCGAAGCGCCGGTTCACGTTCCGCGGCTCCATCGGCGTGCCGATCGTGCTGGCGAACACCAAGGCGCTCCGCGCGGCGCGGGCCGGGGCGCGGCAACCGGCTCCTACGGAGCCGCCGCCCCGGCCGCCTACGGCGCCGGGGCGGAAAGTCAGCCGGCCCGCAAACCACACCCCGCCCCGCGCGTCACCCCTGGGTCCGTGAAGGGACCCCAGTGACAAGTCCCGGAGATGACCGGGACCATGCGACAGCTCTACCTTCCCTCTCTTCCAGCCCTGGTGACGTCTCACCGGACCGGTCGACGGCCGGTCGGATCGAGTTGCCGAACGGAATCCGTCAGGCCGCTCACGGTCCGAGGTGAGGAAGGGGTGGAGGCAGGAGGAGGGCGGAGGGTTGGTGTGGGGTTGGGGTTAGAGCTGCCTCCGGCGGGGGCGCAACGACTCCAGGATGGAGTTGCCGAACGGTTGCGGTTGTGGGTGGTTGGGGTGGGATGCCATCCCGCCAGCCACCGACCCAGGCAAGCCGAGCAGACCAGGGCCAGGGCGACAAGGTCGTACCTTAGGGTTCTTGCGTCTGGATGGTGTTCCGGGCCGCCGGGTTGGTTGGGTGTGGCTCAAGGTCGTTTGCCGTCAGGTGGCCATGGACGAGCGGCCGCCCAGCCAGCCTAGGGCGCCTTGGCCGCTGATTGAGATCTGCGAGTCGTCGCTTGCTAAGGAACTGCCGGCGGGGTCGTCCGTGGTGACCTGGATTCGGGTGCTTCGGGAGGACGGCTTGGCGCAGGTATGGGTAGGTGTCGACGCGGGCAAGCAGGCTCACCACGCCGCGGCGGTGGACGTGGACGGGCGGGTGCTGTGGTCGACGCGGGTGGCCAACGATCAGCAGGCGATCGCGGACCTGGTCGCCCGTGTCAGCGCGGATGATGAGGTGGTGTGGGCCGTCGACCTGGTCGGCTGTGAGACAGCTCTGCTGCGGGCGATGTTGGCGTTGTCGGGGCAGCAGACGGTGTATATCCCGGGCCGGACGGTCAAGACGATGTCGGCGGGGTTCGCCGGCGAGGCGAAGACTGACGCGCGTGATGCGGTGGTCATCGCCAACACGGCCCGGATGCGGCATGACTTCCTGCGGGTCGAGACGCCGACGGAGCTGATCGCCAAGCTGGCGCTGCTGGTCGCGCACCGCGCCGACCTGGTCGAAGACTGGGTCCGCACCGTCAACCGGCTGCGCCGCCTGATGCTCGGAATCTCCCCAGTGTTGGAACGGGCGCTGACGTTTACCAATGTTGCGGCGTTGATTCTGATCAGCGCTTATCAAACGCCCGAGCAGATCCGCGCCGCCGGTCGCGAGCAGCTCGTGGCGCATCTGCGCCGGCACCGGACAGTGAACGCCGCCAAGGTCGCCGATCAGGCGTTGGCCGCCGCGGCTGAACAGGATCTCACCTTGCCGGGACAGGACACCGCTGCTGCCCTCGCCGCTGAGCTGGCCAGCCACCTGCTGCGACTGCACCGACGGATGCGGGACACCGACAAAGCGATCGAGGCCGCCTTCAGCAGCCACCCTCAGGCCGGCATCATCCGCAGCCTGCCCGGCATGGGAGCACTGGCAGCGGCGGAGTTCATCGTCGCGGTCGGGGACCTGTCGACCTTCGCCAGCCCTGATCACCTTGCCGCCTACGCAGGTCTGGCGCCGGTGGCCCGTGACTCCGGCAAGCGCGTTGCCAACCTACGCCGGCCACAGCGCTACAACCGACGGCTGCGCCACGTGTTCTACATGTCCTCGCTGAGCACTCTGCGGATGAACGGCCCGAACCGGGACTACTACCAGCGCAAACGCGGCGAGGGACGCAAGCACCAACAGGCATTGATCGCCCTCGCCCGCCGCCGCGTCGACGTCCTCTGGGCACTGCTCCGCGACAACCGCTGCTTCCAACTCCAACCACCAGCTCCTTCAACACCCGGCTAGGAGTCGGAGATGATCGACGGCGTGGACCTCGATGAGTTCGACCAGCACGTTCAATCACTCCGCACCCGGACGGCCGAATCCGGCTTCGAGGAAATCGAAGACTTCAAGGTGATCGAAGGGCTGACCGCGTCGGCGGAGGACATCACCGAGGCGGAGCGAGCGCTGGGCGCGACCTTGCCTGAGCCGTATAAGGCATTCATGATGCGCTACGGCGGCGGGCAGTTCGGATTCCTCGACCTGCTGCCCATACCCACAGCAGCGTCCGCACACCACGTCGACAACGTCGTCTCCGTCAGTCAGGCCGAGTTCCCGGATGGGTCGTTCGTCGCGGTGGCACCCGTCGGCACAGGCGACTACTGGTGCTTCCCCGTCCTCGACGGCCGGTGCAGTGCCGAGGTGTGGTTCCACTACCACGACGCCGACGACCCGACGCTGGAGGCACCAGACTTTCTGGATTTCGTAGCACGGCGCGGTACTCAGCCCTGACCCAGACAGGCACCACGGTCGACACCACCAACCCTGCCCTCTCAGAAGAAGCGGGGCGCTGCCCCGCCCCCCGACCCTCCCTCAGAGACCGCAACGGGTCTCCTCGCTCGGGCACCCCAAGGCGCTGCCCGAGAACCCCGGCCAGGTCAAGGCCAAGCCGCTACGCGGTCGCCTTCGGCGAGCCTTGACCCGACCGAGAACCCCAGGCAGGAACATGCCTGCCCGACCGAGGAGACCCTGCCCACCGCACAGCCCGCTTGACAACAACCATTGAGACTCGTCCGGTAGGGCGCTCCACCTTGTCACCCTGGCCCTGGCCCGCTCCACGATGTGTGGGTCGGCGGCAGACGGGATGGCATTGATCTCGGCTCCGTCAGTCCTGCCAGTAGCCGTACGGCTTGTGGGACTGAAGCCAAATCAAATTAAATCTAAGCCCGTTGATGTTGCTGCCTATTATTGCAATAACCGCAAGAGGAAGGGTGGCCCTTACTTCTCTTTCCGGTCATCACCTCGGACATGGGGCGGAATGGTTCGATGCCTGTGGACTCAACTTCCTTATCGCCGAATCCAAGCGGTGCCCGTCAGACGTCCTTCAGGCAGGTCATGTATGTGAAATATTGTACGTTGCCACCGAACTTAATGACGATCCAGCCGTTTGCATTGGTGTGTCCGCAGGCCGTGTACCTCGTCCCCGGGCCATCGTTAACGATGGGGTCGAATTGGGAACAGTTGTACTGGTATCCCATCTGCGCCCACGTGTAGACTGCGGCGTTGATGTTGGGCTCGTATCGGAGTGGCAGATTATTTGCGAGCGATTCAACCCGTCCGGTCGCACATTGGGTGCTGTAATTGTGATGAGCGCTCGCGGGTGCTGGAGCGGCCAAGCCGAGTCCGAACACGAGCGCGAGAACCAAAGATGCGTTACGAAGGAACCTCACGAGTTCTCCTTCCCTGTCTGCGGGCTCGCAGTTGGCGGGCGATGATGAAGTAGGCCAGACCTTCTGTGAGGGCGCCATGACGACGAGTAATGGTGGCAGCGTAATGAAAGAAGTGAATGCCATCAAGTGGTGTGATGCTCGCCACAGAATTGTAGTGAGTGTCAGTCTGTAGCGCCCCTCGGTGTGAGGGAGGTCTGGTGTGGTTGGCGTGACCACTGGTCCCGGGTCGTGCGCGAACATGCAGCCGAAGGTGGGCATCCAGCGCCTTGCCTGATGCCAGCAGTGCAGCAGTGAAGTACAGCAGCCTTGCTAACCGAACCGAGTCGAGAAGCGCGCTAGCAGCCCGCTTGACCGCGCATCCAGCCCGATCCGACCAGCTCGCCGACAGTTCACACCGAAGCGATCGGCTTGGCTGTACAGCCATCCGTACAGCCAAGCCGGCCGACGGACACGGTCCGAGGCCGACGGTGGACGACATGACGAGCAGGCCAGCGGCAGTTACCGACGCCGACCGGCAGATGTCTTGATCTTTGCAAGGCAGGGGTTAGGGGTTCGAGTCCCCTGGGCTCCACCAATATCGCCTCTGACTAGGCGATTCGTCCTCGCAAGATCAACGGGCACAAGTCGGGCACAGGTCAGTCATGATCTTGCGGCCGGATGGTCGCCTTGTTGGCACGTGCGACTCCCCGCGCCCCCGGTCGACACACCGGGTGCCAGCCTCCATCCCCAACATCTCACCGAACCGGCAACCCTGGCCGGCACCCAGCGAGACGGCCGCGCGGTATCGCGCCGGCACGGCGTCCAGCAGCGCAAGCACTTCGCCCTCAGTCGGGACCCACTTCGGGACCCGGGACATGCCCCGCAGCACCTGAGAGAGCCGCACCCCATCGCATGGGTTGTCAGCAATGATCTTGGTCGGGGACGGCGGCGTTGAGCACCGCATCCAGCAGTTCGAAGTGCAGCTTGAGCGACGACTTCGGCGTGCCCTCGTCCAACCGCCGAGTCAACCACTCCAGCACCCCGGTCAGGCGGATCAACCGAAGCGGGCGGTCACCAAACACCGGATACAGGTGACGGCTCAGGTCGACTCAACTTGGTCTCGGGTTCGCCCTGCCGTTTTCCAAGGCGCAGCGTTGGTCAGGAGATGCCGCCGTCGCTGTGCAAGAGTTGGCCGTTGATCCAGCCCCCGTCAGGTGAGCACAGGAACGCGACGAGGTTCGCGCAGTCCTGTGGGCGCCCGAGGCGACCGAGCGGCGTGGACCGTAGGACGGCAGCCTTGATCTCCGCGGTCATCCAGCCGGTATCGGTTGGACCCGGATCGATGGCGTTGGCGGTCACGCCGAGGTGGGACAGCTCTTGAGCAGCGGCCAGGGTAATCCGATCGAGAGCGCCTTTACTGGCTCCATAGGGAAGGTTGCCGACGGTGGCGTCACTGGTCAGGCTGACGATGCGTCCCGTGCCATGTGCCCCTTGGAACCGTTGGGCGTACTCGCGAATCAAGAGCCAACTCGCCCGGGTGTTGACCGCGAAGTGACGGTCGAAGCTCTCGATGCTGGTGTCGAGCAGGCCCGAGTTGACACTTTCGCAGTGGGCGAGGACGAGCGCGCTGACTGCGCCCAACTCTCGCTCCACGGTCTCGAAGATGCCAGCCATCGCGTGAGGATCACTGAGGTCCACCTTGATCGCGACAGTTTTCGCCCCGTGCTTGACGGCTTGGTTGTTGAGCTGCGTCACGGCCTCAGGATCGACACCCCAGGGCATCCGCTCGTCGTACGGGGTCCAGTAGGTGAATCCGACATCCCAGCCGGTCTGAGCCAGCGTCAGCACCACTGATGCAGCGATGCCCGCGCTACGGCCGGCACCGGTAACCAGAGCGACGGGTCGATGCTGTTGATCCATGCCATCCATGAGCGCCATCCTTGGTCACACCCCCTCGATGCGCCATCCTTGCTGCCCGCCCAGAGGCCGTCATCGGAATTAGCCCGCCATTACAGCCGAGCCGGCGATACATCGCCACGGCGTCAAGCATCATCCGAGGCCGCAGTGCCAACCGTCAACCGGCGTAGGACACATGGCTGGAGCTGTCTAGTCCCAGCACATGCTTGACGGATGCGTCCCAGCTGACGCTTGACGGTTGGTCTGGACATTGAGGGTGACCTTGCGGGGTCGGCTGGCTTTCAGGTTCCGGACGGGATGGTCGGTGGTGCGGCGGACGGTGCGGGTCGCGCTGAGCGGCCCGCAGCTCGTCGACGTCGAGGCTCTGCGCCAGGAGGTGGCCGTCTCTCGTGACTGAATCATGGCTGCGGCGGATATCTGCGGCGGGCCGGGCTTGGCGCCCCCAACCGGTCGCTTCAAAAGCGGAAACTCCGGTATAACGAGCATGCTGTTCCGCTGGCTGGCATCGCCCCCCTCGGAGTGACCCATGACGACGCAGTTGCGTGACCGTCTCGACGAAGTACTTCGGGCTGGCCAGGTCGGCGGTCTGCACACCGTCGCGGCGGTTCGCGGTGGTCAAACCGTGCTCGAGTACTACGGGGCCGGTGAGGATTTCGCCTGGGGCGACTCGCTGGGCGTCGTCGAGTTCGGGCCCGGGGTCCTACACGACATCCGGTCCGTCACCAAGAGCGTGACCGTCCTGTTGTACGGCATCGCGCTCGGCGAAGGGCTGGTCCCGCCGCCGGCGGAGCCGCTCCTGCAGCGGTTCCCGCAGTACCCCGACCTGGCGGCTGACCCCTGGCGTGCCCGGCTCACCGTCGAGCACGCACTGACAATGTCGTTGGGCGTGGAGTGGTGCGAAGATCTCCCGTACAACAGCCCGGCCAACGCCGAGATCGCGATGGAGCTGGCGCCGGACCGGTACCGGTACATCCTGGAGCGGCCGATTCTTGAGCCGCCCGGCACCCGATGGACCTACTGCGGCGGTGCCACGGCTCTGCTCGGCCGACTGATCGCCGACGGCACCGGGCAGTCACTGCCGCAGTACGCGCAGGCCGTGCTGTTCGCGCCGCTGGGCATCGGCAGCTTTGAGTGGATGACCGGCGCGGACGCAGTGGCCTCCGCCGCGTCCGGGCTGCGACTCGCGCCCCGCGACCTGGCCCGGCTCGGCGAGCTGGTGCTGGCCGAGGGAACCTGGGACGGTCAGCGGATCGTCCCCGCCGACTGGATCCACACGATGCTCCAGCCACGCCTGCAGACCAGCTGGGGCGCGCAGTACGGCTACCAGTGGTACATCGATTCCATCGAGGGTCATCGGCTGGTGGCCGGCATGGGCAATGGCGGCCAACGCCTGTTCGTCCTGCCCGAACTGGACCTCACCGTGGCCATCACCGCCGGCAACTACGACGATCCCGACCAGTGGCGGACCCCGCTGACGGTGCTGGAACGGGTCATCCTTCCCGCTATGGCTTGACGGCACCGCGCCCGCCGGTCAGCCCAAGGACAGGGCACACATCTGGGCCGGACGTCACCTCGCGCATGCGGTTGGGACAGTTTCTGCGTTCGCCGGGAAAGCACCGCGCCACGGCACCCGAAGAAGCCGTGTAGAACGTCGAGAGGAGCTACGGGCTCCAGCCCTGTTCAGGGGCCAGATCTGCCCGATTCCGGATGATCTCTACCCGGTCCACGGCATTAGGGGTTCGAGTCCCCTGGGCTCCACCAGCACTTTCCTTGGTTGATCTCGGTTCCGGGTGCAGCCATTCGTGCAGCCAAGCGGTCACGGGTGTCCCCTCCTCGCCAAAGGATCCGGTCGATGGCGGAGGCAGCCTGGCGAGCTCGCGCCGGTAGGACGTGCCGTACGTGTCGGCCGTCATCAGGATCGTGACTGCCCGAGCAGCTCCATCACCGTGCGCAGCTCCTGTCAGCGGTGACGATCTCAGTAGGATTCTGAGATGTCTCGACCAGTGATCTTCGACCTCTTCCATACCTTGATCGAGGGGGCCGACGAGGAGCGTGACCGGGTAGTCGGCGAGATGGCGGTCATGGTCGGGGTAGCTCCGGCCGAGCTGGTCTCCGCGTACCACGCCACCTGGCGGGACCGGCTGGTCCGGTGGGACGTGGAGGAGACCATCCGCATCCTTGCCGGACGCCTCGGCGGCACACCAACCAACGAACAGGTGACACGGGCCGGTGAGCATCGACGAGCCCTCGGGCGCCGGGTGCTGGACAGCGTCTCGACCGCCACCCTCGACGTTCTCGACGCGCTACGCGGCGACGGGCATCCGCTGGCCCTCATCAGCAACGCCACCGCGGACACTGCCGAGGCATGGCCGCAGAGTCCGCTCGCCCAACGGTTCGATGTCGCGGTCTTCTCCTGCGATGTCGGGCTGGCCAAGCCCGACCCTGCGATCTATCACCTTGCCGCCGAGCGCCTGGGTGTTGGGCCCGCGGAGTGCGTCTTTGTTGGCGACGGCGCAGACGGTGAGCTGGCCGGGGCGGCAGCGGTCGCCATGACTGTCTTCCAGACCACGGAGCACAACGACACAGACCCGGGCTGGGGCGGGCCGGCTTTCGCTACCCTGGGCGACCTGCCCGCCATACTCCGAGAGCCGTTCAAGGTCATGGAGCCGGCCGAGTAGAGCGGTCAGTACAGCCATTCGCACAGCCAAGCCCGCCGACGGACACCGTCCGGGGGTCGACGGCAGACGACGCGGTGAGCAGCTCGGCGACAGTCACCGACGCAGGCTCCCAGCAGTCTTGATCTTTGCAAGGGCAGGAGTTAGGGGGGTTCGAGTCCCCCGGGCTCCACCAGCACCTCCACCGGTTGACCTCTGTCTGCTGATCACCGTGGACAGGTGAGGTGAGGCCGGTGTGCAGTCGTTGCCTGCCCGTCTTCGGCATCAGGGGTGGACCTGTGACCAGGCCCGGGCCGTCTCGGTCAGCTTGCCGATGAGCTCCGTCTTGCCCTCGGTGTACGCCTCACGGTCGTGCGGGAAGCGGTCGGCCAACTCTCGCTTCAGGGCTTCGTAGTCGGCACGGGCGTCAGGACGGGCTCGTAGGTAGTCCCGGAACGCCAGGACGTTGAGGTAGCGCGGCGAGCCGGTCGGCACCAGGTGCAGGTGGTGGGTGCGGTGGCTGGGGCGCGGCTTGCAGAACCAGTGCATGACCTCGGCGCGATAGGGCCAGTAGCAGTAGTTCAGGGGCCTCAGCAGTTCGATGCAGGGGCGTGAGGACTCCAGGTCCGCGACGCCGACCATGATGTCGATGACCGGCTTGGCGGCGAGCCCGGGCACTGCGGTGCTGCCCACGTGGTGGATGCCGCCAGTGATCCACGGACCGATGGTCTGGCCGATGACGCCGGCCTCGGCGGCGAACCGCTCGGGCCCTGCCGCATCGTAGGGCTTGACGTGAACGGGGGCGTTGGCCTCGTGCGCCTCGCTGCCATGGCTGTCCGACACACGAGCACCCTGCCAGGAAGGCGCCTGCGCCGCAGCCCCGCGTCCTTCCGGCGCTCGCATGCCGGCCGGTTCCGACGGCAGAGAACGTCCGTGCACCTGCGAGGTACGCGATGCTCGCCGGGGCGCCTGAAACGGTAGGCGGCAGGTTGACGCGGCCAGCAGGGGCACCGGTCAGCGCAGGAAGGTGAAGAGCGTCCCCGTGGCGTCCAGGGGATGCGGTGTGCCTTCGAACCGGTGGACGCCGACGGAGAACCGCACGTCGTCCGGAGCGTGGAACGCCTCCTCCGCGAAGGCGGCGTCGCGAAGCCATCTCCGTACGGCGGGTGTCAGGTCCGGCGTCCGCCGCGCCCGGGTCCAGATCACGGTGGCACCCGCTGCGCAGAACTGAGGCAGAGCGGCGACCGTCCGCTCCACGTCGGCGTCCGAGATGTTGCCGAAGACTCCGACCATAAGCACCAGATCCGCCGGAACCGCCCCGGCATAGGAGGAGGGCCGGCCCGCGTCCGCCTGCCTGATCACGAGGTGGGAGAGCCCGGCCCGGTCGGCGGCGGCCCGCGCGGCGGCCACGTTGCCGGCGTCGTACTCGAGCAGGGTCACGCGCAGGCGTCGGGTGTCGGGCCGTGCGGCCAGGACGCCGATGAGGTCGTGGCCCTGCCCCGCGCAGGCGCTGACCACCGTCAGCCGTTCCTCGGCGCGCTCGTCGAGCCACGAGGCGATGTGCTGCTGCACCAGCCGCAGTCGACGTGACAGCGGAGAGCTCGCGTCGGCGTAGGGCTCGTGCCACGCCTGCCAGTCGGTCCGGACGGTCACGGGCGGGCGTGCTCCCGCAGCAGCGCGAGGAGCCCGTGGCCGTCCTCGATCCGCGCGTCCGGTTCGACTCCCGGCAGCGCCGCCTCCCGGTCGGTGCGGGGCGAGCGCATGAGGATCGCGGCGGCGGTGCCGGCGCGGCGGGCGCAGACGACGTCGCGATTCACGGTGTCGCCGACGAACCAGCAGTCGCCGATCGGCACCGCGATGGCGCGGGCCGCCAGCAGCGCCAGTTCCGGGTTCGGCTTCCTGGGCCCGGCCTCGTCGCTGTAGAACTCGGCCCCGAACAGCCCGGAAAGCCCTGCGGCGGCGAGGAAGTCCCGGTGGGCGGCGCCGCAGAGCGTGTTGCTGACGACCGCCATCGGCAGGCCGGCGTCGGCGGCGTGCCGCAGGGCCTCGGGGATGCCGGGGCGCACGGCCCACTCCTGGCGCCAGGTCCAGGCGTACGCCAGCGGGGTCGCCTCCCGCTCGACGGCGGCGCGGGCCTCCCGCGGCCAGGACCGGGTCACGAAGTCGGCCCACACCTGGCCGTGCGGCAGCTCGACCGGGTCGTCCGTCCTGCCCACGTCGTCGCGCCACAGGGCGTACGCCCGCGCGCCCTCACCCAGGTCCCGGGCGATCTGCTCGTCCGGCACCGCTCCGTCGACGAGCTCTGACAGCCGCCGGACCAGCCCCGGCGGGGCCGGCGGTTGGGGTGGCGCGTCGGCCAGGACGCCGCCGAAGTCCAGCAGGAGAGCCCGAGGGGTACGCAGCATGCCCGTCATCCTCGCGCACCGGGACGGGAAACGAGAGGGTCCCGCGGCCCGGTGGGCGTGGCCGCAGGATCCCCCTCGCCGTGGTCGGACTGCCCGGAACGGTTGGCGGCTGCTGGTGGACCGGCGGGGTGAGCCCTACGCCAGCGCGTCGACGGTCGAGCCCGCCGTTGTCCGCGTGACGCGGCGGCGCCGGGTGGGCAGCGCGAGCGTCGGGTTGGCGACGCCCCAGGCGGCACCCCTGCAGACCAACTCCTTGTAGACGGCCGCGAGGCGTCCGGTCAGGGCCGCCCGCAGGGCGCGATCGTCGGCGGTTACGTACTGGATCAGGCCCTCGCTGCGGCCGAGCGAGATGCACTGGTTGAAGTAGCGGATCCGGCTGGTCGGTGGCCTGCCCCCGGCCAGGTGCGCCGCGATCGCATCGGCGGCCTGCCAGGCGGTCGGGACTCCCGAGGCGCACGACATCCGCAGCGGCTTGTCCCCGGGACCCGTCACCATGGCGGCGTCGCCGACGGCGTACACGTCCGGGTGCGAGACCGACCGCATGGTCCCGTCGACCACGATCTGGCCGGAGTCGGTGACCTCCAGGGCGGTCGCCCTTGCGATCGGGTGGACCGCGAAGCCGGTGGTCCACACGGTGACCGCCGCCGGGATGGCCCTGCCGTCGGCGGTGGCGACGCGGTCGGCTTCGACGCCGGTGACGGTGGTGTGCTCGTACGCGGTGATGCCGAGCTTGTCGAGGACCTTCCGCAGGTGCTCGCGGCCCCTGGGGGAGAGCCAGTCGCCGAGGCCGCCACGGGCGGCGAGGGCGACGTCGAGGTCCGGGCGGGCCTCGGCGATCTCGGTCACGGCCTCCAGGCCGGTGAGGCCGCCCCCGACGACGAGCACGGTCTGCCCGGCGTCGAGGCGGGTCAGGCGCTCGCGTAGCCGGAGCGCTCCGGGGCGGCTGGAGAGCTCGTGGGCGTACTCGGCTGCCCCCGGGACGTCCCGTGGGTCCCAGCCGCTGCCGAGGGCGTAGACGAGCGTGTCGTAGGCGAGCTCGTCGGCGCCGTTCGCGTCGACGACGGCGACGGTCCTGCGGTCGACGTCGACGCCGGTGACCCTCGCGAGCCGCAGCCCGACGCCGGTGCCCGCGAACATCTCACGCAGCGGCCGGGGCTTGAGGTCCTGGCCGGCCGCCAGTTGGTGCATGCGGACGCGTTCGACGAAGTCGGCCCCTTCGTTGACGACGGTGATGGAGACGTCCTCACGGTGGAGCCGTCTGGCGACGCGGCCAGCGGCGATGGCTCCGGTGTATCCGGCTCCGAGGACGATGATGCGGTGCTGCATGTCCATGCTCCTGTCTCGCGCGGGTTGCCACTTGAACCGGGTGGCCCGCCGATTCCTGACAGGAACCGCTCGTGAAGCACGTCACATGACGGTCAGAAGGCGTGGAACAGGGGCTCGCCGTGGTCGGTGGCACCCCACTGCGCGGTCGCCCGTTCGAGCTTGTCCGGGTTGCCCTGGTTACGGAACGCGGCGATGCCCTCGGCGGTGACCTCCAGGCACATGACGCCGACGACCCGGCCGTCCACGACGGCCACGACGGCGGGGCCGCCGTTGGCGGTCCAGGTGTGGACCTCGGGCGTGCCACCGACCAGGGCGCGCTTGGCCTTGCCTGGCCTGAACAGGCCCCACAGGAACTTCGCGACCGCGACCGCCCCCTCGAACGCCTTGGCGCGGGCCGGGACCTTCCCGCCGCCGTCGCCGATCGCGACGACGTCCTCGGTGAGCAGGCGCAGGAGCGGCTCCATCCGGCCGCCGGTGGCGGCCGCCAGGAACTCCTCGACGACCCGCCGGGCGGCGGCCTCGTCGATCTCGGCACGGGCCCTGCCGTCCGCGACGTGCTTCTTGGCGCGGTGGAGGATCTGCTGGCTGGCGGCCTCGGTGATGTCGAGGATCGCGGCGATGTCGCGGTGCGGGTAGTCGAAGGCCTCCCGCAGCACGTACACCGCCCGCTCGCCGGGGGAGAGACGCTCCAGGAGGGTGAGCACCGCGTACGAGACCGACTCGCGCTGCTCGGCGGTCTCGGCCGGGCCGAGCATCGAATCCCCGGCGAGCAGCGGCTCGGGAAGCCACTGGCCCGGGTAGGTCTCCCGGCGCGCCCGCGCGGAGGCGAGCTGGTTGAGGCACAGGTTGGTGAGGACCTTCGTCAGCCAGGCCTCGGGGACCTCGATGCGCTCGACGTCGGCGGCCTGCCAGCGCAGGAACGTCTCCTGCACGGCGTCCTCGGCCTCGGTGGCGGAGCCGAGGAGACGGTAGGCGATGGCTTCCAGGCGGGGCCTGGCGGCCTCGAACCGCTCGACGTCGTCCGCCGTCAGGGACATGGCCCGATCCTAGGCCGCGCCGCACAGATCGGAACCGGGCCACCGCGGAGCCGACGCCGTCCCGGGCAGGTTAGCGTCGCAGGTGTGACCACCGGATCCCCACGCGTGCTACCGGCCGACAGCGGCATCGCCGAGGCGGCCTCCGTCCTGCGTACCGGCGGGTTGGTGGCCTTTCCCACCGAGACCGTCTACGGGCTCGGCGCGAACGCGCTGGACGCCCGGGCCGCCGCCCGGATCTTCGAGGCGAAGGCGCGGCCCAGCTTCGACCCGCTGATCACGCACCTCGCGGACGCGGCCGAGCTGGAGAAGCTGGTGGGGACGGTGCCGGCGGCGGTGGCGGCGTTGGCCGGGCGCTTCTGGCCCGGACCGCTCACGCTGATCGTGGACCGGCCGGCGGCGATCCCGCCGATCGTCACGTCCGGACTGGCGACGATGGCGGTCCGCGTGCCGGACAACGCGTACGCGCGGGCGCTCATCGCCGAGGCCGGGGTGCCGGTGGCGGCGCCGAGCGCGAACCGGTTCGGCCAGCTCAGCCCGACGCGGGCCGAGCACGTGGTGCGGGGCCTGGGCGCCGCCGTGGACGTGGTGCTCGACGGCGGGCCGACGAGGTGCGGCATCGAGTCGACCATCGTGGACGCCCGGGGCGGGCAGCCGGTGGTGCTGCGCCTCGGCGCGCTGCCGGTCGAGGCGCTGGAGGAGGCGGCCGGCCCGGTGACCGTACGCCCGGGCAGCTCCGGGCAGCCCGTCGCGCCCGGCACGCTGGCGGCGCACTACGCCCCGCGTACGCCGCTGCGATTGGTCCCGGGCGGCGAGCCGCCGGCGGCCGACGGGGTCCGGCGCGGCTTCCTGGCCTTCCGGGACCGGCCGGCGGGCGACTGGGCGGCCGTGGAGGTGCTCTCCGCCGCCGGTGACCTGACCGAGGCCGCCGCGCGGCTGTTCGACGCGCTGCACGAGCTGGACGCCACGGGGGTCGACGAGATCCTCGTCGAGCCGGTCCCCGAGGTGGGCGTCGGCCGGGCGGTCAACGACCGGCTGCGCCGCGCCGCCGCCACCTGGCATCCGGCGGGGTGAGGCGGGGGCGGGACGGCCGCCCGCCTCGGCGACGGGACGCCGCCCGGCTCAGCGGCGGCGCGTCGGCGGTCCCACCTTCCGCGTGCATGGGCGGGGAGGACGGGGGTAGGAGAAACGGCAACGACCCCCTGGAAGTGAGGTGTCAGCCAATGCCGACCGCACGCGAGATCATGACGAACGATGTGACCTGCATCCGTGAGCAGGACGACCTCAAGACGGCCGCCAGGCAGATGGCCCAGCTGGGCGTCGGCTCGCTGCCGATCTGCGGGGACGACAACCGGCTCAAGGGAATGCTGACCGACCGCGACATCGTGGTGAAGGTCCTCGCCGAGGGCCGCGACCCGGGCCGCGTCACCGCCGGTGAACTCGCCCAGGGCGAGGCGGTGACGATCGGCGCCGACGACGACGCGGCGGAGATCCTGCGGACCATGAGCCAGCACAAGGTGCGCCGGCTGCCGGTGATCGACGGGCACGATCTCGTCGGCATCGTGGCCGTCGCGGACGTGGCCCGCTCCCTGCCCGAGCGCCCGGTGGGCGACCTCATCGAGGCCATCTCCGAGCGCGCCTGACCGCACGTCACGACCGATCGCCGCCCTCCGGCCCCGGCCGGGAGGCGGCGATCGGCGTACGCGGGCACCGCCGGCCCGGCGGGATCGGACGGGGTGGCGGCTCAGTCCGGCGGGGTCAGCGGGACGGTCTCGCCCCGGGCGATGGTGCGGACGCTCCCGGCGAGGCCGCGCCGCCGTACCTCCGCCACGAAGTGGCCCAGCGGCGAGCGGAACACCGGGTAGTCGTCGTAGTGGATCGGCACGGTCAGCTTCGGCCGGACCAGCTCGACCAGGTCGGTGCCCTGTCGCGCGTCCATGGTGAGCAGGATGCCGGCGATCCGCGTGCCGCCGAGGTGGATCAGCATCGCGTCGATGTCCGGGTACCGCTCGGGGATGTCGGCGAGCATCGGCCGGTTCAGCGTGTCGCCGGTGACGTAGAGGCGGAACTGGCGGCTGCCGTCGCGTTCCGGGTCGATCATCGTGCCCATCACGTCGGGCATCAGCAGGTCCAGCGCGCCCGGCCCGTGCCTGCCCGGCATCGAGGTCAGCCGCAGCGTCTCGCCGTCGCGGCGCAGCTCCCGGGAGTTCCAGGTGGGCAGCCCCTCGGCGGCCCGGAAGCCCCAGCGGCGCAGCTTCCGCTCGGCGGCGGGGGTGGTGACGATCGGCAGCTCCCGGTCGAGTTCCCGGCGGGCCACGCGGTCGAAGTGGTCGCCGTGCAGGTGGGAGAGGACGACCGCGTCCAGCGACGGCAGTTGGGCGATCCGCAACGCGGGGTCGGTGCGCCGCCGCGACCAGAGCCCCTTGCCCAGGTATGCGCGTTGGCCCCGGTGCAGGAAGTTCGGGTCGGTGAGCAGGGTGAACCCGCCGATCCGCAGCACCGTGGTGGCGGTGCCGATGAACGTGGCCTCCGGCTGCGTCGTCAACAGGCGTACCTCCACCCGCAGCCGTACCCGTGATCGGCACGGTCATGCCGATCGGCGGCGGTCACGCCCCCGCCGGCCCGTCAGGGTCCGGCCGGTCCGCCGTCGCGGATCCCGACTGGGGCAGGCGTTCCACCAGGCGGGTGAGCGCGCCGTTCGCGAAGGTGGCGCCGAGCGCGGAGCCCGTCGCGATGGTCCAGCCGACCGGGCCGAGCGGCGTGCAGCCGAAGAAGTGGCTGACCCCCGGCGTCTGGACGACCACCACCAGCACCCCGAGCGACGCGGCGGTGGAGGCCAGTACGGCCGGGCTGGTGCCGCCGGCCAGCACCGTCTGTCCGAGCTGGGTGCCGACCAGCGAGACCAGCGCGACGGTGCCCGCACGCCTGCGTCGCCCGGTGTAGCGGGCCAACGTCCAGCCGGCGGTGGCGCCCAGCGTCGTGGCGGCGGCGCGCAGCCCGATCTCCCGGGTCATCGTCTCGCCCAGCGAGGTGTCGGGGCCCTCCCGGAGCAGGCCGTCGGCATGGTCCGCGCCGGGTGGCCGGACCGCGATCGCCAACGCCGGCGCCAGGTCGGTGAGCAGGTTGACCAGGAGCAGTTGCCGGCCGGTGAGCGCCGAGCGGCCGGTCGCGGCGGCGGTCAGCACGCTGAACGCGATCTCGCCGAGGTTCCCGCCGACCAGGATGCTGAGCGCGTGGCGTACCGAGGACCACATCGCCCGGCCCTCGACCAGGGTGGCGATGATGGTCTCCAGCCGGTCGTCGGTGACCACCAGGTCGGCCGCCGCCCGGGCCGCCGGGGTGCCCCGCTGACCGAGGGCGATGCCCACGTCGGCCAGCCGGATCGCCGCGGCGTCGTTGGCGCCGTCGCCGGTCATCGCCACCGTACGTCCGCACCTCTGCAACGCCTGGATGATCCGGACCTTGTGCGCCGGGGTGCACCGGGCCACCACGTCCGTGACGGCGAGCCGCCCGGCGAGGGCCTCGTCGTCGAGCTGGTCGAGTTCCGTCGCGGTGACCACCCGCTGCTCCTCGTGGTCGCTGATGGTGGCCGCGATCGCCTCGGCGGTCGCCGGATGGTCACCGGTGATCATGATGGTATGCACGCCGGCCTGGCGGATCCGGCGCACGGCGGGGGCGGCGCTCTCGCGTACCCCGTCGGCGAGGGCCAGGAAGCCGACGAAGGTCAGGTCGTGCACCTGATCGTCGGTGACGTCGGGTGAGGAGACCCGGCACTCGGCCACGGCGAGGATCCGGTGTCCCGCCCCCGCCCGGTCGGCGAGCATGGCGTGCAGCCCGTCGCGGCCCGAGTCGTCGAGCGGCTCGTCGCGTCCCCCCGGCGTACGCCAGCCCGAGCACCGGGGCAGCACCGACTCCGGCGCCCCCTTCACGCTGAGCAGCAGCCGGTCCCCGGCCCGGCCGACGGTGGCGTGGTAGCCACGGGACGGCTCGAACGGCAGCCCACCCACCGGCTCCCAGCCCTGGGCGCCGGTCTGCTCGGTCACCCCGGCGGCCTGCGCGCCGGACCGGACCGCCCGGTCGGTCTGCTGGGCCAGGTCGTGGGGGGCGTCGGCGCCCGGGGTGGCGCGCAGCGCGGCCGAGAGGGTGAGCCGCAGGCCGTCGTCGAGGCGGTCCATCGGTGCGTACCGGCCGTCGTCGCCGACCCCGGCGAGCATCAGCTGCCCCTCGGTGAGGGTGCCGGTCTTGTCGAAGCAGAGCACGTCCACCCGCCCGAGCGCCTCGATGGTGCGCGGGTTGCGGACCAGGGCGCCGTGCTCCGCCAGCCGCCGCGCGGCGGCGAGCTGTGCGGCGCTGACCAGGAAGGGCAGCCCTTCCGGCACGGACGCGACGGCCAGGTTCGCGGCGGTCGCGGCGGTCTGGGCCAGGGGTACGCCCCGCAGCAGCCCCGCGCCGGCCACCGCCACCGCCGAGCCGGCGGCCAGCGGGATCGCCGCCCGGGTCAACCGGCCCAGCCGCGCCTCCACGCCGCTCGCCGGCGGGGTCTGCCGGGCCATCGCCAGGCTCCGCCCCGCCTCGGTGCCCGCGCCGGTCGCCACCACCACCGCCGTCCCGTGGCCGGCGGCGACGCTGGTGCCCTCGTAGAGCATCGAGCGCCGGTCGGCGACGGCGGCGGCGACCACCGGCTGGTCGGTCTTGCCGACCGGCAGCGACTCGCCGGTGAGCGAGGACTCGTCCATCTCCAGCCCGGCCGACTCCAGCACCCGGCAGTCGGCCGGGACGGCGTCCCCCGATTCGAGGAGGATGACGTCCCCGGGCACCAGGTCCTCGGCCGGCAGGATCCGCTCCGCGCCGTCCCGGCGTACCCGGGCGGTCACCGCCGAGCGGGACAGCAGCTCCGCCAGCGACCGCTCGGTGTTGTGCTGGTGCACCGCCCCGAGCAGCGCCGACCCGCCGACCACGCCGCCGACCAGGGCGGCGTCGACGGGCGAGCCGAAGGTGGCGGAGAGCACCGCTCCGGCGGCCAGCACCGGGGTGAGCGGGTTGGCCAGTTCGTCGACGAAGGCGCGGAGCAGCCCCGTCGGCCCCGTCGGCCGTACGCTCCCGTCGCCCCGGCGGCGTTCGGCCTCGTCGGTGGCGAGCCCGTCCGGGCCGGTGTCGAGCTGGTCCAGCACGGTCGAGGACGGCATCAGGTGCCACGCGGTGGTGGCCGGCGCCGGGGAGTCCGCCGGGCCGGGCAGCCGGTGCGCCCGCAAAACGCCGTGGGCGAAGGCCAGCGCCGCCGCCCCGTTGACGGCCGCGACGGCGCGGCCGGGCAGCCGCGCCCGCGAGGCGGTGAGCGCCCCCAACGCGCCGAGGCCGGTGCCGGCCATGGCCAGGCCGATGTTCTGCCGTGCCATCCGGCGGGCCACCCCGGCCGCCTCGACCACCAGCGCCGCCACCCGCAGGTCGGCGCCGACCAGCAGGTGCGCGCCCCAAGGCGGCAGGTCCTCGTCGGCGGAGAGCCCCAGCCCGCAGTCGGCGGCCCCGAGCGCGGCGCGGTCGCCGGAGACCACCATCACCACTGCCCCGTCGCGTTGCAGCTCCCGCACGGACTCGGCCAGCCGGTCGCGCCCGGGCAGGTGGGCGTCGGCGAAGTCGTACCGCCGCTCGTCGTCGCCGGCCACGACCAGCCGCAGGCCGGCCTGGCGGGCGGCGGCCGGCAGGGCGTCGACGCCCGGCGCCGGCTCCGGCTCGACCCGCAGTACGGCGACGAGGGCGCCGCCGTCGGACAGGCCGAGCAGGGGGCCGCCCGCGTCGCGCAGCCGCCGGCTGTCGGCGGTGTCGCCCGGGTCCTCGACGTCCAGCGCGTCCAGCGGCCCGAGCCGCCAGCCGTCGGCCTGCCGCGGTTCCCGGGGCGCGGCGGGGTCGAAGAGGGCGAACGCGCGCGCCGCCACCTGCCCGGTGTCCGCACCGGCCAGCGGCGCCAGGTCCGCCAGCACGCCCCGGTCGGAGCCGAGCACGGCGGCGTCCAGCACCAGGGTGTCGATCCGGTCGAGTTCACGCAGCACGCTGCGGTCCATCGCGATCACCCCGCGCCGGGCGAGGATCAGGCCCAGGTGCGCGGCGTAGCCCTCGCGTCCGCTGCCGGGGGCCTTCGGCAGCGCGGAGAGGCCCAGCGCGGCGGCCCGTTTCCAACCCACGACCGGCGTCGCGGCGGCCACCGCTACGGCGCCCGCGTCGAGCGTCCGGCTGACGTACTTCTCGACGGGGCCGTCCGGCTTCGGCCGGGGGCGCTCGATCTTCAGCGCGGGGGCGGCGGCCCGCTCCGGATGCCCGGTCAGCCGGGGTTCGGCCCGCTCCCACGCGCGGAGCTGGGCGCGCGCCTCGCCCCACTGCACCACCCGGTGCGCGCCGTCGAGCACGAGCCCGGTCCAACTGCCCGTCAGGCCCTGCACCACCGCCTCGGCGAGCGGGAAGAGCAGATCAGCGCGGGGGTCGGCGCGTAGTCCCCGGTCCGCCAGCGCGTGCAGCTTCGGGTGCAGGTCGACCGCGCCGAGCAGCCCGGCGACCTCCCCGGGCACCGGCGTGAACGGCAGGATCCGGGTGGCCGCGGAGAGGGTCAGGCCGAGGGCGTCGGAGGCCAGCGCGCCGAGGGTGCGCGGCGTGCGCGGTCCCTCCTCGGGCGGGTGCGGCGGCGGGATCTGCGGGTCCGGCTCGTGCGGGCAGGTGCGTTCGGTACGGGCGACGGTCGCGATGAGGTCCCGCAGGGCGGGCTCCGGCGTACCGACGGCGACGACCACCCGGCCGGACGGGGCGTTGACCCGTGCCCACTGGACGCCGGGCATCCGCTCCAGCGCCGCCTCGACCTGACGCGCGAGGACGTCGCCGCCGTCCTGGCAGACCCCGAGCACCTCGATGTGGTGCCGGCCGGGGCGGGACCAGACCCGACGGCGGCTCAGCCCGGCCGCACGCGCCAGCCGGGCCGCGACGGCACCGACGTTCCGGGTCGCCTCGCCGACGACCGGCGGCACCGTGACCGGCGGAAGGAGTCGGCCGGCCGTGCGGACCAGTGAGATCATCGAGGCGTACGACCGGACAGGCGCCCGTCGGGCCCCTCGCTGCCGCTGCTGCCGCCGTACGCCATCTCGCCCCCCACGCCTCGCGCTCCGGCGGCCTGCCTTCCCGGTTGATCGTCCGTCATGCCCTCGGAGCGGCGGAAGTTCACCGGGTGGGCCGGAGAGAGTCGGGTCACCCTTGACCTCAATCCGGGTTGAGGTCAGAGGCTGGTCGCATGCTGATCGAGCTGCTCCGCCACGAGGCGGGTCCGTCGGACCCACGGGCCCGCCTCGGCCACCGACCGCTGTGGCTGCCGCGCCCGGCGGAGCGGAGGTGACCGGGACGGCGGTGCCGGCCGCCCCGGTCGCCGACGAGGCCGGGCTCTTCGCGCCGCGGCTGCGCGCGATGACCGTGGGCAGCGTCGCGCTGATCTCGCTGCTCGCCTTCGAGGCACTGGCGGTGGGCACCGCCATGCCGACCGTCGCCCGCAGCCTCGACGGGCTGGCCCTCTACGGGATCGCCTTCGGGGGCCCGTTCGCCGCCGGCGTGCTGGCCATGGTCGCCTCCGGCATCTGGTGCGACTTCCGGGGCCCCCGGGCGCCGATGTGGCACGGGCTCGGCTGGTTCGTGCTGGGGCTGGTGCTCGCCGGCGGCGCCACCACCATGGGCGTCCTGGTCGCGGGCCGGATCGTGCAGGGCTTCGGCTCCGGCCTGCTCTCGGTGGCGCTCTACGTGATCGTCGGGCAGTCGTACCCGGAGGCGCTGCACCGGCGGATCTTCGCGGCGTTCGCCGCCGCGTGGGTCGTACCGTCGCTGGTCGGGCCGGCGTTGGCCGGCCTGATCGTGGAGCACCTCGGCTGGCGCTGGGTCTTCCTGGCGGTGCCGGCCGTGGCGGTGCCGGCGGTGCTGCTGATCCACCCCGGCCTGCGGACAATCGGCGCGGCCACGGTGACCGGGTTGCCGTCCGGCGCGGCGGCCCGGATCGGCTGGGCCTGCGGGGCGGGGGTGAGCGCCGCACTGTTGCACATCGGGGGGCAGCAGCGCGGCGCCGCCGCCGTCGGGCTGGTGGCCCTGGCGCTGGTCGGGCTGCTGGTCTGCGCGCCCCGGCTGCTACCCGCCGGGTTCCTGCGTGCCGGCCGGGGCCTGCCCACGGTGGTCGGGCTGCGCGGTCTCGCCTCGGCCGCGTTCGTCGGCGCGGAGGTGGTGATCCCGCTGATGCTCTCCCGGGAGCGGGGACTGTCGCCGACCGCCGCCGGCCTGGTCCTGACCACGGGCGCGCTCGCCTGGTCGGCGGGCTCCTGGTTGCAGGGGCGGATGCCCGCGCCGCGCTCCCGGGCCACCCTGCCGAGGGCGGGGCTGACCTGCATCGCCGCCGGTACGGCCGTGGTCACGCTCGCGGTCGCGCCGGCGGTGCCGGTCTGGGTCGGCGTGCTGGGCTGGGCCGGCGCGGGTCTCGGCATGGGGCTGCTCTACCCCTCGTTGTCGGTGCTCACGCTGGAGCTGTCCGCCCCCGGCGAGCAGGGCCGCAACAGCTCCTCGCTGCAACTGGGCGACTCGCTCTTCGCGGCGACCGTGCTGGCGCTCACCGGTGCGGTGCTCGCGGCCGGTGCGGCCCCGGGACCGGCCAGCTACGCCGGCACGCTTGCGGTGGCCTGCGGGCTCGCCCTGCTGGGTGTGGTGCTCGCCGGCCGGGTGGTGCCCGGCGCGGCCGGGATGCGCGCCGGCTGACCGCCCGCCCGGGTACCGATCCGACTGACCGCCCGCCGGGCCCGATCCGGCCGACCGCCCGCCGGGTTCCCGACCGGTCCGGCCGGCGGCGATGTGCCTGATCCGGTCCGGTGGCGACCGCCGGCCCGGGAGGATGGGCGGGCGATGAACTTCCTGACCATCCTGCCGATGGCCGTGGTGATGGTCGCCGGGACGCAGCTGGTCGCGGCGGTCTTCCTCGCCTCGGCGGACCGGCCGCGTGCCGCGTCGCTGGGCTACCTGAGCGGGGCGGGGCTCGTCGTGGCGGGCGGGGTGACGGCGAGCTGGCTGGTCACCCGGGCCGTCAAGGTCGACGTCGGTGCCGGGCTCGGGCGGCGCGCGGTCGAGAGCCGGATCGACGTGGTCGTGCTGGCGCTGCTGGTCGTCCTGGCGGTGGTCGTCCTCCTGCGCCGGCACACCGCCGGCCCGCCGAAGTGGATGAGCGGCCTCCAGCGGGCGAGCCCGGCGTACGCGCTGCGGCTCGGCGTGCTGCTCTTCCTGGCCATGCCGACGGACGACCTCACCATGCTCACCGTCGGGGCGAGCGCCGCCCGGCACGACCTGTCCTGGTGGCACCTGCTGCCGTTCGTCCTGCTCACCCTGGCGTTGCTGGCCCTGCCGCTGCTGGCGCTGCTGCTGCTCGGTCACCGGGCCGAGGCGGTGCTGCCCCGGATCCGGAACTGGGCCGGGCGGCACTCCTGGGTGGTCAGCGAGATCGTCATCGGGTTCTTCGTGGTGCTGACGGCGGCCGACCTGCTGCGGTGAGCCGGCCTGCTGCGGTGGGCCGGCCTGCTGCGGTGGGCCGGCCTGTCGCGGTGAGCCGACGCACAGCCGGTCACACGCGTGGGCCGGGCGCCGTCACCACCACTGTCGCGCGGCGGGCGCGCGACGGCCGGAGAGGGAGGGAACCATGCGGGTGCTGGTCACCGGGGCGGCCGGTCGGCTCGGGCGGGTGGTGCTGCCCCGGCTGTGCGCCGAGGGTTGGGACGTCCGGGCGACGAGCCGGCGGGCGCGTACCGGCTCGTCGGTGCGGTGGGTGGTCGCCGACCTGGCCACCGGGGAGGGGGTGGTCGAGGCGGTGGCCGGCGTGGACGCCGTACTGCACCTGGCCTCGGCACCGAACCGGGGGCGGCAGACCCACCGGGTCGACGTGCTCGGCACCCGCCGGCTGGTCGTCGCCGCCGGCCAGGCGGGCGTACGGCACCTGGTCTACGTCTCGATCGTCGGGGTGGACCGGGTGCCGATCCCCTACTACCGGCACAAGCTGGCCGCCGAGCAGGTCGTGGCGGCCGGGACGGTGCCGTGGACGGTGCTGCGGGCGACCCAGTTCCCGGAGTTCCTCGACGGGATGCTGCGCGGGGCGAGCCGCCTCGGTCCGGTGATCGGCGACCCGGCCGTACTCGCCCAGCCGGTCGACCCCGGCGAGGTCGCGGACCGCCTCGTCCGGCGGCTCACCGCCGGCCCGCTGCGTGGCGTCGAGGAGTACGGCGGCCCGGAGGTGCTCCGCTTCGACGACGCGGCCCGCGCGTGGACGGCCGCCCGGCGGTCCCGCCGTCCGCTGCTCCCGGTCCGGATACCGGGCGGGCTCGGCCGCGCCCTGCGCTCGGGCGGCCTGGTCACCGGGGCGACTCCGAAGGGCGTCCGGACCTGGGCCGACCACCTCGCCGACACGTACGGGGGAACCGGCGCAAGATGAACGGCCCGCGCATTCACGTCCGGCCTACCGTGACGCCATGTTCGCCATGGTCGCCACCGTCATCCTGTACGTCGCCGGTTTCGTCTTCCTCTACGGCGTGATCCGGCTCGCCATCCGCCACGCCCTGGAGGAAATGGAGGTGCGCCGGGTCCAGGCCGAGCGGGCGGAGGAACTGGCCTCCGTCCGGGACCGCGCGCTGCTCCGCGACAACGGCTTCCTCACCGGCAACTGACCGGTCCCGTCCCGGCCGTCCCGGGTCTTCCCCGTTCCCGGCCGGCCCGTCCCGGCGGCCCCCGGGACGGAACCGGTGCTCCGGGACGGAACCGATGCTCCGGGACGGGACCGGTGGTCCGGGTGACTAGAAGTCGGCGGCCACGGCCAGGTTGAACTTGTCGATGGCCGCCTTCTTCTCCTCCGGGAGCGACTCGACGTCGATCCGGTCGGTCTCGCCCCTCCCGTCGTGGGCGTCGACACCCTTGAGGAGGTGATCGACGATGGAGTTCGCCTCGTCGGTGGTAAAGCCTGCGTCGGTCAGGATGTGCAGCGGAAGTTCACTCATGCCGATCGCCGGTACCCGGCATCACCCGCTCCCACACGCCGCCGGGGCCCGTCTGCGGATCGATAGGGGTGACCCCCTGTCGACGACGGTTCCGGTCGCTGGTGGTGTGGTGGAACCCCGGGCGTAGGCGGGTGCGAGGATCGCAGGCGTGATGGGGACGCTGAAGACCGAACCCGCCCGCAGCCGGCTCGACCTGCTCGCTCCGCCGGTCGCCGCCGCCGTCGGGCAGTGGCCCGCCGAGGCGCCGGTGGACGTCGACGACGTGCTGGTGGCGCCGATCGACGCCGAGCTCGCCGACACCGCCGCCTTCTGCGCCGCGTACGAGGTGGGGCTGGACGAGTCGGCCAACTGCGTGGTGGTGGCCGGCAAGCGTGAGGGGGTCGTGCGCTACGCGGCCTGCGTCGTGCTCGCCACCACCCGCGTGGACGTCAACGGGGTGGCCCGCCGCGCGCTCGACGTGCGGAAGGCGAGCTTCGCGCCGATGGCCGACGCGGTGGAGCTGACCGGCATGGAGTACGGCGGCATCACCCCGATCGGCCTGCCGGAGCAGTGGCCGATCCTGGTCGACGCGCGGGTGATCGCCGCCCCGCACGTGATCATCGGGTCGGGCGTACGGCACAGCAAGATCGCGCTGCCCGGGCCGGCGCTCGGCGCGCTGCCCGGCGCGCGCGTGGTGGAAGGGCTGGCCAGGCCGGCCTGACCGATCACGGGCGTCGATGTCGTTGCACGTGAAACATCACGCCCGTCGATGTCTGTCGTCGGAGGTCGGCCTCGCCGCCGTCGGCGGGTCAGTCGGCCTCGGCCTCGCGGCGGTTCACCTCGGCCAGGGCGGCGAGCAGCGTCTCCGGCTCCTGGGCGCCGGTGACCGCGTACCTGCCGGCCAGCACGAAGGTGGGCACGCTGGTCACCCCGATCTGCCGGGCGGTGGCCAGCTCCTCGGAGAGTTCCGCCACCCGCTCGCCCGAGTCGAGGAAGCGGCGCGCCTCGGCCGCGTCCAGACCCACCTCGGCGGCGAGCGCGGCGAGCGCGTCCCGGGAGCCGACGTCGACGCCGTCGGTGAAGTGGGCGCGGTAGAGCGCGTCGACCATCTCGGCGGCGCGTCCCCGGTCGGTGGCCCAGGCGACCAGGCGGTGCGCGTCGAAGGTGTTCGCCGCGACCGCGCGGTCGAAGTCGAGCTTCAGGCCGACCTGGCCCGCCACCTCCGTCACCTGACCGAACATCTGCCGGACGCGGTCCGGCCCGCCGAACTTCGCGGCCATCGCGTCGACCAGCGGGCGCGGCTCCGGCACCGGCGACGGATCGAGCTGGAACGGCCGGTAGCGGACGGTCACCTCGCCGTCGTACGACTCCAGGGCCTGCTCCAGCCGACGCTTGCCGATGTAGCACCAGGGGCACACGACGTCGGCGTAGATCTCGATCTCCATGTCGGGTGACAACCCTCCGTCTAGCTGGTCTGTTCCCGGACCTGCCGCTTGAGTCGGGCCAGGATGGCCGTGCCGCCGCGCACCCGCAGCGGGCTGATCGCCTGGGCCAGTCCCATCCGCTGGTAGAGGTCGTCGGGCACGGCGAGCACCTCGTCCGCGCTCGCCCCGGCCAGCCCTTCGGCGAGGATGCCGGCGAACGCACGCGTGGTGGGCGCCTCCGGCGGGCAGTCGAAGAGCGTCTCCACCGTCTTCTCCGGGGTCACCCGGGCGCGCAGGAAGAACGCCGTCTGGCACTCCGGCACCTGCTCCATGCCCTCCCGGTCGGCGGCGTCGGCGGGCAGCGGCGGGATGACGTCGGCGTACTCCAGCAGCATCTCCAGCACCACGTCGCGGGGCGCGGCGGCGAACTCGTCGACGATCTCGGAAAGCCTGGCCGGCATGGATGACATGACTCCGAGGCTACCGCCGTCGGCAGGGGACCCCTCCTGCGCCACGGGCGTCAGGAAGGGTCCTTCCGCGTATCTCAGACGGTGGGCGCCTGCTCGCTGATCTCGCTCAACGCCGAGTTGGGGTCGAGCTGCATCGCGAGGTCGCCGAGGGAGACGATGCCGACCAGCTTGCGTTCGGCGTCGCAGACCAGCACCCGCCGGATGCCCCGCTCCCGCATCAGGGCCGCCGCCTCGGCCGCGGTCGAGTGCTGCTCGATCATCACCACCTCGCGGGTGATGATCGAGCCGATCGTGGTGGTGGCCGGGTCGCTGCGCTCGGCCACCGCCCGGACGACGATGTCGCGGTCGGTGAGCATGCCGGCGAGGGTGGCGCCGTCGGTGACCACCACGTCGCCGATGTCCGCCTCCTTCATCACCCTGGCCGCCTCATCCAGGGTGGTCTCGGCGGGCAGGTAGATGACCTGCTTCGTCATCACGTCGCTGACCCGGTAACCGGTCATGAGAGCCTCCAGAACGCATTCAGTCGATCGGACTGCGGTACCCCGTGACACGTTCGCTACACCACGTCCCCGCGCTCCCGGTGTACCCGTTCGACGAGTTGGTCCGCCACCCCGTCGACCGGCAGTTCGACGCGCTCGCCGGACGCCCGGTCGCGCAGTTCCACGTACCCCTCGGCGAAACGGCGGCCGACCACGACGGCGCGCGGGATGCCGATCAGCTCGGCGTCGGTGAACTTCACCCCGGCGGAGACGTGCGTCCGGTCGTCGACCAGCACCCGCAGGCCGGCGGCGGCGAGCCGCCCGCCGAGCTCCAGCGCCGCGTCCAGCTGCGGTCCCTTCCCGGCAGCCACCAGGTGTACGTCGCAGGGCGCGACCGCCTCCGGCCAGACCAGTCCCCGCTCGTCGTGGTGCTGCTCGGCGACCGCAGCGACTGCGCGGGACACCCCGATCCCGTAGCAGCCCATGGTGGGCCGGACGGGCTTGCCGACGGGGCCGAGCACGTCGACGGCGAAGGCGTCGGTGTAGCGGCGACCGAGCTGGAAGATGTGTCCGATCTCGATGCCCCGCCGCATGGTCAGCTCGCCCGTGCCGCAGGCCGGGCAGGGGTCACCGGGCCGCACCTCGGCCGCCTCGATCGTGCCGTCCGGCACGAAGTCCCGGCCGCAGACCACCCCCGTCGCGTGCCGGCCCGGCTCGTTGGCGCCGGTCAGCCACGCGCTGCCCGGCACCACCCGGGGATCGACCAGGTAGCGGATGCCCAGCTTCGCCATGACCTGCGGGCCGATGTAGCCACGGACCAGCTCCGGGCGGGCGTCCCAGCCGTCGAAGACGTCCACGGTGGCCGGGGCGACCGCCGCGCCGAGTCGCTTCAGGTCGACCTCCCGGTCGCCGGGCAGCCCGACCACCAGCAGCTCGGCCTCTTCCGCGCCGGGACGGCGCAGGGCGAGCACCACGTTCTTCAGGGTGTCGGCGGCGGTCCAGTCGTCCCGCCCGCCCAGGCGTCGGGCGTTGGCCAGCTCGACCAGGCTGGCGATGGTCGGGGTCTCGGGGGTGTCGTGCACCTCGGCCGCCGGCTGCGCGTCCGGGTCACCGGCCGGCGGGGCGGGCGTGGTCACCGCCTCGGTGTTGGCCGCGTAGTCGCAGGCGGTGCAGCCGACGAAGGTGTCCTCGCCGACGGGCGTCGCCGCCAGGAACTCCTCCGAGGCCGAACCGCCCATCGCCCCGGAGGTCGCGCGTACGACGGTGTGCTCCAGCCCGAGCCGGTCGAAGATCCGCCGGTACGCCCCGCGGTGCCGCTCGTACGCCGCCGCGAGGCCCGCCTCGTCGAGGTCGAACGAGTAGGCGTCCTTCATCAGGAACTCGCGCCCGCGCAGCAGTCCGGCGCGCGGCCGGGCCTCGTCCCGGAACTTCGTCTGGATCTGGAAGAGCGTCACCGGGAAGTCCCGGTACGAGCTGAACAGGTCCTTGACCAGCAGCGCGGCCAGTTCCTCGTGGGTGGGCGCGAGCAGGTGCTCCGCGCCGCGCCGGTCGGCGAGGGTGAAGATGTCGTCGCCGTACTCCGTCCACCGGCCGCTGGTCCGGTAGGGCTCGGCCGGCAGCAGCGCCGGGAAGTGCACCTCCTGGTCGCCGATCGCCGTCATCTCCTGCCGGACCACCTCGGTGACCCGGTCCAGCACCAGCTTGCCCAGCGGCAACCAGGTGTAGCCGCCCGGTGCGGCGCGACGGATGTAGCCGGCGCGCAACAGGAGCCGGTGGCTCGGCACCTCCGCGTCCGCCGGGTCCTCGCGCAGGGTCCGGAGCAGCAGGGTCGACATGCGTAGCAGCATTGGCGCAGCGTACGGCGGGTACCGGCGGCCGGCGATCCGATTTGTTCCCCGCGACGCACGAAACTGCCGTCCACGGCAACCCTGCTGCGTCACGGTGACGTCTGGGAGGGCGTCACGATGATGCACCGCCTACCCCAAGGATCGGCTCGTGTGGACCCTCTCCTGAGTGAGTTCGACTCGTTCGTGCGGACCCGTACGCCCGCGCTGCTGCGTTCGGCGTACCTGCTCACCGGCGACCAGCACCTCGCCGAGGACCTTGTCCAATCCGCCCTGGCCCGGACCCACCGCTCGTGGAACCGGCTGCACCACAGCGGAAACGCCGAGGCTTACACCCGCAGGACCATGTACCACCTGCAGGTTTCCTGGTGGCGGCGCCGCCGGGTGGCCGAGTCGATGCCGGGCGAGATGCCCGAGCCGCGCGGAGGCGACTCGCCCCCCGACCACGCCCAGCAGACCACGCTCCGGCTCACCTTGCGGGGCGCGTTGCAGAAGCTCTCCGCCAAGCAGCGCGCCGTGCTGGTCCTGCGGTTCTTCGAGGACCGCAGCGAGGCCGAGACCGCCGAGCTGCTCGGCGTGACCGCCGGCACCGTGAAGAGCCAGACCTTCAAGGCCCTGGCCAAGCTGCGCACCGTCGCCCCGGAACTCGCCGAGCTGTACGTCCTGGAAGGAAGCGCCCGATGAACGACGACCGCCTCCGGCTCGACCTCACCGACCTCGCCGACGAGGTCACCCCGGTCGACCTGCGGGACCGGGCCCTGCGTACGTCCCGCCGGATCGGCATCCAGCGGGCCGTCGCGACCTGCGCCGCCGCACTGGTGCTGGTGGCTGCCGCGACCGGGACCGCGCTCGCCATCCGGCCCAGCGGCCAGGCGCCCGTGCCCGCGCCGGCCGGCCCGTCGATCACCAGCAGTTGGCCACCGGTCGAGGCCACCCCGACCTCGGAGCCGTCGGACAGCGCCTCGCCGACCAACTCACAGGCGTTGCCGGCGTCCGTTCTCGCCGGCACCCGGTACTACCTGGAGACCACGTCCACCAGAGCCCGGATCCACGCCGTCCGGGGCAGCACCGACCAGGTGGTCCACCAGGTCGAGTACGACACCTACGGCTGCGAGTGGAACACCCTCACCATCTCGCCGGACGGCAAGCGGGTGGCCTGGGTGCAGGACAGCACCGACGGCAACACCAGTGGTGTGCTCATGGCCGGCGCGATCGGGAAGCCGGGGGCGACCAGGCTGCTGGACGACGTCAACTGCCTCGACGCCAGGCCGCTGGTCTGGCAGGGCGGCGACCTGCTGATGGTGCGGAAGAAGAGCGGGCAGTCGGTGCTGCTCGACGTGGCGGCCGGCAAGCGGGTCAACGGTGACCCGGGGCAGGAGACCGACCGGTGCTGGTCAGCCGATGGTGGCTGGCTGGCCGCGATGGTGGAGGACGCGCCGTTCGTGACCGACGGGACGCAGTCGCGGCAGTACAGCTACACGCCGCCGAAGGAGGAGGCCGCGCGCTGGGGCGGTTGGCGGGCCCAGAGCGTGTCGATCGACGGCCGGTACGTGGCGGTCGGGTGGCTGGGCACCGACCCGTCCCGTAGGGACGGCAGCTTCGCGGTGGTCGACACCACCACGAGCAAGGTGGTGGAGCTGCCGGGCCGGGATGAGATCCGCAGCATCCTGTTCACCGTCGACAACCGGGTGATCGTCAAGCGGACCACCGGAATCAGCGTGTTGGACAGCACCTTCGCACCGCGCGGCACGGTCGCCGAGACTGCCTCGTTGCGGAACATGGCGCTGCTGGCGTACGTGCCCTGAGCCGTCGTCCGGCTCCCCCGACTGGCCCCTGTCGCCGGAGCCGTCGTGTCATGGGACGCGACGGCTCCGGGTCGGATCAGCCTCCGAGGGCGTGGGAGAGGTGCCGGGGCGCTCGTCCGGCACGGCTCGCGGACCGAGCAGGCGGCGCGGGCCCTGACCGGTCTCGCCGAGGTGGTCGTCGGCGTTGCGCAGGAGGCAGCGGTCGATGGAGAGGCAGCCGCACCCGATGCAGTCGGTCAGGTCGTCGCGCAGGTGCTGGAGCTGGGCGATGCGCTGGTCGAGCTCGGCCTGCCAGGTGGTGGAGAGCAGGGCCCAGTCCTCCCGGGTCGGGGTACGCCCGTCCGGCAGACCGGCCAACGCCTCGGCGACGAGCCGGAGCGGGATGCCGACCCGCTGGGCGACCCGGATGAAGGACACCCGCCGGATCACGTCGCGGGGGTAGCGGCGCTGTCCGCCGCTGGTGCGTCGACTGTGGATCAGCCCTTTGGCCTCGTAGAAGTGCAGGGCCGTGACGGCGACGCCGGTGCGGGCCGCGACCTGGCCGACGGTCAGCTCGGTGTGGTGGGGCGGGAGGCTCGCCATGTCGGCATGCTAACGGCTTGACCTCGACCATGGTCGAGGTTGAAGACTCGCATCATGGAGCCGACACGGATCGGAATCGTCGTGGGGTCGACGCGGCCCGGACGGCGGGGCAGGGCGGTGGCCGACTGGGTGCACCACCTCGCCCGCGAGCGACACCCCGGTGTCGCGTTCGGGATGCTCGACCTCGCCGACTTCAACCTGCCCCTGCTGGACGAGCCGGTCCCGGCGGCGTTCGGCGACTACCGCCACCCGCACACCCGGGCCTGGGCCGCCGCCGTCGAGCCGTGCGACGGGTTCGTCTTCGTCACCCCGGAGTACAACCACTCCACCTCGGCCGCCTGCAAGAACGCGATCGACTACCTGTGCGCCGAGTGGCACCACAAGGCGGCCGGCTTCGTCTCCTACGGCGTGACCGGGGGCTGGCGGGCCGTCGAGGCGCTGCGCCTGGTGCTGGCGGAGGTCCGGGTCGCCGGAGTCCGTACCGCCGTCGGGCTGTCCCTGCCCACCGACTTCACCGGGGAGCGCCCGACCCCCGCCGCGCACCAGGAACGCAGCCTGGCCGCGATGCTCGACGAACTGCTCACCTGGGCGGTGGCCCTGGCCCCGGTCCGCCGGCCGGCGCCGGAGGCCCCGGCCCCGTCGGTGACGGCGAATCCGGCCCGGCCGCCCGGGGCCGACCCCGCCCGGCGGGGGGCGGAACAGGCGGCCCGCTCGTGACGGGCGTCGCCGCGGCTCCCGCCGCCACCGGCCCCGTCGCCGGCCGCCGGGCGGCGACTGCCGTCCTGCTCGCCGGCTCCCTGCTGACCGTGCTCGCGGGCGCGGTGCTGACCCCGGTGGTCGAGCTGATCCGCGGCGAACTCCGGCTCACCGGCGCCGCCGCCGGGCTCGTCCTCACCGCGCACGGACTCTCCCTCGCCCTCGCCGGCCCGCTGGTCGGCCGCGCCATCGACCGGTGGGGGGTGCGCACCCCCCTGGCCCTCGGGCTGGTCGTGTACGGGCTCGCCGGCGGCGCGGGGCTGGTCACCGACAGCTATCCCCTGCTGATCGTCACCCGACTGCTGTTCGGCGTCGGCGCGGCGCTGGTCTTCGCGGGGACCACGCTCGGGCTGCTCGACCTCTACGCGGGGGCGGCCCGCGACCGGGCGATGGGCTGGCGGTCCACCGCGATCAGCCTCGGCGGGGTGCTCTTTCCGCTGCTCGGCGGCGTGTTGGGCGGGCTCTCCTGGCACGCCCCCTTCGGCGTCTACCTGGCCGGGGTGCCCCTGGGCCTGGTCACGCTCCGGGTGCTCCCGGCCCGTCGCGCCGCCGTCGGCTCCGGCGCGCCACCGGGCCGGTCGGGGTCGCTGTGGAACCTGCTCCGTCAGCACCCCCCGCTCGTCGGGATCTACGGCCTCCAGGCGGTGACCAGCCTGCTGCTGTACGGGGTGCTGGTGTTCCTGCCGCAGCGGCTGGCCGAGGTCGGCATCACCGAGACGGCCGCCGTGGCGCTGTTCACGGCCGCCCCGTCGCTGGCCATGAGCGTCGTCGGTCTCGGCTACGCGCGGGCCCGTGCCCGCCTGGGGCAGGCGCGGCTGCTCGCGGTCACCCTGGCAGTTTTCGCGGTCGCGCTGGTCACCCTCGGGCTGGCCGGTTCGCCGGCGCTGATGCTCGTCGCGCCGGCCGTGTTCGGAGTCGGCATGGGGCTGGTCGTGCCGGCGCTGACCGTGCTGGTGGCCGAACACTCGCCGCCCGCCCGGCGCGGTCAGGCCACCGCGCTGCTGGCCAGCGCCACCTTCGCCGGCCTGTTCGTCTCGCCGCTGCTGCTCGGGTCGGTCCAGGCGGCCACCTCGACGCGCGGCACGTTCCTGGCCGGGGCGGCGCTGGCCGGCGCCACCCTGGCGCTGCTCGCCGTCCGCCTGCGCGGCGGGCGGCGGTCGTCGGCGACCTGACCGGTCGACGCGGCCCGCGCCCGGGCCGACGATCTGCCGGAGCCGGTCGGGCGGAGCGGGCCCGCGTTCCGCCCGACCGTCGGCGGCAGCCCTGCGTGCCACCGAAGAGGGTCTGCCCTCAGGACCCTTGGCCGGCGTGGACGGACTGATCCAGCAGAGCGGCGAGCCGCTCGGCCACCGGCGGGGCGTGCAGGTGCAGCCGGGCCACGTTGATGCTGTCCTCGCCGACCACCGCGAGCAGCGCCTGCGGGCTGACCGCGTAGACGCTCAGGTAGCCGCCGGCGTTGCGGACGGTGGACTGCTGGAAGGCGCCCTGCCCCAGCCGCAGCCCGACCTGCCGGCCCAGCCCGTACGTGGTGGCGGCGAGCGCCGCCAGGTCGTTCGGGTCGACGTCGGTCTGCAGGTTGTGGGTGATGAGCAGGCCGTCCACGCCGCCGAGGACGCAGCCGTGCACCCCCGGGATCTGGAGGCGCAGCTCCGACAGTTCGTGCCCGATCGCCGGGTACGGCAGCGACGTGTTCCCGGCCAGCGACGGGGGCAACGGCCGGGGTGGCGGCAGGGTGCCCGTACGTGCGCTGCGGCGGGGAAGGGGAGTCTCGGTGTCGTCGATCCCGCTCACAACTCCAGGTTCTCCTCGATGCTGCGCAGCTGGTGGCGTGCCATCGCCAGGTTGGCGCGGCTCTTGCTCACCATCAGGTAGAGGAAGAGCCCCTTGCCGGTGCGGCTGGTCACCGGGCGGATCAGGTGGTACTGGGTGCCGAGCGTGATGAGGATGTCCTCGATCTCGTCGTTCAGCTTGAGCATCTCGATGGTGCGCAGCTTGGCGCGGACGACATCGGTGTTGCCGGCGGCGGCGACGGTGAGGTCGATCTCCCCGGTTCCTCCGGCCACGCCCAGCGTCATCCCGCTGTTGTAGTCGACGAGTGCGGCGCCGATCGCGCCGTCGATGCTCATCGCGGTTTTCAGTGCCATGTCGAGGTTCGGCACGGTGTTTCTCCCAGAACTTACGGGCGGCGTCGCCGTCTTGAGCAGAGGGTGACCCGGCGGTGACAGGTGTTACGACCTCGTGAAAAGGGCTTGGACGAGGCTCGCACACCGGGGGCCGCGGCGCACCTGCTGGCGTCGCCATCCACCTGACCGGACCGAGCCGACCGGCCGGCAGTCCCCGCAAATGGAACGCTCCGACGGATGGCCGGCAGCGCCATCGAACTCCTTGATCGCGAGCGGAGCGAAGACCAGGCCCGGCCGTCCACGATGACCTCCGCCACGTTTGTCCGTCGGCCACCCCCGCCGCCGGCCCTCCTGGTGAAGACTGTCCCGCGTCGGGAAGGGACCCTTCCTCCACCGGAAGCGATGACGAGGCGCCCTTCCCTGCCGCACGTCGGAGGGATGATCAGGTGCGCTGGCGCAGTTTCGTGGCGGTCGGGGACAGCTTCACCGAGGGCATGGACGACGCGTACCCGGACGGCAGCTACCGGGGCTGGGCGGACCTGGTGGCGACCCGGCTGGCCGCCGAGGCCGGCCCCGACTTCCGGTACGCGAACCTGGCCATCCGGGGTCGGCTCTTCCCGGGCGTGGTGGCCGAGCAGGTGCCCGCCGCGCTCGCCATGAAGCCCGACCTGATCAGCTTCGCGGCCGGCGGCAACGACGTGCTCCGCCGCACCTTCGACCCGGAGGCCCTGGTCACCCGCTTCGACGACGTCGTGCGGAGACTGCGTTCCGGCGGCGCCGACGTGGTCCTCTTCCGGTTCGCCGACGTGATGGCCCGGCTGCCCGGTCAGCGCCTCGTCGCGCCCCGGGTGCAACTGCTCAACCGGGCCGTCGGCGAGACCGCCGAGCGGCACGGCGCCATCCTGGTCGACCTGTACGCCGACGACGCGTACCTCAACCCGATGCTCTGGAGCACCGACCGGCTGCACCTGTCGGCCGCCGGGCACCGGCGGGTCGCGGCGCAGGTGCTCAACGCGCTGGGCGTCGGCTGCGACGAGGAGTGGCTGATGGTGCCGCCGCACCCGGCGCCGACGCCCTGGCTGGCCGCCCGCGCCGCCGACCTGCGCTGGGCCGGGCGGCACCTGGCGCCGTGGATCAAGCGTCGGCTCACCGGCCGCTCCTCCGGCGACACCGTCACCGCCAAGCGCCCGTTGCTCGGCCCGATCGCCGACTGAGACGTGCTCACCCTGCACACCGCGCCGCTGCTGCGGACCGTGCCCGACGCCCCGCCCACCGCCGGGGCCGCCGTCGCGGTCCGGGCCGACCGGATCGTCGCGGTCGGTCCGCTGGCCGAGCTGACCGGGGAGTACGCGGGAGCCCGGATCCGCCGTTGGCCGGGCACGCTCGGGCCGGGGCTGGTGCACGACGGGCCGCTGCCGGCCGCCGACACCCCCCGCGAGCGGGTGCACGCGCTGCTGCGCCTCGGGGTGACCGCCGTGCTGGCCGGTCACCTGACCGATCCGGCGCTGCGGGCCGCCGTGGAGCGCAGCGACCTGCTGGTGCTGCCCGCCGCCGTACCGCCGGCGCTGGCACCCGGCGGTCGGGCCGACCTGGCGGTCCTCGACGCCGACGGCACCTGCCTGGTGACCGTGGTCGCCGGCCGGATCGCCCACCGCCGCGCCTGACCGTCCGGCGACGCTGTTCCCGATGGCCGGCCGCCGGCCCGCGATGCGGCGTACCTTGGGGATCATGTCTGTGCCGAGCGATCCCGATCCCCGACTCCAGTCGTACGCGGACCCGCAGCGGTTGGTCACCACCGGGTGGCTGGCCGAGCACCTGGGCGACGAGGGCCTCGTCGTGGTCGAGTGCGACGAGGACGTGCTGCTCTACGACACCGGCCACATCCCGGGTGCCGTCAAGGTGGACTGGCACACCGAACTCAACGACCAGGTCACCCGCGACTACCTCGACGCGAAGAGCTTCGCCGAGCTGTGCGCCGCCAAGGGCATCGGCCGGGGCGACACCGTCGTCTTCTACGGCGACAACTTCAACTGGTGGGCCGCGTACGCCCTGTGGGTGTTCACCCTCTTCGGCCACCCGGACGTGCGGCTGCTCGACGGCGGCCGGCAGAAGTGGGTCGCCGAGGGCCGTGAACTGACCCGGGACAAGCCGGCCCGGCCGCACGCCGACTATCCGGTGCCGCAGCGCAACGACGCGCCCGTGCGGGCGTACCGCGAGCAGGTGATGGCGCACGTGGCGGCGGGCCGCCCGCTGGTGGACGTCCGGTCGCCGGGCGAGTACACCGGCGAGATGCTGCACATGCCGGACTATCCGCAGGAGGGCGCGCTGCGCGGCGGGCACATCCCGGGCGCGGTCAGCAAGCCGTGGAAGTCCGCCGCCAACGACGACGGCACGTTCAAGGCGGCGGACGAGCTGCGCGCGATCTACGCCGACCAGCTCGGGCTGAGCCCGGACGACGACATCGTGGCCTACTGCCGGATCGGCGAGCGGTCGAGTCACACCTGGTTCGTGCTGCGGCACCTGCTGGGCTACCCGCAGGTGCGCAACTACGACGGCTCGTGGACCGAGTGGGGCAACCTGGTCCGGGCCCCCGTCGTGAAGGGCGACCAGCCCGGCGGCCTGGCGGGCTGACGCGCCGGCCGGTCCCCGCGCGCCCGTCGCGGTCGCGCGGGGACCGGCCCCTGCGGTGGTACGACGGCACGGGCGACCCGCTCAACCGGCGGGGAGCGACACCGCCCCGAACAGGTTCCGCGTCACGCCCGTGACCTCGCGGGTCTCCGGCCGCCAGCGCAGCAGCCCGCCCGGGTTGTGGCGCAGCAGCACCGCGCCGTCGGAGTCCCAGCCGAGCACCTCGCAGCAGCCCTTCCAGCGGTCCCGGCCCAGGTCGAGCAGGTGGGTCACCACGCGCGTCCGGGCGTTCAGCAGCGCGACGCCCTCCACCCCGCCCATGGTGCCGGTGCTGATCCAGCCGGCGCGGGCCACCCGGTCGCCGCGCTGCCAGCCCCGCCCGTAGAACTCGTCGACCCGGTGACCGGGCGGTAGCGCGCGGAAGTCGATCGCGCCGTTGCTCCGGTACGTCCCGTCGCCGCCCCACCGGACCTGCACTCCGTTCGGCGGCGTGCCGCCCAGTTCGAGCAGGATGTTCGGCGGGGCCGTCGGGTCGGGCGTGACCACGTCCCAGGGCGACACCGGCACCTTCCGGGCGGTGCCGGTGGCCCGGTCCAGCTCGTACGTGGTGTCGGTGTCGCCGACGAGCAGCCGGTCGCCGGACCAGAGGACGTGCTCCAGGTAGCCCTTGAGCGGGTGGCGGCGCACGGCGGCGGTGGTCAGGTCGACCACGATCACCTCGTCGGTCTGGGCGAAGGCGGCCGTCCGCCCGTCCGGGGAGAGGCTCCCGCTCTTCAACGGCACCGCCTCGTTGCCCGCGGCGTCGCGGGTCGGGGCGGGGGTGACCACGTCGAGGTCGCGTACGACGCCGTCGTCGCCGAGCACCCGGATCCGGCCGGCGACGCCGGTCGCCGGGTCGATCGGCTGGTGCAGCGCCAGCGCCCGGCGTACCGGCCGGTCGGAGAGCGTCGCGCCGACGGGGTCGCCGAGTCGGCCCAGCGGGTGCCCGGGATAGGCCAGGTCGGCCGGGGGCGTCTGCACGGGCACGGGGTGCGGGGTCGGGCTCCCCTCCGGTGTCGCGGTGGTGGCCGGTGGCGGCGGCGCGGTGGGGCGCAGCGCCAGTGCCGTACCGCCGGTGAGCAGGGCTACCGCGAGCACGGTGGCGCCGGCGGCGCGGCGGGCGCGACGCACCCGGCGGGCCCGTTCCCAGCCGGTCGCGGCGGGATGCGCCGGCCGGACGTCCTCGGCGGCGACGGTGAGCAGCCGGTGCAGTTCCTCTTCCCTCACGGGTTCACCTCCATCCTGGTGACCAGGCCGCCGCCGGGCCGTCCCTCGTCGCGTCCCAGATCCGGCGCGACCTCCCGCAGCCGGCGCAGCGCCGCGTGGCACTGGCTCTTGACGGTGCCCACGGTGACGCCGAGCGCCTCGGCGGTGGCGGCCTCGGTGAGGTCCTCGAAGTAGCGCAGCACCAGCACGGCCCGCTGCCGGGGCGGCAGGTGCCCGAGGGCGTCGCGCAGCGCGAGCCGCAGTTCCCCGTCGCCCTCGGCCGTGGCCCGCTCCGGCGGGTACGCGGCCAGCCACTCCCGGCGGCGTCGGCGCCACCAGGAGACGGCGTCGCGGTAGAGGATGGTCCGCACGTACGCGGCCGGGTCGCCGTGCCGCACCGAGGGCCAGCGCAGGGCGAGCTTGAGCAGGGCCTCCTGGAGCAGGTCCTCGGCCTGGTGCCGGTTGCCGCAGACCAGGTAGGCCGCGCGCAGCAGCCGGTGCTGGTGGCACTCGACGAAGGTGACGTAGCCGTCCCGCCCGTCGTCGATCGTCGGCGGTCCCATCCGCCCTCCCTCCGGCCGGCCGTCGCGCGTTCGCGTCACCACCTAGACGCACCGGGGCCCGGAAAGGTTGGGCGGGGCGCCGGCTGCTCGCCGCGCCGGTGCCGGGCAGCCGCGGTGCCGGGTGCGACGGCGGCCGGCGCGGGTGCTGTGGCCCGTGGTCGGCGGGGTCAGGCGTCGGGTGCGCCGCGCAGGTAGCGCTGGACGGTCGGCGCGACCCAGGCGACCAGCTCGGCCGGGTCGGCGTCGACCATCGGGGCTAGCCGGAGCACCTCTCCGGGCTCGACCGGCGCGACGGGACGCGCGGCTAGGCTGCCCCGGTGGGTCAGGTGTGGCGTGACTGGGGTGGCGTGCTGCTCGCCGTGGCCGCCGGGCTGCCCCTGCTCGCCCTGTTCACCGCCGTGCTGGCGCGTCACCGGCGCGACGCCGCGACGGCCGGGGAGTCCTGGCGGCGCAGCGTCGCCGAGGTGGGCGCGGTTGCCGGCACCCTGCCGTGGGTGTGGATGATCCTCACCCCCCGGCCCGCGCCCCGGCAGGTCGACCCGGTGCCGCTGCGCGACCTGGTGGACCTGCTGACCGGGCCGCCGACGACCGCCGTGGTCCAGGTCGTCGGCAACCTGCTGGTCTTCGCCGCGCTGGGCTTCTTCGCCCCGGTACGCCTGGCCGCGCTGGCCGGCGTCGGCCGGCTGTTCCTGCTCGGGGCGGCCGGTTCCGTGCTGGTCGAGTCGCTCCAGTACGCGCTCGACCTCGGCCGGGTCTCCTCGGCCGACGACGTGCTGCTCAACGCGACGGGCGCCGCCCTGGCCGGGCTGCTGTCCCGACGCTGGTGGGCCCGGCGGCCGGTGCCGGCGCGGCCGGTCGCAGCGCCCGCCACGCCGCGAGGGTGACCAGCACGAAGATCCCGGCCACCGCCGCCGCCACCGGTCCCACCCCGTACGCCGCGCCGGCCACGCCCGCGAGGGCCGCCCCGACCGGCGCGGTGAGCAGGCCGACCATCCGCTGGGCGGCGCCCACCCGGCCGAGCAGGGCGGGCGGCACGTGGCGCTGCCCGTACGAGGCCCACAGGCCGTTCCACACCGTGGTGCCGGCCGCGAACACGGCCAGCGCCAGCCCGCCGGGCACCGGGTGCCGGGCGAGCGCGAGCCCGGTCAGCGCGACGGCCTGGCCGGCGAGCACGACACGCAGCGCGGGCATCGTGCCGAGCCGGGCGGCCAGCCGACCCGCCCCGAGCCCACCGGCCAGCCCGCCGAGGACCGCGCCGGCGGCGAAGAGGCCGTACCCGGCCGGTGGCACCCGCAGCACGTCGAGCGCGTAGAGCACCAGCACCGCCATCAGCCCGCTGATCGCCAGGTTGCTCCCGGCGGTCGCCACGGTCAGCCGCCACAGCATCGCGTCGCCGCGTACCCACCGCACCCCCTCGACGCCCTCCCGCCACACCGACCGCCGTCGCCCGGGGTGGGAGCGGGGGCGCGGCGGGGCCGGGCGGAGGGCGAGGGTCAGCAGGGCGGCGCAGAGGAAGGTGGCGGCGTCCACGGCGAACGGCAGCGGGGCGGCCAGGGCGAAGAGCACGCCGGCGGCGGGGGCGCCGAGGAAGCCGCCCGCCACCGCCGAGCCGGCCTGGAGGCGGCCGTTGGCCCGGGCCAACGCCGCCGGCGGCACCACGGACGGCAGCATCGCGAACGAGGCGGCGTCGAAGAGGGTGCCGAGCGCGGCGAGCAGGAACGCCACCGTCACCAGCGCGGCGACGCCGGCCCGGTCCAGGGCAACCGCGAGGGCGAGCCCACCGACCACGGCGGCGCGCAGCCCGTCCACCACCGCCATCGTCCGGCGGCGGTCCCAGCGGTCCGCGTACACGCCGCCGAGCAGGCCGAACAGCAGCGGCGGGAGTTGCCCGGCCACGGTCACCGCCGCGATCACCCGGGGATCGCGGGTCAGCGTCGCGGCCAGCAGCGCCAGTGCCGGCGTACGCAGGGCGTCGCCGAGCCGCGAGGACACGGCGGCGGACCAGAGCAGCCGGTAGTCGCGGCCGAGCGGAGGTGCGGTCATGCCGGCGACCCTTGGGGCTCGACCGGGTCGAGGGTCAAGGGCCGGGACGGATCGGACACCGGTACCCGACGTGTCCGGTACCGGTCCGGACGTGAGCCAACCGACGGGTAGCGAAGGCTCCACGCCGGGCCGGTCGAGGTCTACGCTTGCCCGGTGACGGTGGAGCAGCAGGCACGGGGCAGGGCGAACGGTGCCGCGGGGGCGGGCCGGCGCCGGTCCCGCAAGGACGAGATCCTGGAGATCGCGGTCGGCCTCTTCGCCTCCCGGGGCTACCACGGCGTCTCGATGGACGACATCGGCGCGGCCGCCGGGGTCACCGGCCCGGCGCTCTACCACCACTTCGCGGGCAAGGAGGCCATGCTGGTCGCCGCGCTGATCCCGGTCAGCGAGGAGCTGCTGGCCGGCGGCCAGCAGCGCTCCACCGGTCATCCCGACGACCCGCGCGGCGCGCTGGAGTCGCTGATCGACTTCCACGTCGACTTCGCGCTGGCCAACCCGGCGGTGATCGCCCTGCACCTGCACGAGCTGGACCGGCTCCCCGACGAGCCCCGCCGCCGGATCCGCCGGCTCCAGCGGCTCTACGTCGAACAGTGGGTGACGGTGCTGACCACGCTGCATCCGGGCATGCCCGACGGCGAGGCGCGGGTGCTGGCCCACGCCGCGTTCGGCCTGATGAACTCGACGCCGTTCCTGGGCGGCGAGGTGGACCGGCGCCGCCGGGCCGAGCTGCTCCGCGCCGCCACCCTGGCCGCCCTCCTGGCCCACCCCGGATCCTGACGCCGGCCCCAACTCGTCGGTAACCTCCCGGCCGTGGTTCCCTAGCACCGTCCCGACCCTGGACGCTGGGAGGAAACATGATCGAGTCGCTGCTGGTCGCCAACCGGGGCGAGATCGCCCGCCGGATCATCCGGACCGCCAGGCGGCTCGGCGTCCGCGCGATCGCGGTGCACTCGGAGGCCGACGCCGGCCTGCCGTTCGTCACGGAGGCCGACGAGGCGGTGTGCGTGGGACCGGCCAACCCGGCCCAGAGCTACCGCAACGTCGAGGCCGTCCTCGCCGCCGCCAAGTCGACCGGGGCGCAGGCCATCCACCCCGGCTACGGCTTCCTGTCGGAGAACGCCGACTTCGCCCGTACCGTCGAGGCGAGCGGGCTGATCTGGGTCGGGCCCGGCGCGGACGCGATCACCGCGATGGGCGACAAGATCAACGCGCGGAACCTGATGGCGGCGGCCGGCGTGCCGGTCGCGCCCGGCACCACCGACCCGGCGGCCGACCTCGACGCGGCGGTCGCCGCGGCGGCGGAGATCGGCTACCCGGTGATGGTCAAGGCCGCGGCCGGTGGCGGCGGCATGGGCATGGGCGTGGCGACCGACGAGGCCGCGCTGCGCACCGAGTACGACAAGGTGCGCTCCTTCGCCGAGCGGATGTTCGGCGACGGCTCGGTGCTGATCGAGCGGTACTTCCCCCGGGTGCGCCACGTCGAGGTGCAGATCCTCGGCCTGGCCGACGGCCGGGTGGTCGCCCTCGGCGAGCGGGAGTGCTCGGTGCAGCGGCGCAACCAGAAGCTGGTCGAGGAGTCGCCGTCGCCGGCGGTCTCCCCGGAGCTGCGCGAGCGCCTCCTGGCCGCCGCCGTGCGCGCCGGCGAGGCGGTGGACTACCGCAACGCGGGCACGGTCGAGTGCCTGCTGGTCCCGCGGGACGCCAGGGGTGACGGCCCCGACTCCGATGAGTTCTTCTTCCTGGAGATGAACACGCGGCTCCAGGTGGAGCACCCGGTCACCGAGCTGGTCTACGGCGTCGACCTGGTGGAGGAGCAGTTGCGGGTGGCCGCCGGTTTGGCGCCCACCTTCGACCCGGACACGCTCGCCCCGCGCGGGCACGCCATCGAGCTGCGGATCAACGCCGAGGACCCGAAGCGCTTCCTGCCCGGCCCCGGCGTGATCAGGACCTGGGTGGAGCCGACCGGCGAGGGCGTCCGGGTGGACTCGGGCTACGTCGAGGGCAACACCGTCACCCCGTTCTACGACAGCCTGATGGCCAAGCTGATCGTCAGCGGCGCGACCCGGGCCGAGGCGGTCGAGCGGGCGCGGGCGGCGGTGGCCGCGTTCGAGCTGGCCGGCCCGAAGAACAACCTCCCCTTCTTCGCCGAACTCCTGGAGAACGAGGAGTTCCTCTCCGGCGACTACGACACGGGCATCGTCTCCCGCATGCGCTGACCCTTCGGGGCTGCCGCGTCGATCATGAGGTTGGCCGTGCGATTCGTCGCTGTCGTCGCGGTCAACCTCATGATCGACGCTGTTGGGTGCGGAACGGGCGGGGTGGGTGGGAGGCTGGGGGGACCCAGCACAAGCACTGCGTCACAGTGAGGTGACCCCTTATGGCGGAAATGCCGAACTCCGTGTCGATCCGGGAGGTCGGGCCGCGCGACGGGCTCCAGAACGAGGAGCCGATCCCGACCGAGGCCAAGGTGCGGTTGCTCGACGCCCTCTCCGGCACCGGGGTGAAGCGGATCGAGGCCGTCTCGTTCGTGCACCCGAAGGCGATCCCGCAGATGGCCGACGCCGACGAGGTGTGGCAGCGGGCCGCGAAGGCCGACGGCGTGCGCTACTCGGCGCTGGTGCCGAACACCCGGGGGGCGCAGCGGGCCCTGGCCGCCGGCTTCACCGAGATCGAGGTGGTGGTCTCGGCCAGCGACACGCACAACCGGCGCAACGTGAACCGCTCCACCGAGGAGTCGCTGGACGACATCGCCGAGCTGATCGACCTGCTGCACGGCGCCGGCGCGCAGGCCGAGGTGATCGTGGCGACCAGCTTCGGCTGCCCGTACGAGGGGGACACCGACCCGGCCCGGGTGGCCGCCATCGTGGACCGGGTGGTCCGCGACGGCGCCGACCGGGTGGCCTTCGGCGACACCACCGGCATGGGTACGCCCCGGCGGGTCCGCGAGCTGCTGACGGCGGTACGCGACCGCAACGCGCACGTTCCCGTGCTGCTGCACTTCCACAACACCCGGGGCACCGCGCTGGCCAACATGCTGACCGCGCTGGAGCTGGGCGTGACCGAGTTCGACGCCAGCGTCGGCGGTCTCGGCGGCTGCCCGTACGCGCCGGGGGCCAGCGGCAACCTGGCCACCGAGGAGGCGGTGCACATGCTGCACGACATGGGCGTCGACACGGGCATCGACCTGGACGCCCTGGTCGAGGTGGCCGAGCTGGCCGAGGAGCTGGTCGGCAAGCGGCTCCCGTCGGGGGTGCTCCGCGCGGGCCCACGTACCCGGCTGACGCCGCTGCCGGGCTGACCGCTCGGAGACGCGGGGAGGGGCCGGCGTCGTGCCGGCCCCTCCGACGTGCCCGGTCGGTCAGCCCACCGTGGTGAGCGCGGCCGGCCAGCTGTCGCGGAAGATCTGGGACCCGGCGCGGTTGGTGCTGAGGGTGCCGGCGAAGAGGCTGGTCACCCGGTTGGCCTCGGTGGTGCTCGGGTACGGGTTGGTGCAGCTGGTGCCGGCGCTGCCGCCGGACATCAGCAGCGCGCAGTTGCCGTTGTAGTTGTCGGGCAGGCCGAGGATGTGCCCGATCTCGTGGGTCATGATCCGCAGCGGGCTGTACTGCTGGGCCTGCTGGGTGTCGATGTAGACCCGCCCGTTGCCCAGGCTGGTCCGGACGGCGTACGAGCCGCCGCCGGTGATCTGGTAGATCCGCAGGTTGGAGCCGCAGTTCGCCGTGAGCGTCAGGTTCGACGTGGCGTTGTTCCAGATCGAGGCGGCCTGGTTGGCGGTGCCGGCGAAGCTCCCCGCCTGGCTGGTGTTGTAGCAGATGGTCATGGCGGCGGAGGCGGGTGACGGGTTGGCGACCGTGACGCCGAGCGTGGCGAGTGCCGTCGCGACGAACGCGACCGCGAGCCGGTTGAGCCGTGAGGTCATCGTTGACTCCATTCCGGGAGGAGGGGTGTCCGGAGCGTAGCCCTATAAATTCATGATTTTCAATGCCTCGCCGAGGGTCGCGACAGGGCGATGTCGCCGCCGCCGTCCGTGGGTCGCCGGGGGGTGGGGGGATGCGCTAGCCTAACGATCGTTCAGGTCAGTCGGTCCGCCCGCGAGGTGGCCGGCTCAGGTGGCGAGGGAGTCGGCGTGACGCTCGACGGTGAGGCACTGGAGCAGCTGCGCAAGCGGGCCCGGGCCGGCGGTGCGGACAAGTACCACGCGGCGAACGCCGCCAAGGGCAAGCTCTTCGCCCGGGAGCGGGTCGCGCTCCTGGTGGACGAGGGCTCCTTCGTCGAGGACGGCCTCTACGCCAACGCGATGGCCGAGGGCCTCCCGGCCGACGGCGTGGTGACCGGCACCGCCACCATCGACGGCCGACCGGTCTGCCTGATGGCGAACGACTCCACGGTCAAGGCCGGCAGCTGGGGCGCCCGCACCGTCGAGAAGATCATCCGGATCATCGAGCGGGCCTACTCGACCAGCGTGCCGATGGTCTACCTGGTCGACTCGGCCGGCGCCCGGATCACCGACCAGGTCGACCTCTTCCCCGGCCGCCGCGGCGCCGGCAAGATCTTCTGGAACCAGGTCCGCGCCTCCGGCTCCATCCCGCAGGTCTGCGCGCTGTTCGGGCCGAGCGCGGCCGGCGGGGCGTACATCCCGGCGTTCTGCGACGTGGTCGCCATGGTCGACGGCAACGCCAGCATGTATCTCGGCTCCGACCGGATGGTCGAGATGGTCACCGGCGAGAAGACCACGCTGGAGGCGATGGGCGGCGCCAAGGTGCACTGCGCCGAGTCGGGCGTCGGGCACTTCCTCTGCAAGACCGAGGCCGACGCGCTCGACGTGGTGCGGCGCTACCTGTCGTACCTGCCGGCGAACTGGACGCAGCAGCCGCCGGCCGCGCCCGCCGTCGAGGCGCCGGAGAAGGCCGACCTGGCCGCGCTGGTGCCGGCGAGCGAGCGGCAGGCGTTCGACATGCGGCGGTACGTCAAGGGCCTGCTCGACGACGGCTCCTTCTTCGAGATCCAGGCGCTCTGGGCCAAGGAGCTGACCATCGGCTTCGGCCGGCTCAACGGCGAGGTCGTCGGCGTGGTCGGCAACAACTCGATGTTCAAGGGCGGCGTGCTCTTCGTCGACTCGGCCGACAAGGCGACCCGCTTCGTGCAGCTCTGCGACGCGTTCAACGTGCCGCTGCTCTTCCTCTCCGACGTGCCCGGGTTCATGGTCGGCAGCGCGGTGGAGAGGCAGGGCATCATCCGGCACGGCGCCAAGATGATCACCGCGATCTCCGAGGCGACCGTACCCAAGATCTGCGTGGTGGTCCGCAAGGCGTACGGCGCCGGTCTCTACGCGATGGCCGGTCCCGGCTTCGAGCCGGACGCCACGATCGCGCTGCCCACCGCCAAGATCGCCGTGATGGGCGCGGAGGCGGCGGTCAACGCGGTCTACGCGAACAAGATCGCCGCGATCGGGGACGAGGCCGCGCGGGCCGCGTTCGTCGCCGCGAAGCGCGAGGAGTACGAGCGCGACATCGACGTGGTCCGGCTCGCCAGCGAGCTGGTCATCGACGCGATCGTCGAGCCGCACGAGCTGCGCGCCGAGCTGGTCCGCCGGTTCGCCGCCGCCCGCACCAAGGAGCGGCACTTCTCCCGGCGCCGGCACGGCGTCACCCCGGTCTGATCCCGCCGCCGGCCCACCCGGCCGGCGCGGGCCCGCACCGCACCAGCGACCCGTCCGTTCCCGGCGTCACGAGCGCCCGGCGGCCCATCCACACAGGAGGATTCCATGGACTTCCGGCTCACCGAGGAGCAAGAGGCGCTGCGGGAGAGCGTGCGGGAATTCGCGCGCGAGGTGGTCGCCCCGGTCATCGCGGAGCACTACGAGAAGCACACCTTCCCGTACGAGGTGATCCGGCAGATGGGCAAGATGGGCCTGTTCGGCCTGCCCTTCGCCGAGGAGCACGGCGGCATGGGCGGCGACTACTTCGCGCTCTGCCTCGCGCTGGAGGAGCTGGCCCGGGTCGATTCGAGCGTCGCCATCACCCTGGAGGCGGCGGTCTCGCTCGGCGCGATGCCGATCTACCGCTTCGGCACCGACGAGCAGAAGGCGACGTGGCTGCCGAAGCTGCTCAGCGGCGAGGCGCTGGCCGGCTTCGGACTGACCGAGCCGGGCACCGGCTCGGACGCCGGCGGCACCCAGACCCGCGCGGTGCTCGACGAGTCCACGGACGAGTGGGTGATCAACGGCTCCAAGGCCTTCATCACCAACTCGGGCACCGACATCACGGCGCTGGTCACCGTCACCGCGGTCACCGGCACCCGCCCGGACGGCGCCAAGGAGCTGTCCACCATCATCGTCCCCTCGGGTACGCCGGGCTTCACCATCGCGCCGGGCTACTCCAAGGTGGGCTGGAACGCCTCGGACACGCACGAGCTGACCTTCGACGACTGCCGGGTGCCGGCGGCGAACCTGCTCGGCGAGCGCGGCCGGGGCTTCGCCCAGTTCCTGCGCATCCTCGACGAGGGGCGGATCGCCATCGCCGCCCTGGCCGTCGGCCTCGCGCAGGGCTGCGTCGACGAGTCGATCAGGTACGCGAAGGAGCGCCAGGCGTTCGGCCAGCCGATCGGCAACTACCAGGCGATCCAGTTCAAGATCGCCGACATGGAGATGAAGGCGCACACCGCCCGGCTGGCCTACTACGACGCGGCGGCGCGGATGCTCGCCGGTGAGCCGTTCAAGCGGCAGGCCGCCATCGCCAAGCTGCACGCCAGCACCATCGCGGTGGACAACGCCCGCGAGGCCACCCAGATCCACGGTGGCTACGGCTTCATGAACGAGTACCCGGTGGCCCGGTTCTGGCGCGACTCCAAGATCCTGGAGATCGGCGAGGGCACGTCCGAGGTGCAGCGCATGATCATCGCGCGCGATCTGGGCATGTGACGGCGACGGGTCCGGTGGCGTCGGGGCAGCCGCCTCCGCACCGCCGGGCCCGTCCGGCGTGACCGGCCCGTCCGGCGTGACCGGCCCGGACCCCGGAGCCGGCACCGGCCCAGGGGTGACGGTCCCTGCCGCCGGTCCGTTTCGTGCCGCCGGGTCCGTTCCGCGTCGTCGTCCGTCCGGCCCGCTGTCGGATATCCGCACCGGGGCGTCGGCAGGGCGACGCTCGGCTGCCGGCGGTCGTACCCCGTCCGTACCCTTCCTGCCCATGACGCCGGATCATGATCGTTCGCCGCATCCGGGCGGTCGTACCGGGCTGCCGGAGCTGTTGCGCGGGCACCGGCTCGCCGCCGGCCTGACGCAGGCCGAGCTGGCGGGCCGGGCGGGTGTGGGCGTCCGGACCGTCCGCGACCTGGAGCGGGGCCGCTCGTCCCGGCCGCAGCGCACCACTGTCGAGCTGCTCGCCGGCGCGCTGGAGCTGGCCGGGGCCGTCCGGTCGGCGTTCCTGGCCGCCGCCCGGGGGCCGGTCCCGGCCGCCCCGCCGGCCACCCCCGGAGGCGCCCCGCCGGCCCGCGTCGACCTCGACCACCACGCCGGTACGCCGGCCGCGCTCCCGCCCCCGGTCGCGCTGGTCGGCCGGGACCGCGACCTGGCCGAGCTGGTCGGGCTGCTCACCGACGGGCGCGGGCCCCGGCTGGTCAGCCTGGTCGGGCTGGCCGGCGTGGGCAAGACCGCGCTGGCCCTCTCGGTGGCCCACGCGGTCGCCGGCGAGCATCCCGGCGGGGCGGCCGGCGTGCTCATCGGCGAGGGCTCGGACGCGGCCGACATGCTCTCCGCCTCGGTCGCCGTCTTCGGCGTCGCCCGGCTGCCCGAGCTGACCGTCCGCCTCGACGGCCGGCCGGCGCTGCTGCTCGTGGACGCGGCCGAGCGGGCCCCCGACGCGGTCGCCGAGACGGTGCACCGGCTCGCCGGGGCGGTGCCGTCGCTGCGGGTGCTGGTCACCGGCCGGCACCCGGTCGGCCTGCCCGGGGAGCGGGTGTGGCCGGTCGCCCCGCTCGACGTACCGCCGCCGGGCAGCGAGCGGGAGGGCCCGGCGGCGCTGGCCGGCTACCCCGCCGTGGCCCTCTTCACCGCCCGGCTCGCCCAGGTCCGCCGGGAGCCGCCCGGTCCCGCCGAGCTGCCTGCCCTCGCCGCCCTGGTACGCCGCCTGGGCGGGCTCCCGCTCGCCATCGAGCTGATGGCGGCCCGGGGCCGGATCCTCGATCTCAACGAGCTGCTCGACCGGTACGGCGACCGCGTCCTCGACCTGACGACCTCGCCGGGGGCGGCCGGGCGGCCGGGCTGGGACAGCACGGAGCCGGGCCGTCCGGAGAGCCCGCGGGCGGCGGTGGCGGAGACCCTGCGGGACGCGGTGGCGGTCAGCTACCGCCTCCTCGCCCCCGACGAGCGGGCCGCGTTGCGCCGGCTTTCCGCGTTCGGCAACCGCTGGTCGGTCGAGCTGGCCGAGGAGATGCTCGCCGACCCCGCCGACCGGGACGGGACGGTGGTCGTGGACCCGGTGCCGCTGCTCGACCGGCTCGTGGAACTCGGTCTGTTGAGCGTCCGGGGCGCCGGGCCGTTCCGGTTCCGCCTGCTCGACGCCGTGCGGGACTTCGCCGCCGAGCAGGCGACGGGCGCCGGCGAGCTGACCGCGATCCGGCGCCGGCACGCGCAGGTCGTCGCCCGGCTGGTGGCGCGGACCGCACCGGAGCTGGTCGGGGCCAACCTGCCGGCGGCGGTGCACCGCCTGGACGAGGTGACCGGCGACATCAGCTCCGCCCTGGCGCACGCCGCCGTCGACGACCCGTTGACGGCGCTGCGGTTGGCGGCGGCGCTGTCCCGGTGGTGGCGGTTCCGGGGGCGTGACGTCCCCGGCAGGCAGTGGCTCCGGCGCCTGCTGGCGGATCCGCGTACCGCCGATGTCGACCCGGTGCTGCGGGCGTGGGCGTTCCTCGGGGTGGCCCGGCTCGCCGCCGAGCACGGTGCTGGGGCGGAGGAGCTGCCGGCCGCGCGGGGAGCGCTGGCCGCGTTTCGGGACGCGGGCGACGTCACCGGGGAGCTGGAGGCGCGAGCGGTGCTCTGCGCGCTGCTGATCGCACTCGGCGAGCACGACGAGGTGCGGACGCAGGCCGAGGCGGTGCTCGCGCTGGCCGTCCGGCACGGGCGGGTCCGGGACATGGCGGTGGCGCAGAACAACCTCGCCTGGCACGACATCCGGGTCGGTGACCTGGCGGCTGCCCGGCGCCGGCTGGCCACGGTCGACCGGCTCGCCGCGCAGGTCGGGGAGCAGCGGCTGCGGGTGCTCGCGCGGGCCAACCTCGCCGAGGTGTCCCGCCTCGAGGGCCGGTACGCGGACGCCGTCGACCAGGGCCGGCGGGTGGTGGCGGCGCTGGCGGACCTCGGCGACCCGGGCCACCGTCGCCGGGCGCTCGGCACGGTGGGGCTGGCGTTGGCCCGCGACGGCCGGTCCGCCGAGGCGGCCGGGGTGCTGGCCGAGCTGCGCCCGCCCCCGGGGCCGCCGGTGCCCCGCCCCGAGGAGGTCTGGTCGCCCGGGCGCGCGCCGGGTGCGCCGACGCCCGGGGTGCGCCCGGAGGACGGGATCTGCGCGCTGATCGAGGGGAACCTGGCGCTGTGCCGGGGCGATCGTGAGCTGGCGGCGGAGTGGTTCGCCGCGGCCGCGGAAGCCGGTGCCGGCGGTCAGGATCGGCGTGACGTGGTGGAGGCGCTGGTGGGACTGGCCGCCAGCTCGGGCGATCCCGCCGTGCTGGACCGCCTCGACCGGGCCTTCCGGCAGAGTGGTGTGCGGCTGCTGCCGCACGAGGAGGAGCAGTTGCGCCCGTGGGCCGCGAGCCGGAGCGGGTGACCCGGGCAGACCGGCCGTGCCGGCGTCGGGGCCGGTGCCGTGCGGGAGTTCCGCGGAGCGACCGGGGGGACGCGGGCGACGAAGCCCCTCTTGCTACCCCTCGCTCGTCGCCCGCGCCGTCACCCCCCGGTGCGTCCCCACTGCCCGAAGACTAGCCACCGCCCGCACGCGGCTTCGTCCGGTTTGAACGTCTATCGTCCCGTGGGTACGGCAGTTCTGCCGCTCTTTCTGCCGGTGCCGGGCGGGTCAGGAGGGCGGGACCGTCCCGTCGCAGTCGGCGGCGGACCCGGTGCTTCCGGCGGTGGCGCCGGGGTGCACCGCGTCCCGGACCCGACGCAGCCCGTCGAGCAGGGCGTCCAGGGCCTCCGGGTCGAGTTGGCCGGTGAACCACTGCTCGATGATCCGCAGGTGCCCGGGCAGGGTCTCGTCGAGGCGTTGCAGGCCGGAGGCGGTGACCACGGCGAACGAGCTGCGCCGGTCGGAGGGACAGGCGCGGCGGGCGAGCAGCCCGTCGCGTTCCATCCGGTCCACCACGCGGGTGACGCCGCTCGTCGAGAGCGAGGTCTGGGCGGCGAGGTCGGTCATCCGCAACTGGTTGCCGGGTGAGCGGGCGAGTCTGGTCAGCACCTCGAACTCGACCGGTGAGAGGCCGTGCTCCTCGAACTGGGCGGCGAACCGGGCCGAGAGCCCGGCGTGCGCCTCGACGAGCAGGCCGACGGCGGTGATCCGGGGGTCGTCGAACACGTTCTGGTCCACGCGCCCATCGTAGCAGTACTTGACACGAGGAATATTGCTATGCCTATAGTTGCTGCGGCAGTCGTTGGGCTACTAAACAACTTTCCCCACGGAGGGCAGCTTCATGACCAGCAGCACCGCACCGGTCACCCGCGACTGGGACGGCCTCACGATCCCGACCGCCGGCACCTACCTGCTGGACGCGGCGCACAAGCGCGTGGGCTTCGTCGCCCGGCACATGATGGTCAGCAAGGTACGCGGTGAGTTCGCTGACGCGAGCGCCACCATCACCGTCGCCGAGGACCCGATGCAGTCCACGGTCAGCGCCACCATCCAGGCGGCCACCATCAACACCAACCAGGCCGACCGGGACGCGCACCTGCGCAGCCCCGAGTTCCTCGACGCCGAGGCCTTCCCGACCCTGGAGTTCCGCAGCACCGCCGTGAAGTCCCGCGACGGCAACGAGTTCGTCCTCTCCGGCGAGCTGACCATCAAGGGCGTCACCCGCCCGGTCGACCTGGAGGTCGAGTTCGAGGGCGTCGGCCGCAGCCCGTTCGGGCAGGACATTTTCGGCTTCTCCGCGTCCACCGAGATCGACCGCGAGGACTTCGGCCTGACCTGGAACGTCGCCCTGGAGACCGGGGGCGTGCTGGTCGGCAAGAAGATCAAGATCGAGATCGAGGGCGAGGCCGTCCGCCAGGCCTGATCCGCCGTACCGCTTCCGGGCCCGCGCCGCATCACGGCGCGGGCCCGACGCGCGTACGCAGGGTGAGGGCCGCCGACCGGGTGCGATTTGTCACGACTCATTCGCGGTTCGATCGGGTGCCGGGCGGCACCGGCTGGGTAGAGATGCCGCCGGGAGCGCGTCCGCCGACCGGAGTACGGTCGTCCCGGCCGTGGGATCGCCGCGACCTCCTCTGGTCCCGGCGATGCCGACACTCCTAACGTGGAGGGTTCACCACGCGCTTACCGGGCCGGCACGGTCCGACTGCGCCTCGCGCCGGGAGGAAACATGGGCAGGGACGTCGAGCAGGGCGCCTTCTCCCGGGAGGACCGGGTCCGCTACCGACAGAAGGTCCGGCGGTGCCTGGACGTCTTCGCCCTGATGCTGGACGACTTCGGCTTCGACGCCGACCGGCCGATGACCGGGCTGGAGATCGAGCTGAACCTGGTCGACTCGGCGGCCGAGCCGGCGATGCGCAACGACCAGATCCTCGCCGACATCGCCGACCCGCTCTTCCAGACCGAGCTGGGCCAGTTCAACCTGGAGCTGAACGCGCCGCCCCGGCTGATCGAGGGCAGCGGGTTCGCCGACTACGAGCAGGACCTGCGCGGCAGCCTCTCCCGCGCCGACGAGCGGGCCGCCAAGTCGGACGCGAAGATCGTCCTGGTCGGCATCCTGCCCACCCTCACCGAGCGGCACCTGGTCGAGGACAACCTCTCCACCAACGAGCGGTACCGGGTGCTCAACGACCAGATCGTCGGCGCCCGGGGCGAGGACATCGAGCTCGACATCCGAGGCGTCGAACGCCTCCAGACCCACACCGACTCGATCGCCCCCGAGGCCGCCTGCACCAGCCTCCAGTTCCACCTCCAGGTCGCCCCGGACAGCTTCGCCGACTACTGGAACGCCTCCCAGGCCATCGCCGGGGTGCAGGTGGCCGTGGGGGCCAACTCGCCCTTCCTCTACGGGCGGCAGCTCTGGGCGGAGACCCGCATCGCCCTGTTCGAGCAGGCCACCGACACCCGGCCGGACGAGCTGAAGGCGCAGGGCGTACGCCCCCGGGTCTGGTTCGGCGAACGCTGGATCACCTCGATCTTCGACCTCTTCGAGGAGAACGTCCGCTACTTCCCGCCGCTGCTGCCGATCTGCGAGGACGAGGACCCGGTCGAGGTCCTGCACGGCGGCGGCGTACCGGAGCTGGGCGAGCTGCGCCTGCACAACGGCACCGTCTACCGGTGGAACCGGCCGGTCTACGACATCATGAACGGCCGCCCGCACCTGCGCGTCGAGAACCGGGTGCTGCCGGCCGGCCCGACCGTGGTCGACATGCTGGCCAACGCCGCCTTCTACTTCGGGCTGGCGCGCGGGCTGGCGGAGTCCGACCGGCCGATCTGGAGCCAGCTCACCTTCAGCTCCGCCGAGGAGAACTTCCACGCCGCCGCCCGGCGCGGCATGGACGCCGTCCTGCACTGGCCCCGCCTCGGCGAGGTGCCGGTGACCAAGCTGGTCCTGGACGTCCTGCTGCCCAAGGCGGCCGCCGGGCTCGACCGGTTCGGGGTGTCCCCGACCGAACGCGACCGGCTGCTCGGCATCATCGAGCAGCGCTGCCGTACGGGCCGCAACGGCGCGGTCTGGCAGACCGAGGCGGTCTGGGCGGCCGAGCGGCACCGCGGCATGGACCGGGACGCCGCCCTGCACCACATGGTGCAGCGCTACGCCGAGCTGCAACGCAGCAACGAGCCCGTGCACACCTGGCCCGTCGACTGACCCGCGTCCCGGTGCGCCGCAGCTGACCCGCATCCCGGTGCTCCGCGGCGGTGGCGCCGATCCGGTCCGGCGCGAGTCCCGGTACGCGACCGCCCGCGCTTCCGGCCCCTGACGCTCCGGTCGCACCCGTCCTACCCCGTGCTCCGCGGCGGTGGCGCCCCGACGCCGTCACTCCTCGTCGTTCGGCGCGGCCGACCCCCAGCGGGGCGGTCGCCTCGGCGGCACCGCGGGGTTCAGCGTGCGCGGCGGCCGGAGCGGGGTCGGCGGCCGGTGGGCTGCGGTTCCGCCGGATCGTCGGCGGCCGGCGCGGGCGGCTCCCCGGTCGTCGCCGACGCCGGCGTGCCGTCCCCGGTGGCCGGGGCGGCCGGCTCCCCGGCAGTGCCGGAGGTGGCCGCGGGCCTCGCGGCGGCGGGGACCGGCGCGGGTTCGCCCTCGGCGGGGTCGGGCGCAGGCTCGCGGTCGGCGGCGGAAGCCGGGAGGGCTCCTCCGCCCGCCGCGACGGCGTCCCCGTCCGGCGCGGTGCCGCCCGGCGTGCTGGAGGTGTCGCCGCCGCCCGGCCCTGGGAAAGCGGCGCCACCGCCCGGCGGCGTGAGGGTGTCGCTGCCGGCGGGCGTCGCCTGGGCGTCGCCGTCGGCCGGAGAGGTGTGTCGCCCCGGACTGGGGTTGCCCGGGTGGTCGGCGGGTTCGCCGGTGCGTTGGCGGGGCACCCGCACCGTTCCCCGGGCCGCGGCCCGTCGGGCGGCCCGCTGGGCGAGGGCGGTGACCAGGACGGCGCCGCCGACCCCGATGATCACCGCGTACGGCGCGATCAGGTGCGCCGACACCTGCTCCGGGCTGATCGCGGTCAGCCTCGGCACCGCCAGGAAGTACGCGGTCGCGACGAGCAGCGGCCCGGCCGCACCCGAAACGGCCGCCCCGACCCGGTGGTCGGGATCCCGGGCGTCCCGACGGGCCGCGAGGGCACCGATCACCAGCGCGGAACCGAGGGACAGCAGCGCACCCGGCCAGTAGAAGTAGTCGCGGATCCAGTACCGCCCGTCGTCGGGGCCGAGCTGCCAGATGCCGAGCTGGGCGCTGGTGAGGCCGCGCCCGGCCAGTACGCCGTCCACGACGGCGATCACGGCGAGCAGCCAGAGCCAGCCGACGGTGGCGATCACGTTGTTCGCGGCGGCCCGCGAGCGCAGCGCCCAGACCGCCGTCAGCACCCCGACCAGCACGCCGACCGCCGCGTAGGCCGCCGCGACGTTCCGGGGCGAGCCGGTGTCCGCCACCGTCACCGCCTCCCGGGCCGGTACGGCCACCAGCAGCACGGTGATCAGCGCGCCCACCCCGGCGGCCACGGCGAGCGCGACGGAGCCGAGGGCGCCCCCACCCGGTCCGGCCGGAGCCGGGTCGGCGGGGTCGGTGTCCGGTGCCGGGGCGCGGTCGCGCAGCCGCTGCGCGCAGACCGCGCCGAAGACCGTCGAGGTGGCCGCGATCCAGGTGGCCCAGATCAGACCCGCCACCCAGGCGGTCGCGCCGGCGGTCGCGTCCGCCGGCGCCCAGTTGATGATGCCCAGCCCGTAGCCGAAGCCCAGTTGGGCCGCGCCCGCGCCGGCAGCGACGCCGACCGCGGTCGCGATCGATCCTCCCCAGCCCCGTCTGGCCATGCCGGGGAGCGTAACGTCCCGTGGTCGGCGCGGCGAGTCGTGGCGGTCCGGCCGGGGCGACCGCGATGACGCCGGTGCCGACGGGAGCGGGTACGGTCGCCGGTGATCGAGGCGGGGTGGGCGTATGACGGACGGGGACACGGGCGCGCGGGACGACGCCGGGCCGGACCGGTCGGCGTTGCTGCTCAGGGGCGGGCTGGCCGTCGTGCTGCTCGCGGCCGTCGGCGCGACCGGCGGCTGGCTCCTGGCCGGCGAGGACGACCCGCCGGCCCCGCCGACGGCGGCGGCGGAGAGTCTGCCCTCCACCGGCACCCCGGGCGCAGCCCGGCCGACCCCGGGCCGGTCCGCGCCACAGGCTCCCCGCACGACCGCCCCGAGCCGCTCCGCCGGGCTGACGGTCCCGCCGGTCGTCGGCGAGGAGTTCACGGACGCCCGCGACGAGCTGCGCGAGCAGCGGCTGGGCTGGCGGCTCGTCTTCGGTCGGGGCACGGGAACGACCGTGGAGCGCACCTCACCGGAGGTGGGTTCCGAGGTGCAGCCCGGACGCACCGTGACGCTCTACGTGAGCGGCCCGGCGCCGTCCGCCACCGTGCCGGACGTGGTGGGCGACGACTGCGACGACGCGGCGGACGAGCTCGTCGACGAGGGCTTCTACCCGCATTACCGGACGGGCAAGACCGGCAAGGTCAGCCGCCAGGATCCGGCCGGCGACGGTGCGGGCCGGTGGAACGACCAGGTGTCGATCTGGTGCGGCGACGCGCCGGAGGACGGCGGTTCGCCCTCCCCGACGCCGTGACGGAGCGTCCGGCACGCTGATCCCGGCCGATGGCCTCCGGGACCGCTAGGTTGGCGGTCAGGGGCCCGCGACGCCCGCCCGGGCCGGGAGAGGACGTGCCATGAGTGAGCGTCAGCGAGCGAATCGTCGGCACGGCGTGGTGGTGTCTCAGGTCGGCACGCAGCGCAGCGGAGTGCCGGCATGAGTGAGCGTCAGCGAGCGAGTCATCGGCACGGCGTGGTGGTGTCTCAGGTCGGCACGCAGCGCAGCGGAGTGCTGGCATGAGCGACGACCGCCAGGAACCGCCCGCCGGGGAACACGACGACCGGACCCGCCCGCTGCCGCCGGGCGGTCCCTCGGCCGGGCCTGAACCCGACCGGACGCAGCCGTTGCCCCGCCCCGACCGGAGCGCCCCGGACGGCGGCGACGCCACCCGACCGATGCCCGTCGACGGCACCGCCCCGCTGGACCGTACGGCCGCCGGGCCGCCGGAGCGGTCCGGGCCGGCGGCGTGGTCCGGCCGGGCGGAGGTGCGTCCCGGCGGGCCGGTCGACCAGCCGGAGGCCGAGTGGTACGCCGAGGAGCAGGACGCGCGGCGCTGGTGGCTGCCGATCCTGTGGGGCGTGCTCGTGCTGCTGCTGCTTGGCCTGCTCGGCGCCGGGCTGTGGTTGGCCCTCCGGTCGGCGGACGACGGTCCGAGCGGGCCGGAGCCGTCGCCGTCGCCGTCGGTGACCCGCGCGTCGCCGACCACCGCCGCGCCGACCTCGGCCGCCCCCACCAGCTCGTCGCCCTCGGCGTCCCCGACGCCCTCGGTGCCGGCCGAACTGCCGATGCCGCCGGTGGTGAACCTGCCGCTGGAGACGGCGCAGGCCATCCTGGACGACGTCGGGCTGGACCACCGGGTGGAGTACGAGACGTCGGACCGGCCGGCCGGCACGGTGATCCGCACCGAGCCGGAGGCGGGGGAACTGGTGCCGGAGGACGAGGAGGTCACGCTGGTGGTGGCCCGCGACGCCGCCTCGCCGACCGGCGGGATCACGCCGTCGGTCGAACCGACCGCCACCCGGTGAGCCGCTGACCGCGCCGCCGGCGGGGACGCCGCCGCGTCACCACCTGCGCCTCTGCGTCACCCACCTGCCTCGCCGGTCACCACATTCGTCGTCTCGTCCCCACCATGCCGAGCCCGGCCAGCGAGATGGCCAGTCCGAAGATGCCGGACCAGAAGAGGGAACGGCGGACGTCGTCCGGCGCGGGGCGGGCGGCATGCGCCGCGCCGCTCGTGGAGTTTGCGGGAACGCCGGCCCCGGCGGCGGGCCCGGACTCGTCGGCGGCGCCGAGCGCGTCCGGTTCGTCCGGTCCGGTCAGTGCGTACGGGGCGTCGAGGGCGTCCGGCCCGTCGTCGCCGTCGGGCGGGTCCTCGTCCACCACGGTGATCTCCGGTGCCGGGACCGGGGTGGTCAGCCGTGTGGTGGACGAGAGGGCGGGATCGCGGACCACGACCACCAGCGTGGTGGCGGCGCCGATCAGCGCCAGTAGTCCGAAGGCGTAGGCGATACGGGAGCGGTGGTGCCGCCGCGCGGCGGGCTGATTGACCATGGCCATCCCAGGTTCGGGGTCCTGGACGCGCGGGGTGGAACGTGCCGGGGTGGGCGTACCTCATCCTATGGCGACGGCACGCCCCCCGGTTGCCGATCGCGCAGGTCAGCCCACCCGGACCGGGGTGCGGGCGACGGGCCGGCGCGGCGCGCGCACGGTGTGCGGCCGCGGCTCGGGGGCCGACCGCAGGTGGCGCAGCCCTTCCCGCTGGACGAAGATCGACCGCCGGCTGACCGCGTCCCCCGATGCGTTCAACTCGTAGCCTTCGAGCCAGATCCAGCCGTCGTAGGTCGGCCAGTCGAGCACCCGGATGACCCGGAACATGATGGGCCTGAGGAACTGGACACTCGCCGCGCGAGTCACGTGCAGTACGTCACCGGAGCGGGGAAGCACATGGGCTCCTGGGAAGGGTCGGCCGGCCGACGGGCCGGCGGTGAGGGTCGGGGGACGTCGATGGCCCGTGGCGGGGTCGTGCCTCGTGGACCGGTGGTGCGGGCGGTGGTGGTCGGGCCGTACCCGCTGGTGGCGAACCGCCACCCGACCAACACCCGGCTGCTCCGGGTACCGCTCCCGCCGCCGCAGCCAACTGGCGTGCAGCGGCGGGGTCATCAACCCGGGGCAGGTCTGGTTGTCGACTGTCGGGCGGTCCCACCGCCGCGCGTCCCGCGGCCCGTGGGGTCACCACGGCGAGGAAGCGGACGAAGACGGTGAGTAACCCGTGCCATACGGACAGAGTGCATCAGCGACGTGCTTCATGCAAGTTGCACGTCGACTTTTGCCGATACGTGAGCGGCTCGTGCAAAGCAGCGCTTGAAGCCGTTCACGTATGCCCGGCACACTGGGAGCCGGTTTCGCCCGTCGCGGCCGGCCGATGACCGGCACCACCCCACGCCGCGAACGACGCCCGCCGTACGACGGTCGCGCCCCTGGCGGGTGACGACAGTGGCGCACGGCGAGGCGGAGGTGGACCGGATGAGGCCTGACAGGCGGTGGTCCCGACCAGTGGGCGGGGTCGTGTCGTGAGCGAGCGGCGCAGCCCCACCATCCGGCGGCGTCGCCTCGGCGCCGAACTGCGCCGGCAGCGGGAGACGGCCGGTATCACCATAGAGGCGGTCGCCGAGCAGCTGGAGTGCTCGGCGTCGAAGGTCTCGCGGATCGAGACCGGCCACACCACGGCGACGCCACGCGACGTGCGGGACATGCTGCGGATCTACGGCGTGGTGGGTGCCGAGAGCGACGAGCTGGTGCAGATCGCCCGGGAGGCGCGGCAGAAGGGCTGGTGGCACCCCTACAGCACGGTGCTGGTCGGCGCGTACGTCGGACTGGAGGCGGCGGCCAGCTCGATCCGGGCCTACGAGCAGCAGGTGGTGCCCGGGCTCCTGGAGACGGAGGATTACGCGGGCGCGATGATCCGGGCCGCCCGGCCCGACTTCACTCCCGAACAGGTGCGGCAACGGGTGCGTGTCCGTCTGGGCCGTCAGTCGTTGTTGACGCAGGATGATCCGGTCGATCTGTGGGTGGTGCTCGATGAGGCGGTGGTAAGCCGTCCGGTGGGCGGGGACGAGGTAATGCGTGACCAGCTCAAACGCCTGGTCGAGGTGGCGGAACTGCCGAACGTGACGCTCCAGATCCTGCCTTTCACGGTGGGGGCGCACGCCGGCATGGACGGCACCTTCACGATCCTCAGCTTCCCTGAGCCCGGTGATCCGGATGTCGTGTACGCGGAGAATGCCACGGGTGGGCTCTTCCTGGAGAAGAGTGACGAACTGCAGAAGTACAGCTTCATCTTCGATCACGTCCGAGCGGCGGCCATACGTCCAGAGGAGTCCATCGCACACATCGCGAAACTGGCAGAGGAGCCGTTGTGGAAATGGCGACCAATGGGTTCCCCGTGGACCTGACGCAGGCGACGTGGTTCAAGAGCTCGAAGAGCGGGCCGAACTGTGACAACTGCGTGGAGGTGGCGTACGTGACGGGGGCGGTCGGCGTGCGGGACTCGAAGGACAAGACGGGCCCGGCCCTGGTCTTCGCCCCGGGTGGCTGGCACGCCTTCGTCGCCGGCGCCAGGGGCGGTGTGTTCGACAAGGGCTGACGGACCGGGACATGACGGGATGCCCCCGTCCGGCGACGAAGCCGGGCGGGGGCATCGCCGTGCCCGCGTCCGGGCCGACCGCGAAGACGTCCCGCCCTCGGCGTCGCCACATCGGGTCCCGTGTCGTTGTACCCCTCGGTACGGCGCTGGTCGACAACCCGCCGCAGGGATCGGCAACCGAGCGAGGCAGGGCGAGACGGATGACGACGATCGGGTCAGACAACCTCACCAACGGGCCGGGTAAGCCGGAACGGTTCGGGGGCAAGTACCGGGGGGCACGGCGGGACACCGTCCTCACGGAGGTGGTGTCGACCGACACCGAGATGGGGGGCCGGGAGAGCCCGGCGGCCCCGCCGGAGCAGCCCGGTCCGCCGCTCTCCCTGCCCTCGCTGGACCCCAACCCGCTGACCGAGCCGTCGTTCCCGCCCGGCAACTGGTCGGTGGAGCCGACCGAGTCGCTGGTCGACCACCCGCTGCTGCGCGGGCTGCTGATGGAGTTGCCGCCGAAGGGCAGCGTCCCGCCGCCCGGCTGGCTCGACCGCTGGTTCGAGGCGACCCGGGCGATCCTGGAACTGCTATACGTGCAGGGGCCCGGCCGCTCGCGGTGACGCGGGCCGTGCCGGTACGGCCCGCTCGACGAGCCGGCTGTGCCGCAGGGCGTGGCGTACGCCGATCGCGGCGACGCCCAGCACGCCCACGGTGACCGCCGGGCCGGCCACGCCGGGCCCGGAGAGCAGTTCCGGGGCGCTCGCCGCAGCCACCGCGGGCAGGATCGCCAGCCCCGTGACCTGCACCGGGAGCCCGATGAGCGGGTGCGCGGCGGAGGCCCGCAGGCCGTGCGGCGCCGGGGTGCCCGGGGCCGACGAGAGGGCGCCCGCGCCCGCCCGCAGCCGGCGTACCCGGCGGACCGTGCAGGCCGCGACCACGAGCGCGGGGGCGGCGGCGAGGGTGAGACCGGCGGCCGCCCGGTCCGCCGGGGTCGCGCCGGCGCTGGAGAGCCCCGCGGCCAGCACGGCGACCGTCAGGCCCAGGCCGGTCAGCGTCAGGGCGAGCACCCATCCGGTACGCCGGCGCAGGGCCCGGGCGTGATCCAGCCGGGGCAGCCCGTCCGCGAGCCAGCCGGCGACGAGCCAGACGGCGGTCAGCGACAGCAGCACGGTCAGGTGCATCTCCATGACGGACAGCCTTGCCCGTTTTCGACGATCGTGAATCCGGGCAGGTCCCCGGTTCGTCCCGCAGCCGCCTCCCCTAGGGGCCATCTTCCCGGTGTTATGGGGAAGTCGACATGTTTGAATTCCTGATTGCGCCCCCCTACCCTCAGCTTGATCGGCATTCATCGATTCACTCGTCTCGAACAGTTGGACGGTCGGTGCCGGTCGGAGGGAGTAGAAGATGGGTCTTCCACGCAGGTCCGTACTCGTCGGGGTGGCCGCGCTGGCCATGGTGGCCACCGCCACGCCCGCCATGGCCGCCGAACCGGTGGGCACGATCCGCGCCGCGGGCGGCGCCACGGCCGTGGCCGACAGCTACATCGTCGTCTTCAAGGACAGCTCGGTCGCCCGCAGCAGCGTCGGCGACACCGCGCAGCGGCTGGTCGGCCGGCACGGCGGCGCGGTCGCCCGCACCTACGGCGCCGCCCTGCGCGGCTTCGAGGTCCGGGTCGACGCCAGGGCCGCCGCCCGCATCGCCGCGGACCCCGCCGTGGCGTACGTCGAGCAGAACCACACGGTCTCCATCAGCGGCACCCAGACCAACCCGCCCTCCTGGGGACTGGACCGGATCGACCAGCGGGCCCTGCCGCTGAACAGCTCCTACACGTACCCGAACACGGCGAGCAACGTGCACGCCTACATCATCGACACCGGCATCCGGTTCAGCCACAGCGACTTCGGCGGGCGGGCCGTCTCCGGCTACGACGCCGTCGACGGCGGCTCGGCCGACGACTGCAACGGGCACGGCACGCACGTCGCCGGCACCGTCGGCGGTTCGGCGTACGGCGTGGCCAAGGGCGTCCAGCTGGTCGGCGTACGGGTGCTGAACTGCCAGGGCAGCGGCACGAACGCCGGCGTCATCGGCGGCGTCGACTGGGTGACCGCCAACGCGGTCAAGCCCGCCGTGGCCAACATGAGCCTCGGCGGCGGCGCGAACGCCTCGCTCGACACCGCCGTGCGCAACTCCATCAACTCCGGCGTGAGCTACGGCCTGGCGGCCGGCAACGACTCCGGCGCCAACGCCTGCAACACCTCGCCCGCCCGGACCGCCGAGGGCATCACCGTCGGCTCGACGACCAACACCGACGCGCGGTCGTCGTTCTCCAACATCGGCACCTGCGTGGATATCTTCGCGCCCGGCTCGTCGATCACCTCGGCGTGGCACACCAACGACACCTCGACCAACACGATCAGCGGCACCTCGATGGCGACGCCGCACGTGGTCGGCGCCGCGGCCCTGGTGGCCAGCGCCAACCCGGCCTGGACGCCGCAGCAGGTCCGCGACTACCTGGTGAACAATGCCACCAGCAACGTGGTGGGCAACCCGGGCACCGGCTCGCCCAACAAGCTGCTCTACGTCGTCAACGGCGACACCCCGCCGCCGACCGACGACTTCTCGGTCTCGGTCTCGCCGACCTCCGGCTCCACCGCGCCGGGCGGCTCGGTGACCGCCACGGTCGGCACCGCCACGACCAACGGCTCCGCCCAGTCGGTGAGCCTCTCGGCCAGCGGGCTGCCGTCCGGGGCGACCGCCTCGTTCAGCCCCGCCACCGTCACCTCGGGCGGTTCCTCGACGCTGACCGTCAGCACCTCGGCGAGCACGCAGCCCGGCACCTACTCCGTGACCGTGACGGGCACCGCGGCCTCGGGCAGCAGGACCGCCACCTACTCGCTGACGGTCACCGGCACCGGTGGCGGCAGCTGCTCCGGCACCAACGGCACCGACGTCGCGATCCCGGACACGGGCGTCACGGCCAGCAGCTCGATCGTGATCTCCGGCTGTGCCCGTAACGCCTCGTCGGCCTCCACCGTCGCGGTGAACATCGTGCACACCTACCGTGGTGACGTCGTCATCGACCTGGTCGCCCCGGACGGCTCGTCCTACCGGCTGAAGAACAGCAGCCTCTTCGACGGCGCGGACAACATCAACGCCACCTACACGGCGAACCTGTCGAGCGAGGCGGCGAACGGCACCTGGCAGCTGCGGGTGCGGGACGTCTACACGGGCGACACCGGCTACCTGAACACCTGGACCCTCACCCTCTGACGGAGTGACGAGAGGGGCCCCTTCCCACCGCCTCGTGCGTGGGAAGGGGCCCCTCTCGGCGTCTGTCGGTAATCAGACGGCGAAGGTCGCCGGTCGCTCCGTGGCCGGAGCCGGCGGCCGCGCCTTCCACAGCCCCGTCTTCTGCCCGGCGAGCCGGGTCAGGTAGGCCGGGTTGAGGATCACGTAGCGTCGCCAGAGCCGCTTCGGCTCCAAGCCGAGGCGCCAGAACCACTCCAGGCCGGCCCGCTGCATCCACGGCGGCGGCTGGCGCAGCAGCCCGGCGTGGTAGTCGAAGGCCGCCCCGACCGCCATCATCGGCATGTCCAGCAGCGGCCGCATGGCGTACGTGAAGACCTCCTGGCGCGGGCAGCCCAGCCCGACCAGCACGAGCCGGGCCCCGCTGGACCGGATCCGGTCGGCGATCTCCACGTCCTCGCCCGGCTGCACCGCCCGGAACTTGGACGGCTCCACGCCGGCGATCTTCAGCGCCGGGAACATCCGCTCCAGCGCCGGGATCAGCCGGGCCAGGGTCTCCTCGGTCGACCCGTAGAGGTAGACCGGCAGCCCCTCGTCGGCGAACCGGGAGAGCACGTGCAGGGTCAGGGTGGGGCCGTAGACCCGGTCGGTCAGCCCCGCGCCGTGCAGCAGGTTGAGCGCCCAGCGCACCGGCTGGCCGTCGGGGGTGACCACGTCGAAGGAGTTCAGCCGGGCGTTGTGCGCCGGGTCGAGCACCCCGGTCATCACGCCGTGCACGGCCAGCGCCGTCAGCGCCAGCGGGCGGCGCTCCTGTGCGGCCGCCACCACCTGCTCGGTCGCCGCGGCGTAGTCGGTGGCGTCGACCAGGACCCCGAGGACGTTCCGCTTGCCCTTGCCGGTCATGAGCTTGGCACCCACTTGTCCACGTTGGCCTCGTAGATCTCCCGCATGATCATGGGCACGTCGTAGACCTGCTTCCACTCGGGGTAGTCGGCCTGGAAGGCCTCGTTCGAGCCGATCCACCACTTGTGGTCGCCGATCCGGTTGGCCTCGACGTACTCGGTGATCATCTCCTGGCCGGTGATCTGCTCGGCGAGCGCGAACGCCTCGCGGTTGGAGGTGTTCGAGTGCCGGCCGCCGCCGAGGTTGTAGACCGCCGCCGAGCGCGGGTTGCGGAAGAACGCCTCGAACGCGGAGACCACGTCCGAGCTGTGGATGGCGTCGCGGACCTGCTTGCCCTGGTAGCCGAAGATCTTGTAGGTGCGGCGCTCCATGTTGGCGCGCATCACGTAGCCGAGGAAGCCGTGCAGCTCCGTCGCGGAGTGCGCCGGGCCGGTCAGCGTCCCGCCCCGGAAGCAGGCCGTCCGCATGCCGAAGTAGCGGCCGTACTCCTGCACCATGACGTCGGCCGCCACCTTCGAGGCGCCGAAGATCGAGTGCAGGCAGGCGTCGATGGACATGTCCTCACGGATGCCCTGCTCGTACGGGTGCCCCGGCTCGATCTCCCAGCGGGACTCCAGCTCGACCAGCGGCAGGCTGTTCGGCCGGTCGCCGTAGACCTTGTTGGTGGAGCAGTGGATGAGCGGCGCCTCGACGCAGTGCTCGCGCACGTTCTGCAGGACGTTGAGCGTGCCGGCGGCGTTCACGTCGAAGTCGGTGAACGGGTCGCGCACCGCCCAGTCGTGCGACGGCTGGGCGGCGGTGTGGATCACCACGGCGACGTCGGTGCCGTACCGCTTGAACAGCTTGGCCAGCGCGGCCCGGTCGCGGATGTCGATGCTGTGGTGCGAGTACGCGGACCCCAGCTCGTCGGTCAGCCGGCGGACGTTCCACGCGGTGGACGCCTCCGCGCCGAAGAACTCCTGCCGCATGTCGTTGTCGATGCCGACGACCTCGAGACCGAGGCCGGCGAAGTGCCGGACCGCCTCGGAGCCGATAAGACCGCCCGACCCGGTCACGAACGCGACACTCACACGCCACTCCTGGTCCATCGGAGGCAGAAACCATCGGAGCATAGCGTGACGTACGGCACGCCCCGATACGGCGCGAGGGCCCCGCATCGCTGCGGAGCCCTCGCGTATTGGTGGGGAAGGGGGGAGTTGAACCCCCACGCCCTTTCGGGCACACGGACCTGAACCGTGCGCGTCTGCCATTCCGCCACTTCCCCGTGGCCTGACCTCGAACACTGTAGTCTGTGCCGGACCTGCTGTCTCCAGCGGGCCCCGGACATCCTAGCCGGTCCGTGGTCGTTGCGACGATCGGTTACCGTCCGAGGAGCGGTTACCGTTCGTGGCGGACGAAAGAGTAGCACGGCAGTATCGGCCCGTCCGAACGGGCCGCCGTCAGACGGCCGAGCGGCGTGTGAGCTGCGCGCGCGCCGGCCGGATACCATCATGTCCTCGGGACCCGAGGAGGAGCCGGTGAGCGTGCTGCAACGCTTCGAGAAGCGTCTGGAAGGCCTGGTCGAGGGGGCCTTCGCCAAGGTCTTCAAAGGGGTGGTCCACCCCGTGGAGATCCTCAACGCCATGCAGCGGGAGGCCGAGGCGCACAAGGCGATCCTGGCCGGTGGGCGCACGCTGGTGCCCAACCGCTACGTGATCGATCTCTCGCCCTACGACCACAGTCGTCTGGCGCCGTACGCCGCCGCGCTGGCCCAGGAGCTGGCCCAGTCGCAGGCGGAGTTCATCGGCGAGCAGGCCTGGACGGTCTACGGCGACGTGATCGTCGAGATCGAACGCGGCGAGGGGCTGGACACGGGGATGTTCCGGGTCACCGCCGAGGTCTACACCGGCGGCGAGGTCGCCCCGGTCTCGGCGCCCGGCTACGACGCGGGCCCGCCCGCCTACCCGGCGTACGACCAGGGCGGCGGCTACGGTCCTCCGCCCGGCCACGGCGGCGGCCGCAACGTGCGGCTGGTCTCCGGCGACGGGCGCACCTACCCCCTCCAGATGGGCTCGACCGTGATCGGCCGCGGCGACCAGGCCAACCTGCGCCTGCCCGACGTCGGGATCTCGCGGCGACACGCCCGGCTGGACTTCGACGGCGGTCAGGTCGTGCTGACGGACCTCGGGTCGACCAACGGCACCATGGTCAACGGCCAGCGGGTCTCCGCCGTCGCCCTCAACCCCGGCGACATGATCCAGCTCGGCACCACGACGCTGACCTTCCGCGTGGACGGCTGACCCGCCTTGCCGGAACTGGTCATCACCGTCGCCCGGTTCGGGTTCCTCATCCTGCTGTGGATCTTCGTGTTCACCGTGGTCGGCGTGATCCGCCGGGACCTCTTCGCGGGCGCCCGGTCGGGCCGGCTGGTGGCCGCGCCCCGGGCCGTCGGCGCCTCGCTCGGGCAGGCGGCGAAGCCGACGAAGGCGAAGCGGGGCAGGGCGGCGCACCAGCTCGTGGTGACCGCCGGTCAGCTGGCGGGGACCCGGATCACCCTCGGCGAAGCGCAGATCACCATCGGCCGGGCGGAGGATTCCACCCTCGTCATCACCGACGACTACGCCTCGGCACGGCACGCCCGACTGGTGCCGCGCGACGGCCAGTGGTTCGTCGAGGACCTCGGCTCGACTAACGGCACCTACCTGGATCGCGCTAAGGTCACCGGACCAACCCCCGTCCCCCTCGGCGTGCCGATCCGGATCGGCCGCACTTCTCTCGAATTACGGCCATGACTCTGACCCTGCGCTATGCGGCCCACAGCGACCGCGGTCTGATCCGAGACGGTAATCAGGATTCCGTCTACGCCGGACCGCGGCTTCTCGCCGTCGCCGACGGCATGGGCGGCATGGCCGCCGGTGACGTCGCCAGCAACATCGTCATCGGTGCCATGGCGCCGCTCGACGAGGACGTCCCCGGTGACGCCCTCGTCGACGCGTTGCGTTCGGCCGTGGGCACCGCCAACCAGCAGCTCCGCGACACCGTGGACGCCAACCCCCAGCTGGAGGGGATGGGCACCACGCTCACCGCGACCCTCTTCTCCGGCAGCAAGCTGGGCATGGTCCACATCGGTGACTCGCGGGCCTATCTCCTGCGCAACGGCGAGTTCGCGCAGATCACCAAGGACGACACGTACGTCCAGATGCTCGTCGACGAGGGCCGCATCAGCGCCGAGGAGGCGAGCAGCCACCCCCAGCGCTCGCTGCTCACCCGGGCGCTCGACGGCCGCGACATCGACCCGGAATACAGCGTCCGCCAGGTGCTCCCCGGCGACCGCTACCTGATCTGCAGCGACGGCCTCTCGGGTGTGGTCAGCGCCGACACCATCGGCGAGACGATGCGCGAGTACACCGACCCGCAGCAGTGCGTCGAGCGGCTGGTGCAGCTCGCCCTGCGCGGCGGCGGCCCGGACAACATCACGGTGATCATCGCGGACGCCACCGACCAGGACATCGTCGAGGCGAGCCCGATCGTCGGCGGCGCCGCCGCCCGGGACCGGGGCATGGCGACCTCCGCCGACGTGTCCACGCCGGCCGCCCGCGCCTCCGCCCTCTCCGCGCCCCGCCCGCCCGTTCCCGAGGAACCGGCGGCCGGTGCCGACGACGAGTCGGAGCGCCCGCGGCGTCGGCCGGTACGGGCCGCCGCGATCTCGGTGGCGTTGCTGGTGCTCGTCGGCGGCGCGGTCTTCGGCGGCTGGAGCTACACCCAGCGGCAGTACTACGTCGGCGCGACCGAGAACGGCCAGGTCGCGGTGTTCCGGGGCATCCAGGGCGAGATCGCCGGCATGGACCTGTCGACGGTGCACTCCACCAGCCCGGCGGACCTGGAGGACCTGACGCTGGCCGCCCAGGAGCAGGTCAAGCAGGGCATCCCGGCCAAGAGCGAGCCCGATGCCGAGCGTCGACTGGCCGAGCTGACCAGCGACGACCCGATGAACCCGAACCTGAAGCCCATCTGCCCGCCGAGCCCGAGTCCGAGCGCCGTGGCCGCCACCACCGCCCCGACGCCGACCACCGCGCCGGTGTCGCCCGCTCCGACCGTCAGCGCGAGTGTGAGCGCCCCGGTCAGCGGCCGGCCGAGCACGCCGGCCGCGCCGACCACCACGCCCGACGCCCCGCCCTCCGACACCGACTCGCCGGCGCTCGACCCCGCCGCGTGCCGGTCGCCGGAGTAGGCGCGGCTCGATCCGAGGACGTTCCGTGACCGCAGCGGCCATTCCGGCATCCTCGCCCGCCACCACGGGCGAGCAGCCCGGCGTACGCCTGGCCCGGTCCCGGCGCAACGCCGAGCTGTCGTTGCTGCTGGTCGCCATGGTGCTGGTGGCCGCGTACGGGGCGATGGTCGAGGCGAAGGTGCTCGACACCGTCACGGCCGACTTCTGGATGCCGGCCGCCGCGCTCACCGCCGTGTTCCTCGGCCTGCACCTGGTGATCCGGTTCCTGGCACCCTTCGCCGACCCGGCCCTGCTGCCGGCGGTCGCCCTGCTCAACGGGATCGGGGTCGGCTTCCTGCGCCGGCTCGACCTGGGCAGCGCGGCGCCCGCCGAGCGGGAGGACCTGGCCATCTTCGCCGGCACGGGCGGCCGGCAGCTGGCCTGGACGCTCGCCTCGGTCGTCCTCGCCGCCGGCCTGCTCGCCCTCATGCGCGACCACCGCTCGGTGTCCCGCTACGCGTACACGCTGGGGCTGGCCGGCATCGTGCTGGTGATGATCCCGGCGGTGCTGCCCAGCCGGTTCTCCGAGATCAACGGCGCGAAGCTGTGGGTCCGGGTCGGGGGCTTCTCCATCCAGCCGGGTGAGTTCGCCAAGCTGGCCCTGCTGGTCTTCTTCGCCTACTACCTGGTGCGCAAGCGCGAGGTGCTGTCGCTGGCGAGCCGCCGGTTCCTCGGCATCGACTTCCCCCGCGGGCGCGACCTCGGCCCGGTGGTCGTGGTCTGGCTGATCAGCGTCCTGGTCCTCGTCTTCGAGAAGGACCTCGGCACCTCGCTGCTCTACTTCGGCATGTTCGTGGTGACGCTCTACATCGCCACCGAACGGGTCAGTTGGCTGCTCATCGGTCTGGTGCTCTTCTTCGGCGGCGTCTACCTGGCGTACGTGCTCGGCGACGTGGTCGGCGGGCCGTTCGCCAACTTCTACCTGCGCGCGCAGATCTGGCTGGACCCGTTCGCCGACCCGTACAACGACGGCTACCAGCTCGTGCAGGGCCTGCTCGCGCTCGGCACGGGCGGCCTGTTCGGCGCGGGCCCCGGTGGCGGCCAGCCGGGCCTGCTGCCCGAGGTGCAGAACGACTTCATCTTCGCCGGCATCGGTGAGGAGATCGGGCTCTTCGGCCTGTCCGCGTTGCTCGTGGTCTACCTGCTGATCGTCGAGCGGGGGCTGCGGGCGGCGCTGGCGGTGCGGGACTCGTTCGGCAAGCTGCTGGCCGGCGGCCTGGCCTTCACCCTCGGGCTCCAGGTCTTCGTGATCGTCGGCGGGATCAGCAAGCTCATCCCGCTGACCGGCCAGACCACCCCGTTCCTCTCCGCCGGCGGTTCCTCGCTGATGGCCAACTGGCTGCTCATCGCGGTCCTGCTCCGGATCTCCGACGGCGCCCGCCGGCCCGTCACCGGCGCCGGCGGCAAGGCGGGCCGACCGTCCGGCGGTCCGCCGGAGCAGCTGCACGGTGCACCCACGGAGGTGATCAGGCCGTGAACGCACCCCTGCGCCGCGTCGGCATCGTCGTCATGGTTCTCTTCGGTCTGCTCTTCGCGAACCTGAACTGGATCCAGGCCTACAAGGCCGACGAGTACCGCACCAGCGACTACAACGGTCGCGTCCAGGTCGCCGAGTACGAGCGCCGGCGCGGCAACATCGAGGCCGGCGGCACCGCCTTCGCGCTCAGCAAGGAGACCGACGGCGAGCTGAAGTTCCAGCGCGCCTACCCGGGCGGGGCGAGGTACGCGCACGTGCTCGGCTACAAGCCGGTCAACCTCGCCGAGACGGGCATCGAGAAGTTCGAGAACGACTTCCTGGCCGGCACCAGCGACCAGCTCATCGCCAACCGGGTCAAGGACATGTTCACCGGTGACCAGTCCGGCGGCGGCAACGTGCTGCTCACGGTCTCCAAGGGCGCGCAGAACACCGCGTTCGAGCAGTTGCGGAACAACCGGGTCGACGCCTCCAAGGGCGCGGCGATCGCCGTCGACCCGCGTACCGGGGCGGTGCAGGCGCTGGTCTCGATGCCCAGCTTCGACCCCAACCCGCTGGTCAGCCACAACACCAACGAGGCCACGGCCGCGTACAACAAGCTGGAGCAGGACCCGGAGGGCCCGCTGAAGAACCGGGCCCTCGGCGAGGTGCTGCCCCCGGGCTCCACCTTCAAGATCGTGGTGGCCGCCGCGGCGCTGGAGAACGGCGTCGGTCAGCAGACGAGGATCCCGGCCGGGCCCAGTTGGACCCCGCCGACCTCGGGCACGCCGATCCGCAACGCGGCCCCGTCGATCTGCCCCGAGGACGCGGTGACCCTGATCAACGCGGTGACCGAGTCGTGCAACACGGGCTTCGCGCAGCTCGGCGTGCGGCTCGGCCCCGACAAGATCAAGGAGAAGGCCCGGCAGTTCGGCTTCGAGCAGGAGGACCTCACCGTCGGCCACCTCAACGAGGGCGGCCACCCGGTGGCGGCGAGCCGGACCGGCAGCATGCAGAACGCCGACGGCGGGGCCGACCCGGCCGCGCTGGCCCAGTCCTCCATCGGGCAGCGCGACGTGCGGATGACCCCGCTCCAGGGCGCCATGATCGCCGCGTCGGTCGCCAACGGCGGCAGCCAGATGCGGCCGTACCTGGTCCGCCAGTGGCTCGGCCCGGACCGCACCACCAGCCACTACACCGCCAAGCCGAAGGAACTGCGGCAGCCGATCAGCGGCCAGGTCGCCAGCGACCTGCGCGACATGATGGTCAGCGTGGTCGAGAACGGTTCCGGCACGAACGCGCAGCTCAGGGGCTACACGGTCGGCGGCAAGACCGGCACCGCCCAGTCCGCGCCGGACCGGCCCGACCACGGCTGGTTCATCGGCTTCGCCCTGGACAAGAACGGCACGCCGGTCTCCGCGGTCTGCGTCGTGCTGGAGCAGGCCGGCCCCGGCGGCAGCGCCGAGGCGGCCCGGATCGCCGGGCAGATCATGCGCGCCGCCATCGCCGACCCGGGGGGCCGCTGACATGCTCAGCCCCGGGGTGCAGCTCGGTAACCGCTACCGCCTGGACGAGCGGATCGCCAGCGGCGGCATGGGCGACGTCTGGCGCGGCACCGACCAGGTGCTCGGCCGTACGGTCGCCGTCAAGAGCCTGCTCCCCGCGCTGCTCGACGACCCCGACTTCGCCGAGCGCTTCCGGGGCGAGGCCCGCACCATGGCCACGATCAACCATCCCGGTGTGGTCGACGTCTACGACTTCGGCAACGACCAGCAGATCGCCTTCCTGGTCATGGAGTACGTTGAGGGCGACGCGCTGTCGGCCACGCTGGCCCGGGTCGGCCGGCTCACCCCGGCCCGCACGATGGCGCTCGTCGCCCAGGCCGCCGACGCGCTGCACGCGGCGCACGTGAAGGGCATCGTGCACCGGGACGTGAAGCCCGGCAACCTGCTGGTCCGGCCCAACGGCACCCTGGTGCTCACCGACTTCGGCATCGCCCGCTCGGAGCTGGTCGCCCAGCTCACCGCAGCCGGCTCGGTGCTCGGCACCGCCTCGTACATCTCCCCGGAGCAGGCCACCGGCGGAGTCGCCACGCCCGCGTCCGACGTCTACGCGCTCGGCGTGGTGGCCTACCAGTGCCTCGCCGGCCGGCGCCCGTTCGAGGGCGACAACCCCCTCGAGATCGCCATGCGGCACGTCCGGGAGGCGCCCCGCCCGCTGCCCGCCGACATCCCGCCGCAGGTCCGGGCCGTGGTCGAGCGGGCCCTGGCGAAGGACCCGGCCGCACGCTGGCCGAGCGCCGCCACGCTGGCGGGGGTGGCCCGTCAGCTGAAGGCCCAGCTCTCCCAGCAGGCCCGGGCCGCCGGCCAGCCCATCTCCGCCGCCCCCGCGTCGCCGGCCGGCCCGCCCGGCCGCGCCCAGGTGCCGCCGCCGCGCCCGCCGGTGTCGCCCCACCGGCCGTCGAACGTCGCCGCGCAGCCGCCGCGTCCGCCCATGACGGCCCACCGGCCGCCCGCGGCGAACCCCCGGCCGGCTGCCACACCGCACCGCCCCACCACGGTCGCGCCCCGCCCACAGATGGCGCCGAACGGCTACCCGCGCGGCGCGGCGCCCGTGCCGCAGGCCCGCCCGATGCCGTACGCGGGACACGCCGTCCCGCCGGCGCACCAGCCGGGCGGGCAGCGGTCCCGGTCCGGGATGGTGTTCCTCGCCATCCTCGTGGCCGTACTGGTCCTCGTCTGCTCCGGCGTGATTTCCTACAACCTGCGGGAGAACACGAAGTCGGGTGCGGCCACCTCGCGGACGGTGACGTCCGGCGCGCTGTGGCCCGACGGACGCGACGATCCGACCGGAACGTCGTACCGTCGACAGGAACTGCCCCGGTCGGGCAGCGACGAGACGACGAGCGAAGGACGACAGACGCGATGACAGCGCAGGCCCGCCTGCTCGGTGGCAGGTACCAGGTCGGCGAGCTGCTCGGCTACGGCGGTATGGCCGAGGTGCACCGCGGTCGCGATCTCCGGCTCGGTCGGGATGTCGCGATCAAGATGCTCCGCACCGACCTCGCCCGGGACGCCACCTTCCAGATGCGGTTCCGCAGGGAGGCGCAGAACGCCGCGTCCCTCAACCACCCGGCGATCGTCGCGGTCTACGACACCGGCGAGGAGACCGCGCCCACGGGCGAGACCCTGCCGTTCATCGTGATGGAGTTCGTCAACGGGCGGACCCTCAAGGAGGTGCTGGGCGTCGAGGGGCGGCTCCAGCCGCGCCGGGCGCTGGAGATCTGCGCCGACATGTGCGCGGCCCTGGAGTTCAGCCACCGGCACGGCATCATCCACCGCGACATCAAGCCCGGCAACGTGATGCTCACCCAGACCGGCCAGGTCAAGGTGATGGACTTCGGCATCGCGCGGGCGCTGGCCAGCGGCGCCACCACCATGACCCAGACCAGTGCGGTCATCGGTACGGCGCAGTACCTCTCGCCGGAGCAGGCGCGCGGCGAGGCGGTCGACGCCCGCTCCGACGTCTACGCCGCCGGCTGCGTGCTCTTCGAGCTGGTCTGCGGGCATCCGCCGTTCGTCGGCGACAGCCCGGTCAGCGTGGCCTACCAGCACGTGCGGGAGACGCCCCCGACCCCGAGCGACATCAACCCGGACGTCAACCCCGCGGTCGACGCGATCGTGCTCAAGGCGCTGTCGAAGAACCCCCTCAACCGCTACCAGAGCGCCGGCGAGATGCGGGCCGACCTGCTCCGCGCGGCTGCCGGCCGCCCGGTGATGGCGACCCCCGTGCTGCCGCAGGAGGAGACGACGCAGCTCGCCCCGGCCGCGGGCGGCTACGCGGGCACCCCCGGCGCCCCGCAGACCCGGCAGATGCCGGCCCGGGTCGGCGACCCGCGCCGGCGCAAGGCGTCGTCCTGGCTGATCGCGACGTTCGCCGCGGTGGGCGTCCTCGCGGTGATCGCCCTCGCCGCCGCCCTGCTGAGCCAGCGCGACGGCGACGACCGGGCCACGGTCCCCACGGTGACCGGCCTGACCCAGCAGGAGGCGTTCGCCCGGATCGAGCAGGCCAACCTGGTGCCCAAGGAGGGCGAGCAGGTCTTCGGCACCTGCCAGAAGGGCCAGGTGGTCAACCAGGCCCCGCCCGCCAACTCCGCGCTGGAGCCCAACCGCGAGGTCGTCGTCCGGGTCTGCGGCGGCGTGGAGATGAAGGCCATCCCGCCCGACCTCGTCGGCTCCACCTACGAGAGCGCGAAGAAGCGGCTGGAGGCGGCCGGCTTCAAGGTGGAGCGGAAGCTGAAGGACGACGCCGAGAAGGAGGGCATCGTCCTTGACGTCTCGCCCGACGAGGGCAAGCAGGTCGCCGCGGAGAGCACGGTCACCCTCACCGTCTCCAACGGCAAGGTCGGCAAGGTGCCCAACGTGGTCGGCTCCAGCGAGGACGACGCCAAGGAGGAGCTGGACGAGGCGGGCTACCGGATCAGCGTCAAGCAGGGCCGCGAGGTGCCGCCGGAGGAAGCCGGCCAGGTCACCTCGCAGGACCCGCCGGCCGGAAGCGACCTCGCCAGGGGCAAGACCGTGACGATCGTGGTCACCGTGCCGCAGGCCGAGCCGACGCCCACCGACTCGGGAAGCCCGACGCCCAGCACCACGCCGACCACCCCCGGTGACGGCGGCGGCGGGGGCTTCCCGCTGCCGACCACTCCGCCGATCCGGCTGCCCGAGCGCTGACCCGCCCGTGAGCGCGGGGGACCCGGCCGGGCAGCGCCCTGCGGATGCCGCCGGTCAGGGTCCTGGCAATGCCGCCGGGCGGCGTCCTTCTGTTGCCGCCGGGCGGCGTCCTCGGGCTGTCGGCGACGACGATCGGCCGGCGACGGGCGCGGCGGAGCGGACGAACCGGTGGCGGCGACGCCTGATCCGCGCGGCGGTCCTGGGCCTCGTGGCGCTGCTTCTGGCCAGCCTTCCCTGGCTCTGGACGACGACCTCCGCCCAGGGCCACCTCTATGGCGAGGCCGACGCGCCGGCCGCCGACGTCGTGATCGTCCTGGGCACCGCCGTGGCGGCGGACCGCCGTCAACCGGGTGACCGCCTCACCGGCCGCTTGGAGACCGCCGCCGCGCTGGTGACCAGCGGGCGGGCCCGGGTCGTCCTCGTGTCGGGCGACGGGGGCGGCGCGTCAGGCGACGAGACGGCGGCGATGACGGCCCACCTGACCGAGCGGCTCGGCGTCGATGCGCGCCGAGTGGTGGCGGACCCGTACGGCCTGGACACCTACGACACCTGCGCCCGGGCGCGCGACGTGTACGGCGTCGAGCGCGCCCTGATCGTGACCCAGTCCTACCACCTGTCCCGCGCGGTGACGCTGTGCCGGCACCTCGGCCTCGACGTCGACGGGGTGGCCGCCCGCTGTCCCGGCTGCGGGACCGCCCTGCTCGTCGGCAAGGCCGTCCGCGACTACTTCGCCAGCGGCAAGGCGGCATGGGACGCGGTCCGGGGCAGGTCGCCCGCGGTCAGCTCACCCGCGGACTCGGCGATCGAGGACGCCCTGAAGGGCTGACCCTGCGGTGGGCGGGCGCAAGCCGCACCGGCGGCCCCGGCCCGAAGGGCATCTCCGGCCTGCTGGCGCACCCGTGGCGTGACCCCCCGGGGGCTGCCTCGGGCAGGTCGGTGACCATGCCACCGTCAGGCATTCCGTGACGAGTACTGACGATCCGACCCGCGAGACCTGTCAGGCGGTGGCGAAGGCGGCGCGGCGGCGCGCGTCCACCTCGGCGGCCAGCGCCGGGGCGCGCTCCAGCGCCTCCGGGTGACCGCAGGCGGCGAGCCAGTTCGCCAGCATCAGGTGACCGCCCTCGGTCAGCACCGACTCCGGGTGGAACTGGACGCCCTCGATCGGCAGCGTACGGTGTCGCATCGCCATCACCACCCCGGAACCCGTCCAGCCGGTGACCTCCAGCTCCTCGGGCAGCGTCTCGGGCAGCACGGCGAGCGAGTGGTAGCGGGTGGCGGTGAACGGGTCCGGCAGGCCGGCGAGCACCCCGACGTCGCGGTGGCGGACCTCGGAGGTCTTGCCGTGCAGCAGCTCGGGGGCGCGGGTCACGGTGGCGCCGAAGGCCTCGCCGATCGCCTGGTGGCCCAGGCAGACGCCGAAGATCGGCAGCTCGCCTCCGTACGCGCGGACGACGTCGAGGCAGATGCCGGCGCGGTCGGGGCTGCCGGGGCCGGGCGAGAGCAGGACGCCGGCCGCGCCGACCCTGCCCACCTCGGCGACCTCGATCTCGTCGTTGCGCCGGACCTCGCAGTCCACGCCGAGCTGGCCGAGGTACTGCACCAGGTTGAAGACGAACGAGTCGTAGTTGTCGATCACCAGGACACGCATCAGGGGCTCACTCGTCCGGGGAGGGAGGCGGGGTGTTGTTCTCGTCGGTGTCGTACGGCAGCTCGTGCTCGTCGCCGGGCGGGGCGTTCTCGCCCTCCCCGCCGCCCGGCACCGAGTCGCCGCCGGGGTCGCCGGAATCCTGGGTGACCTGCACGTCGTCGAAGGGCAGCAGGGGCTCGGCCCACGGGAACACCACGTACCAGAGCAGGGCCACCATCGCGCTGGTGATCAGCAGGCTGCCGACGAGCTTGCCGGGCAGCCCGAAGGGGAGCTTGCGCCAGATCCAGCCGTACACCGTCAGGCCCCCAGTTCCGCCGGGCGCCCCGCCGACTTCGGCTGGCTGCGTGCCAGCTCGGCGTGGATGATCAGGCGTTGGTAGTTGTCGAACTTCGGGTTGCAGGTGGTCAGGGTGAGCATCGACTTGGTCGGCTTCTGCCCGGGCTTGCCCGGCACGGGCGCCACGACCTCGACCTGGGTGGGCTTCACGATCCGGCTCTGGGTCACCTTGTAGACGTGCCAGTCGGTCTTGCCCTCCACCACGATGGCGTCCCCGTCGTTCAGCTCGTCGAGCCGCCAGAAGGTGGCCCGGTTGCGGTGCCCGGCGACGGAGAAGTTGCCGACCTGGCCCGGCAGGGCGCTGGAGGGGTAGTGGCCCGGCGCGTACCGGATGTCCTTCTGGGTGACGCCCTCGACGACGACCCAGTTCTTGTCGAGCTTGGGGATGTGGAGACCGGCGATGGGCTTGCCCTGCACGGGCGGCTTCGGCTTGGTGGAGGCGCTGGCCGACGGCGCCACCGTCGGGTCGCCTTCGGGACCCCACGCCTGCGCCAGTTGCTGGCTGAGGTCGTTCTGGTGGGCGTCCACGATCGCCGACTTGCCCCAGACCTCGTAGCCGGCGAAGAGCAGCACCACCAGGCCGAAGGTGATCAGCAGTTCACCGCTGACCCGGATGCCGGTACGCAGCCGGGAGCCCAGCGACGGCCGGGTGAGCTCCGAGTAGACGCTCTTGTAGCCCTCGCCGGTCTGCTCCGGGCGGAGCTGGACCACCCGCTCGCCCCGGCGTGGCCGAGGCTGCTCGGCGGGAGTGTCCGAGCCCTCCGGCTCGTCCGTCTTCGGGGGACGCGGCACCGCGCCCATCAGGGCGGTCGACTCGACGAGTGCGGCCGGGGCGGTCGGCGTACGCCCGGAGACGGCCGGGATCAGGGCGGTGGCCCCGGGATCGACGTCGCGGCCCGGGCCGGCCGGGGAGACCGGGCCCGACGGGCCGTTGGCCGACGCGCCCACCTTGGGGATGAAGGCGGTCGGCGCGTCGGCGGCCGGCCGGCCTTCCCGGGCGGCGGCCCGATCGACCGGTGGACGGACCGGGTGCCCGCCAGCGGGACCGGCCCCGGTCGCGCCCGGCAGCCGGAGGTCGTCGGACGGTGACGCGGGGTGCGGTGGGGCGGCCGGCCGGACCGGGCCGGCACCGGACCACGGCGGCGACCCGCCGGCACCGGGCCGGGCGGACGCGCCGGAGTCGGCCGGGCCGGTGCGGCGGAGGTCGGCGGGGCCCGGCCGATCGAAGCCCCCAGGGCCGGCCCGGCGGGAGTCACCGACCCCACGCCGGTCGAAGTCGGCGGCCCGGGAACGGTCGGCGTCAGCGGCCCGGGAACGGTCGAAGTCGGCGGCCCGGGAACGGTCGGAGTCGGCGGGGCCGGGGTGGCGGAGGTCGGCGGGCCCGGGACGCTCGAAGTCGGCCGAGCGGTCGACGCCGGCGGGCGCCGGGCGGTCGAGGTCGCCGGACCGACGCCGGTCGAAGTCGGACCCCTGCCGGTCGAAGTCGGACCCCTGCCGGTCGAAGTCGGACCCCTGCCGGTCGAAGCCGGACCCGTGCCGGTCGAAGTCGGCGGGCCTCGGGCGGCCGAAATCCGTGGGCTCCTCGCGGCCGGGGCCGGCAGGACCGGGGCGGCCGGGGTCGGCGGGGCCGCGCCGCTCCGGGTCGGCGGAGCCGGGGCGTCCGAAATTGGCGGGCCAGGGGCGGCCGAAGTCCGCCGGACCGGGGCGGCCGGGCTCGGTGGGCCGGGCCGGGCCGGCGGCGGGGCGGGCCTGGTCGGCGCGCGGCGGGAAATGGCCGGGGTTCGCGGGACGGCCGGGCTCCGGCGTCGGGCGGGCGGGGTCGGACACGGCGCGCGACCACCCGGCGGAGGGCCCGGCGGGCGTGCGACCGTCGCCGGCGGCCGGGTCGGGCCCGTGCGGCGGCCGGGGAGCCGGGGATCGGGGCGGGAGCGTGGGTTCCGGCCAGGCGCCGGCGGGGCGGGCCGGGGTGGGCCCCGGCCGGTCGACCTTGGGCAGGAAGGCGGTCGGCCCGTCGCCCTCGTCGCGGTGCCGGCCGTCGCGGTCCTCGGACCGGTCGTCCGGTATGCCGTTCACCGGGGCACCGTCGCCGAGCGCAGCGTGGTCGAGTCCTCGAACGCCGGCACGGTCACCGTGGAGACGGTCTCCTTGTAACCGAGCTTGTAGTCGTCGACCAGGTCCCTGAACAACCGGACTCCCTGTGAGTCGGCGAGGGCCTGCCGTAGGGCAGCCGGATCGCCGATTGCTACGATCTTGAATGGTGGGGAGTACACCCGGCCGTGCAGCAGCAGGGTGTTACCCACGCAGCGTACCGCGCTGGTCGACAGCACGCGGACGTTCATGATGGACATGGCCTCGGCGCCTCCCGCCCAGAGGGCGTTCACCACCGCCTGCACGTCCCCCTGGTGGACGACCAGGTCGTCGTTGGTGGCCCCGGCGGGCAGCGTGCCGTCGTTGCGCCGGGGCGCGTCGTCGAGCTCCACCGTCACCCCGGGCCCCGCGAGCGCGGTGAAGCCGGCGTCGTCGCGGCTGGCGGCGGCCCGGTCCTGCTGTTCCCTGATCGGGCCGTCGGAGCTGGCCAGGGCGCTCGTGCGGCCCTCGACCTCGTCGCGCAGGTCGGCCGCCCGCCGCTCGCTGGCCGCCACCTCCGCGCGCCGGTCCTCGATCAACTGGTTGAGCTGGGGCCGGCGGTCCTCGCGCAGGGCGGTGCCGCCGGCGGTGGTGGCCGTGGTGGTGAAGAGCAGCCCGGCCGCGGCTGCGATCAGCGGCACCCCGATCGACCAGCCCGGTCGTCGCTGCCGTGGGCGCCGAGGCAGCAGCCCGGCGACCGCCCGCCGGAGCACCTTCTGCCAGGAGGCCGCGCCGGATGTGTACTCCACCGAGCGTTCCTTCCCGTCGTCTGGTTCAGCCCGCGCAGGCGCGAGCCGCCGCGGCGACCCGAACAGTCCCGCCTTTTTCGGTCACTCCGTGCACTGGCCTCGCCCCATTCGTGGATTGGACGGGCCTTCGGGACTACGCTAGCTGTCGAACATTATTGGCCATGGACCGTCGCCCCCGCGCCCGGTTGTCAGGCCGGACGAGGTCGTAACCCCTCTGGAGAGCGTCGTGCCCAAGTCTCAGGTTCGCAAGAAGAAGGTGTACACCCCGCCGACGGACGTCCGTCCGACGGCGACGGCGGCGACGCGCAAGCCTAGCCCGGTGTGGCTTCCGGTCTCGGCGGTCGCCCTCATCGTTTTCGGCATCGGCTGGCTGGTGGTCTACTACCTCTCCGAGCAGGAGTACCCGGTCATGTCGTGGGGTTACTGGAACCTCGCGGTGGGCTTCGGCGCCATGGTCGCCTCACTGATCCTGCTCTCCCGCTGGCGCTGAGCGTCCCGCTCTCCCGCCGGCGCTGAGCGCCGCGCCCCGCCGCCGGCCCGGCGGCGGGGTGTCCGGGCGCGATCAGCCCTGCCGTCGACGCTGTCCGGTCTGCGGGCCGGTGGCGTGGCAATCCATGTCACTCGGTGGAGCCCCTACCCGGCGGTCGCGGTGCGTTCGCCCTAAGGTGTGCGCAGGGCGGCGCGGCCCGGTGCGAGATGACTCACGTTACTCCTGGGTAACCTTGCGCGTAGGCTGCACTGCATGACCGAGCGGAGCGAGGTCATCGACCGGTCCGGTCGAGGGTGCGGCGGCTGCGGCTCGCCGATCGTGCCCTGACCCGGGCCCCGGTCGCCGAGCCGCTCGACAGGCAGCAGACCGGGGAGGCCAACTCGATGGGCAGCGTCCAGATCGTCACCACGATCCTCGCGTTCGCCATCACCGCCGTGGCGGTGTGGCTTGCGGTACGCGCGGTCATGAAGATGGTGGCCGTCATCCGGCTGGGTCAGCCGGACCCGACCCGCTTCGGCGACAAGGGCACCCGCACGAAGACGATGCTGGCCGAGACCGCCGGCCACACCCGCATGCTCCGCTGGAGCGTGGTGGGTGCGGCGCACTGGTTCGTGATGGTCGGCTTCATCGTGCTGTCGCTGCTGGTGCTGGAGGCGTACTTCGAGGTCGTCTCCCCGACCGGCGGGCTGCCCCTGGTCGGCAACTGGGCGATCTACGGGCTGGTCACCGAGTGGCTCGCGATCCTGGGCCTCGTCAGCATCCTGGTGCTGATCGCGATCCGGCTCCGCAACCGACCCACCCGGCCGGGCGGGAAGTCCCGGTTCACCGGCTCGACCATGTGGCAGGGCTACTTCGTCGAGGGCATCATCCTCGCCGTACTGATCATGGGCTTCGTCATCCGGGGCTTCAAGGTCGCCACCGACCACTTCGAGTACCCGGTCTGGGCCGCCCCGCTCAGCCACGCCGTCGGCGGGGTGCTGCCGAACTGGGAGGCCGGCGTCAGCATCGCCGCGCTCGTCAAGATCGCCATCTCGATGACCTGGCTCATCGTGATCGCGCTGAACGTCACCATGGGCGTCGCCTGGCACCGCTTCCTGGCCTTCTTCAACATCTTCTTCAAGCGTGACCCGGGCGCCAACGTCTCCGGCCTCGGCGCCCTGCGCCCGATGACGAGCCAGGGCAAGCCGCTGGACTTCGAGGAGGCTGACCCCGAGAAGGACCAGTTCGGCGTCGCCCAGGTCGAGCAGTTCACCTGGAAGGGCCTGCTGGACTTCAGCACCTGCACCGAGTGCGGCCGCTGCCAGTCGCAGTGCCCGGCCTGGAACACCGGCAAGCCGCTGTCGCCGAAGCTGCTGGTGCTCAGCCTGCGCGACCACGCGTACGCGAAGGCGCCGTACCTGCTGGCCGGCGGCGGCAAGGACCTGACCGGCGAGGAGAAGGCCACCGCCGCCCAGCTCGCCCACATGGACGTGCTGGCGCTGGCCGAGGCCGAGAAGCCGCTGATCGGCACCGCCGAGGAAGGCGGCATCATCGACCCGGACGTGCTCTGGTCCTGCACCACCTGCGGTGCCTGCGTCGAGCAGTGCCCCGTCGACATCGAGCACGTCGACCACATCGTCGACATGCGCCGCTACCAGGTGCTCATCGAGTCGAGCTTCCCGTCGGAGGCCGGCGTGATGCTGCGCAACCTGGAGAACAAGGGCAACCCGTGGGGCGCCCCGCAGAACACCCGCGAGGACTGGACCAAGGGCCTGGACTTCGAGGTGCCGCGGGTCGGCGAGGTCGACGACTTCGAGTACCTCTTCTGGGTCGGCTGCGCCGGCGCCTTCGAGGACCGGGCCAAGAAGACCACCCGGGCGGTCGCCACGCTGCTCAACGAGGCGGGCGTGAAGTTCGCGATCCTCGGCGAGGGCGAGACCTGCTCCGGCGACCCGGCCCGCCGCATCGGCAACGAGTTCGTCTTCCAGATGCTCGCCCAGCAGAACGTCGAGACCCTCAACGAGGCGTTCGAGGGCCGGGAGAAGAGCAAGCGGAAGATCGTCGCCACCTGCCCGCACTGCTTCAACACCCTCGGCAACGAGTACGGCCAGCTCGGCGGCGAGTTCGAGGTGGTCCACCACACCCAGCTCCTGGCGCACCTGGTCGCCACCGGCAAGCTCACCCCGGTGCAGCCGGTCGACGGCGGCGTCACCTACCACGACCCCTGCTACCTGGGCCGGCACAACCGGGTCTTCGCCCCGCCGCGCGAGGTGCTGGGCACGGCGATCTCCGGCGAGCTCACCGAGATGCCCCGCAACAGCGAGCGCTCCTTCTGCTGCGGCGCCGGCGGCGCCCGGATGTGGATGGAGGAGAAGATCGGCAAGCGGATCAACGTGGACCGGGTCGAGGAGGCCATGTCCACCGGGGCGAAGACGGTCGCCGTCGGCTGCCCGTTCTGCTCGACGATGCTCAACGACGGGGTGAACGGCAAGGGCGCCGGGGAGCAGGTCGAGGTCGTCGACGTGGCCAGCGTGCTGCTCCGGTCGGTCAAGCCCGAGCAGGCGCCGGGCGGCACCGACACCGAGCGGTTGCCGGTCGCCGGCTGACGCGTACCCCTGCGACGCCCGACGGCGGCGGCACCTCCCGGTGTCGCCGCCGTCGTCGTTCAGGAGGTCGTGGTGGTCACGATGACGGCCGTGGCCGCCGTGGTGGTGGCGATCAGCACGGCGGCCTGGGTCTCCTCGATGGCCTTGCGCGTGGCGGCGGACGCCCAGTCGCCGGCGGCGATCTCGGTCAGTCGCCGCTTGACCTGCTCCTTCGGCAGCTCCGCGAAGAGCTTGCGGTCCAGGCCGACGGCCCGGGCGAGGCCGATGAGCGCGGCCGTCCGCCCGTCCACCGGCCCGTTTGCGGCCACGGCGGCGACCATCCGCTGCCGGGTCTGCGTCTCCACCGCCGGCTCCGCGCCGGTGGTGGACGGGTAGCGGGTACGCGGGAAGACCCACAGCACCTTGTCCGAGTCGCGGCGGAGCACGCCGGCGGTGACCAGCCCGTCCAGCACCTGCTCGGGCAGGTCCTTGGCGAGCCGGCTGATCCAGTCGCTCGGCTTGCGCCGCTTCGGATCGGTGGCGATCCGGGTCAGCGCGTCGTCGAGCTGCCGCTGCCCCACGGGGGTCTGGTCGGCCACCACCAGCCGGTCGTCCGCGATCTCGACCCGACCGGCGAGCGTCAGCTCCAGCAGCAGGGCCCCGGCCAGGCCGTAGTCGAGCGTGGGCCGGCCGAGCCGGTTGACGCCCGCGTCGTCGTAGCCGAGCAGGGCGAGTTCGTGGGCGAGCGTGAGCGGGGCCATGCCCCGACGGTAGCCGGGACCGGCGAGCCCGGCAGATCTTCCGCCCGTGACCGGGGTCGCCGACCGTGCGAGAATCTCGCCGAGGTGAGACGACCATCGATGGCCTGCTGCTGACCACGCTGCTGCCCCTGGTCGGCTTCGTGCTGCTGACCGGCGGCAACGCGTTCTTCGTCGCGGCCGAGTTCGCCCTGGTCACGGTGGACCGACCCGAGATCGAGCGGCGGGCGACGGCGGGCGACGGCCGGGCCGCGACCGTACGCCGGGCGCTGCGGGAACTCTCCTTCCAGCTCTCCGGGGCGCAGCTCGGCATCACGCTCACCGCGCTGCTCACGGGCTACCTGGCCGAGCCCGCCCTGGCCCGCCTCTTCACCCCGCTGCTGCGGCCGGTCGCCGGGGACGCCACCGGCCGGTTCACCCCGTTCCTCGCCCTGGCCCTGGCCACCCTGCTCTCCATGCTCTTCGGCGAACTGGTGCCGAAGAACCTCGCGCTGGCCCGGCCGATGCCCACCGCCCTCGCCACCGCCGGCCCGATGCGCGCCTTCTCCCGCGCCTTCGGCTGGCTGATCCGGGCGCTGAACGACTCGGCGAACCGCCTGGTCCGGCTGCTGGGCGTGGAGCCGCAGGAGGAGCTGGCCAGCGCCCGCTCGCCGGAGGAACTGGGGCTGCTGGCGGCCATCTCGGCGCGGGCCGGGGCACTGCCGCCGGACACCGCCATGCTGCTGCGCCGGACCATCCGCTTCGGCGACAAGCGGGCCGCCGAGGCGATGACCCCGCGGGTCGACGTCGTCGCGCTGCGGGCCACCGCCACCGTGGCGGAGCTGCTGGCGCTGTCCCGCCGGACCGGGCGGACCCGGTTCCCGGTGTACGAGGAGACCCTCGACCTGGTGACCGGCGTCGCCGGGGTGCCGGACGCGCTGGGCGTGCCACTGGCCCTGCGCGGCTCGACCACGGTCGGGTCGGTGGCCCGCGAACCGGTGTACGTGCCGGAGAGCCTCGACCTCGACGGCGTGCTGGCCGCGCTCGGCAGCGCGGGTGCCGACCTCGCCATCGTCGTCGACGAGTACGGCGGCACCGATGGCGTGGTCACCACGGAGGACCTCGTGGAGGAGTTGGTCGGGGAGATCGCCGACGAGTTCGACCCGGACGCGGTGGACCACGTGGACGCGGCCGGGCTGAGGGTGCCGGGCGGGGAGCGGACGGTCCTCGTCGACGGGGTGCTGCGCTCCGACGAGCTGGCGGAGCAGACCGGCTTCCGGCTGCCCGAGGGGCCGTACGAGACGCTCGCCGGGTTCCTGATGGCCCGGCTGGGGCACATCCCGCTCGCGGGCGAGACGGTCGACGAGTCGGGCTTCGAGTTCACCGTCGTGGAGGTCGAGCGGCACCGGATCGAGCAGGTCCGGGTGCTCCGTCCCGAGGAGCCGGACGGCGATGCCTGAGCTGTTGGTCACCGTCGCGCTGCTGCTCGGCAACGCGTTCTTCGTGGGCAGCGAGTTCGCGCTGATCGCGTCCCGGCGCACGGTGGTCGAGCCGTTGGCGGCCGGCTCGAAGCGGGCCCGCTGGGCGTTGTCGGCGATGAACCAGATCCCGCTGATGATCGCCGGGGCGCAGCTCGGCATCACCGTCTGCTCGTTGGGGCTGGGCGCGATCGCCGAGCCCGCCCTCGCGCACCTGCTGGAGCCGGCGTTCCGCGCGGCGCGGCTGCCGGAGGGGGTGGTCCACCCGGTGGCCTTCGTACTCGCCCTCGGGGTGGTGGTCTTCCTGCACACCGTGGTCGGCGAGATGGTGCCGAAGAACATCACCCTGGCCGGGCCGGAGCCGTCGGCGCTCTGGCTGGGGCCGGCGATGCTGGCGTTCTGCCTGGCCACCAAGCCGCTGCTGGTGGCGATGAAGTGGGCGTCCCGCCGGGTGCTGGGACTGTGGCGGGTGGAGGCGACCGAGGCCGTGAAGACGGTCTTCACCGCCGAGGAGCTGGCCGGGCTGGTGGCGCAGGCGCGTACGGAGGGGCTGCTCGACGCGGAGGAGCACGCGCGGATCACGGGTGCGCTCGCGTTGCACAGCCGGACCGCCGCCGACGCCCTGCAACCGTGGTCCACGGTGACCACCGTGGCCGAGGACGTCTCGCCCGCCTCGCTGGAGGTGCTGGCCACCCGGACGGGCAGGTCCCGCTTCCCCGTGGTGCAGCGCTCCACCCGCCGGGTGCTCGGCTTCGTGCACGTCAAGGACGTGCTCGGGTACGCGGGCGCGAGCCGGCGGGCCCCCGTGCCGGCGGACGTGTACCGGCCGTTGGCGGTGGTGCCGCCGGACCGTACGCTCGCCGACCTGCTGCTGTCGATGCGCCGGGAGCGGCGGCACATGGTGCTGGTCAGCGACGGCCGCCGCCCGCTCGGGGTGGTCACGCTCGACGACGTACTGACCGCGATCGTTGGCAGGCGGGCCGACACCCTTGGTACGCAAGCGGTTGCGCAGGCGTGAAGTGGCGCTCGGTCGCCTTGATTCCGCTGCCGGCCTTCCCTAATGTTGGGCACCGGCCGCTGTGGGTCGTCTGTCTCGCCCCTCTTCCCTCGCGCGAGGCGCCAAGCGGCCGGGTTGCAAAAGGAGTCGGTGCCGGTGGCAACCATGCCCCCTCATCGTCACGCACCGGGACGGTCTGCTCGTCCGGGTGGCCTGCGTAGGGTCGCCCACCGTCTGCTCACCCTGGTCGCCGCGGCGGCGGTCGGCGCCGGCATGCTGGCCGCGCCCGCCCACGCCGAGCCCTCGGTCGACGAGATCGAGGCCGCGATCGACAAGAAGTGGGAGCAGCTCGAGCCCACCATCGAGCAGTACAACAAGGTGCGGGCGCAGCTGAAGGTCAACCGCAAGAAGTCGGAGGACCTGCAGAAGAAGATCCAGCCGTTGGCGCTGGAGAGCGAGCTGGCGATGGACCGGGTCGGTGACCTGGCCTCCCGCTACTACATCTCCGGCCCGTCCCACGAGATCGGCGCGCTGCTGGTCAGCGCCAAGCCCGACACGCTGACCGAGCAGCTGACCCTGCTGGACCGGCTGGCCGCGCAGGAGCGCAAGCAGCTCGAGGGCGTGACCAAGGTCCGCGAGAAATTCGACGCCGAGAAGCAGAAGCTCGACACGCTCATCGTCTCGCAGACGAAGCAGCAGAACGACCTGGCGGCCAAGAAGAAGCAGATCGACTCCGACATCAAGAAGCTCGAGGCGTCGCTGCCGGTCACCACCGTCAAGACGGAGAAGTGCCCGACCATCAACGGCGTGGTCAGCGACGCGGCCCGGACCGCGATCCGCACCGCCTGCGCGCAGGTCGGCGACCCGTACGTCTGGGGTGCCACCGGCCCGAACTCGTTCGACTGCTCCGGCCTGACCCAGTACGCCTACAAGGCGGCGGGGATCCACCTGACGCACTTCACGGGTGCGCAGTGGAACGAGGGCAAGGCCATCCCGCGCTCCGAGGCGCGCCCCGGTGACCTGGTCTTCTTCTTCAGCGACCTGCACCACGTCGGCCTCTACCTCGGCAACGACAAGATGGTGCACGCGCCCCGGGCCGGCAAGCCGGTCAACGTCTCCAGCATCAACACCATGCCGGTGGCCGGGTTCCGCAGGCCCGGCTGATCCGCGCCGCGCAACGAGGGCCCCCGGTCGGATCGACCGGGGGCCCTCGTCGTGCGGATGGATCAGCGGGGCGCGCCCAGCGGGGACGGCACCACGTTCACGTCGTCCAGGTTGACGTACATGATCCGGTGACCGAACTGGACCTGCACGTACCTGTTGTCGCCCCGGACGACCGTCCGGTCGTGGGGGGCGGAGCCGTCGAACGTGGTGGCCCGGTAGTACTCGCCGGGGAGCAGGTTGCCGACGGCGTACCGCTGGCCGGCCGAGAGGGTGTACTGCAGCGGCGAGATCGTCTGGTACGGCACCCCCTCCGGGTACGCGGCCTGCTCCGGGTAGGCCCGGCCGTACACCGGGATGGTGGCCTTACCGGCCTTCGGGGTCACCACGAGCCCGACGGACCACTTCGCCGTCGGCTTGGCGGCGGGGTTGTGGAACCACCCCTTCTGGCCGAGGTACCAGATCGCGGTCCAGTCGCCCTGCACCTCGGCCAGCGCGTACGTCTGTCCGGCCGAGACGCGGGCGCCGTGGTCGGAGACGTACGTGGTGTTCGGGGTGCCGTCGGGTCGCAGCGCGATGTCGTTGAGCAGCGGCGCGTCGTGGCTCGGCGCGTTGTGCAGGAACAGCGCCGAGGAGCCGCGCAGCGGGCAGGGGGCGGTCGCCGGGGGCGGGTTCGGCACGCCCGGGGGCTGCCGGTTGCAGCCGGTGAAGGGCGGCTGGTTGGTGGCGAAGTCCGGGTCGATGGTGACCAGCCCGGTGCGGTGCGTGCCGGTCGAGAAGAACGGCGCCTTGAGCAGGTCGAAGTAGTGCGACCAGTTCCAGTACGGTCCCGGGTCCCAGTGCATGCCGCGCACGTTCGCGGCGATGGTGCCGGGGACGTTGTCGTGCCCGATGATGTGGTTGCGGTCCAGCGGGATGTTGTACGCCCGAGCCAGGTGGCGGACCAGCTTGGCCGAGGTGCGGTACATCGCCTCGGTGTACCAGGTGCCGTGCCCGGCAAAGCCCTCGTGCTCCAGGCCGATGGACTTGGAGTTCACGTACCAGTTGCCGGCGTGCCAGCCGACGTTCTTGGTCTTGATGTGCTGGGCGATGTGCCCGTCCACCGAGCGCAGGGTGTAGTGCCAGCCCACCCGCTTCGGGTCCTTGACCAGGTTGACGCTGGGACCGAAGTAGCCCTCGGTGTCGTGGATGACGATGTACTCGATCTTCTGCTGCGCGGGTCGGTCGGCCAGGTCGTGGTTGCCGTAGTCCTCGATCGTGGGGCCGTAGTTCTGGTACGGCGCCGGGATCCACTCGCAGGAGATGTCGCTCGGGCACTCCAGCCCGTCGGGCCGGGCGAGCTTGCGCAGGTTCAGGCGGTCCAGCCAGGAGCGGTCCGGCTGGATCGCGCGGCCGGCCAGCGTGACCCGCTGCCCGTCGTCGGTCACCCGGCTGTCGCCCGTGGCGATGGTGGCGTACACCTCGTTGGCGAAGGCCGCCGCGGCGTCGGCGCTGTCCGCGCCGGAGTACCGGGCCACCGCGCCGTACCAGGCCGCCGGGTCGGTGTCGGCGCCGACCGGGGCGCCGATCTCCTTCTGGTACGCGGCCAGCAGCGCCGCGCCGCCCCGGATGTTCGCCGTGACGTCCGTCCGCAGCGCCTCCTCGCTGGCGCCGGTCAGGTCGGCGGCGGCGTCGACGGTCCGGAGTGCGGCCTCGGCGGGCGGCGGAGCGGCCGGCGGCTCGTGGGCCTCGGCCAGGGACGGGCGGGAGTCGTCGCCGCGCGGGTCCTCGGTGCCCTCGTCGTGGTGCGTGCCGCCGGACATGGCGGCGACGTGCTCGGCGTCGGTGAGGTGCATCGGTCCGTAGCCGCCGCTGGTGCTCGGCGTGCCGGCGTTGGTGTCCCAGCGGGACTGCAGGTAGGAGACCCCGAGCAGGACGCTCTCCGGCACGCCGTACTCGGCCGCCGCGGCGGCGTACTGCTGCTGCCGGTCGTCCACCGGCGCTGCTGCGGCGGCGGATCCGGCGGCGGTGAGCGGCGTCGCCGCCATGGCGGCGGCCACGGCGGCGGCCAGCAGGACGCGTCTGCTCCTCGATGTCGCTGACAGGTGCATCAGACCCCCAGTTCGGACGGGCGAAGTTGGGGCCACCTTCGCCCCGCCCGCCGCCTCTGGTCAATACCTTTCCGTCAGACACTTCAAAAGGAAGGAAATCTTCGTCGCCCGGGTTGCGGATCCGCCCGGCCCGGGTGGGTACGGAGTGTCACTGCCCGCAGGGTTGCGGATCGATAACGGTCGTCTCTACTCTGGTCATTCGTCGGCCGGTGACAATCCGTCCAACCAGGGCGGTGACGGTCCGACACCGCCGAGTCGCTCCCGAGCGAGCCGGGGACCCAGGTTCCCCGGGGTGAATCCGCAGTTTTGCGGTAGGGCGCCCCTTCCCGCCCGAACCCGTCAGCTAACCCGGTAGGCGGTCCGGAAGAAGGAGTACGAAGCCCGGTGGCACACCATGCCCCGCGGCCACCGTCGACCCGGTCGGCCCTCGCCGACCCGGTGACGGCTGCGCCGCGCCCACGCTGGTACCGCTGCACCACCGCCCTCGCCGCCCTGGCCGCGTTCGCCGTCGTCCTGACCGGCGGCGCCACGGCGGCCCATGCCGAACCGACGGTCGCCGAGATCGAGCGGCAGATCGACGAGGACTGGAACAAGCTCGAACCGGTCATCGAACGGCACAACGCCACCCGACAGGACCTGGCCGCCAGGCGGAAGCAGGCCGACGCGCTCGCCGCGCAGATCGGGCCGCTGGAGAAGCAGGTCGACCAGGCGATGGAGAAGGTGGCCGCGCTGGCCGCCCGCGCCTACAAGGGCGAGAACGTCTCCGCCCTCAACGCCCTGCTGGGCAGCCGCTCACCGAGCGAGATGGTCGGGCAGCTCGAACTGCTCGACCGGTTCGCCCAGCACCAGCAGCAGGACGTGCGGCAGGTCGCCGAGCTGCGCGACCGGCTGGCCGCCAAGAAGGCGCCGCTGGACGAGATGGTCGTCCAGCTCAGCCGCACCGAGGCCCAGCTCGCGGCGAAGAAGAAGCAGATCAACGCCGAGATCGACCGGTTGCAGAAGCTGCGGCTGCGGATCTACGGCAACGGCGGCGGCGGGCCGCTGCGCCCCGCACCCTGCCCCGCCAGCTATCCCGGCGGCGCGGCCGGCACCGCCGTGAAGTTCGCCTGCGCGCAGATCGGCAAGCCCTACGTCTGGGGCGCCGAGGGGCCGAACTCGTACGACTGCTCCGGCCTGATGCTCGCCGCCTGGGCGAAGGCCGGGGTCTCGCTGCCGCACAACGCCGCGCAGCAGCGCCGGGCCACCGCGTCCGTCAGTCGGGGCGAGCTGCGCCCGGGTGACCTCGTCTTCTACTACAGCGACCTGCACCACGTCGGCATGTACGTCGGCGGGGGCTGGGTGGTGCACGCCTCCCGCGCCGGGGTGCCGATCAAGATGAAGAGGGTCGACGACGGCCCGATCCACAGCTACGGCCGACCTGGCTGAGGCGCGCGGAGGGTCCCTGCCCGGCGGGGGCCCTCCGCGGGCCCGCAGGTCGGGTCAGCGGGTCGGCCAGGTGCGCCAGTGCTGCCAGGAGCGGCTCGGGGTCGGCCCGCGCTGCCCCTGGTAGCGCGAGCCGTAGACGGCCGAGCCGTACGGGTGCTGGGCCGGCGACGAGAGCCGGAAGATGCAGAGCTGCCCGATCTTCATGCCCGGCCAGAGGGTGATCGGCAGGTTGGCCACGTTGGACAGTTCGAGGGTCACGTGACCGGAGAAGCCCGGGTCGATGAAGCCCGCCGTGGAGTGGGTGAGCAGGCCGAGCCGGCCCAGTGAGCTCTTTCCTTCGAGGCGGCCGGCGAGCTGGTCGCCGAGCGTGATCACCTCCAGCGTCGAGGCGAGCACGAACTCGCCCGGATGCAGCACGTACGGCTCGCCCTCCGGCACCTCGACCATCGACGTGAGGTCGTCCTGCTGCTGCGCGGGGTCGATGTGGGTGTAGAGGTGGTTGTTGAAGACCCGGAAGAGCTTGTCCAGGCGTACGTCGATGCTGGACGGTTGCACCAGCGCGGGCTCGAACGGCTCCAGCGCGAGCGTGCCCGCCTCGATCTCGGAGGCCAGGTCGCGGTCGGAGAGCAGCATCCGCACACCTTAGCGAGCGGTGCGCGTGACCTGCGTGTCGGAGTGCGTGTTCGAACGTTTGTTCGATAGGATGCCCACATGGCTTCCTGGTCCGAATTCGCCGCCGACGAGCCCCGCCTCGCCGACGGGATCCGCCTTCTCATGCAGCAGTACGGGCCGGGCTTCGGCTACCTGGCCACCGTCCGCGCCGACGGCGGTCCCCGGGTGCACCCGGTCTCCCCGGTGATCACCGACGAGGGGCTCTTCTGCTTCGTCGTCGACTCGCCCAAGCGGCGCGACCTGGAGCGCGACGGCCGCTACGCGCTGCACTCCTTCCCGCCGGAGGAGAGCGACGACGAGGCCTACGTCGCCGGCCACGCCCAACCGGTGACCGACCCGGCCCGGGTCGCCCGGCTGGCCCGCAGTCACCGGGCCGCGCCGCAGGTCGACTGGCGGGTCTTCGAGTTCACCGTCGACGTGGCGATGCTGGCCCGCCGTGAGTCCGGCGTCGCGGGCGGCGCCGGCGAGGGGCACGGCCGGCCCGCCGTCCAGGTGTGGCTCGACCCCCGCGCGGCCGCCGGCGGCACCGCGCTCATGCCCGAGACCCGGTCGGGGTGCGCCGGCGACCACGCCGCCCGCCCCGCCGCCTGAGACGCGGTGCGGCGCCCTGGGGCGTCCCCCCTCCGGGGCGCCGCACCGTGACCCCCGCCCCGCCCCCGTGTGCCCGGCCGCACAGACGCCGGTGCCGGCCCCGTCGAGAGAGGCCGGCACCGGTGCGGGTCGTACGGCGGAAACTACGCCGCGCGGTACGCGTTCCAGGCGGTCAGCATGCGGCTGGCCTGCCCGGCGGTGAACTGGTACATGCAGGAGTCGTAGCTGTAGTCCATGAAGTTGGTGATGGGGTCGACGCCGGGCGCGGTGCAGGTGTCCCGACCGGTCGGGCAGCCCGAGGCCGGCGACGCCTCGGCCGCGGTGTCGCTGACGCTGTCGCCCGAGCCGGAGCAGCCGCCCTGGAAGGTGTGGTAGAGGTTCAGCCAGTGGCCGACCTCGTGGGTGCCCGTGTCGCCCTGGTTGTAGTTGGTGGCGGTGCCGCCCGGCAGCGACTCGCTCAGCACGACGACGCCGTCCATGCTGCTGAGCTTCCGGGTCGGGAAGGTCGCCCAGCCGAGCAGGCTGTCGCTCAGCTCGCCCAGGTAGATGTTGAGGGTGTTCTTGCCGCCCGTACGCAGCGAGGTCTTCATCGACCGCTCCGCCGAGGAACCCTGCACGATCGGGTACCAGGACGGGTTCGTCACCCGGTTGATCTTCTGGAGCTGGAAGTTGAACGCGGTGGACGCGCCGCCGGTCGCCCCGCTGAACGACTGGTTCAGCACGCTGATCTGCGAGTTGACCATCGAGTCGGGGATGTTGCCGCCGGCCCGGGTGCTGTTCTCCTGGATCACGTGCACCACCACGGGGATGGTGACGGTGGCGGCCATCGTGGAGGCACCGGCGCCGGCGCGGAACCGCGCCCGCTCGCGCAGCGCGGCGGCCAGGTCGGCCTCGCGCTCGCGGGTCTCCGCGAGGGTCAGCTCGTTCGGCTCGTGCTTGGCGCCGCCGCCGGGCTTGACGCGGGCGTCCGAGTGGACGTCGGCCGGCTCGACGCAGACCTCGCTCGGGGCGGCGGAGAAGGCCGAAGCGGCCGGCACGACACCCACGGCGGCGGTGCTGAGCAGCAGCGCGAGGGTCGTCGACGCGACACCGGCCGTACGCCGGGTCAGCAGGTTGGGACGGAGTCCCATGGGCCCACCTCTTTCTGGCGGCGCGACAGGGGGTATGTCACGCCGTGGCTGGAACGTTGGGCAGACGTTACAACCGATCGAGGTATTTGAGAACGCCCATATGTTGCCGCCGTGGAACTTTTTCCTGGCGGTACGCGTTCCATGATCGACGTACGGCGATGGGGGCGGGACTCACGGTCCCGGTTCGGACCAGGGCGCGCGGATCGGGCTCGTCGGGCTGCGCTGCCGGGCGGCTCGTGGCTGGCGGCGGCGCGGCGTGGGTGGCGCGCGCGGCGCGGCGGGCGGCGGCGCGGCGGGCGCCGGCGCGGCGGGCGGTGGTGCGGCGGGCGGTGGTGCTGCGCGATCTTGGTAAGTTCAGGCCCCTTTGGGGGCCGTTTGCTGCCAAGATCGCGGCGCGGGTGGTGTCGGAGGGGTACCTGGGTGCACCGGCGTGACGACTCAGGTACAGTGGTGCCGCCTGCGGGTGTAGTTCAATGGCAGAACATCAGCTTCCCAAGCTGACAGTGCGGGTTCGATTCCCGTCACCCGCTCCACGCGAAAGGCCCTGGTCAGGACTGCGGTCCCAGCCAGGGCCTTCGACGTTCTCCGGACCCGTGATCATGCTCAGTTCGGCGAGCTTGAGTACCTGGGCCCTGAACAGCACCGGTGCGACAGGGGCCGGCCATCGAGGGGCGGCAGGTTGGCCGCCGACCAACGTCCTGCCATGTCGAATAGCGGATGTGCTTCAATCCGCTCCGGTTCCGGGGTCATCTGGGAGCGCCGGTTCTCAACCGCTCGTTGCCCACGTCAGCATCGCTTGCCAGCGGGCCGGAGAGGGCGTGTGGGCTGCGTCCTCGCTGATGCGAATCTTGGCGTTGGGTATCCGTGCGGCGATCAGCGGTGCGTCGGGAACGGCTCGGCCGGGGTCGTGTCGACCGGCCCAGATGAGGACGCGGCAGCGGACGTCGCGCAGGCCGAACCCCCATGGGCGGATGTCGGTGGCGAGCCAGTCGGCGGCCAGCCCGGCCGCGCCTTGGCGGGCACCTTCGCGGTTGGACTCCTCGTAGGGCTGCAACCAGGGGTCCTGGTTCGCGGCAAGCAGTTGCCGGTGCTGTTTGAGCGGATCCTCGGCGTACCACGCGGCGGCGCGGGTCACGTAGCGGCGCCCTAACCCCGGAACGGTCCGCAAGGCCCACGCCTGAAACCGCTGCCAGCCACGCACCGTGCGCAGTTCCCGGTAAGGGCCGGTGAAGCCTGCTGTGACCACCCCGGTCAGTCGATGCGGGAACCGGGCCCCACAGGCCACGGCGTACGGTGCCCCACCAGAGAACCCGATCAGGCCGAAGCGCTCGATCCGCAGAGAACTCATCAGCGTACCGACGTCGTCAGCGACGCCGAGGAGCGTTGGCTGTCGGACAGGTGTGGACCGACCGTACCCGGGCCGGTCCACGGTGATCAGGCGGACGCCCGCCAACGCCGTGTCGTCCGGGCGGCTGATCCGAGAGCCCGGCGTGCCGTGCAGGAACACCACCGGCGGCCCGGCCGGATCGCCGTACTCGGCCCAGCCCAGGACCCGGCCGTCCGGCAGCGCAAGATCCATACCGCCTCTCCGCTGGACACCCGACGTAACACCAGAGTGCGGCGCATAGACACAGTCGCCGTATCGTGCAGTGTGGCATTGCCGAAGCGCACTCACAGGCCGCAATCAGTGCTCTGTCATGTCGCGCGGCATCAGCCCCGGTCATCCCCGGCCTCTGGGCCAAGTTGCCCAAGCCGCGGCGACGGCACAGAGCATCAGACAGACGAACAGGCAACTCAGCGCGCCGCAGAGCACCGCGCCGAGGGCTCCCAGACCCTCCACGGGCATGATCGTATGCGTTGAGCCAGCCGTGTCCGTGGCGTGCCGACGTCATCCTCACCGCGCCGGCCGGCACCCCCGGCGGGCGAACTGGGCACGGGCTCGTACACGTTCCGCCCGGATTTCATCGCCAGCCTGACCGACGTGAGCCCGGCGGACGACACCACCTCGTTCACCATCACGGCCAGCAACGCGGGTCCGATTTCCGTCTCCCGTTTTATGCCAAGGCCCTGACCAGGACGGGAGCGCCGACCGTCGATTTCGACGCCCCTCGGGCACGGGCCCGCTGTCGTACCGTGTGCCGGTGAACAGCCCGGATCGCAGTACGTACCTGGCCGCCGCCGCGGCCAACCTGACCTTCAACTCGCCGCTCGGCGAGGAGCGGGTGGCGGACCTGATCCGGCGACTGACCCCCACCGGGGCGGGTTGGCGAGCCCTGGACCTTGGCTGCGGCAACGGCGAGCTGCTCCTGCGGCTGTGCGCGGCCCACGGCATCGCCGGCGACGGCGTGGAGCGCGACGCCGAGCGGGCCCGGCTGCGGGCGACGGAGCGGGGCGCCTCCGACCGGGTCACGTTCCACAGCGCTGACGCGGCCACCTGGGACCGGCCCGCCCACCTCGTCGTCAACGTCGGGGCCGGCCACATCTGGGGCGACGCCGCGGGAGCCCTCGCCGCGCTGCACCGGCTCACCCTGCCCGGCGGCAAACTGCTGTTCGCGGACGGCTTCTACCAGGCCAGCCCCGGCGAACAGGTCCGCGAGACCTTCGGCGACATGCCCGACCTGGCCGGCCTGGCCCAGCTCGCCGTGGACGCGGGGTTCCGACCGCTGCACGTCGCCGTGTCCACCCTCGCCGAGTGGGACGACTTCGAGTCCGACTGGCGTGCGGGCATCGAACGCCTCGGTACGTCGGAGGCGCGCGCGTTCGCCGACGAGCGGCGCGTCGAATACCTCACCGGCTACCGCGACGTCGTCGGCTTCGGATGGCTGATCCTGACACCGGCCTGACCGCTTCGCGGCACGACGAGCCGTTCGTGGCCCCGTAGGCCCGGGTTGTCGCGGGAGGGCCGGGATTGGTCGTACGGGCCCCCTACGCTCTCGCCGTGCTTCCGGACCTCTCCCAGTTGCTGAGTTCGCTACCGCCAGCGGCACTGCCGCCCGGCCGCATGGTCGAGCCGGAGGACGGCGGACCGCCGCCGTACTGGCTGAGCGATGCCCCCGCCGATCCGGGACTGTGGGCGCGGATGCGGGCGCTGCATCCGGAGTCCGGGCTGTGGCCGCTGCTGCTGAGCGGATTGTCGAGCGACGAGAGCCGCCCGTGGGCCGACGGCGAGGTCCGGCCGGCCGACATGTCGTCGCCGGAGCGCCACGACGTGACGGAACTGCTGGCCCGATGGTGGGCCGGCTGCACGACGGTCGACGAGGACGAGACGTCGGCCGCCAGGGCCCCGTTCGGCCGGAACTGGCCCGGTCTCGTCAGGCCCGGCGACCTGACGGAGGCGCCCGACGTGCTCGCCGACGAGTGCGCGGAGTTCCTGGTGGACGGGCGGACGCGTCTCGGGCTCGTGCCGGCCACCCGCAGCGCGGACACCCTGGCCGTGGTGGGTTGGTCCGGCCCGACGAACCACACCGGCGACGCCGGGGAGATCTCGGCGGTGCTGCGCAGCTGGGAGGACCGGTTCGGCGTACGGGTGGTCGGCGTCGGCTTCGCCACCCTGAACCTCAGTGTCGCCGCGCCACCGACGTCCACCGGGCACGCCCTGGCGGTCGCGGCCGAGCACTTCGCCTTCTGCCCGGACAACGTCTGGCAGGGCGCCGGCTCGCTGACCGCCTATGCCGATGAACTCCTCGGCATGCACTCCTGGTCGTTCTGGTGGGACTGACGACGGCCGCCCCGCCGGATGATGCCCCGGCGGTCAGCCGACGGCGGTCGTCGGCAGTGGGCTGCGCCGGGGTACGGCGGCCAGCGCCAGCCCCAGCAGCGCGCTCGCCGCGCCCACCACGAACAGCAGTGAGGCCGCCGGCTGGCCCAGCCACTCCCACAGCGGGTGCCACGTCGGGTGCGGCTCGGCGCGGTGGTGCCGGAGCAGGCTCGGGGCGGCCAGCAGCACGGGCGTCCACCAGAGGAACAGGGTGATCGCGAGCAGGACGGTGACCGCTCCCCGGGCGGGGTGCCCCGCCTCGGTGCGCCGGCTGGCCCACCCGAAGACCAGCCAGCCGAGGGCCGCTCCCAGCAGGCCGCCGGCGACGCCGGCCGGCAGCACGGCCGGCGGGGCCGTCCGGCTCAGGGCCAGCGACAGGTTGCTGCCGTCGGGCAAGGGCGGGGCGGCGACACGGAGTTGGAGGACCGTGTCGCCGCGCCGGGCGAGCAGGGTGGTGTCGGTGATCGTGACGACCGGGACGCACGTCTTGTCGACACAGCCCGGGTTGCTGCGGACCATCGGCTCGTACACCTGCCAGCCGGTCTCGCGCAGGCGCCGCTGCGCCAGCGCGAGCGTCTCGTCGGCGGGCATCGGGGGTGTGCCGGCCGCGCCGGCCACGACGGCGCTCTGCTGGTATTCGCCGCCGTCGCCGAGCAGCAGGTTGTCGAGCGCCCGGACGGTGAGCGGCTGGCTGTAGAAGGTGAAGAACGCCGGCGCCAGGTCGACGTCGCCGAGGTCGTGACCGGGCAGCACGGCGGCGAATACGGCGGCGGTCTCGGCCCGGTCGGGCTGCGGCGGAGAGGTCTCCCAGGCGGCCCGGGTGGCGAGCGCGGCGGTGAACAGGCCGCAGACGACGGCGGTGAGGGTGGCCCAGACGCCGACCGTGCGGCTGGCCGGTCGGCCCAGCCGGCAGCGCAGGCCGTGCCGGATCAGGTTGGCGGCCTCGCGTGACGTCGGCCGGGTGCGGCCCGGCGGCGCCGCGTCCAGCAGGACCCCGACCATCTCGTCGGCCCGGGCCCGCCGGTAGGCGCGGGGGTGGCAGAACAGCAGCCGCCGGTAGCGGCGGGCGAGCGGGTCGCCGGTCGTCGGCATGACTGTCCTTCCGATCGGTACGCACCGGGAGCGGTGCGGCAGACGGTGGTGCCAGAGCGGGTGCGGCAGTGCGGTCGTGCTGCCCGGAAGCGGTGGTGCGGGTGCGGCGGGTGCGGTCGTGCTGCCCGGAGTCGGTGGTGCGGGGGCGGGTGAGCGGGGCGGGTCAGGCGGTGCCGGGGCGGAGCGCGCGCAGCCGGGTCTCGGCGGCGGTGGCGAGCTGGCGCAGCCGGGCGGTCTCGACGTCCAGGGCGCCGATCCCGTCCGGGGTGAGGCGGTAGTAGCGGCGGAGCCGGCCGTCGACAATCTCCTCGCGGTCGGGCGCGACGAGCCCTTGCGCGTGCAACCGGTCGAGGGCGGCGTAGAGGGTGCCCGGCAGCAGGGTGACGCGCTGCGCGGACAGGGCGGTGACCTCGCGGATGATGCCGTAGCCGTGCCGAGGGCCACCGGCGAGTGCGGTGAGGATCAGGAAGGTCGGCTCTCGCATCGCGGTCACGGGCGACACCATATTCAGATCATCGATATATGGTCAAGGTCCGTGCGGACGGCGACGGCCTGTCCCGCCCCGCCCCCGCCGCGAGGCCTAGGCTGGCGATCATGCGGATTGGCATCGTGATCCTTCCCGACCAGCGTTGGTCCGACTCGCGTCGCCGCTGGTCGCAGGCGGACGAGTGGGGCTTCGACCACGCCTGGACGTACGACCACCTGGGCTGGCGGGACCTGGTCGACGGACCCTGGTTCGACTCCGTGACCACGCTGACGGCCGCCGCGACGGCGACCTCCCGGATCCGGCTCGGCACGCTGGTCGCCTCGCCGAACTTCCGTCACCCGGCGGCGTTCGCCCGCCAGGTCACCGCGCTCGACGACGTCTCCGGCGGGCGGCTGCTGCTCGGCCTCGGTGCCGGCGGCATCGGCTTCGACTCGGCCGTGCTGGGCGGGGAGACGCTGCCGCCGCGCCAGCGGGTGGACCGGTTCGCCGAGTTCACCGAGCTGCTCGACCTCATCCTGCGCGAGAACGGCACGACCTGGCGCGGGGAGTGGTTCACCGCCGTGGACGCGCGCAACGACCCGGGCTGCGTACAGACGCCCCGGGTGCCGTTCGTGGTGGCCGCCAACGGGCCCCGGTCGATGCGGCTGGTGGCGCGCTTCGGCCAGGGCTGGGTCACCACCGGGCCCACGGTGGACGACCTGGAGAGCTGGTGGGACGGGGTGGCCGAGGCCGCCGCCCGGATGGACGCGACGCTCGCCGCGGCGGGCCGCGACCCGGGCGCCCTGGACCGCTACCTCTCGCTCGACTCGGCGCCGGTCTTCTCGCTGCGCAGCGCCGACTTCTTCGCCGACCAGGTCGGCCGGGCCGCCACCCTCGGCTTCACCGACGTGGTCACCCACTGGCCCCGGTCCAGCAGTTGGTACGCCGGCGACGAGGCCGTCCTGGCGGACGTCGCCACCCGGCTGCTGCCCGAGTTGCGTCGCGCCTGACCGGGCGCCTACCTGGCGCAGGTGGTGCCGGAGGCGTCGGCCCGGCCGGCCGACGGACGCGTCGAGCCGGCGCGCTCAGGTGCCGAGGTCTCCGGTGGTGATCCCGCCGTCGCCGCCGGAGACCAACCGGAACCGGATGCAGACGACCTCGCTGTCGTCGGTGACGGGGGTGCCCACGCGCGCCCAGTAGGCGGCGTGACCGGCGCGCCACTCCTCGATGGAGCGGTCGCCCTCCCCTTCGGAACGGGCGAAGTCCCACGGCACGTCCGCGAAGCGGACCACCTCGACGCCGGTGACCTCCACGACGCCGACCAGCGCGTCCTCGTCGTCGACGAGGGCCAGCCGCTCGTCGGCGTGCTCCAGCTCCTCGCCCTCCTCGTCGTACTCGGTGGTCAGCCCGGCGGTCGCCGTCTTCACCCCGGCGAGCACCAGGGTGTTGAGCCGCGTCCGCAGCTCGCCGGGGGTGCCGAGGGCGAGGGTGCGCAGTCCACCGATCCGAGGCCACATCCTGCCGACGGTACCGTCGCCGTCGATCACCCGTCGTGGCATTTCCGCCCCCACCGTCGGTGCGCTGGGCGCTACGGTGGGTAGGGCGACGATCGGGAGGCGGCATGGCGGACAGGCGCGCGGTGCTCATCCCCGGCCGGGGCTACGACACCCGGTTCCCGCTCTTCGTCTACGCCGGCGAGGCGCTGCGCCGCGTCGGCTACGCCCTGGACGCCGTCTCGTGGGAGGTGCCGGAGCGGTTCGCCCCCGACCGGGAGGGGCCGGGGCCGGCCATCGAATGGGTGATCGGGCAGGTCGCCCCGACCCTCGCCGAGCCGACGCACCTGCTGGTCGGCAAGTCGCTCGGCTCGATGGCCACGCCGCTCGCGGCCGACCGCGGGCTGCCGGCCGTCTGGCTCACCCCGCTGCTCCACGTGCCCGCCGTGGTCGACGGCCTGCACCGCGCCACCGCACCGTTCCTGCTGGTGGGCGGCACGGCGGACCCGTCGTGGGACGGCTCGCTCGCCCGCCGGCTCACCCCGCACGTGGTGGAGATCGAGCGGGCCGACCACGCGCTGATGGTGCCTGGCCCGCTGGCCCGCTCGGCGGAGGCGCTCGGCCGGGTCTGCACGGCCGTCGAGACGTTCGTTCAGCTCAGCTGACCGGCATAGCCGGCGGCGGCGAGCCTCCGCTCGTCGCCGCTCGCCGCATGCGCCTCCAGGACCGCGTCGACCAGCTTGACCACGTGCGCGTCGCCGTGCCGCGCGGCCCCGGGCCACCGACCTGAACCGAGGTGCAGGTCAAGCCGTCAGGTCGGCACCGCCCAGGATTCCCCGGACGCGCAGTTCGGCGGCGACCGCCGGGGGGCAGTCGAGTACGACCGTGGCAGTGCCGACCGGTTCCGCACCCCGCGCGGCACAGATCTCGTAGAGCGCGCGGACCTGCGCCCCGGTGGCCACCCAGTCGTCCACCACCAGCACCCGGTCGCCCCTTTCGAGGCCGTGGTCGCGTACGGCCAGGTCGACCCGTCGGCCCCGGAAGTCCGGCGGGCTCTGCGCCCAGGTGAGCGGCCCGGCGGGCAGCCGGCCGTCGCCCGGCTTGTGCGCCGGCACGAAGCCGACCCCGAGCGCCGTCGCGGCGAGCGGGCCGAGCAGGTAGCCGGTGACCGCCGGCGAGACCACCACCGTCGGCCGGGCGGCCCGGAACGGCGCCACGAGGGCCGGTCCCAGCCGGGCGAGGACATCCGGGTCCCGCCACCAGCCGGAGACGTCGCTGACCAGGTGGGTGGCGCCGGGGCCGGGATCGATCCACCTGACCAGCGCGGCGAGGCGTCCGCTCAGCTCGGAGGGCATGGACTCATCCTGCGCCACGGGAGCCACCCGGGCGGCGCGGCCCTCGCCCCCGCATCCGGCTGCGGAACGCCGGGCCGCCCGCACCCGGGCCGCCCGGCCCACGTCGACTCGGATGATCGGCTACACGTATCACTGCAATTGCGGTCATACCGCCATGATCACGTTGACTTCGGATGTGCTTCTCTCGTTACGGTCCGACCCGATTTGCTCGTAAGACGAAAGGACCGCACCGGTGGCTGGCAGGCACTCCCGTACCCGCATGTTCTCCTCGCCGGCCGGCATCGCGGCCACCGCGGCGGTCGGGGTCGCCCTCGCCGTCGGCGGCACCGTCGGCGCCGTCCAGCTGACCTCGGGCGCGGAGCCCGCCCGGCCGGCCGCGGTCGACCTCGCGCCCAGCGACCTCCCGACCAGTGCGGCCCCCACCTCGCCGGCCGCCCCGCCGGCCGTTACGCCGAGCGCCAGCGCGTCGCCGAGCGCGACCGCCAGCCCCAAGGCCAGCCGGTCTGCCCAGGCTCCCTCCCGGAGCAAGCCACGCACCGCCGCGCCGAAGCCCACCGTGACGAAGAAGAGCAGCACCGCCCGCCCGGTCGTCGACAGCGGCTCGTGCGGCGCCTCGTTCTACTCCGAGGGGCAGCTCACCGCCAACGGCGAGAACTTCGATCCGTCCGCGCTGACCGCCGCCCACAAGACCCTGCCGTTCGACACGAGGGTCCGGGTGACCAACCCGGCGAACGGCAAGTCCGTGACGGTGCGCGTCAACGACCGGGGCCCGTTCATCGAGGGGCGCTGCCTGGACCTGTCCCGCGCCGCGTTCGCCGAGATCGCCTCGCTCGACGCCGGTCACGTGGAGGTCCGGTACGAGGTGCTCGGCTGAGCGCCGGCCGGTTGGCGATCGGCCCGGTGACACGATCCGGGTGGGCAGAACATGCTCGCCCGACGGGCCAGGTTCATTCACCCGCTCACGTCCATCAGGCATGCTGTCCCTCGTACGCACGCGACCCTTCCAGTCGGGCCCCGGCCCGCTGAGCCCCGGATCCCGCGCCGGCCTCGGCGCGGCCTTCGTCCTGCTCGCGATCGTCTCGGCCGTGGAGCTGGCCGACGGCCGTCCGGCGAACTACATCGCGCTCATGGTGGCCGCGCCGTTCCTGACGGCCGCGCTGGCGTCGTGGCGGATCGTGCTCGGCGTGGGCCTGGCCGCCACGGCCCTGGGGGCCGGCTTCGCCCTCTGGGAGGAGGCCGTCGCGCTGCCCACCACGGTCGCCGTCGCGGGCATCGCGCTGGGTACCGCCATCGCGGTGGCCACGGCGGCCGTACGGCAGCGGCAGGCCGAGCGGATCGCCGAGCTGTCCCGACTCGCCTCGGTCGCCCAGCAGGCCGTGCTGCGCCCGCTCGGGCCACAGGTGGGCTCGCTCTCGGTGGCCGCCCGCTACATCTCGTCCACCGCCACTGCCGAGATCGGCGGCGACCTGTACGAGGCGGTCGACACGCCGTACGGGGTACGGATGATCATCGGCGACGTGCGGGGCAAGGGCCTCGACGCGGTGCGGCTGGCCAGCATCGTGCTCGGCTCGTACCGGCACGTGGCGTACGAGCGGGCGGACCTGCGGGCCGTCGTGACCGATCTGGACCGGGCGGTGGCCCGGAGCGTGGGCGACGAGGACTTCGTCACCGCCGCACTGGTCGAGGAGCGGGGCGGGACGCTCACCATCGTCAACTGCGGCCACCCGCCGCCGCTGCTGCTGCGCCGGGGCGCCGTCATCCCGCTCGAACCGCCGGCCCCCGCCCCGCCGCTGGGCTTCATGCCGGTGGTACGCCCCCGGGTCGAGCGGCTCGAGCCCGGCGACCGGCTGCTGCTCTTCACCGACGGGCTCGGCGAGGCGCGCCGGGACGGGGAGTTCTTCCCGACCGCCGACCGGGCCTGGCGGCTGCTCGGCCACGGCACCGTCGGCGACGGGCTCGCCTCGCTGGAGACCGCTCTGGTCGAGTGGGTGCACGGCCGGCTCGACGACGACATCGCCCTGGTCCTGATGGAGTACACGGGCTCGCGCGCCGCCGCCACGGTCGCCGTGCCGAGCTGGGAAGTCGGCGCGGCCGAGAGCTGAGCCGGGCGGGCTCGACGCCCCCTTCCGCAACCCGAACGGGAAGTGTGTAATCGCCGTCACTTCGGTGATCGGCTTGTCGCTGCCTACCCATCGGTAATACAGTCGGGGTTACTGATCGGTAACACCTGTCCGGAAGCGGGGCCAGCGAGCATGACCCACTACAAGAGCAACCTTCGGGACCTCGAGTTCAACCTCTTCGAGGTCTTCGGGGCGGACCAGGCGTTCAGCCAGGAGCCGTACACGGACCTGGACGTCGACACCGCACGCGACATCCTCGCTGAGGTCGACCGCCTCGCCCGTGAGGATCTGGCCGCCAGCTACACGGACAGCGACCGCAACCCGCCGGTCTTCGACCCGGCCACGCACACCGCGCCGCTGCCGGAGTCGTTCAAGAAGTCGTACCGGGCGTTTATGAACTCCGAGTTCTGGCGCCTGGAGCTCCCGACGGAGCTGGACGGCAGCAACGCGCCCCGGGCGCTCGTGTGGTCCCTCGCCGAGCTGATCCTCGGCGCCAACGCCGCCGTGTGGATGTACTCCTCCGGCCCGTCCTTCGCGCACGTGCTGCACGTCGAGGGCACCGAGCAGCAGAAGCGGTGGGCGAAGCTCTTCGCCGACAAGCAGTGGGGCTCCACGATGGTGCTCACCGAGCCGGACGCCGGCTCGGACGTGGGCGCCGGCCGGGCCCGCGCCGTCCCGCAGCCCGACGGCTCCTGGCACATCGAGGGCGTGAAGCGCTTCATCACGTCCGCCGAGCACGACCTGACCGACAACATCATCCACTACGTGCTGGCCCGTCCGGTCGGCGTCGAGGGTGTCGGTGGCCCGGGCACCAAGGGCCTCTCCCTCTTCGTGGTGCCGAAGTACCACTTCGACGAGAACACCGGTGAGCTGGGCGAGCGCAACGGCGTCTTCGCCACCAACGTCGAGCACAAGATGGGCCTGAAGGTCTCCAACACCTGCGAGGTGACCTTCGGCGAGCACGGCGTACCGGCCAAGGGCTGGCTGCTGGGCGAGAAGCACGAGGGCATCCGGCAGATGTTCATGATCATCGAGAACGCCCGGATGATGGTCGGCACCAAGGCCATCGCCACCCTCTCGACCGGCTACCTGAACGCCCTGGAGTACGCCAAGAGCCGGGTGCAGGGCGCCGACCTGACCCAGATGGCGGACAAGACCGCGCCGCGCGTCACGATCACCCACCACCCGGACGTGCGCCGCTCGCTGCTGCTGCAGAAGGCGTACGCCGAGGGCCTGCGCGCCCTGGTCTGCTACACCGCCACCTGGCAGGACAAGGTCGCCATCGCCGAGGCGGCGGGCGACGAGAAGGCGACCAAGCTCGCCAAGCGGGTCAACGACCTGCTGCTCCCGCTGGTCAAGGGCGTCGGTTCGGAGCGGGCGTACGAGCTGCTCGGCCACGAGTCGCTGCAGACCTTCGGCGGCTCCGGCTTCCTCCAGGACTACCCCCTGGAGCAGTACGTCCGGGACGCGAAGATCGACACCCTCTACGAGGGCACGACGGCGATCCAGAGCCTCGACCTCATCTTCCGGAAGATCGTCCGGGACAACGGCAAGGCCCTGATGGCGGTCGCCGGCGAGATCCAGGAGTTCATCGCCACCGAGGCCGGCAACGGTCAGCTCAAGGAGGAGCGGCAGGCGCTGGGCAAGGCGCTCGCCGAGATCCAGAACATGCTGGGCGTGATGACCGGCTGGCTGGGCGAGGCGCAGGGCGGCGACACCCGGGCGCTCTACAAGGTCGGCCTGAGCAGCCGCCGCTTCCTGCTGGCGATCGGCGACCTGGTCGTCGGTTGGCTGCTTCAGAAGCAGGCCGACGTGGCCCTGAAGGCCCTGGCCGGCGAGGTCTCCGCCGCCGACAAGGCGTTCTACACCGGCAAGGTGGCCGCCGCCCGGTTCTTCGCCCGCGAGGTGCTGCCCCGCATCGGCGCCGACCGGCGGATCGTCGAGAGCACCGACCTGGACGTCATGGACCTCCCGGAGGAGGCCTTCTGAGGTACGCCGTGACGCGCCACGGCGCGGCGGCGGAGCCGGGGACGACCCGGCGATGATCGGCACGACGGCCGGCGGGCAACAGCTCGCCGGCCGTCGTCGTCCGTCCGCCGCCGGACCCGGGACCGCGCCGGACATCGCCAGTGGTGCCGTCGGAGGCGCGTGAGCCCGCCCCCGGGCGGGTGCACGCCGTCCCACCTGCACTTGCCCGACCATTCCGCTCGTCGCAGCCGGATCCGGTCGTCGCGTCCGTGGGCCCCGCCGAGGGCCACGAACGAGCGCGGTCCCCGCAGCTTTCGACCTTCGCCCGAGGGTGGTCCCGCTGCCTCGGACCTCGAACGAACGGGTTCCGCTGCCTCCGTCGGCGGCCGGCGCCCTGCGGCATTCCGGGCACGCCAGGGTCGAGCCGATCACGCACTGTAACGGACGCGCCGCTCCCGCGACCCCACCCCCGCCGCCCTTTGCTCTGCATCCATGGACGCAACAGCAACTCTGGGTGCCTGTTGCGTCCATGGATGCAGAGCAAAGCGTCTGCGGAGGGGTGCCGGTGGGAGCGCCTGTTCGCGCCAATCGGTCCATATTCAGGCGCAGTGTCCGTTTCGCGGACGGTGACGCCGCGTGGCGTTAGCTACCGGGAGTAACGACGCGGATTTCTGAGGCGCGGTTACCGTGCGCAGCCGTGGCGATGCAACCGGGCCGATCGAGAAGAGTGGTGGGCTGCCCGTCGCAGTGTGCTTCCGTCGGCTATTGGGGAACGCCATCCGGGTAGCCGGGCGGTGTGGCGGGTAACCGTCGCGAGGCCACGTCAGAGAACGCCCAGAGCCACCGCACGGGGGAGTGCAGCGCACATGGGCATTGGTAGCGGAATCTTTCTGATCGCCATCGGCGCGATCCTGACCTTCGCCATCAGAGCCAACGTCTGGTGGGTCGACCTGCGCGCGGTCGGCTGGGTGTTCATCCTGGCCGGGCTGGGCGTCCTGCTCACCACGCTCTGGTTCTGGCAGGACCGGCGCAAGCGGGCACGGACTCTGATCGTCGAGGAGAACCGACTCTCGCACCCGACCGCGATGATGCCGCCGCCGCCCGATCCGCCGCCGCCGACGGCGCCGCCGTCCTGAGCCACGCCGCCTGGCGGCACCGCCGTCCTGAGCCCGCCGCCTGACGGCACCGCCGCCCTGAGCCGCGGTTTGACGGCGCCGCCGTCCTGAGCCACCCGCCACGCACCGGCGGGTGGCTCAGCCGCGTGCGGTGTGCCGATCCGTGATCGGTGCCCTGCCCGCGGCGAGCTGCGGCCAGTCGACGTCGGCCCGGTGCACCACCACGTCGCTGGTGCGCATGCCGTCCTGGTCCGCCCGCTCCGGGTCGAGCAGCGCCGAGAGCAGCGAGATGCCCGGGTTGTGCGCGATCAGCAGCACCGTACGGGCGCTCGGGTCCACGCCCCGGACCAGCGCCAGCAGGTCCTCCGGGTGCGCCTCGTACGCGTCGGCCTCGTAGCGCACGACGGGGGCGGGGCCCGCCGAGCCGCCCTCCGGCGGGGATCCGGTCATGCCCATCGCCACGCTGTGCCAGGTCTCCCGCGTGCGCCGGGCGGCCGAGCAGATGACCACGTCCGGCAGCAGGTCGTGCTTGGCCAGCCAGGCGCCGGCCGCGGCCGCGTCGGCCTGGCCCCGTACGGCCAGGGGGCGCTGCACGTCCGGCACCACCTCCCCGGGCGGCTCGGCCTTGGCGTGCCGGAGCAGCACCAGCGTGCGTCCCCGGGCGGAAGCGTCCGTCATGCCCTCAGCTTGCCCGATTGGCGATCAGAGCGCCTGGGTAAGTCGATGGATGCCGCAACCTCACCGATGGCCGCGGCGGAAGGAAACGCCAGGGGACAGCCGAGGAGGCGACGAGATGGGCTTTGGTGGCAGTATCTTCCTGATCGCGTTGGGTGCGATCTTCGCGTTCGCCGTGGAGGCGGATCTCGGCTGGCTCAACCTGGCCGTGGTCGGCTGGGTGCTGATGCTGACCGGCGTGGCCGGCCTGCTGCTCACCCTCCACTTCTGGAACTCGCGCCGTCGGGCCGTGGTCGCCCCGGTGCGCGGTGAGCGCGTGGTCGCCGAGCAGGTCGTGCCGGTGCAGGACGACCGGGTCGTGGAGGAGTACCGCGAGGTGCGTCGGCCGCGCCGCACCGTCTGACGTCAGGGAACACGGTCTTTCCGGGGGCTCCGCCACGCGGCGGGGCCCCCGGGTGCGTGTCCGTCAGGCGAAGAGGGCGAAGTAGATGGCGATGTGGTGGCAGAGCGCGGCCACGAGCGTGCAGGCGTGGAAGAACTCGTGGTGGCCGAAGACGGTGGGCCAGGGGTTGGGCCGGCGGAGCGCGTAGAAGACCGCGCCGACGCTGTAGATCGCGCCGCCCGCGCTCAGTAGCACCAGCGCCGTGACGCCGCCCTGATGCAGGATGTCGGGCAGCATCGCGACCGAGACCCAGCCGAGCGCCAGGTAGAGCGGCGCGGAGACCCAGCGCGGGGCGTGCGGCCAGACCAGCTTGAGCGCCACGCCCGCGAGCGCGCCGCCCCAGACCAGCCCCAGCATGATGGTGGCCGGCCGGGGTTCCAGCAGCAGTACGCAGAACGGGGTGTAGGTGCCGGCGATGAACACGAAGATCATCGAATGGTCCATCCGGCGCATGATCTGGTAGCCGCGCTCGGACCACACCCGCCGGTGGTAGAGCGCGCTGGTGCCGAAGAGCCCGCACACCGTCACGCTGTAGATGAGGCAACTGACCAGCGGGGCCCAGCCGGGCCGGGTGGCGGCGATCGCGCTGAGCACGATGCCGCAGAGGAGGGCGACGAAGAACGCGTACGTGTGCAGCCAGCCGCGCATCCGGGGCTTACCGATGTCGACCGGCTTCAGTCGAAGCGGTGCGGAGGTGGTCACGCCCTTAGGTTACGGCACCGTAGGTTACTTTCAAGTAGTGCGTCCGGTCACGTGGGACGGCGGTCGACCGACCCTGGTGCCGTGCGCCGGTCGGGGAGTATGGCGGGATGCGGATCCGACCCGTCGGCGCACACGCCCTGCTGATCGACTGTGCCGACGCCGATCAGGTGGAGGCGTGGCGGGCCGAGCTGTGGCGGCGGCGCGAACGCGGCGAGCTGACGGCCGTCGAGATCGTGCCGGCGGCCACCACCGTCCTGCTCGACGGCGTGCCGGATCCGGCCACGACGGCCGCGAGGATCGCCACCTGGCCGCCCCGACCGGCCGCCCCCGGCGCGCCCGCAGCGGCCGCCGACCTGGTCGAGGTTCCGGTGACGTACGACGGGGAGGACCTGCCCCTCGTCGCCGACCACTGGAGCGTGGACGTGCCCGCGGTGGTCGACCGGCTGCGGCGTACCTCCTTCCGGGTGGCCTTCTGCGGCTTCGCCCCCGGGTTCGCCTACCTCACCGGGCTCCCCGCCGAGCTGGCGGTGCCCCGGCTGCCGACCCCGCGCCCCCGGGTGCCGGCCGGCTCGGTCGCCCTGGCCGGCCCGTACGCCGGGATCTATCCGGCGGCCTCGCCCGGCGGCTGGCTGCTGGTCGGGCGCACCGCGATGGCCCTCTTCGACGTGCACGCCGACCCGCCGGCCCGGCTCACCCCGGGCACCCGGGTACGCCTGGTGGCCGCGTGACCCCGGCGGTCGAGGTGCTCCGCGCCGGGGCGCTGACCACCGTGCAGGACCTGGGCCGGGCCGGCTGGGCTCACCTGGGCGTACCCCGGTCGGGGGCGCTCGACCCGGCGGCGCTGCGGCTGGCCAACCGGCTCGTCGGCAACCCGGAGTCCGCCGCCGGCCTGGAGATCACGATGACCGGATGCGAGCTGCGGTTCCGCCGCGCGACGGCCGTCGCGGTCACCGGTGCCGGTGCCGCCGTCCGGGTCGGCGACCGCCCCGGTGACGTGGGCCGGCCGCTGTCGGTGCCGGCGGGCGCCGTGCTGCGGATCGGCCCGCCCCGCGACGGCCTGCGCAACTGGCTCGCGGTCGGCGGCGGGCTCGCCGTCGAACCCCTGCTCGGCAGCCGCGCCACCGACACCCTCTCCGGGCTCGGCCCGCCGCCACTGCGCGACGGCGACCGGCTGCCCCTGGGCACACCGACCGGACCGCCCGCCCCGGTGGACGTCACCGTCGCGGCGCCCACCCCGACCGAGCTGCGGCTGACCCTGCGGCTCGGCCCCCGCGACGACTGGTTCACCTCGGCCGCGCTGGACCATCTGTTCGGCAGCGCGTACACGGTGAGCCCGGTCAGCAACCGGGTCGGCGCGCGACTCACCGGCGCGGCGCTGCCCCGCGCGGTGGCCGGGGAACTGCCCAGCGAGGGCATCGTGCTCGGCGCGGTGCAGGTGCCGGCGGACGGCCAACCGTTGATCTTCCTCGCCGACCATCCGACCACCGGCGGGTACCCCGTCGTCGGGGTGGTGGACGACGTGACCCCGCTCGCACAGGCCCGGCCAGGGACTACGGTCAGGTTCCATGGACCTCAACGCTGACCTCGGCGAGGGATTCGGCATCTGGCGACTCGGCGACGACGCCGCGCTGCTGGACCTCGTCACCTCCGCCAACGTCGCCTGCGGCTTCCACGCCGGCGACGCGTCCACCATGCGGCGGGTCTGCGAGGGCGCCGCCGAGCGCGGGGTGGCCGTCGGCGCGCAGGTCGGCTACCGGGACCTCGCCGGCTTCGGCCGGCGGCACATCGCGTACGCCTTCGCGGAGCTGCGCGACGAGGTCACCTACCAGCTCGGGGCCCTGGAGGCGTTCTGCCGGCTGTTCCGCACCCGGGTCCGCTACCTGAAGCCGCACGGGGCGCTCTACCACGCGGCCGCCTGCGACGAGGCCCAGGCGGCGGCGCTGGTCGCGGCGGTCGGCGACTACGACGACCAGCTGCCGCTGCTCTGCCCGCCCGGCTCGGTCCTCGCGCAGCTCGCCGCCGGCGCCGGGCTGCGGGTGGTCGCCGAGGGCTTCGCCGACCGGGGCTACCTGCCCAACGGCTCGCTGGTGCCGCGCACCGCCCCCGGCGCGCTGGTCACCGACCCGGAGGAGGTGGCCGCCCGGGCCGTGCGGATGGCCACCGAGCGGACCGTGGTCGCGGTCGACGGCAGCGTCGTCCCGTGCCCGGTCGAGTCGATCTGCCTGCACGGCGACACCCCCGGCGCGGTCCGCTGCGCCGAACTGGTGCGCGCCGCCCTGATCGACGCCGGCGTCACCCCCACCCCGTTCGCGTGAGAAAGGGCCCCTTCCCCCGAGGGAGGGGCCCTTCCTCGACGACGACCGGCGTCAGGCGTCGTCCAGGCCGCGCAGCACCAGCGGAAGCCGCGCGGCGCCGCCGTCGACCACCCGGACGGGGACGCCCCAGTCCTGCCGGGTCAGGTGGCAGGCCGCGTGCTCGACGTCCGCGTCGCAGGTCGCCGCCTGGGCGGTCACCTGGAGCACCCCGCCGGCCACCGTGCCGTCGACCACCAGCCGGCGGGACAGCTCGGTGCCGGTCCCCGCCCCCTCCACCAGCAGCTCCGGCGGCGACGCCGACACCACCAGCCGCGTCGACGGGCCGTACGTCTCGTCGAGCTTCTGCCCCGGTGCGGGCGTGAAGATCACGTCCAGGGTCACCTCGCCGGCCGCCACGTCGGTGGGCTTGCGCTCGGTGCGGTGCCGGGGACCGTCGACGGTGCTCGCGCCGGCCGCCGAGAGCGCGCCGGGCGCCAGCCGGGTCAGCCGGTGCGCGGCGGACTCCACCACCAGGACCTCGCCGGCCGGGGTGAGCACCAGGTCGCTCGGCTCGGCGAGCCCGTCGGCGACCGTCGAGACCCGGTCGCTCTCGGGGTCGAAGCGGCGGACCGCCCCGTTGTACGTGTCGGCCACCAGCACCGAGCCGTCCGGCAGCGCCAACACCCCCAACGGGTGCTGGAGCAGCGCCTCCGACGCCGGCCCGTCGACGTGCCCGAAGTCGAAGAGCCCCTGCCCGACTGCGGTGCCCATGACGTCGTTCTCGACGTACCGGATCGCGCTGGTCTCGCTGTCGGCCACCCAGAGCCGGACGCCGTCGGCGGAGACGGAGAGGCCGGACGGCTGCGCCATCCACGCCTCGGCCAGCGGACCGTCGCGCAGGGCCTCGACGGTGGTGCCCGCGTACATGCCGGCGGTGCGCTTCACCGGGTCGAACCACCAGAGCTGGTGGATGCCGGCCATCGCGATGACGACCTTGTCGTCGTACCAGGCCAGGTCCCAGGGGGAGGAGAGGTCGACCGAGAGCGCGTCGTGCGAGTGGTCGTCGACCGTGGAACGCCACTGCCGTCCGGTGCCGGCGACCGTCACCACCTCGCCGTCCGCCAGCCGTACGCCGCGCAGCAGGTGGTTGACCGTGTCGGCGACGACGAGGTCGTAGCCGGCCACCTCGGCGGTGTGCGCCGGCAGCAGGCACAGCCCCTGCGGCTCGGAGAAGGTGGCCGCCCCGGCCGGACCGTCGACCCGGCCCCGGCTGCCCGCGCCGATCCGCCGGACCAGCGTCTCGCCGTCGGGGGCCAGCTCCGCCAGCGAGTGCCGGGCCGAGTCGGACACCAGCAGGTTGCCGTTCTCCAGCAGCACCGCCTTGCCCGGGAAGCGCAGCGTGGTCTCCGGCTCGGCGGGCGGGACGTACGGTCCGTCGCCCCGGTGCAGGGTTCCCTTCGCCTCGTGGGTGGCGATCAGGTCGTCGATGAGGCGGGCGAGCCCTTCGGCGTGACCCTCGCCGGCCATCGTCGCCACCACGTAGCCCTCGGGGTCGATCACCGACAGGGTGGGCCAGGCGCGGGCGGCGTACTGCTGCCACATCTCCAGCTCGGGGTCGTCGAGCACCGGATGGTGGACGCCGTACCGCTCCACGGCGGCGGCCAGCGCGTCCGGGTCCTTCTCGTGCTCGAACTTCGGCGAGTGCACGCCGATCACGACGAGCACGTCGCCGTACTTCTCCTCCAGCGGGCGCAGCTCGTCGAGCACGTGCAGGCAGTTGATGCAGCAGAAGGTCCAGAAGTCAGCGATTACGATCTTGCCCCGCAGATCGGACAGCTTCAGCTCTCGCCCACCCGTGTTGAGCCACTGCCGGCCCCGCAGCTCGGGAGCACGTACGCGCGGTGTCGTTCCCATGGTTGTCAGCCTGCCATGTCGCGCTGGGCCGAGCCGGGCTCCGTGACCCGGACGACAGCGGCGAGCCGGGCTAGCGGGCGCGGGCCCAGCCGGTGAAGCGCACGGTCAGGTCCGCCGGCGGGCTGCCGTGGTCCAACTCGGCGAGTTGCGCGGCGGCCTCCTCGCGCAGCTCGGCGAGGTGGACCATCAGCGCGTCGCGGTTCTCGCGGTACCTCGCGAGCAGGAGAAGCTTCGCCGTCGAGCAGGGCCACGCCACCCCGCAGGCGCTGCACCGCCAGGTGGGCCGGCTGGGGACGTGGGCGCGGACGTGCACCATCAGCCCACCGCCACGCGGGGCCGGGCCGGTAGCCGGCGGGAGAGGGCAGGCCGGGCCGGGGGCGGCGCGGTGACGACCCACTCAAGGCCCTCGCGCAGGACGAACAGCTCGCGCTTCGCCACCGCGCGGCCCTTGGCGTCGAGCTGGTAACCCTCGAACCAGAGCCAGCCGTACGGCGGGAAGCGGTCGACGAGTTCGCGGATCACGCGCACGCGCATCGGGGTCACGAACTGCGGGGACGCGGCCCGGGTCAGGTGGAGGATCTCGCCGGCCCGCAGCATCCGTACGGGAGGCGGCGTCCGGGCGGTCACTGCGGACCCCGGTTGCACCGGGCGGACCAGCGCGGCGCGGGGACGACGTTGCTCACGCGGCCTGGGCCCCGGTACGGCGGGATGAACGGACCGATCGGCCCGGGGACGACCGGGCGGGCCGGCGGCGGATCGTTCCTCGGCGCGGGTGTCGGTGTCGGCCTCTCCTCGGGCATGGCTCCCCCTCGTGCGGCAGTTGGTGGGAGGGGCCGCCCGGCTGCTCGCCCAGCGCGGCCCCGCAGCGTGACCGGCGGGCCTCCATCGCCTCACCGGCTCACGGCGTGCACTGCGAAACGCTTCCAGCCAGTTACGGACGGTTGAACCGCTGCCATGAGACCATCGAGGGACGTCTAGGAAAGGTCCCCTGCCGTGCCCAGGAACGAAGCCCTACGCGAGGCCCTGACCGTGGCGGGCCTGACGATCACCGACCTCGCTGCCAAGTGCGATGTGGACGCGAAGACGGTCGAGCGGTGGATCAGCCGTGGTCGCGTTCCCCACCCTCGATCGCGAGTGCGTGTTGCCTCGGTGCTGGGTAAGGATGTAGATGTGCTGTGGCCTGATGTTGTTCGCCGCGCGGTCAAGCTAGGGGCAGACCGCGAGATCGTGGGCGTCTACCCGCGCCGGTCCGAGCTTCCGCGCCCCCTGTTCGGTGAACTGATCGGGCAGGCCCGCAAGCGACTATGGTTCGGCGGATACACCAGCTACTTCGTCTGGTTGGAGGTGCCGAACGCGGCTGTCACGCTCGGCACCAAGGTGCGCGAGGGCGCCGACGTTCGTTTTCTGTTGGGCGACCCGGCCAGTTCGGTCACCACCAGTCGGGAGCGGATCGAGGACACGCCGCTCACTCTCGCCACCCGTATCGCCACGACGCAGGCGGAGATCGCGAAGTCACCAGAGAACCTGCCGACCCGCCTGACCGACCGGCATGTCGCGATGTCGGTCTGGATCTTCGACGATGAGGCGATCGTGGCGACGCATATCGGTGCCGGGCTGGGGCAGGACTCGGTGACCCTGCACCTGCGCCGTCGCGGTGCCGGCGGCGCGTTCGACCGCTACGTGGAGCATTTCGAGGCTCTGTGGACGGACGCCCAGGTCGCCGGGCGTTCCTGACCGACCAGACTCCCGAAAGCGCCCGTCCCCGATCCCGGTGGCGGGCGCTTCCGTTGCCGTACCACGGGCACTGTCGTTCTTCGCATCCGTTCCACGGCACTGCCGGCCGGAAAAACGGCGGCGGGGCCACGGTCTCCCGTGGCCCCGCCGCCGTGTTCGTCGCTACTGACCTGCCGGCTTGAGGCAGAGCACGCGGTTCGCCCCGCCGCCCTGGAGCACCACGTGCGGCTGGGTCGGGTCGGCGCACTTGTCCTTCGCGTCCACCTTGGAGACCACGGTGAAGGCACCCGCCTCGCCGCACTCCGCCGCCGCCGCCGTCTCGCCCGACTTCTTGACGCAGCTGCCGACCGCCGGGTCGAACGCCGGGGCCGGGTCCTCGCCGCCGACCTTGCCGAGCAGCATGAGCAGGCCCAGCGGCACCGCCAGGATGAGCACCGCCGCGACGAGCACCGCCGCGAGCACCCGGCCGTTGCGGACCTTGGGCGTGGGGGCCTCGGTCTTCGGCTCCGCGATCGGCTTGAACGAGTCGAACCGGTTCTGCTCCTGCTCCGGGCCGCCCTGGTCCCAGGGGCCGGGCTGCTGCGGAGGCGGTGGGAACGCCGGCGGGAACGCGCCACCCGGCGTGGGCTCGGCCGTCGGGGCGGCCCCGTAGCCGGGTGCCGGGCCGCCGGCTGCCGGCGTACCGAAGGGGTCGGCGGGGCGGTCCGCGCCGTCGTGCGGCCGGACCCCGTTCACCGGTCGGTTGCTGGCCGGCGCGTCGACGAAGGACGGCACGCCCGGCGGGAAGGCGGGAGGCGCGGCCGGCGAGGCGGGCGCCACCGGGGAGACCGCGCCGAAGACGGCGGTCCCGCTCGGCGCCCGGTCCCGGTCGTCGAAGCGGCCATCCGGGCCCTGGTCGAACCGGTTGTCCGGGCCCTGGTCGAACCGGCCCTCGGGGGCCTGGTCGAACCGGTTGTCCTGGCCCTGGCCGAAGCGCGGGTCCGGCCCCTGCTCGAAGCGCGGATCCGGCCCCTGGCCGAAGCGCGGGTCCGGTCCCTGGTCGAAGCGGGGGTCCGGGCCCTGGTCGAAGCTGGGCGCCGGCGCGTGGTCCGGTCGGTGCCCGCGCGGGTCCTCCTGCTCCGGCTCGTCCGCCGGCTCAGGGCGGGCCGGTCGGCCGTACACCCGGGGCTGCGGCGCGGGCGCACCACCCGGGCGGAGGGCCTGGTCGGTCGGCGGCATCACCCGGCTGGCCAGCGGCACCGAGGCGCTCGCCGAGACGCTGCCGGCGGCCGGTTCGGCACCCTCCGGCGACGGTACGGCCGCCCGTCCGCCCGCCTCCGGCGAGGTGCGCGGTGCGGGGACCACGGGACCGGCGGGCGACTGCGGCTCGTCGTGCCGGGAGCCGGCCTGGGCCCAAGCCGGCTGCTCCTGCTCGTACGCCGGCAGACCGCCGTCCCGGCCGGGCTGCTCGGGGGCGAACTGGGCCGGCGGCGCGTAGTCGGCCGGCGGGGCGGAGGCCAGGCTGGCACCGGGCACCCGCTGCTCCTGCGGCGGCAGCGGCACGGCGTTGGCCGGCGAGATGCCGGGCCCCGGTGCGGGCTGGTAGATCGGGGGCTCCTCGGCCTGCTCCGGCTCCCAGCCGTTGCCGGCGCGGCCCGGGGCCGGCTCGCTCGCCTCCGCGCGGCCCCACACCTCGTCCGCCGACCACGGCTCGACATCCGGTACGGCCGGGCGCTCGGCAGCGTTGCCGGCCCACTGCGGCGGGCTCTCCGGAGCGGGAGCCCACGGCTTCGGCCCGCCGTCGCCGGGCACCGGGACGGAGGCCCGGCCGGGCGGGGTGGAGGTGGGCTGTGCGGCGCCCCAGCCGTTCGCGTCCCGGTCGTCGGGCATCGGGGGCACGGACGCGGCACCCCGCGCGGAACGCTCATCCCGGGCGGGCCACTCGTCGCCCTGAGGCTGGTCGTCCCGGGGCGCGTCGTCGCGGGAGGCGGCCCAGGCGCCACCCTGAGGCTGTTCCGCACCGGCGTCCCAGCCGGGCTGCTCGCCCTGCTGCTGCTCGGTGCCGGCCCAGCCGCCGGAGCGGTTGGGGTCGTCCTGCTGCTGCCCGGGGGGCCAGCCGTTGGCGGGGTCCTGAGGGGACTCGGCGTTCCAGCCGCCGGAGCGGGAGGGGTCGTCCTGGGCGGGCCAGGGCTGGGGGGCGGGTGCGGGGGCCGGGGCGGGCTGCGGGACCCGGGCGGCGCCGCGGGCGGCGGGCTCGGGTTGCGCCCAGGCGGGGGACGCCTGCTCGGCCGATCCCCAGGCGGGCTGCTCGTCCTGCTGTTGCGCGGTGCCGGCCCAGCCGCCGGAGCGGTTCGGGTCGTCCTGCTGCTGGCCGCCGCCGGAGCGGTTCGGGTCGTCCTGCTGCGCGGCCCAGTCGCCCTGCGGGGGCCGATCGTCCGGGGTGGCACCGTCGGCCCAGCCGCCGGGACGGGCCTGCTCGTCCTGCTGCTGGCCGCTGACCCAGCCGCCGGAGCGGTTGGGGTCGTCCTGGGCGGGCCAGGGCTGGGGGGCGGGTGCGGGGGCCGGGGCGGGCTGCGGGACCCGGGCGGCGCCGC
>NZ_JBNCKV010000005.1:336147-438900 GCF_049841695.1 Micromonospora sp. DT178
GGGCGGCGGGCTCGGGCTGCGCCCAGGCGGGGGACGCCTGCTCGGCCGATCCCCAGGCGGGCTGCTCCGGGGCGGCGTGCGGCGGCTGGGGCTGCTGCGGGGCGGCGGCGGCCCAGGCGGGGCCGGCCTGCTCCTGCGCGCCCGGCCACGCCGGCTGCGGCGATGCGCCGGCCGGTCCCCACTGGCCGGGCTGGGCCGGGTCGGTCTGCTGTGGCGCCTGGGCGGCCCACGCGGGGGCCTGCTGCTGCTCACCCTGCGCGCCCCAGGCGGGCGGGTTCGCTCGCCCCGACGGGGGCGGGGGCGCCCAGCCCAGATCCGGGGCGCCGGCGCCGTATCCGTTGTCCTGCTGTGCCGGGCGGTCGCCGTACGGCGCCGGTCCGCCGGCGCCCGGCGACACCTCGTCCGGCTGCTGGCCGGGGTGGTGCGTGCCCTCGGACGTCATGCGTGCGCCTCCTCCATCACCTGTCGGCCGCCACTGCCGATCGGTCTTCTCGGCAGGGTGGCCGGCGTCGCCGGTGTACCGGCCGTGCCGGCTCCCCGCACCGTATCCGGTGACCGCCCGAGGGCGCCCGGGGAGCACGATCGTCACTCCCCGTGGCCGGATGGTGTCGAGCGGCTTCTATCGACTCGACTGCTCCGGGTCGGCGGGCGACGACCGAAGCCCACCGTACCGGGCGCTGGGGCGAGGTGGAATCCCGGTGTCAACCGCTGCGAAACGCCGATGACCCGCCCGGGCGGACCGGGCGGGTCATCGATCTGGAGGAGGTGAGAGAGGTCCTGGGCGTCAGCTCATGTGACGCTGGGCGATGGCGAGGATCTCTTCGCGGACCGCGGGCGAGTTGGCGGAGCGCAGCGCGTGCTCGATGGCACGGGCGCGGCGGTTGGCGTCGCGGCGGTTGCGGATTCGCTCGATCATGCTCATGGGTCTCTCCTCCTGGCTATTCGGTTGTCAGCCCCTTGATGTCTTCCATTGAACCCCAAGACGGGCGCAACTTCCATCGATTCTTAGGTGAGCTGGGACACGGGCCGAACAATCGAAGGTGCGGGGGGCTGGTGACCAACGTTTTCGTTCCCCAACGGAAACGGCCGGTGTGCCGGGCGTAAACCCGTCGCACACCGGCCGTTCGGCTGGCGTCAGACCGTCAGGTCCAGGCGAGCAGCGCCGCCTCCGGGTCGGCCAGGAACTCCCCGATGTCGCGCAGGAACTTCGAGCCGAGTTCACCGTCGATGATCCGGTGGTCGAAGGAGAGGCCCAGCGTGGTGACCTGACGCGGCCGCACCTTGCCCTTGTGCACCCAGGGCATCTCGCGGACCGCGCCGAAGGCCAGGATCGCCGACTCGCCCGGGGGCAGGATCGGCGTACCGGTGTCCACCCCGAACACGCCGACGTTGGTGATCGTCAGCGTGCCGCCGGACATGTCGGCCGGCGAGGTCTTCCCGGCCTTGGCCGTCTGCACCAGGTCGGTCATCGCGTCCGCCAGCTCGCGCAGCGAGAGCCGGCCGGCGTCCTTGATGTTCGGCACGATCAGCCCGCGCTCGGTGGCCGCCGCGATGCCCAGGTTGACGTAGTCCTTGACGACGATCTCGTCGCCGGCCCAGGTCGAGTTGACCATCGGGTGGCGCTTGACGGCCAGCAGCACCGCCTTGGCCACCAGCAGCAGCGGCGAGACCCGCACGTCGCGCCACTCCCGCCGGTTGCGCAGCCGGTCCAGGGCCTTCATCGCCCGGGTCATGTCCACGGTGAGGAACTCCGTGACGTGCGGCGCGGTGAACGCCGAGCGGGACATGTTCTCGGCGGTGAGCTTGCGTACCCCCTTGACGGGGATGCGCTGCTCGCGGTCCGCGCCGAAGCTCGCGGCCGCCGTGGCCGGGGCCGACACCGCGAGCGGCTCGGCCGCCGCCGTGGCCCCGCTCGCCGCCCGCTGTACGTCCTCCCGGGTGATCGAGCCCAGCGGGCCCGACCCGGTCAGCGTGGACAGGTCGACGCCGAGGTCCTTGGCGAGCTTGCGTACCGGCGGCTTGGCCAGCACCGGCCCACCGGCCGGACCGTGACCGTTCGACGGCGCGGTCGCCACCGGGGCGGGCGACGCCGGCGCGACCGGCGCGACCGGGGCGACCGGGGCCGCCGGCTGGGCCGGCACCGGGGTGTCGCCCCTGCGCGGGCGGCGCTTGGCCGCCGTGTTCCGCGGGCCGTAGCCGACCAGCACGGCGGTACGCCCACCCGGGGCGGGACCGCCGATCAGGCCCGGCTCGACCGCGCCCTCGGCCGGCGCCACCTCGACCGCGGCCAGGGACGCCGCTGACGGGGTCGGCAGGGCGGCGGCCGGCGCACCGGTCGTCGACGCCTCGATCGGCCCGGCGCCCGGGTCGGTGTCGATCGCGATGATCGGCGTGCCGACCTCGACCGTGCTCCCCTCCGGGTGGAAGATCGCCTGCACCTGGCCGGCCCACTTCGCCGGGATCTCGACGGCCGCCTTGGCCGTCTCGACCTCGACGATCGGCTGGTTCAGCTCGATGACGTCACCGACCTTGACCAGCCACGCGAGGATCTCACCCTCGGTCAGGCCCTCGCCCAGGTCGGGCAGGTTGAACTCCTTGATCCGCGACATGCCGCTCACCAGCCGAAGGTGCGGTCGACGGCGTCGAGCACCCGGTCGAGGTCGGGCAGGTACTCCTCCTCCACCCGGGAGGCCGGGTAGGGGGTGTCGAAGCCGGTCACCCGCAGCACCGGGGACTCCAGGGAGTAGAAGCACTCCTCGGTGATCCGGGCCGCGATCTCCGAGCCCAGGCCCAGGTTCCCCGGGGCCTCGTGCACGACCACGCAGCGGCCGGTGCGCTTCACCGACTCGTACGCGGCGGTCAGGTCCAGCGGGGAGAGCGAGCGCAGGTCGATGACCTCCAGCTCCCGGCCGTCCTCGGCGGCGGCGGTCGCCGCGTCCAGGCAGGTCCGCACCATCGGTCCGTACGCCAGCACCGTGGCGTCCGCGCCGGTCCGCACGACCCGGGACGAGTGCAGCGGGTACGCCCCGGACAGCGGGGCGTCCAGCTCGACCGGGCCCTTCTCCCAGTAGCGCCGCTTCGGCTCCAGGAACACGATCGGGTCGTCCGACGCGATGGCCTGCTGGATCATCGTGTACGCGTCCTGCGGGTTGGCGCAGGACACCACCTTCAGGCCGGCGGTGTGGGCGAAGTACGCCTCGGGCGACTCCGAGTGGTGCTCGACCGCGCCGATGCCGCCGCCGAACGGGATCCGGATGACCATCGGGATCCGCACCTTGCCCTGCGAGCGGTAGTGCATCTTCGCCACCTGCGACACGATCTGGTCGTACGCGGGGTAGACGAAACCGTCGAACTGGATCTCGCAGACCGGCCGGAAGCCGCGGATGGCCAGGCCGACCGCGGTGCCGATGATGCCGGACTCGGCGAGCGGCGTGTCGATCACCCGCTGGTCGCCGAAGTCCTTCTGGAGGCCGTCGGTGATCCGGAAGACGCCGCCGAGCTTGCCGACGTCCTCGCCCATGATGACGACCTTCGGGTCGTCCTCCAGGGCCCTGCGCAGACCGGTGTTGAGGGCCTTGCCGAGGCTGAGCGTCTCCGTGGCCATCAGTGGGCGCTCCCCTCGAACGACTCCATGTAGCTGGTGAACTGCGCCCGCTGCTCGTCGAGCTCGGGGGATCCGTGCGGGTAGACGTGGTCGAACATCGTCGCCGGCTCCGGGTCGGGCATGGCGAGCACCCGCTCGCGCAGGTGCACCGACTCGGTGCGGGCCTGCTCGTCGACGGCCGCGAAGAAGTCCGCGTCGGCGATCTGCTGCCTGGTCAGGAACGCCTTCATCCGGGCGATCGGGTCCTTCGCCTGCCAGGCCTCGACCTCGCTGGCGATCCGGTAACGGGTCGGGTCGTCGGACGTGGTGTGCGCGCCCATCCGGTAGGTGTAGGCCTCGATCAGGCTGGGGCCCTGGCCGAGCCGGGCGTTGTCCAGCGCGTGCCGGGTCACCGCGTACGACGCGAGCACGTCGTTGCCGTCCACCCGGACACCGGGGAAGCCGAAGCCGCCGGCCCGCTGGTAGAGCGGCACGCGGGTCTGGCGCTCCAGCGGCTCGGAGATGGCGTACTGGTTGTTCTGGCAGAAGAACACCAGCGGGGCGTTGAAGACGCTGGCCCAGACGAACGACTCGTTGACGTCGCCCTGGCTGGTGGCGCCGTCGCCGAAGTAGGCGATCACCGCCTCGCCGTCCTCGGTCCCGGTCTTGCCGTCCATGTGGACGCCCATGGCGTACCCGGTCGCGTGCAGGGTCTGCGCCCCGATCACGATCGTGTACATGTTGAACTTGAACTCGTTCGGGTCCCAGCCGCCCTGGTCGACGCCCCGGAACAGGCCGAGCGGCATGATCGGGTCGATGCCCCGGCAGTAGAGGACGCCGTGCTCCCGGTAGGTCGGGAAGGCCATGTCCTGCGTACGCAGCGCGCGTCCCGAGCCCACCTGCGCGGCCTCCTGGCCCAGCAGGCTGGCCCACAGGCCCAGCTCGCCCTGGCGCTGCAGCGCGGTGGCCTCGGCGTCGAGCTTGCGGACCAGCACGAGGTCGCGGTAGAGCCCGCGGTACTCCTCGTCGGTGAAGTCGACGCGGTACTCGGTCCCGTCCGGGCCGGTCGCGCTCTCGATGCGCTCACCCTCCGGGGTGAGCAGCTGCACCAGCTGCGGGTCGCCGGTCGCACCCTTCTTGGACCGGGGTGCGGCCCGTCGGCCGCGACTGGAGACCCCGGGGTCGCCCTTTGCCATCCGTCTCTCCCTGTCTGTCTGCGTCGGCACCGGGGGGTCACCCGGCCGCGCAACTCGTGCGCCTGCCCGGCTGGTGCCGGACGGGTTCCTGGCGGCCGCGCCTAGCCCCGGTGGGGGTTGCCGCGCGGCGTGAGCCGGATTCTGGCCGAACCCGGTTCGGGAGCGCCGGCGCCCAGCCGCGCCTGCCGCGAGGGTGCGCGGAGGTCGTGGCTGCGTTGCCGTCGTGGTCCATATTCGCATCACACGTGAGCGCGCCCACATTGCGCCTGTCCCGGGCACTCGCGGTGACCTGTTTCGTCGCACGGAGCGCCCGTTGTCCGTTGCATCGACGCGCGGCCGATCCGGCGGTGGTTCGTCACCGTTCGGCCAGATAAGCGTGTCGACACGCTGTACAGGGTTGGCCGACCGAGCGTCACTGGTCCAGGCTGATTGGCGCGGGATCGTCCGCGTCGGGGCGGTTTGCCGCTTCCCCGCGTCCGGGCGGTGCCCCGGGCGCTCGGGCCGGTCGCCGTACCGGTCCGTCCACCGCCGCAGTCGACGAAAAGGGGTGTGTGGTGTCCGAGCCAGGCCGAGATCCCACCGTTCCCTTCCTCGGCCGGCACCGCGCCGCCGGCGGCTACCGCCGGCTGGTCGGCGCGCACCGGGCTCCCGGTTCGGGCGGGCCGTCCCGGGGCTACCTGTTCACCGTGGCACTGCTCGCCGGCACCGCGTCGATGCCGATCCTCGCCGCGATCAGCACCGGCTCCGCCACCGTCGGCAGCACGGCCCTGCCGGACGGCAGCACCCCGTTCCTGCCGACGCCCTCGGTCGGCCCCGTCGTGATCCCGGTGCCGGCGACGGGCCAGCCGCCGGTCGTCCCGTCGACCCCGTCCCCCGCCGCGCCCGACCCGGGCGACTGGCGGACCGTCGCGCCCCTCCCGGGTGCGCCGATCGTCGCGGCGCCGGCCCCGCCGCCACCGCGCGGCCCGGCGGCGGATCCGAAGCCCCCGTCCCGGCCCGGCGGCCGACCGGTCCCGCCGCCCCCGGCCCCGAGGCCTTCGGCGTCCCCGAGCCCGTCGCCGAAGCCCACGCCGAGCCCGAGCCCGAGCCCCAGCCCGGCACCCACGCCGACCGGCGAGCCGACGTCGGTGGAGCCGACGAGCAGCCTCTCGCTACCGCCGCCCGAGCCGACGGCTACCCCGGCGCCCAGCGCGTCCCCGGCACCGGACGGCCCGACCGCCAGCGCGACCGTCACCCCCGGCCCGACCCCCGCCGGTCCGACTCGCGTCGCTCCCGGTCCGACTCGCGTCGCCCTCGGCCCGCCTGCCGCCGCTGGCCCGACCCGAGGCGGGTCCGACGGTCCCCGTTCGGCCGACGGTCCCGGCGAGATTGGGCACCGGGACGGCCGGCCGCGGGTACGGTGACGGTCGACGGCAGGTGATCCACGGCGGGGCCCCGGCCCGGTCGGAGCGCCGAGGTACGGACGGGAACGGTTCCGGGCGGCGGCCCGGGGTGGACGCAGAGGCGGGGCGCTGAGCGGGACGGGCGGTTCGGACGCGGAACCCCAGACCCGTCCGGCCGCCGCGCCACCACCCGGCCGCACCCTCCGGCTCGCCCGCTTCGTGACCGAGCTGACGGCGCCCGCGGTGCTGGTCTCGGCGCTGACGCTGGCGGTCGGCTGGCACAGCGCCCAGGGCACGCACGGGCTGGCCTGGGGACTGCTGGCCACGCTCTTCGTCAGCGGGATCCCGTTCGCGTACATCCTCGGCGGGGTGCGTCGCGGCCGGCTGACCGACCACCACGTGGGGGTCCGCGAGCAGCGCAGGGTCCCGCTGCTGTTCGGGCTCTGCTCGGTCGCCGCCGGGCTGGCCCTGCTCGCGGTGCTCGGCGCGCCGCGACCGGTGCTGGCACTGGCCGCCGCCGGGCTCGTCGGCCTGGTGGTCGCCGTGACGGTGAGTCACTGGTGGAAGATGTCGATCCACTCGGCGGTGGCCGCCGGGACGGTGGTCGTGCTGGTGCTCACGTTCGGCGCCGGGCTGCTGGCGACGGCGCCACTGCTCGTGCTGGTCGGTTGGTCCCGGGTCCGCCTGCGCGACCACACGGTGCCCCAGGTGGTCGCGGGGCTCGCCCTGGGCGCCCTGGTCGCCGCCCTCATCTTCGCCCCCCTCCGCTGACCTCCCCCCTGCCCCGCCTCCCTCCCCCGGATCTGATGACGCACGCCCGGACGAGGCCGTCGATCATGCAGTTGCGGTGCCCCGCAAGAGCTACGGAATGCCGCTTTTCGCCCACCACAACTGCATGATCGACGCTGGTGGGGTGGAGCGGGGCGGGGTGGGAGGGAGGTGGGCGGGTGGGTGGGTCAGGCGGGGTCGTCCGTGAGGCGGTGGCGGTTGGCTTCGATCCACGCGTCGAGGGCGGCCGGGTCGTCCGGGTCGACGCCGTCGGCCATCAGCTGGGCGACGGCGGCGGTGGCGGGACTACGGCGCTCGCCCGTGCTGTAGAGGCGGGCGAACTCCGGCACCATCTCCTCGATGGCCGTGTCGATCTGCGCCGCCGCCTGCTCGGGCAGGCCGCGCTTGCGGGCGGCGTACCCGGCCCAGGCGCGCAGCACCCGGGGCAGCAGCGCGGCGTCGTCCATGTCCAGCACCGCGCGCCGGTGCACCCAGTCCAGCAGGAACAGCCCGGCCACGGTGGGGCTCCACCGCATCGGGTCGGCGTCCGGGAAGCTGGCCGCGTGGTCCAGCAGCAGGCTGAGGCAGAAGTGCAGCGAGGCCAGCTCCGCCCCGTCGATGGTGTCCAGGCCGAACCGGGCCGCCTCCGGTGCGGCGAGGAACCGGCGGACCAGATCCGTACGCTCGGCGGCGGAGAGCGGCTCGGCGGGCGCGGGGGCCGCCCCGGCCGCCCGGGGCAGCAGCGCCAGCCGGGCGCCGAGCAGGGCGCGGTCGGTGGCGAGCGAACCCTCCCCGGGCAGCTCGGTGAGGCCGTCGGTGATCGCCAGGTGGCGGGTCACCTCGGCGCGCATCCGGGCCGGCTCCTCGTCGCGGAACCAGGTCAGCTCGTCCCCGGCGCACATCTGCCGGACCTGGTCGAGGATGCGGTCGGGCGGCCCGCCGACGAAGACGTCCTTGGTGATGCCGATGTTGTGGTCGAGCAGCGTCACCACGGCGTGCGCCGAACCGCCGGCCGGGTCGTCGTAGGCGAAGGTCGCCAGGTAGGAGGTCTGGTCGCCGTACACGTCGCCGTAGGACCAGCAGCCGGTCAGGTGCACGCGGCCGAGCTGGCCGGCCCAGGCGGGGGTGGCGGCGCCCGGACGGACCCGGTCGGTGCCCTCGGCGTCGGGCACCAGCGCGGCGAAGACGGAGCGGATGGTGGTCGCCGCGGCCGAGCGCCGGCGGGAGGTGGCGGCCAGGAAGCCGGCCACGAAGTCCCGGACGGCGGCGTCACGCTCGGTCTCCGCGACCGAGTAGACGCTGCCCAGCAGGGCCGCGCCGAGCATCTCCGCGTCGAGGGCGTTGTCCAGCTTGGCCACGTCGCGGGCGGCGTGCAGCACCGCGTCGTACGGGGTCTGAGGCGTTCCCATCCACCGACCCTACGCTGCCGCCCGTCCCGGGACGGTACGAGCGACCCGAGCGTCCGGCCCGCGTCGCGGCGCCACGCCGCCGACCTGCGGTTGTCGTGGGACGGGATTTCCCGGCTCAGCGGCCGGCGGCCTCCTCCAGGGCCGTACGGGCCTCGGCGTAGGAGGCGAGCACCGCCCGCACCGGGGCGAGCACGTTCTCCTCGCCGACCGCCGCCACCGCGTCCGTGAGGCGCCGCTCGGCCCGGCGACGGGCGCGGCGGGCCGCCCAGCGGACGACCGGCCTGGTCAGGGCGGCCACCAGCAGCCCGGCGAGCAGGCCGCCGAGGAGCAGCAGGGTGGGCAGCGGCACCTCGCCGACCATCGGGTGCTCCAGCGCCGGCAGGCCCAGCGCGCGCAGCCCGTAGCCGAGCGCCAGCCAGCCCAGCCCGGCCAGCGCGGCCAGGGTCACCAGCCACTGGAGGCCGCCGACGAACCGCCACCAGAGCGGTCGCCGGTCCATGCCGAGGTCCGTGCCGGCCACCGCCCGGTCCAGCGCGTCGGGCAGGTCGGCGAGGTGGGAGCGGGCGGCGGCGGTCACCGCGGCCGGCCAGGCGGCGGGCAGGTCCGCCCCGGCCCGGTCGGCCACCGACCGGATCGCCAGGCCGAGCGCCGCGCGCTGTGCGGCGGTGGGGTCGGGCACCGAGGTCGCCGCGACGAGGCTCTCCGCCGGCTCGTCGCGGCCGGCGGCCGGGCCGGGCAGGTGCAGCCGGCGCAGCGGGTCGGGCCGCAGCCGCCGCCAGCCCCGGACCAGCGGCCAGCCGGTGGTGGCGGCACCCCGGTGCCGGTACGCCTGCTCGACCGCCTCGGCGACCGCCGGCACCCCGGCGGCGCCGGCGAGCGCCCGGTGCAGTGCGGTGACGGCGGCAGCGTCCGGCCCACCGGCCGGCGAGGCGTCGCCGACCAGCTCTTCGAGCCCGGCCACCACCGCGTCCACGTCGCCCCGGAGCCGCCGCAGCGCGGCCTGCCGCTCGGCCACCGTGCGTTCCAGCGCCTCCCGCAGCCCGGCCATGCCCGCCGGATCGACGGCGGTGGTCGCCAGCAGCGGTACGCCGTCCAGGCCGTCGCTGTCGAGCAGCCGGCGCAGGTCGGCCAGCACCCGGGGCAGCTCGGCCGGCGGCAGCCGGTCGGCCTGGTTGAGCACGACCAGGGTGACGTCCCGGTGCCGGTGGAACTCGCGCAGGTAGCTGGTGTGGATGACGCGGTCGGCGTACTTCTGCGGGTCGACCACCCACACCACGAGGTCGACCAGGCCGAGCAGCCGGTCCACCTCCAGCCGGTGGGACCGCTGCACCGAGTCGAAGTCGGGCAGGTCGAGCAGGATCAGCCCGTGCAGGGCGGACTCGTCGTCGCCGTCGAGCACGCTCTCCCGCACGAACCGGTGCCGGGGCAGCACGCCGACCCAGTCGAGCAGGCGGTTGCCGCCGTCGAGCGGCCCCCAGACGCAGGCGTGCGCGACGCCGGTGGTGGGGCGGCGCACCCCGACCGTGGAGAGTTCCATCCGGGCGAGCGCGTTGAACAGGCTGGACTTGCCGCTGCCGGTCGCGCCGGCGAGGGCCACCACGGTGTGGTCGCGGGAGAGCGCCAGCCGGGTGCCGGCCCGCTCGACCAGGGTGTGTGCCGGCACGAGCCGGGCGTCCGGCAGGTGGCCGTCGACGACGGTGAGGAACCGGCGTACGGCGTCGAGGCGGGCGATGAGCGCGTCGGCGTCCACCCGCTGGTCACCGCGGAACGCCTCGCGCATCCGCCCGACGATGTTGGTCATGACCCTCCATCCCCGGTGCCGGGCAGGCCCGCGACGGCCGCGCCGGAGAGGTCGCTGCGGTTGCGGGCGATCTCCACCCGGTTGGCGGCGCCGCGCAGGGCTTCCACGGTGCGCGCGGCGGGCCGCGCCTGCGCCGTGCGGTCCAGGTAGCGGCCGGCCTCGTCGTCGAGCAGGGCCCGCACCCGGTCCAGCAGGTCGGCCCGGGCCTTGGCGGCCAGCGTACGCACGGCCTGGTCGCCGAAGATCGCCTGGAGCACGGTCTGCGCGGCGACGGTCGTGCCGGCCCCGGTGGCCACCTCCAGCCCGGTGGGGATGAACGCCGTCGAGGCGAACACCGCGATCATGACGGCGAGGCCGGTGGCGTTCACCGCGTACGCGGCCGTGCGGGCCACGAAGCGGCGGTCGCCGCCCTCGGCGCGGACCAGCTCCAGCACGCCACGCTGCCACTCCCGCACCAGCCGCTCGGCCCGCTCGGGCAGGTCGGCGGAGGGGTGGGCCAGCTCCGGTTCGAGCAGCGCCGCCCCGGCGGGATGGGCCTTCCACCCGGTGTACGCGTTCTCGGCCGCCTCGGCGGCGACGCCCCGCAGCAGGGTCACCAGCTGGGACTCGATCGCCTCCCGCAGCTCGGACGCGGGCGCGGGCCGGCCGGTGACCGCGGCCACCACCCGGTCCCGGAGCCGCCCGATGCGGGCCTCGATGGTGCGGAAGAACTCGCCGGTGCCGACGAACTCCTGCCAGCGGGCGAGCACCTCGCCGCGGAGCAGCCGGCCGTCCTTCAGCCCCTGCCCGACGGTCCGGTGCGCCCCCCGGTACGCGGCCAGCACCCGCTCGTCGAGCGCGTCGGCGGCGGCGATCTGCTCCTCGGCGGCGTCGGCGAGCCCCTCGACCGCCGGGTGCAGCGCGGCGAGCGCGCCGTCCAGGGTCTGCCGGACCACGGCGGCGCGGGCGTCGGCGTCGGCGGCCAGCCGGGCGAACCAGGCGGCGAGCGGCGCGGTGACCCGCTCGGGCAGCAGGCCCTGCCCGTCGACCCAGGTCTCCGGCAGCACGAAGAGCGGGGCCGCCCCCAGCTCCTGCGCGGCGAGCATCTCCGACAGGTGGGCGGCGATCTCGTCGGCCGCCTCCGGGGGCACCCGGTCCAGCACCATGGCGATGACCGCGCCCCGGGCCCGGGCGCTGCGCAGCAGCTCCCAGGGGACGGCGTCGGCGTAGCGGGCGGCGGTGGTGACGAAGAGCCAGAGGTCGGCGGCGGCCAGGAGCTGCCCGGCCAGGGCCCGGTTGGCGTCGACGACGGAGTCGATGTCGGGGGCGTCGAGGAAGGCCAGCCCGGCCGGCAGGGCCGGGGCGGTGACCAGTTGCAGGGTGCGCGGGTCCTCGCTGGGCTCGGTGGTGCGGGTGAGGCCGGGCAGCAGCTCGCCCTGGCGGAACCAGCCCGAGTCGGCCGGGTTGCAGACCAGCACCGGGGAACGCGTGGTCGGGCGGAGCACCCCGGCAGCGCTCACCCGCGCCTGCACGAGGCTGTTGACCAGGGTGGACTTGCCCGCGCCGGTGGACCCGCCGACCACCACGAGCAGCGGCGCGTCGAGCCGGCGCAGCCGGGGCAGCAGGTAGTCGTCGAGCTGGTCGGTGAGGCTGCCGCCGGCGCGCCGGGCGGGCTCGGCGGAGGGCAGCGCGAGCGGGAACCGGGCCGCCCCGATCGCGGCGCGCAGGCCGGCCAGTGCGGCGGGCAGGCTGTCGTCCCCGGTGGTGGCGGGCCGGTCCTCCCCGGCGTCCGTGGGGCCGGTGCGAGCTGCGACGGTGGGCGTGCCGGCCGGGTTGGCGGGATCGCCGTGCGTCGTCACCGCTAAAGCGTGCCCGACCGACGCAAGGGAAGACAACCGGTCAGTATCAAGCTGGGGTTGCGTCGGGTCGACTCAACCCCGACTTGACGATTTCGCGGGGCGTGGCACTATTGAGTCAAGTTCACTCAACTTGTGGTGGGGTCGCTGCGGGCGACGCCCGCCGGGCAGCTCGACGGGCGTCGCCCGTCACATGCCCACAACGTGATGAAGCGAGGAAGCGAAGATGGCACGTGCGGTCGGTATCGACCTCGGCACGACGAACTCCTGCGTCAGCGTTCTGGAGGGCGGTGAGCCCACCGTCATCGCCAACGCTGAGGGCTCGCGGACGACCCCGTCGATCGTCGCGTTCGCCCGCAACGGCGAGGTGCTCGTCGGTGAGGTCGCCAAGCGCCAGGCGGTGACGAACCCGGACCGGACGATCCGCTCGGTCAAGCGGGAGATCGGCACCAACTGGTCCGTCGACATCGACGGCAAGAAGTACACCCCGCAGGAGATCTCGGCCCGCACGCTGATGAAGCTCAAGCGGGACGCCGAGGCGTACCTGGGCGAGCAGATCACCGACGCGGTGATCACCGTCCCGGCCTACTTCAACGACGGCCAGCGCCAGGCCACCAAGGAGGCCGGCGAGATCGCCGGCTTCAACGTGCTGCGGATCGTGAACGAGCCGACCGCGGCGGCCCTGGCGTACGGGCTGGACAAGGGCTCCAAGGAGCAGACCGTCCTGGTCTTCGACCTCGGTGGCGGCACCTTCGACGTGTCGCTGCTGGAGCTGGCCGAGGGCGTCGTCGAGGTCAAGTCGACCAGCGGTGACAACAACCTCGGTGGCGACGACTGGGACCAGCGGATCATCGACCACCTGGTGAAGACCTTCCGCGGCGAGCACGGCATCGACCTGGGCCAGGACAAGATGGCCCTGCAGCGGCTCCGCGAGGCGGCCGAGAAGGCCAAGATCGAGCTGTCCGCCGCCACCACCACCAACATCAACCTGCCGTACATCACCGCCGGCGCGGCGGGCCCGCTGCACCTGGACGTGACGCTCAGCCGGGCCGAGTTCCAGCGGATGACGCAGGACCTGCTGGACCGCTGCAAGGGCCCGTTCGAGCAGGCCGTCAAGGACGCCGGCATCAAGGTCTCCGACGTCGAGCACGTCATCATGGTCGGCGGCTCGACCCGGATGCCGGCCGTGACGGACCTGGTCAAGCAGCTCACCGGCAAGGAGCCCAACAAGGGCGTGAACCCGGACGAGGTCGTCGCCGTCGGCGCCGCCCTCCAGGCCGGTGTGCTCAAGGGCGAGGTCAAGGACGTCCTGCTGCTCGACGTGACCCCGCTGAGCCTGGGCATCGAGACCAAGGGCGGCATCTTCACCAAGCTGATCGAGCGCAACACCACCATCCCGACCAAGCGCTCCGAGGTCTTCACCACGGCGGACGACAACCAGCCGTCGGTGCTGATCCAGGTGTTCCAGGGCGAGCGGGAGATCGCGGCCTACAACAAGAAGCTCGGCACCTTCGAGCTGACCGGCCTCCCGCCGGCGCCGCGCGGCGTGCCGCAGATCGAGGTCACCTTCGACATCGACGCCAACGGCATCGTCAACGTCCACGCCAAGGACCTCGGCACCGGCAAGGAACAGAAGATGACGATCACCGGCGGTTCCTCGCTGCCGAAGGACGACATCGAGCGCATGCGCCGCGACGCCGAGGAGCACGCCGAGGACGACAAGCGTCGCCGCGAGGAGGCCGAGACCCGCAACCTGGCCGAGGCGCTCCAGTGGCAGACCGAGAAGTTCCTGGCCGAGAGCGGCGACAAGCTGCCGTCGGAGTCCCGTGACCAGATCAACGAGGCGCTCGGCGAGCTGCGCGGCGCGCTCGGCGGCCAGGACATCGAGAAGATCAAGTCGGCGCACGAGAAGCTGGCGCAGGTCTCCCAGCAGGCCGGCTCGCTGCTCTACAACCAGCAGGGCGAGCAGCCGGGCGAGGCCGGCCCGGGCGCGGCGGGTGCCGCCGGCGCCGGGGCGACCGGTGGCCCGCAGGCCGGCGGCCCCGCCGGTGGCGCGGACGACGTGGTCGACGCGGAGATCGTGGACGAGGACAAGGACAAGAAGTGACGGTTCGTCCCGGACACGGAACCACGGCAGAGGGATGAGGTAGCCCTATGACGGAGAAGCCACGAGCTGCCGACCCGGGTGCGACCGGGTCGGCGCCGGGTGGCTCCGCGCCCGCCGAGCAGGCCGGCGACGGGCCGCGGGTCGTCATCCGTAACAACCGCAAGATCAGCGAGACGTCCGAGCCGGCCGCCGCCGACGCCGGTTCGGACGTCCCGGCCGAGGGCCTGGTCGAGGAGTCCGAGGTCGTCGTCGACGAGATCGAGGTCGAGGCGGCCGAGGTGACCGGCCCACCGGTGGTGGACGCCCCGGCACAGCCGGCCGACGGTGGTCCGACCGCGTTCGGCGCCGAACTCGAGGCGCTGCGCAAGGACCTCGACGAGCGGACCCGGGACCTCCAGCGGGTGACGGCGGAGTACGCCAACTACCGCAAGCGGGTGGACCGGGACAAGGGCCTGGTCACCGAGCAGGCGACCGGCGCGGTGCTCGCCGCGCTGCTGCCGATCCTCGACGACCTGGACCGGGCCCGCGAGCACGGCGACCTGGTCGGGCCGTTCGGCACCGTGGCCGAACAGCTCACCACGGCGCTCGGCAAGTTCGGGCTGACCCCGTTCGGCGAGCAGGGCGACCCGTTCGACCCGACCCGGCACGAGGCGGTCGCCCACCAGACCTCGGCCGACGTCACCGAGCCCACCTGCGTACAGGTGATGCGTCGGGGCTACCAGGTCGGTGAGCGGCTGTTGCGGCCCGCGATGGTCGCGGTCGCCGACCCGGAGTAGTGCGGAACGACGACCGGACCGTCCCGCCCGCCCGCAGAGGGCGGGCGGGACGGTCGGTCCCCAGCTAGGGAAGGGGGTGGACCGGTGAGTTCCAAGGACTGGATCGAGAAGGACTTCTACGCCGTGCTGGGCGTGGACAAGGCCGCCACCGCCGACGACGTCAAGAAGGCGTACCGGAAACTGGCCCGGGATTCGCACCCGGACCACAACCCCGGCGACCCGAAGGCCGAGGAGCGTTTCAAGGCCGCCTCCGAGGCGTACGCCGTGCTCGGCGACGACGCCAAGCGGCGGGAGTACGACGAGCTGCGGTCGCTGTTCGGCTCGGGGGCGTTCCGGCGCGGGGCCCGTGGTCCCGGCCAGCCCGGCGGCGTGCCGTTCGACGTCTCCGACCTGTTCGGGGGCGCCGCGGGCGGGGGCGGTGACCGCCGCTTCGGCGGGGCCGGCTTCCAGGACCTGTTCAGCTCGATCTTCTCGGGCGGTGCCGGCGGTCCCGCCGGCGGGGCGGCGGCCCGTGGCCCCGCCCGGGGGCGGGACGTCGAGGCCGAGGTGGCCCTCGACTTCGGCGACGCCGTACGCGGGGTGACGCTCCCGTTGACGCTGCGCGCCCCGGGGGTGTGCGACACCTGCCACGGCAACGGGGCCAAGCCCGGCACCCAGCCGCGCACCTGCCCGGTGTGCCACGGGGCCGGCGTGACCAACCGCAACCAGGGGTCGTTCAGCTTCTCCGAGCCGTGCCGCAACTGCCAGAGCGTGGGCACGGTCGTGGACGAGAAGTGCCCCGAGTGCCAGGGCACCGGCGGGGTCACCAAGACCCGCACGCTGAACGTCCGTTTCCCGGCCGGCGTGGCGGACGGCCAGAAGATCCGGCTGGCCGGGCGGGGCGAGCCCGGCGCGCGGGGTGGCCCGGCGGGCGACCTCTTCGTACACGTGAAGGTGCGGCCGGACGAACTGTTCGGGCGTACCGGCGACGACCTCACGCTGACGGTGCCTGTCACGTTCGCGGAGGCCGTGCTCGGCACGGACCTGCGGGTGCCCACCCTCGACGGCGCGGTGACCCTGCGGGTGCCACCGGGTACGCCGAGCGGCCGGATCCTGCGGGCGCGGGGCAAGGGGGTGGTCCGCCGGGACGGCCAGGCGGGCGACCTGCTCGTGACCCTCGACGTGGTGGTGCCCGCGAAGGTGTCCGACGAGGCGCGTGCGGCGTTGGAGAGCTTCGCCGCGCAGACCCCGCCGGCCGCCCGGGAACATCTCGAGGCGCGGGTACGTCGATTCAGTTGACCCGGTGTTCAGTCGGCTCGGTGGAGTGCACGCGGAGGTGAGCGGGATGTCGGACGAGTTCGTCGGCTCGGGTGACCCTGCCTACGAGGCCAAGGTGCTGATGATCTCGGTGGCGGCGCGGATGGCGGGAATGCACCCGCAGACCCTGCGCCAGTACGACCGGTTGGGCCTGGTCCAACCGGGACGGGCCGCCGGCGGCGGGCGCCGCTACAGCGTCCGCGACGTGGTGCTGCTGCGCGAGGTGCAGCGGCTCAGCCAGGACGACGGGATCAACCTGGCCGGCGTCAAGCGCATCATCGGGCTGGAACGGCTGCTGGAGCAGGCGCAGCAGCGGGTGGCCCGGCTGGAGGCGGAACTGGACGCCGCGTACCGGCGGATCGCCGAGCTGGAGGCGCTGGCCCGCTTCCCGGGCAGCGACCTGGTGCCGACCAACCGCACCTCCACCGCGCTGGTGGTCTGGCGTCCCCGCCGGGGCCCCGAGCGCTGACGCGACACCTCACCGCGCCCGGCCGCCCTCCCGCGGCCGGGCGCGGCCGTCTTGCCGTTTCCGCCTGGCGGTCCTCCCGCGGCCGGGCGCGGCCGCCACTGCCGATGCCCTGCCGTATCCGAGCACGGCCGTCCTTCCTCTCCGCCCCGGCGGTCCTACCGCACACCGGGCGCGGCCGTCTTGCCATTTTCGCCTGGCTCTCCGGTGGCGGGCGTGGTGCGCGCTACCGGCCCCGCCTGGTTGCCCCGCCTGGGTGTGGCCACCCTTCCGACTCCCGCGCCGGGTGCGCCGTCGCCGTCGCCGCGTCGCCGGCGGGGCAGGCCGTTCCGGCGGGGCAAGGCCGTCCCGGCGGGGCAAGGCCGTCCCGGCGGGGCAAGGCCGTTCCGGCGGGGCAAGGCCGTCCCGGCGCGCCGCCTCCGGCGCGGCGCCGAACGCCACCCCGGCCCGTACCACGGGTGGAACACCACGGGTGTCACCGGCCGCGAATGACACCCGTGGTGTTCCACCCCGTGCGCGGTTGCCGGTTTGCCGGCGGGGGAGGCGCTGGATCCGCTAATCTGCGAATCAGGTCCAACCAGCTTAATCCGGACTCCAATGGCAGGGGGAGCCATGACGGAAGCCGCGAGGAAGGTTGCCCAGCAGGCGGAGGAACGGCTCGACGAGGTGGCGAAGAACGTCCGGGAGAGATTCGACCGGGTCACCGAGGGCCGCCTCACCGACAAGGTCAAGAACGGCGCGTCCGCCGACCGGGCCGACCACGGCACCGACCGGGGACGGGACGAGGCGAGACGCCGCGAGCAGGGCGGACCGGAGCACTGACGATCCGCCGACGTGCGGGCCGGGACCCACGGGGGGTCCCGGCCCGTTCGTCATCGAGACTGCGGGCCGGGACGCTCGTGGTTCCGTGCGGGGGTCCGGGCCCGTTCGCCGTCGGGTGGTGCGGGTCGGGACGCTCGTGGTTCCGTGCGGGGGTCCGGGCCCGTTCGTCCGTCAGAGAGTCGCTCAGGCGATGCGGCGGTTCTCCCGGACCAGGCCGCCCTCGCACCAGTCCCGGTAGACGAAGAGTTCCGGGCGGGCCAGCAGCGCCCGGCTGTTGTACGCCCAGGTGCGCATCAGGTCGTCGCCGTCGCGCTCGGCCTGCTCGACGAGCTTGCGGAAGCGCCGCTTCGGGTGGGCGCGGAAGTTCGTCCGGATGCCGTCGGCGGCGTAGATGTAGAGGCAGTGTAGCGCGAACCGGCGCGCGGGGCAGGCCGGGTCCATCGCCAGGCCGAAGAGCACCGCCACCAGCCGGTCGCCGGAGACCAGCAGGTCCCAGTCCGGCGGCATCGAGGTCAGCGGTACGGAGTCCGGCTGGTAGGCCCACGCCCGCAACTCGGCGGGGGTCGGGTCGACGGGGTTGGCGAAGCCGTGGAACGTCGACTCCTGCACGCTCACCGGCCAACCTTCCGCTCTGAGCCCGCGAGGGCGTCGGCCACCCACGAGCTCTGGCTGCTGGGGCGAAACGGTAACCCGGAGCGCTGGTCGGCGGTAGACCCCGTGAGGAGCAATTCGCCACCCGTTGGCCGGGGGCCGACCCGACCGTACGGTCGATCCGGCCCCCGGCCAACGTCGGTCATTCCGCCACGGGTGCCGGCTGGGCCCGCTGCGCGGCGCCGCGCTGCCGCAGCCAGCGCTTGAACCACGCGAAGTCGGGCAGCCGTGCCAGCATCGGCCCGGTCACCACGGTGATCAGCACGTACGCCGTCGCGAGCGCCGCCAGTTTCGGCTCGACGCTGCCGGCTGCCACCGCGAGGCCCGCGATGACGATGGAGAACTCACCCCGTGGTACGAGGGCCAGACCGGCACGCCACCGACCGGGCTCGGCGATGCCGACCCGACGGGCGGCCAGGTAGCCGGTGAGGGTCTTCGTCGCCATCGTGACGATGGCCAGCGCGAGCGCGGGCAGCAGCACCGGCGGGATGTCCCGGGGGTCGGTGACCAGGCCGAAGAAGACGAAGAAGACCGCCGCGAAGAGGTCCCGTAGCGGCGTGAGCAGCTCCGTGGCGTGGTGCGCCACCGGCCCGGAGAGCGCGATGCCGACCAGGAACGCCCCGACCGCCGCCGACACCTGGAGCTTCGCCGCGATGCCGGCCACCAGCAGGGTCATCCCGAGTACGCCGAGCAGCAGCGCCTCCGGGTCCTTCGCCGACATCGCGGTGGAGATCAGGTTGCCGTACCGGATGGCGACCACCAGCACCAGGAGCACGGTGCCGACCGCGACGCCGAGCGCGATCCCGCCGCCGAGCAGGCCGGTGCCGGCGAGCACGGCCGTCAGCAGCGGCAGGTACAACGCCATGGCGAGGTCCTCGATCACCAGGACCGAGAGGATCACCGGTGTCTCCCGGTTACCGAGGCGACCCAGGTCGCCGAGCACCTTGGCGATGACGCCGGAGGAGGAGACCCAGGTGATGCCGGCCAGCACCAGGGCGGCGACCCAGTCCCAGCCGAGCAGCAGCGCGAACGCCGCGCCCGGCAGCGCGTTGAGCAGCCCGTCGATGAGCCCGGCGGGGGCCGCGGCGCGCAGGTTGCCGACGAGCTCGTTGGCCGAGTATTCCAGGCCGAGCATCACCAGCAGCAGGATCACGCCGATCTCGGCGCCGACGGCGAAGAACTCCTCGCTGGCGGCGAGGGGGAGCAAGCCACCGTGCCCGAAGGCGAGCCCGGCGAGCAGGTAGAGGGGGATGGGCGAGAGGCCGATCCGGCGGCTCAGCCGACCGAGGAGGCCGAGCAGGAACAGCAGCGCGCCGACTTCGACGAGCAGGGTTGTGGTCTCGTGCATCCGCGCCTCAGCCGTCCGGGTCACTGTCGGCGAGGATGGCTGTCACTCCGTCGAGGCCCCTGCGGGTCCCGACGACGACCACCACGTCACCGGCGGCGAAGCGGAAGGACGGGTCCGGCGAGGCGATCACCTCACCGTGGCGCAGCACCGCGACGATCGAGGCGCTCGTGCGGGAACGTGCCTGCGTGTCGCCGAGCTTCCGGTTGACGTACTTCGACCCGGCCGGAATGGCGATCTGCTCGGTGAGCAGCCCGGCGGCCTGGTCGCGCAGCCCGGAGAGCTGGCCCAGCATCAGGGACGCGCCGAGGATGTCGGCGAGCGCCTCCGCCTCGTCGTCGGTCAGCGGTATGTCGTGCTGACATGAGTCGGGATCGTCCGGGTCGTACAGGACGAGGTCACGGCGGCCATTGCGGTGGGAGACGACGCCGAGGCGGCGGCCGGATTCCGTCAGCAGATCGTGACGGACCCCGATGCCAGGCAGGGCGGTCTGTTCGACACGTACGCGCACGCGGTCAGGCTACTCCCCGCCGTCACCTGCGGATCCTGTCAGGACGTCGCTTGTCACTGAGTGATCTGTCAGTGCTCCTCCGCCACGGACGTACGACTCGGCCCGGCAGGGGTCGGACGCCGAGGCCGGAAGAGTCCGGCCTGGGGGCGCAGAAGGTGTGAGCCAGCTCACGTGGCCAGGGTTGAGCGGAATAGGCTCAACTCTGGTTGTGTCCTTTCCAGTGGACACGCCGATCCGGGGGAGCCCATGAACACGGAACGTCTCACCACCAAGAGCCGCGAGGCCATCACCGGTGCCGTCGCGCTGGCGAACCAGCGTGGCCACGCCACCGTGGAGCCCTGGCACCTACTGCTGTCACTGCTGGACACCGACGGTTCGACCGCCGCCGGCCTGCTGCGCGCCGTCGGAGCCGATCCCGGCGAGCTGCGCCGGGTCGCCCAGCGCTCGGTCGACAACCTGCCCGCCGCGCGGGGTTCCAGCATCGCCGAGCCGACCCTGGCCCGGGAGTTCGTCAACGCCATCGGGGCCGCGGAGCAGATCGCCCGGCCGCTCGGCGACGAGTACACCTCCACCGAGCACCTGCTCGCCGGCCTGGCCCGGGTGGGCGGCGCGGTGTCGAACGCGCTGAAGTCGGCAGGTGTCACCGAGGAGACCCTCGTCGCCGCCTTCCCGTCGGTGCGCGGCGGGGACCGGCGGGTCACCAGCGCCGACCCCGAGCAGACCTACCAGGCCCTGGCCAAGTACGGCGTGGACCTGACCGCCAGCGCCCGCGACGGCAAGATCGACCCGGTCATCGGCCGGGACTCGGAGATCCGCCGGGTGATCCAGGTGCTGTCGCGGCGGACCAAGAACAACCCGGTGCTCATCGGTGAGCCGGGTGTCGGCAAGACCGCCATCGTGGAGGGCCTGGCCCAACGGATCGTCGCGGGCGACGTGCCCGAGTCGCTGCGGAACAAGAAGCTCGTCTCGCTCGACCTCGGCGCGATGGTGGCCGGCGCCTCCTACCGGGGCCAGTTCGAGGAGCGGCTCAAGTCCGTCCTGGAGGAGATCAAGAACTCCGACGGTCAGGTCATCACCTTCCTCGACGAGCTGCACACCGTCGTCGGCGCCGGCAAGGGCGAGGGCTCGATGGACGCCGGCAACATGCTCAAGCCGATGCTGGCCCGCGGCGAGCTGCGGATGGTCGGCGCCACCACGCTGGACGAGTACCGCGAGCACATCGAGAAGGACCCGGCCCTGGAGCGCCGCTTCCAGCCGGTGCTGGTCGGCGAGCCGACCATCGAGGACACCATCGGCATCCTGCGCGGCCTGAAGGAGCGCTACGAGGTGCACCACGGCGTCCGGATCACCGACGCCGCCCTGGTCGCCGCCGCCTCCCTGTCGGACCGCTACATCACCGACCGGTTCCTGCCGGACAAGGCGATCGACCTGGTCGACGAGTCCGCGTCCCGGCTCCGGATGGAGATCGACTCCCGGCCCGTCGAGGTGGACGAGATCGAGCGGGCGGTGCGCCGGCTGGAGATCGAGGAGATGGCGCTGGCCAAGGAGCCGGACGCCGCCTCCGCCGAGCGGCTGGAGCGGTTGCGCAAGGAGCTGGCCGACAAGCGGGAGCAGCTCACCGTCCTGTCGGAGCGCTGGCAGCTGGAGAAGAGCCACATCACCAAGCTCTCCACGGCCAAGGAGGAGCTGGAGCGGCTCGGCGGCGAGGCCGAGCGGGCCGAGCGCGACGGCGAACTGGAGCGGGCCGCCGAGCTGCGCTACGGCCGGATCCCCGCCCTCAAGGCCGAGCTGAAGCAGGCCGAGGAGGAACTGGCCCGGCTCCAGGCCGAGGGCGCGATGCTCAAGGAGGAGGTCGGCGCCGACGACATCGCCGCCGTGGTCGCCTCCTGGACCGGCATCCCCGCCGGCCGGCTGCTGGAGGGCGAGACCGCCAAGCTGCTGCGGATGGAGGAGTCGCTCGGCGCCCGCGTGGTCGGTCAGGCCGAGGCGGTCGGCTCGGTCTCCGACGCGGTCCGCCGCGCCCGGGCCGGCGTCGCCGACCCCGACCGCCCTACCGGCAGCTTCCTCTTCCTCGGCCCGACCGGCGTCGGCAAGACCGAGCTGGCCAAGGCGCTCGCCGAGTTCCTCTTCGACGACGAGCGGGCCATGGTCCGCATCGACATGAGCGAGTACGGCGAGAAGCACTCCGTCGCCCGGCTGGTCGGCGCCCCGCCCGGCTACGTCGGCTACGAGGAGGGCGGCCAGCTCACCGAGGCGGTGCGCCGCCGGCCGTACTCGGTGATCCTGCTCGACGAGGTCGAGAAGGCCCACCCGGACGTCTTCGACATCCTGCTCCAGGTGCTCGACGACGGCCGGCTCACCGACGGGCAGGGCCGCACGGTGGACTTCCGCAACGCGATCCTGATCCTCACCTCCAACCTGGGTTCGTCGGTGATCGGCGACCTGACGCTGGCCGAGGAGCAGCGCCGGGAGGGCGTCCTGGCGGTGGTCCGCTCGCACTTCAAGCCGGAGTTCCTCAACCGCCTCGACGACATCGTGGTCTTCGCCGCGCTGCGCGGGGACGACCTGCGGGCGATCGTCGACATCCAGCTCAACCGGATGCGCAAGCGTCTCGCCGACCGCCGTCTCGGCCTGAGGATCACCGAGCCGGCCCGGGTCTGGCTCGCCGAGCACGGCTACGACCCGATCTACGGCGCCCGCCCGCTGCGCCGCCTGGTCCAGACGGCGATCGGCGACCAGCTCGCGAAGGCGCTCCTGTCGGGGCAGATCCGCGACGGCGACACGGTCGAGGTCGACCTGGCGGACACCAGGGACGCCCTGACGGTCGCGGCGGCCTGACCCGCTCCACCTCGCCCCGGCCGGCGCCGCCGACCGGGGCGAGCCCGTGACGATCAAGAGGTTCGCGTCCCGGCAGCGCTCCGTCGACGACGCAAACCTCTTGATCGACAGGGTGGGCGGGGCGCGGCGGGGGAAGGAACAGGGGCATGTTCGGGATCGGGAAGAAAAGGGACCGGGAGATCCAGGCGGCGCTCGACGAGTTGCGGCAGGCCGACACGGTGGCGTTCGGCGGGGTGGGGATCGCCGGGACGGTGCTGCCGGTGACCGAGGCGTACCGGCGGGTGGAGGCGGCGCTCGCCGAGGACCCAGAGGGCGTACGCGGGGAACTCGACCGGCTGCTCGACGAGGCCACCCCGGCCGGGCGCGTCTACGCCGCCACGCTGATCGAAGGCGTCGACCCGGCGGCCGGGCGGACCGCCTGGACGGCGTTGGGCGGCGACCCGGCCGAGTTCGGCACCTTCACGGGCTGCGTCATGGGCCGCACCACCCTGCGCGAGTACGCCACCGCGCACCTCTCCCGAGGCTGACCCCCCGGCGCTCGGGAACAGCCCCGCGGCCGACCCGCCGCCCGGGAACGGCTCGCCGGAAAGCACGCCCGGAAGGGTCCGGGAGCACGCCCGGAAGGGCCCCGGGAGCACGCCCGGAACGGGTTCCGAGGGGGCACCGGGGACGGTCCCGGGGGCACACCGGGGACGGTCCCGGCGGAGTACGCCGGGTGACCGTTCCCTCACTCAGGCGACAGCATGTTTCCCCAGGTGCGCGGGGTTGTTACCGTCCTCGCCGACGTACCTGGGGAGGTGGTCGGGATGAGCGGGACGATCGCATTCGTACTGGCGGCGATGGGCTGTCTGGTCGGGGTGGGCGGCCTGGTGGTGGCCGTGGTGGCCTGGAACCGGACGCGTTCCCGCCCGCAGCAACGGGCCAAGGGGCCGGGCGACCCGCTGCGGGACCGGGACGCCGACGCGCTGCGCGGCGACCCGCGCCGGCTGAAGCCCGGTGACATCGTCGAGATCCGGGGCGTGTCGTACGCGGTGCGCGGCTCGATCCGCCTGGTCGAGGGCGGCTGGAGCTGGGCCGAGCACCTGCTCGACGACGCCGCCGGCGTGCGGCGCTGGCTCTCCGTCGAGGAGGACCCGGAGCTGGAGCTGGTGCTGTGGGGGGCCGAGCAGGGCGCCACCGTCACCCCGGGCGCGCCGACCATCGACTTCGCCGGCCGCCGCTACAACTGGAACGAGTCCGGCCAGGCGCGCTTCACCGCCGTCGGCAACACCGGGCTCGACCCGACCGGCACCATGCGGTACCACGACTACCAGGCGCCCGGCGGCGCCCGGCTCTCCTTCGAGGCGTACGGCGAGGCGGGCTGGGAGGTGGCGCTCGGTGAGCTGCTGCACCGCGGCGACGTGATGATCTACCCGCAGTCCGAGGTGGGCTGATGCTCGTCACCCTCGACGCCCCGTACGTCGACACCAGCGCCGCCGACCTCAGCCTGGCGCTCGACGACGTCGAGCGGCCCGCGCTGCACGTGCTCGACCTCGACCTGCCCGGCGGCGTCCGGCTGCGGCTGCGGCTGCTCGGCGCCTCGCACCAGGTGGTCCTGCACGCGCCCGGCGCCACGCTGACCGAGACGGTCGCCTGCCTGCCCGGCCGCCCGCCCGAGCTGCCGCCGGCGGTGCGGGACGAGGCGAGCGGCTACCACTTCACGGCGACCGTGCTGCGGCCCGCCGGCACGGGGCTGAGCGAGCAGGTCGCCGCCCTCCGCGCCGACCTGGCCGACGACCCGTACGCGCTGGTGGGTGTGTTCCCCGGCGACGTCGACGCGGTGACCGCGCTGGCGGTCCGCCCCGATCCGCCGGCCGGCACCCTCGCCTGGCGCACCTGGCACGCGTATCCCCAGACCAACGAGCTGGTCCTGACCGAGACGGTGGTGGCACTGCGATGACGTACCGACGCTGGTTCGTGGTGGGGGTGGCGTTCGCCGTCATCGGCGCCCTGGTCGCCGCCTTCGCCATCTTCTACGGCAGCTTCTCCCCGCGCGGCTACGTGGAGGACAAGTACAAGCGGGCGGCGAGCCACGACATCGGCCGCAACGCCGTCGCCTACACCTCGCCCCGCTCGCCGAGTCAGGTGGCGAAGGAGGTCACCGACGCGTGGCAGCCCGCCGACCAGTACGTCGACGGCAGCGGCGTCTACCTGCGCTACGACGACGACTCGGTGGTGATCCTGCCGATCGCCGCCGGCTCGGTGATCCTGCTGGAGCGCATGAGCACCGCCTATCCCCGCTACCACTCCACGGTCGGCTCCCACTGGGGCTGGGGCCGTGGCAGCACCGTCCGGGGCGGCGGCCCCGGCAGCGGCAAGTGACGCACCGACCCCCCTCACCCTGGAGCCTCCTGTGCAGACCCTCGTCACCGATCTGCTGGTCACCCTCGCCTACGGGGCGGTCGGTGTCCTGCTGATGGGCATCGGCTACGTCCTGGTGGACCTCGCCACCCCCGGCCGGCTCAACCAGCTGATCTGGACCGAGCGCAACCGCAACGCGGCGCTGCTGCTCGCCTCCAACCTGGCCGGCGTCGGCATCATCGTGGTCGCCGCGATCGCCGCCAGCGACGACGACTTCGTGCTCGGCATCGTCGGCGCGTCCGCGTACGGGATCCTCGGCCTGGTGATCATGGCGGCGGCCTTCGTGCTGCTCGACGTCGCCACGCCGGGCAAGCTCGGCGAGATCCTGGTCGACCAGCAGCCGCACCCGGCGGTCTGGGTCTCCGCCGTCGTGCACCTCGCCACCGGCGCGATCATCGCCGCCGCGATCAGTTGATGGCGACGGCGAAGAAGCCCGGCGGGCAGCAGGCGGCGGTCGCGAACGCGAACCAGGGCACCTGGATCGTCTGGGTAGTTATCGGTGTGATGGTCCTGTGCTGCGTGGGCATCGGCGTGTTCAACCGCAACGGGGGCGGGGACGACGTGCTGCCGCCGACCTCGCAGGAGCGCGGCGACACCGTGCCGATCCTCCAGCGCTCCAGCGCCAGCCAGGGCATCTGTTACGGCTGGGTGCTGCGGGACTTCTACAGGTACACCGACCTCAGCGTCGGGTCGAACCTCGGCGACGGGATCGCGGTCGAGGAGAACGCCGCCTGCCCGCGCTGGGTGCAGGTGGTCGCCCAGGTCGCGTACACCTCGGAGAGCAGCGAGAGCAACGACTTCGCCCGCATCACCGTGGAGACCTCCGACGACATCTCCACCACCGCCCGCTACCGCATGCAGAGCGGGCTGGAACGGCTCGGGCTGACCGAGGACGCCTTCGTCGACGAGCCCGGCTGGGCCGTCACCCGCGCCGCCGTCTCGCTGCCGTTGCTCGCCGCCGAGGCGGGTGTGGTGGAGCCGGCGCCGACCCCGGCGGCCGCGACGGCCGACGCGCCACCGCTGCCGGACGCCGGTAGCGACCTCTGGCGTGACCGCTGGGGCTACCTGCTCGCCGCGGTCGGCTTGCTGCTGTTCACCGCGCTGCTCTTCGCCGCCGGCTTCTGGCAGCGCGGCCGCCAGCGCCGCAAGGAGGCCGAACGGCAGGGGCGGACGAAGGACGTCCGGGCCGCCGGGCGTACGCCGGAGGGTCGGTGACCGTCGAGGCGCCGGCACCCGCGCGGTGGCGGCTGTCCCGCGCGGCGGTGCTCGTCGCGGTCTTCGTCTGCGCCGCCTGCGGCCTGGTCTACGAGCTGGCCCTGGTCGCCCTGGGCAGCTACCTGATCGGGGACACGGTCGGGCAGGCGTCGATCGTGCTCGGCGTGATGGTGTTCGCGATGGGCGTCGGCGCGCTCGCCGCCAAGCCGTTGCAGCCCCGGGCCGCCGCCGCGTTCGCCGCGATCGAGCTGGCCCTGGCCCTGCTCGGCGGCCTCTCCGTGCTCGGCCTCTACGCGGCCTTCGCGTGGCTGGACCTCTACGGCCCGGCGCTGATCGGCACCGCCTTCGTGCTCGGGCTGCTGATCGGCGCGGAGATCCCGCTGCTGATGGTGCTGCTGCAACGCATCCGGGAGCAGGCCGCCGGCAGCGCGGTGGCGGACCTGTTCGCCGCCGACTACGTCGGCGCGCTGCTCGGCGGGCTGGCCTTCCCGTTCCTGCTGCTGCCGGTCTTCGGCCAGCTCAAGGGGGCGCTGGTGGTCGGCGCGGTGAACGCCGTCGCCGGGCTCGCGCTGGTCTGCACGGTCTTCCGGCGGGAGCTGAGCCGCCGGGCCCGCGTCGCGCTCGGCGCCGGCAGCGTCGTGGTCTTCGTCAGCCTCGGGTACGCGTGGGTGACCGCGCACGACTTCGAGCTGACCGCCCGCCAGCAGCTCTACCGGGATCCGGTGGTGCACGCCGAGCGCAGCCGGTACCAGGAGATCGTGCTCACCCGCTCGGTCGCCGAGACCGGTCGCGCCGGCACCGACCTGCGGCTCTTCCTCAACGGCGACCTCCAGTTCAGCTCGGTCGACGAGTACCGCTACCACGAGGCGCTGGTGCATCCGGTGCTCAACGGCCCGCGTGGCGAGGTGCTGGTGCTGGGCGCCGGGGACGGCCTCGCCGTACGCGAGCTGCTGCGCTACCCGGACGTCCGGCGGATCACGGTGGTGGACCTGGACCCGGCGGTGGTGGCGCTGGCCCGCAGCGAGCCGCAGCTGCGCCGGCTCAACGGCGGGGCGCTCGACGACCCTCGGGTGCGGGTGGTGCACGCCGACGCGTTCGCCTGGCTGCGTACCGCCGCCGACCGGTTCGACGCGGTCGTGGCCGACCTGCCCGACCCGGACGAGACGGCCACCGCCAAGCTCTACACCGTCGAGTTCTACGCGCTGGTGCGGACGGTGCTCGCCGAGGGCGGCCGGCTGGTGGTGCAGTCCGGCTCGCCGTACTTCGCGCCCCGGTCGTACTGGTCGATCGAGGCGTCGCTGCGCGAGGCGGGCTTCGCCACCACGCCGTACCACGTGGACGTGCCGTCCTTCGGCGACTGGGGTTTCCTGCTGGCCGCGCCCGGCCCGACCGCGCCCGCCCTGGCCCTGCCGCCGGGCGCCCCCGGGCTGCGCTTCCTCGACGCGGCGACCCTGACCGCCGCCGGCAACTTCCCGGCCGACCGCCGCCGGGTGGACGTGCCGGCCTCCACCCTGCTCCAGCCCCGCGTGCTGGAGTACGCCCGCGCGGAGTGGCGCGGCTACTGAGACGCCCCGGCGGCCCGCGATCGCCGCCGTCCCGGCGGGTCAATGTCCGTCTGACGTGCCGGAGTGGCCCGACCTGGATACGGTGTGACCGCGATCTAGGGAAGGAGAATCATGGTCGATTCCCACAACACGCCGGCCCGCACCCGGCCGGGTGTGGTGACCATATCCACGTATCTGCTGTGGCTGTTCGCGCTCACCCAGCTGATCGGCCTCATCATCACGCTCTCCACCGTCGGCACCATCTCGCAGGTGCTCGACGACGCGTACCGGGGCACCGACGCCAACGGCACGCAGAACCTGGCCGACATCACCACGATGATCACCATCGGTGGCGCGGTCTTCGTGCTCCTGATCGCGGTCGTGCTGGCCGTGCTCGGGGTGTTCAACAACCGGGGCAGCAACGGGTCGCGGATCACCACCTGGGTGCTCGGCGGCATCATGGTCTGCTGCACGGGCGGCGGCCTGGTCAGCGGAGTGGGCGGCGGCATGGGCACCGGTCAGACGACCGGCGACGGGCCGAGCCCGGAGGAGATCCAGCGCCGCCTCGACGAGGCGCTGCCCGGCTGGTTCACCCCGGTCACCACGCTGCTCACCGTGATCGGGCTGCTCGCGCTGCTCGCCGCGCTGATCCTGCTGGCGCTGCCGAAGGCCAACGAGTTCTTCCGCAAGCCGAAGCAGGGCTGGGAGCCGCCGGTCCCGGGTGCGGCCTACCCGCAGTCCGGTGGCCAGCCCGGCTACCCGCAGTCCGGCCAGCCCGGCTACCCGCCCACGCCGGGGTACCCGCCGACGCCGGGCCAGCCGCAGTCGTCCGACCAGCCGGGCTACCCGCCGACCCCGGGCGACCAGCCGCCGTCCGCGCCGTACGGCGGGGACCAGCCGGGCCAGCCGGGATCGAACCCGGGTGGCGATCAGCCCGGGTCGGACCGTCCCGGGCCGACCCCGCCGCCGGTGAGTTGACCGGTCGATAACAGCGACGCCGACGGTCCCTCCGAGTAGGTTGCAACCCGACGCCTACCGGAGGGACTCGTCGTGTCGCACCCCGATCGGGCACCGGCCCGCCGCCCGGCCGTGGTCACGGCGGCCGTGGCGCTGCTGGCGCTGATGGCGGTCGCCGCCCTCGCGTACGCCGCCGCCGGTGTGGCGACGCGGGGCGGCACCGTCGACCGGTTCCGCGCCGCCGCCGGGGGCACCTCGGCGGGCCCGGACCAGATCGACCGGACGGTCACCCTGCTGGGCGTGTCCACCGTGCTGACGGCGGTGGTGAGCCTGCTCGCGGGGCTGCTCCTCGCCGGTCTCGCCCTCGGCCTGCGGGCCGGCCGGGACGGCGCCCGCACCGCGACCTGGGTGGTCTCGGGGCTGGGGCTGATCGCCGGGTGCTGCGGGCTCGCGTTGCTGGTCGGTCAGCGTGCCACCCCGCTGGGGTCGGGGGAGGACGACCGGGCGACGGCGGAACTCCTCGGCCTGCTCGCCGACGCCTACCCGTCCTGGTGGATTCCGCTGGGCGCGGGGCTTTCCGTCGGCCAGGTGCTCGGTTACCTTGTGGTAGCCGTGCTGCTGGCACTGCCGGCGGCGAGCGCCTGGTTCCGTCGGCGGCCCGCGCCGTCCGCCCCGCACCACCCTCCGGCGTCGCCCGCGCCGCCACCCGTCCAGCCCCCGCACCAGCCGCCCGGGGCGCCGCCCGCGCCCCCGTACCCGCCGAGGTAGGACCGCCCGTGACGCTCGACCAGCCGGCCAGCGAGCGGCGGGCCCTGATCACCGGAGCGACCGCCGGCATCGGTGCCGCCTTCGCCCGCCGGCTGGCCGCCGACGGCTGGCACCTGGTGCTGGTGGCCCGGGACGCGACCCGGCTGGCCGCGACGGCCGCCGAGCTGACCGCTCGGCACGGCCGGGAGGTCGAGACGATCCCGGCCGACCTGTCCACCGACGACGGTTGCGCGACGGTCGAGGGGCGGCTGGCCGAGGGGTCGCCGGTCGAGCTGCTTGTCAACAACGCCGGGATCAGCCTGAACACCCCGTTCCTGCGGTCCTCCGCCGAGGACGAGGCGCGGCTGCTGCGGCTCAACGTGCACGCCGTGATGCGGCTGACCCTCGCGGCCCTGCGTCCGATGACCGAGCGGCGCCGTGGGGCAGTGATAAATGTCTCTTCGGTGGCGGGCTTCGGCGCGGTCATGCCGGGTTCGACATACTCCGCCAGCAAGGCGTGGGTCACCAACTTCAGCGAGTCCGTCGGCCAGTCCGCCCGGCCCTTCGGCGTACGCGTGATGGCGCTCTGCCCCGGCTACACGCGTACGGAGTTCCACGAGCGCGCCGGCATCAACATGTCGAAGACGCCGGAGTGGATGTGGCTGCGGGCCGACGACGTGGTCGACGAGGCCCTGCGTGACCTGCGGAAAGGCAAGCTGGTCAGCGTTCCCGCGTGGAAGTACAAGCTCGCCGTGGCGGGACTGCGGCACGCGCCCCGGCGGCTGCTGGAAGCCGTCTCCCGGGACACCCGGGGCCGGATCGGCCGCGACGGCGGCTGACCGACGGGCCGGGGCCGGCTCGCCCCGTCGATCTTCGTCGATCGTCCGATATGTCCGGCTGAACGGTCGCTCAGCGTAGCCGGGCACCGCCACCCGCCCGTCGTCCCCAGGGCTGATCCCGGTGGACCCCGCACACGACTCCCAGACTTGAGCAGTACCCTCTATCGGCATGGGGGACCACGACGACCTGCGTAAATTCATCACTGACCTGGCGGTGGTCCACGGCCGGGTGGTGCTCTCCTCAGGCCGCGAGGCCGACTGGTACGTCGATCTACGTCGCGTCACGCTCCATCACCAGGCCGCTCCGTTGGTGGGGCGCGTGATGCGTGACCTGACGGCCGACTGGGAGTACGACGCGGTGGGCGGGCTGACCCTGGGCGCCGACCCGGTGGCGCTGTCGATGGTGCACGCCGCGTCCGGAACCGATCGCCCGGTGGACGCGTTCGTGGTCCGCAAGGCGGGTAAGACGCACGGGCTACAGCGCCGGATCGAAGGGCCGGACGTGGCCGGCCGGCGGGTGCTGGCGGTGGAGGACACCTCCACCACCGGGGGAAGTGTTTTGATGGCGGTCGAGGCCCTTCGCGAGGTCGGGGCCGAGATCGTGGGTGTGGCGGTTATTGTTGATCGAGGCGCCGGCGACGCGGTGCGAGCCGCCGGATTGCCGTATCGAGCGGCCTATACGTTGGCTGACCTCGGCCTTGTGGCGTAAAAGTCTGCCGATTCGGATCCGCCGATATGCAGGCGGATCGATGCTGCTGGTGGAAGGATGGAATACGTGGGAACTGCGTTGGCCGAAATGACTATGCCTCAGATCTCGCCGCTTGCCGGCGAGCCGATCGAACGTGCCGATGCCGAGCGTCTCGCGGGGGTCCTCAAGGCCCTCGCCGACCCCGCTCGACTTCGGCTGCTCAGCCTGATCCAGTCGGCACCCGAGGGCGAGGCGTGCGTGTGCGACCTGACCGCGCCCCTCGGCCTCTCGCAGCCGACGGTCAGTCACCACCTGCGTATCCTCACCGAGGCCGGCTTGCTGGAGCGGGAGAAGCGCGGTGTCTGGGCGTACTACCGGCTGGTGCCGACGGCGATCGCCACGATCGCCGATCTGCTGACCCCGCCGCGCAAGCGCGCCACCAAGAAGGCGCGCTGACCTTCACCGATCGTCCGGTGCCATCCCCCACCGGGGACGGCGCCGGACGGCCGGTCGGTCAGTGCTTGCCGTAGTGCTCGCGGGTCTCCCGGATCGCCTCCTCGGCGGCGGCCCGCTCCTGCGGGGTGGTGCCACGCCTGGCGGCCAGCCACGCCCGGAGCAGTTCGATGGCGATCGGAATCACCGAGATCAGCACGATGCCGATCAGGATCATTTCGATGTTCGCCTTGACGAACGGGATCTGGCCCAGGAAGTAGCCGAGCACGGTCACGCCCGTGCCCCAGAGCACGCCGCCGATCACGTTGTAGATCACGAACGTGCGGTAGTTCATCCGGCTGACCCCGGCGACGATCGGCGTGAACGTCCGCACGATCGGCACGAAACGGGCCAGCACGATGGAGCGCGCGCCGTACTTCTCGAAGAACTCGTGCGCCTTGAGCACGTTCTCCTGCTTGAACAACCTCGAGTTCGGCCGGCGGAACAGCGCCGGGCCGACCTTGCGGCCGAACGCGTACCCGACCTGGTCGCCGGCGATCGCCGCGATGGTGATGAGCAGGCAGACCAGCCACAGCGGGTAGGTGATGTACTTCCCGTCCGCGGTGAGCAGCCCCGCCGTGAACAGCAGCGAGTCCCCCGGCAGGAAGAACCCGATCAGCAGGCCGGACTCGGCGAAGACGATCACCAGGATGCCGATCAGCCCGAATGTCGAGATCAACACCTCTGGATCGAGCCAGCTCGGCCCCAGGGCCAGGGTGGTGGTGGGCGTCGGCACGAGGCGACCTCCGATGTATGCCGGTCGGTGACGGATCGTCCGTAGTCTAGGTGGCTGCCCGCCGCGCCGGTGCTCGACGTCACACCGCGCGAGCTGCCGCGCCGCCTCAGCGGGGCGCCACGACGAGCGTCTGCACCGCGCCCCCCACGGTGCCCTCGGCGTCGGCCAGCCGGCTCGCCGCGACGCCGGACCCGTGCGGCCCGATCGTGGTGTCCGAGTCGAGCAGGAGCCACTCGCCGCGCGGCGGCCGGTGCAGGGTCACCGTCAGGTCGACGTTCACGAACAGCCAGCGGGCCAGGTCCAGCCGGGCGCTCACCCCGCTGCCCGAGTCCGCCACCAGCAGCGCCAGCTCCGCCGGGCGGACGGGCTCGCCGGGCAGCAGCGGAATCCGGGGCCGTACCCACACCCGGGCCGGGCCCGGCTCGGCGAACGCGCCGGAGACGAAACGCCACTGCATGGCGGACAGGTAGCCGGCGGAGTGCGCGGCGGCCCAGTGCTCCGGCTCGGCGCCCGCGTCCGGCCCCGGCACCGGCGGCCCGTCGTCGGCCGTCGCGGGCGTCGGCTCGGCCGGGGCCAGGATGCGCCAGCCCCGGGCGTGCAGCACCTCCTGCCCGCCGGCCTCCGCGACCCCCTCCACCAGCGTGATCCGCCGGCCGGCCCGGACCGTACGGACCCGCACCGTCAGCTCAGCCACCGGCACCGGGCGCAGGATGTCCACCGACACGCGGGTGAGGAGCTGGCCGTCGACCGGGTCGTGCCCGGCGAGCGCGCGGGCGAGCAGGGCCGACGGCGGGCCGGCGTGCTGGGCGGCCGGATCCCACGGGCCGGCGGTCGCCGGGGTGGACCCGAACCGGCCACCGCCGGCCGGCTCGTAGAACGCCTCGTACGTGGTCATGGCCGGCGACCATACCCGCGACCAGCGACGGCCGACAGCGTCCCGCCGCCCGCCGGTGACGGTCTCCCGCTGCCGCCCGGCACCGGCCGGGTGACGGCCGCCGCCGGCTGCCGGCACCCGGCACCCGCTGTCACAGCCGGGGGTCGACCGGCTCGGACTCGCAGGCCAGGATGGCGAAGACCAGCTCGTGCCGGCGCCACAGCGGGGCGCCGGCGACCAGCGCGTCCAGCGCCGCCAGCCCCAGCGCGTGCTCGCGCAGCGCCAGCCCGCGCTTGCGCCCCAGGGACCGGCGGCGCAGCGCGGCGAGCTGCTCCGGCTCGTCGTACCCCGGACCGTAGATGATCCGCAGGTACTCCCGCCCCCGGCACTTGATGCCCGGCTGGAGCAGCGAACCCCGCTCGCTGCGGGCGGCCGGGCCGGCGTACGGCTTCACCACCATGCCCTCGCCCCCGGCCGCCGTCAGCGCCAACCACCACTCGGTGGCCGCCGCCTCGGCGGCCGGATCGGCCAGGTCGACGACCTGGCGACGGGTCGGCGTGAAGAACTCCGGATCGGCGGCGCAGAGCCGGTCGGCCAGCCCCAGGTGCCAGGCGTGGTCCCGGTCGGCGTAGCTGGCCTTCGCGCCGGCCAGCACCGCGAACGGGGCCAGGGTCACCCCGCGCAGCCCGTCGGTCGGCCCCACGTACGCCCGGTAGGCGTCCGAGTAGGCCAGGATCTCGTCGCGGCGGCGGGCCATCCGGTCGCGCAGCCCGTCGACGGGCAGGCCCCGACCGACCGCCGCCTCCAGCGCGGCCAGCGCCGCCGGCAGCGCGGCCCGGCCGGCGGCGCCGACGCCGGCGTACTGCTCGCGGATCAGGCCGCCCGCCTTTGCCGACCAGGGCAGCAGCTCGCAGTCGAGCAGCAGCCAGTCGGTCCCCAGCTCGTCCCAGAGCCCCGCCCCGCCGACTGCCGCGCGCACCCGGTCGAGCAGTTCCGCGTCGAGCGGCGCGCCGAAGAACGGCCGGCCGGTGCGGGTGTGCACCACCCCGCCGCCCGGGCCGAAGGGCCCGCCGTCGGGCTCCCGGCAGACCAGCACCACCGCCCGCGAGCCCATGTGCTTCTCCTCGCAGACCACCCGGTCCACGCCCGCCGCGCGGTAGTCGGCGAACGCCTGCGCCGGGTGCTCCAGGAAGCCGCCCGCCGTGGCCGTCGAGCAGGGGGCCATCGTCGGCGGCAGCCAGGCCAGCCAGCGCGGGTCGACCGCGAAGCGGCTCATCACCTCCAGCGCGGCGGCCGCGTTCTCCGCCGGCACGGTCAGCGACCCGTACGCGTGCTCGACGTGCCGCCGGCCGGTCACGTCGGTCAGCTCCAGCACCTGGTCGGGCCGGGCCGGGGCGGCGGTCAGCGGGCGCACCGGGGCGTACCACTCCCGCTCCGCCGGCACCGAGACCAGCTCCTTCTCCGGGTAGCGCAGCGCGGTGAGCCGGCCGCCGAAGACGCAGCCGGTGTCGACGCAGATGGTGTTGTTCACCCACTCCGGCACGGCGGCCGGCGTGTGCCCGTAGACCACCATCGCCGAACCCCGGTACTCCCGCGCCCACGGGTAACGCACCGGCAACCCGTACTCGTCGGTCTCGCCGGTGGTCTCGCCGTACAGCGCGAACGAGCGCACCCGGCCCGACGCGCGGCCCTGGTAGGCCTCCTTCAGCCCGGCGTGCGCGACCACCAGCCGGCCGCCGTCGAGCACGAAGTGGCTGACCAGGCCGTCGATGAAGCCCGCCACCTCGGCCACGAAGGCGTCCGGCTCCGCCGCCAGCTGCTCCATCGTCTCGGCCAGCCCGTGGGTGAGCCGCACCTCGCGGCCGCGCAGCCGGCGCAGCAGCTTCTGCTCGTGGTTGCCGGGCACGCAGATCGCGTGCCCGGCGCCGACCATGCCCATCACCAGGCGGAGCACGCCGGGGGAGTCCGGGCCGCGGTCCACCAGGTCACCGACGAAGACGGCGGTACGCCCCGACGGGTGCGTCGCGTCCACCGGCCGGCCCCGCTCGTCGCGGCGCAGCTCCCAGCCGAGCCGGACGAGCAGCGCCTCCAACTCGGCGCGGCAGCCGTGCACGTCGCCGACGATGTCGAACGGCCCGGTCAGCTCCCGCCGGTCGTTGAAGAGCTTCTCGTAGCGGATCTCGGCGGCGTCGATCTCCTCGACGCCGCGCAGCACGTGCACCTTGCGGAAGCCCTCCCGGGCCAGCAGCTTGTACGACCGGCGCAGGTCGCGCTGCATCCGGGCGAGCACCTGCCGGCCGAAGGCGCGGTCGGCGCGGCCCTCGGTGCGTTCCCAGGCCAGCGCCTCGGGCACGTCCAGCACGACGGCCACCGGCAGCACGTCGTGCTCGCGGGCCACCCGCACCAGGGCGGCCCGGGCGTGCGGCTGGAGATTGGTCGCGTCGACCACCGTGAGCCGGCCCCGGCGCAGCCGCGTGGCGGCGACGTGGTGCAGCGCGTCGAAGGCGTCGGCGGACGCGGACTGGTCGTTCTCGTCGTCGGCGACCATCGCCCGGAACATGTCGGAGGAGAGCACCTGGCTGGGCGCGAAGTGCCGGCGGGCGAAGGTGGACTTGCCGGAGCCGGAGACGCCGACGAGTGCGACCAGGGCCAGCTCGGGGATGTCGAGGGTGGTCACGGGTTCTCCTTCCGGGTCAGCACGACGAGCTGGGTGGGGGCGCCTACCTCGGGATCGTCGTCGCCGACCCCGCTGATCGCGGCGGTGTAGCCGTACGTGGTGGACACCCGGTCGACCCAGGCGGCGAACTCCGCGCGGGTCCACTCGAAGCGGTGGTCGGCGTGCCGGAACCGCCCGGCGGGCAGCCCCTCGTAGCGGACGTTGTACTCGGCGTTCGGCGTGGTCACCACGACGGTGGCCGGCCGGGCGTGCCCGAGCACGGCGTCCTCCAGCGCCGGCAGCCGGGGCGGATCGACGTGCTCGATCACCTCCATCAGCACCGCCGCGTCGTACCCGCGCAGCCGGTCGTCCCGGTAGGTCAGCGCGGACTGCCAGAGCCGGATCCGGTCCCGCTGCCGCTCGGGCAGCCGGTCCAACCGCAGCCGCCGGGCGGCCAGGGTCAGCGCGTGCGTGGACACGTCGGTGCCGACGATCTCGGTGAACCGGCGGTCGCCGACCAGCGCGGCGAGCAGGGCACCGCCGCCGCAGCCGAGATCCAGCACCCGGCTCGCACCCGCCCCGCCCAGCGCGCCGAGCACCGCCTCCCGCCGGCGCGCGGCCAGTGACGCCCGGCGGGCCGTGGCCTGCCCGCCCTCCCCGGTCGCCCCGTCCGTGGTCGTGCCGTCCCCGGTCGCCTCGTCGGCGGTCGTACCGTCGGCGGCCGGCTCGTCGGTCGGGTGCCGCTCGGCCAGGCGGGCCAGGGCCAGCCCGGCCAGCGCCCGCCGGTGCGCCAGGTAGCGACGGGTGATCATGTCGCGCTCCGGATGGTCGGCCAGCCAGCCCTCGCCGGCCCGGAGCAGCTTGTCCACCTCGTCCGGGGCGACCCAGTAGTGCTTGGCGTCGTCCAGCACCGGCAGCAGGACGTAGAGGTGGTTGAGCGCGTCGGCGACGCGCAGCGTGCCGGTCAGCGTCAGGTCGACGTACCGGCTGTCGCCCCACTCCGGGTGCCGCTCGTCGAGCGGGATCGGGGCGGCGGTCACCGTCCAGCCGAGCGGGCCGAACATCCGGACCGCCACGTCCGCGCCGCCCCGGCAGCGCAGCACCGGCACCCGCACCTCCAGCGGGATCGGCGTACGGGCCAGCTCGGGGCGCTCGCGGGACTCGCCGCGCAGGGCCGAGCGGTACACCTTGGACAGCGCGGAGGAGAGCAGGCTGGACGCCGCGTAGGGCCGGTCGTTGACGTACCGCCCGAGGGTGAAGCTGTCGGGGGTCGGGGCCTGCTGCCGGCCGCGGTCCTTGCCCCGCACGCCGGCCAGCCGCAGCGGGTCGACGTCGAGCAGCAGGGCGGCGGTGCAACGCTGCTCGCCCGCCTCCGGGTAGAACACGTGCGCGGTGCCGACCGGCACGTCGAAGGAGTGGGCGCGGTCGGGGTGCTTGACCAGCAGGTGCCCGAGGTCGGTCGCCGGCCGGTGCGTGGTGGTCAGGGTGAGCAGCACGCGCCCATGGTCTCAGCCTCGTCGATCTTGCGTCGTCCCGTTTTCCGGTGCTTGCGGTGGGGTTTCCGGGGGAGCCCCGCCCGCTCCGGGCCGTCAGGCTTGATCCCTGCGCGGGCGGGGCTCCCCCGGAAACCCTTCGTGGTCCGGTTCGTCCGGTCGTGTCGGTCCCGGCGCGGGGTGGGGGCGCGTGCGGTCCGGGTGGGGTCTGGGGTGGGGGCGGGTGCTGTCGGGGTGGGGGCCCGGGGTGGGTGTCGGGGTGGGTGTGGATGTGGCGGTGCCCCGCCGGCCTGGGGTCGACGGGGCACCGGTGGCGCGGGTGGATCAGGAACCGCCGCTGCCCGGTCGGCCCCCGGCGGGCAAACATCGACCGAACGGCTGACCAGTCGCCGCAACGTTCCGCCCGCCCGCCTCCGTCATCAGGAGCAGGAGCCCGGGAGGTGCAGTGACGTACGAGGAGTTCGCCGACTCGCGGCTGGCCGCGCTGCTGCGGTACGCGGTCATGCTGACCGGCGACCCGCACCAGGCGCAGGACCTGGTGCAGGACACCATGGTCCGGGTCCAGCTCAACTGGCGTCGGGTGGCCCGTGCCGACTCGCCCGAGCGTTACGTCCGCCGGATGCTGACCAACCAGTACGTCGACTGGCGGCGCGGCTCCTGGGTGCGTCGGGTGCTGCTGCGCGCCGAGCCCGACGACGCGGTGCCGGTGCGGGTCGACCACGCCCAGCACGCCGTCGACCGGGACCAGGTCTGGTCCTGGCTGTCCCGGTTGCCGCGCCGGCAGCGGGCCACGCTGGTGCTGCGCTACTACGAGGACCTGCCCGACGCGGAGATCGCCGACATCCTCGGCTGTGCCGTCGGGACCGTCCGTTCGTCCATCTCCCGCGCCCTGGCCACGCTGCGCGCCGAACACGTGGAGGCCTGCTCATGATCGAGGACGACCTGCGTGCCGCCTTCGCCCGGCACGAGGCCCTGACCCCGCCCGCCGGTCCGCTGCGCTCCGCCATCGACCGGCTCGCGGCTGCCCGTCGCCGTCGCCGGCTGCGGCTGCGGGCCGGCGGCGCCGCGCTGGCCCTGCTCGGCGTGCTCGGGATCGGGGTACCCCAGCTCGCGCCCGACCGGGTCGCCGAGGACGCCACCCTGCTCGCCGAGCCCGCCGGGCCGGCGCCGACGGGCGCGCTGAACATCCTGCTGCTCGGCGTGGACGGTGCGGCGGAACGTCCTTACCGGCTGGCGGACTCCGTCCTGCTGGTGCACATCCCGGGGGACCGCAGCCGGCCGTACCTCATCTCGCTGCCCCGCGACCTGGCGGTGCCGATTCCCGGGCGCGGGACCGACAAGCTCAACGCCGCCTTTCTGCACGGCGCCGGCGAGCCCCGGCCCGACCTGGGGCGCGGCTACGACCTGACCCGCCGGGTGGTCACCGACCTGACCGGCGTACGCGTCGACGCCGGCGCGGTGCTCACCTACCCGGTGCTGCGCCGGCTCACCGACGAGGTCGACGGTGTGGAGGTCTGCCTGCCGCGCGAGGTGCGCTCCACCCACACGAAGCGGGTCTTCCCGAGCGGCTGCCAGCGGCTCGACGGCGCCTCCTCCGTCGACCTGCTGCGGCAGCGGCGGGGACTGCCCGAGGGCGGGCTCGACCGGGACCGGCACGCGCAGCTCTTCGCCGCCGGGCTGATCCGCCGGGCGGGTGAGCAGGGCGTGCTGACCAACCCGGTCAGGACCCTCGCCCTGGCCGACATCGTCGGTGCGAACCTGGTCGTCGGCGGTGCGGACCTGTCACTGGTGGATCTGCTGAAGGTGCTTCCGGACCTGGGGTCCGTCGATCCGGTCGGGCTCAGTCTCCCGGTCGGGCCGCCGGACGACCTCGGCTGGCGGCTGTCACCGGACCCGGCGGAAGCGCCCGCGTTCCTCGCGGCGTTGCGGGAGGACCGGTTGGCGCAGTGGGTGGCGCAGCATCCGGATCAGGTCAACCGCACCCGCTGACACGCGGGCCGGCCACCACCGCATCGTCCGGTGGCGGCCGGCCCGCGTGCGGCTCAGCGGTAGTCCTCCTCGTCGGCACCGACCACCCGCGCCTGCTCCATCGCGTCCCAGTCGTCGACCTCCAGGCCACGGCGCGGCTCGGTGTCGGCGTCGCCGGGGTCGATCGCGGCGGCCTGCTCGACCGCGTCGGCCGGCTCCGCCTCCATGTCGCGTTCCTCGGGGCTGAGGTGGTCGCTGGGTGCGAAGTCCTCTTCGGGCTGACCCATATCAGTCCCTCCCGGGATCTCAGCGGACAGTTCCCCACACACCGTACGGGCTGCGCCCGCCCGCCGCTCGGAAGCCGAGTCGACCGAATCGCCCCACCGGCCGCCGCCCCCGGTGCCAGGATGGGACGGTGGGCTTCCTGATCCGGTTGGCGATCACCGCCGTCGCGCTGTGGATCACCACGCTGATCGTGCCCGGGGTGGAGGTGAGCGGCCGCTCCGGCACCACCACCGCTGTCACGCTCGTCGTCGTGGCCCTGATCTTCGGCGTGGTGAACGCGGTGCTCAAGCCGCTGATCAAGGTGTTCGGCTGCGTCTTCTACCTGCTCACCCTCGGTCTGTTCGCGCTGGTGGTCAACGCCCTGCTGTTCCTGCTGACCGACCGGATCGCCCGGGCGCTGGACCTGCCGTTCCACGTGGACGGTTTCTGGGCCGCGTTCTGGGGCGCCATCGTGATGGCCGTGGCGACCTGGTTGATCAGCGTCGTCGTGCCCGACAGGTGGGAGGGGCGGTGAGGCGGTGCCAGGAACCGGGCGCGTACCGGGTCGGTTGTGCCGGCCCAGGCCTTCTACGGGATACTGCCGACGGTGGACAGCGCGGTCCGGCGCACCCAGGGACAACAGCGGCCGGTGACGGCCGAGAGCGGTAAGTAAGGAGCGTTCGACATGCCCATCGCTTCCCCCGAGACCTACGCGGAGATGCTGGACCGCGCCAAGGCCGGCCGGTACGCGTACCCCGCGATCAACGTGACGTCCTCGCAGACCCTGAACGCGGCGCTGAAGGGCTTCGCCGACGCGGAGAGCGACGGCATCATCCAGGTCTCGACCGGTGGCGCGGAGTACCTCTCCGGCTCCTCCGTGAAGGACATGGTCACCGGCGCGGTGGCGTTCGCCGCGTACGCGCACGAGGTCGCCAAGAAGTACCCGGTCAACATCGCCCTGCACACCGACCACTGCCCGCAGGAGAAGCTGGACAAGTTCGTCCGGCCGCTCATGCGGATCTCCAAGGAGCGGGTGGCCGCCGGCCAGGAGCCGCTGTTCCAGTCGCACATGTGGGACGGCTCGGCCGTGCCCGTGGCGGAGAACCTGGAGATCGCGGCCGAGCTGCTCGACCGGGCCGCCGAGGCCAAGATCGTCCTTGAGATCGAGGTCGGCGTGGTCGGCGGCGAGGAGGACGGCGTCGAGAACGCCATCAACGACAAGCTCTACACCACGGTCGAGGACGGCCTGGCCATGGTGGAGGCGCTCGGCCTGGGCGAGAAGGGCCGCTACATGGCGGCGCTGACCTTCGGCAACGTGCACGGCGTCTACAAGCCGGGCAACGTCAAGCTCCGTCCCGAGATCCTCAACCAGATCCAGGAGGCGGTCGGCGCCAAGTACGGCAAGGAGAAGCCGCTCAGCCTGGTCTTCCACGGCGGGTCCGGCTCGCTGCTGTCGGAGATCCGCGAGGCGCTGGACTACGGCGTGGTGAAGATGAACATCGACACCGACACCCAGTACACCTTCACCCGGCCGGTCGCGGACCACATGTTCCGCAACTACGACGGCGTGCTCAAGGTGGACGGCGAGGTCGGCAGCAAGAAGCTGTACGACCCGCGGGTCTGGGGCAAGGCCGCCGAGGCCGGCATGGCCGCCCGCGTGGCGGAGGCCTGCGAGCACCTGCGCTCGACCGGCACCACGCTGGCCAAGTGACACGCTGACGCGTACCGCCGACGGCCGGCTCCCCACCCGGGGGCCGGCCGTCGCCGTGTCCGCAGCCGTCAGGGCGTCGCGGTGAGCACCCGGACGGCCTCGTGGACGTCGTCGGTGAGGTGCACCGAGGACGACACGTCGCCGTACGGCGAGGCGGCCAGCAGCGGCCGCAGCAGCGACTCCACCGGAAGCTCGTGCGTCCAGTACGCGCGGTCCAGGAAGACGTACGCGCCGCTGGCCCCGTCGGTGCAGTAGTAGGTCTTGGTGGCGGCCTGGAACACCTCCTGCACCGTGCCCGCCCGCCCCGGGGCGAAGACGATCCCACCCCGGGCCAGCCGCAGGATGGTGTCCTCGCGGATGGCGTTGGAGAAGTACTTGGCGATCCGGCCGGCGAACAGGTTCGCCGGCTCGTGCCCGTACAGCCAGGTCGGGATGGCCAGCCCGCCCGCGCGCGCCCAGTCCACGTCGCCGCCCGCCAGCTTCGCCGAGTCGGCGCGGGACACGCTGCCGGGATCGGCGGCCCGGGGCCGGGGCGGCACCACCGGCTGGCCGTAGCGCTCCCGGACCCGCAGCGCCGCCGCCGTGTAGCGGTCGTGGTCGGTGAAGTCCGGCACCTCGGCGAGCAGGTCGATCGCGGCGTCCAGATCCTCGATCGGCCGCAGCGCGAGGTAGGCGCCGAGGTTGGCGGCCTCCATCACCCCGGGGCCGCCGCCGGTCACCACCAGCCGGTCGGCCCGGGCCAGCTCCCAGCCCAGCACCGCCGCCATCCGGTACGGCGCACTGCCGCGCGGCACCGCGTGCCCGCCCATGATGCCGACCACCGACTGCGGCCCGTGGGTGGCCAGCCAGGCGCGGGTGGCGTCGGCCAGCGCGTTGTCCACGCCGTGGTCGTGCAGCCGCTGACCGAGCGCCTCCCGGACGTCCGGCAGCGCCCCGCCGTGCGCCCGGAAGTGCTCGTAGACCCGGGTGTCGTACATCCCGGCGAACCCGCCCTCTTCGAAGCCGGCGGCCAGCTCCTCCGGCGTGTAGAGGTGGGACGGCTGGGTCGGGTAGGGCAGCCCGGAGAACGGCGGCACCACGTTGGCGCCGCGCCGGACCAGGTCGGCGCCGACCTCCCGGGAGGCGAAGCGGCACCCCACGAAGAGGGTGCCGGTCACCTCGACGGCGGTGAGGTCGGGGATGGGGCCGAGGTCGAGCCGCAGCCCCTGCACGGTCAGCCCGACGAGGCTGCCGGTGGTCAGCCGCCTGTCGAACTCGGCGCGGGTCTCGATCTCGTCGGTGCAGGTGTGCGGCTCGATGACGTCCGCGGGAGGTGGGGTCGGCACCCTGGCCATCCTGCCCCGCCGGGTCAACCGGCCAAACCTGGGAAACCTCCGCACCCCGGCGATCCCGCCGCTGAAGGCCGCCCGACCTGCGCGTCACCGGACCCCGGTCCGCGTCGGACCCCGGCCTGCGCGTCGCCCGACCTGCGCTGGACCGACGGGAGCCCGGCGGCCGTGACCACCGGGCTTCCGCGGTACCGGGTCCTGGGGAGGCTCCGGACCAATAGTTGTAGTCGAAAGCCTCGGCCCGGGGCATGGGCCGCAGGCGTGACCAACTCCTCAGCCGTTCAGCCAGTCGGCTCGCCCAACCCCCTCGCGCGCCCCGGGGCGAAGCGGGTTGAATGGGGCGATGCAGAACCTGTTGCCGGAACCACCGGCCACCCTTCTCCCCGCGCACGACGAGGCCGACGCCGCCCTGGCCGCCGCCGAGCAGGCCGGCAGCGACGAGGCGCACGCCGAGGTGGCGGCGCGCTTCCCGACCTACAGCGCCGGCTGGGGTGCGCTGGCCGCGCGGGCTCTCGCCGCGGGCCAGGTCATCCCGGCGTACGCCTACGCGCGCACCGGCTACCACCGGGGCCTGGACCAGCTGCGCCGCAGCGGCTGGAAGGGATTCGGTCCGGTGCCGTGGTCGCACGAGCCGAACCAGGGCTTCCTGCGCTGCCTCTACGTGCTGTCCCGGGCCGCCGACGAGATCGGCGAGTCGGACGAGGCGGCCCGCTGCGCCCAGTTCCTCCGCGACTGCGACCCGGCCGCCGCGGACGCGCTGGCGAGCAACTGACGTCGGGCCGACGGCCGGCGCGGCTCAGTCCCGCCCGGCCGTCGGCTCGTCCGGTGCCCGGCGGTCCCGGCACGTCGTCCACCTGGCGACGCCGCCGGGACGCCGGGCGGCGTCACCAGGGCAGACCGGCGACTTCCTACAACCCCTCCGCGACGGCGGCGGCGATCTTCAGCCAGGCGTCCCGGGTGGCCGCGGAGAGCCCTCCGTACCGGATCGGCTCGCCGGTGTCGATGAGGCGCTCGTACGGCGCGAGCAGCACCGCCCGGGTGCGGGCCGCGAAGTGCTCCTGGATCGCCGGCAGGTCGATCTCCTTGCGCGACGGCGGCATGGAGACCACGGTGACCGCCTGCCGGACCAACCGCTGCCGGCCGCTCTGCTCCAGGTGGTCCAGCATCCGGGCGGCCGTCTCCGCCGAGTCGTTGCGGGCCGACATGGTGACCACCAACTGGTCGGTGGCGTCCATCGCGGCCTGCCAGTTCTGGGCCCGGACGTTGTTGCCCGTGTCCACGAAGATCAGCTTGTAGAACCGGCTGACCACCTCGCGGATCTCGGCGAACGCGGCGGCGGTGAGCATCTCGCCACCCGTGGCCGACTCGTCCGAGGCGAGGACGTCGAACATCCCCTCGCCCTGCGAGCGGACGTACTGCGACAGGTCGCCCACCCGCCCGTGCGCGCCCTGGAACTGGCCCAGGTCGCGCAGCATGTCCCGCACCGTACGGGAGTGGAAGTCCTGCTGGGCGCGCATCCCGAGGGTGCCCTGGGTCTCGTTGTTGTCCCAGGCCAGCACGTAGCCGCCGCGCTTCTGGCCGAACGTCATCGCCAGCAGCAGGATGGCCACCGTCTTGCCGGCACCGCCCTTCGGGTTCACCACGGTCACCTGGCGCAGCCCGCCGAAGTTGCGGCGTACGGTCTCGATGTCCCGCCGCAGCTCCTGCTCGTGCCGCCCCGGCGGCAGCCGCAGCCCCATCCGGTTGGCCACCGCCCGTACGCCCATCGTGGCCACCGGGTCGGCGGGCCGGACCTGCCGGCGGCGTGCGAAGTCCTCGGCCGTCGGCGGGTCGGTGATCGCCGGGTGCCAGTTCGCGTCGGGCTGTGCCGGCGGCACCGCCGTGACCCCCTCGGCCGGCTGGTACGCCTGCTGCGGAGCCGGGGCGTGACCGCCCGGGGCGGCCTGCTGCCAGGGCGGCGGATGCCACCCGGGCGGGTACGGACCGGGCGGCGTCGGGCCGCCCTGCTGCGGCGGGTACGGCCCCGGCGGCCCGGCCTGCTGCTGCGGGTACGGCCCGGCCTGTTGCTGTGGGTACGGCCCGGCCTGCTGCGGCGCGTAGGGCCCGGGCGGCGCGGACTGCTGCGTCGCCGCCGGGTCGGACCCGACGCCCTGCTGCGTCGCCGCCGGGTCGGGTCCGAGGCCCTGCTGCGACGCCGTCGGGTCGGACCCGAGTCCCTGCTGTGACGCCGCCGGGTCGGGTCCAAGGCCCTGCTGCGGCACCGTCGGGTCGACATCGAAGTCCTGCTGTGACGTCGCCGGGTCGGGCCCGGGGCCCGGCGCGGGCCCGATTGGCACGCCCTGCCCCGCCGAATCGTGCGGGAACGGGACATGGGGCGCACCCGCCTGAAGCGGGCCCTGCCGGAGCGGGCGCTGGTCGGCCGGACCCTGCCGGAGCGGGCCCTGGTCGGCCGGACCCTGCGGGGGGATGCCCTGGTCGACCGGGCCCGGCTGGGCCGGTTGCTGGTGGTGGAGGGCCTGTCGGAGCGCGGCGCCCTGGTGTGTGGGCGCGGGACCGGTCGCGCCGGACACCGGTCCGGGCTCGGCCGACGCCGTGGCGGGTCGCTGCGGCGGCTGCGCCCACGGCGACTCAGTCGGCATCCGCGCCCCGCCGCCGTTGACCGGGCCGCCGCTGGTCGCCACGCCGCCGCTGGTCGCCAGGCCACCAGCACCCCCGTTCGCGGAGCCGCCAGCACCCCCGTTCGCGGGGTCGCTGGCACGGCCACTCGTCGGGCCGCCGGCGCTGTCACTCGTCAGTTCGCTGGCACTGCCACCCGTCGGTTCGCCGGCACTGCCATTCGTCGTCCCGCCCGAACCGCCATCCGTCGGGCCGGCACTCCCGATCGTCGGGCCGCCGTTCGCCGGGTCCCCGGTCTCGTCCCCGCCCGTCGCCGGCCTGCCGCCCGCCGGGGCGTCGCCGGCCCGGTGCGGGCCGTCGGCCCCGGCGGATCCGCCAGGGTCGGGCGCGGTGCCGTGCGTCGGGGCGTCGCCGGTCCGGTGCGGGCCGTCGGCCCCGGTAAATCCGCCGGGGCCGGGCGCGGTGTCGTGGGACGGCGGGTTGCCCGGGGAGGCGTCGGCCGCGGCGGACGGCGAGGCACCGTCCTGCCGCCCGGCGAATCCCAGGGCCGGCTCGCCCGGACCGGCGCCGGTCCGGGCGGTGGCCAAGGGGCGCGGGGACGTCACCGGGACGGGTAGGGCCGGCTGGTCGAGGCTGAAGGGCATGTCGAGGTCTACCCGGGCGGGACCGGTCTGCGGAGCCCGGGGAGCGGGCACGCCGCCTTCGGCTGCCACCGACGAACCTCCGCCCATCCCGACTGTCGTGCGGTCGCCGGCAGGGCCGGGGGCGGGTGGGCCGGCCGCGCCAAGGCCCGGGCTCGGGATCGGGCTTGGTATCGGGCCCTGCGGCACCGTCGGGCCCGTGGGGGCGTTCGGGGCGTTCGGGGTGGCCGGTGGGGCCTGCGCGGCGGGTGTCGGCGGTGCCCAGGCCGAGGCGTCCGGCCCCCATCCCGGCGCCGGGGCCGATGGAGGGCCCGAGGCCCCGACCGCTGGATGGGCGGAGGCCCAGGTCGGTGGGTGGCCCGGGGCCGCGGTCGGCGGGTGGCCCGAGGCTGCGGCGGGCGGAGGCCCGGGGGCCACGGCGGGCGGAGGCCCCGGGGCCACGGCCGGTGGAGGCCCCGGGACTGCGGCCGGCGGATGGCCCGGGACTGCGGGCGGTGGGGGCGACCAGCCGGTGTTCGCGCCCTGCGCGGCGGTCGCTCCCGTGCCGGGGAGCGGCACCCCGCCGTTCAGGGACGGGTAGTCGGCCGGCGAGGGCGGGTGACCCGGCCGGCCCTGGGGCGGGACGGCGGACGGGGGCGCGGCGGTAGACGCCCAGGGCGGCGTGTCGGTGCCGTCGATCTGCTCCGGCGGCCAGAGTGGTTCGATGTCCCGCTCCGGAATCGGCTGCTGGCCGGGCACGTGGACCCGGTCGACGTTCTCGTCCACCACGGTTCCTCCCCATTCCTCCTGCCGAGGATAGGCCCAGTGGCCGCGCCGGGTCGGCCGTCGCGGGCCGGCCGCGTCGGTCGCGTCGGGGACGCCGAGGTCAGCTCGCCCAGACCGCCCAGGCGCCTGGTTCGGTCCACCAGGACCGCTTCCGGCTCAGCTCACCCTCGGCCCCGTCGTCGAGGAACGGGACCTTCCCCTCGCGGGGCAGCACGGCCACGGCCCGCCCCCGGGCGCGTCGTACCTCCAGCCGCACCCGCTTCCTGCCCAACGCCGAGCGGGTCACCACGGGAACGGCGACCGCCACCTCGACCAGCCCGTCCGTCGGGTCCGGGTCGCCGAGCAGGGCCACGTCGTCGAGCCGGGCGTATCCGCCCGCGTTGCCGATCGCGCAGGCCAGCAGCGGATCGTCGCCGTTCGAGAGCACGGCGTCGTCCACCTCCACCCGACCGCGCCAGTGCAGCGGCCGGCCGCTGTCGTCGGCGGCGCCGAGGAGCGCGCCGTCCAGGGTCACCGAGCCGCCGTCGTTGCGCAGCAGGTCCAGCCGGCGGGGCCTGCCGTCCAGCACCGCGGCGGCCACCGCCGCCGGGTCGCGGGGCAGCCCGAGCTGCGCCGCCAGGTCACGGTGCGTCGTGCTCCGCGCCGGATCGAGCGGGAGTACGCCGATCGGCGGCAGGTCCGGCACCGTCCGGTTGCCGGGCAGGTCGTCGGGGCGGCGGCTGGGCGGTGGGGCGTACCGCCGGACGAGCCGGCGCACGACGGCGCGCAACTGGGCGTCACTGGCCGAGGCGACCACGAGCCGGGCCTTGGTGTCCGGATCGGGCCAGGTGAGGCCGTCCGGGCGGGGTGGGCCGTCGAACCGGGCCAGCACCTCGTCGATCTCGGCGTCGGAGCGGGCGGTGACCGTCTCGACCCGGGCACCCCGGGCGGTGAGCGCCTCCGCGCAGGCCAGCACCGGCACCCGCGGGGTGTCGCAGCGCCCGTCGGCCGTCGCGCCGTCGGCGGGGGCGCAGACGTCGGCCGTCGTGCCGCCGGTCGCGCTGTCGGTCGGGCCGGCCCCGTCCTGAGGCGCCGCGCCGCAGCAGCCGCCGCTGCCGCAGGCCCCGCCGGGCGCGTCGCGCTCCGAGCCGAGGGTGAGCAGCACCACGTCGTACACGGAAAGGCCTCCTGCCTCCCGACGCGACCCCTGCCGGCCGCGCCGCCACTACTTGTTAGCCTGACACCCCGGGCTCGCTGACCGGTCGCCACCTGGCACCCGAGCCTTCTGGAGGCGAAGAGATGCCAGCGATCGTGCTCCTCGGTGCCCAGTGGGGCGACGAGGGCAAGGGCAAGGTTACCGACCTGCTGGGTGGGCGGGTCGACTACGTCGTGCGCTACTCCGGCGGCAACAACGCCGGCCACACGGTGATCACGCCGGACGGCCAGAAGTACGCGCTGCACCTGATGCCGTCAGGGGCGCTCTCCCCGAGCGCGATGATCGTCATCGGCAACGGCGTGGTGGTCGACCCGAAGGTGCTGCTGGCCGAGATCGACGGGCTCGCCGAGCGCGGGGTCGACGTCAGCCGCCTGCGGATCTCCGGCGACGCGCACCTGATCATGCCGCACCACCGGGCCCTCGACCGGGTCGTCGAGCGCTACCTCGGCAGCTCCCGCATCGGCACCACCGGCCGGGGCATCGGCCCCGCGTACGGGGACAAGGTCGCCCGGATGGGCATCCGGCTGCAGGACCTGCTCGACCCGGGCATCCTGCGCAAGAAGCTGGAACTGGCGCTGCGCGAGAAGAACCAGCTCCTGTTCAAGATCTACAACCGCAAGGCGATCGACGTCGAAGAGACCGTCGAGGAATACCTGCGGTACGCGGAGCGGCTCAAGCCGTACATCGCCGAGACCCGGGTCATGCTCTGGGACGCGCTGGACCGCGGCGAGACGGTCCTGCTGGAGGGTGCCCAGGCCACCATGCTCGACATGGACCACGGCACGTACCCCTTCGTGACCTCGTCGAACCCGACGGCCGGCGGGGCCTGCGTGGGCGCCGGCATCCCGCCGACGGCGATCAGCAAGGTGATCGCGGTCAGCAAGGCGTACACCACGCGGGTCGGCTCCGGGCCGTTCCCGACGGAGCTCTTCGACGACAACGGGCAGCACCTGCGCAAGATCGGCCACGAGTACGGCACCACCACCGGCCGGGAGCGGCGCTGCGGCTGGTTCGACGCCGTCGTCGCCCGGTACGCCTGCCGCCTCAACGGCGTCACCGACCTGGTGGTCACCAAGCTGGACGTGCTCACCGGCCTGCCGAAGGTGCCGATCTGCGTCGGGTACGAGATCAACGGCGAGCGCTTCGACGACATGCCGATGACCCAGACCGACTTCCACCACGCGACTCCGATCTACGAGGAGCTCGACGGCTGGTGGGAGGACATCACCAAGGCGAGGACCGAGGACGAGCTCCCGGAGAACGCCCGCCGCTACATCGCCCGCATCGAGGAACTCTGCGGCACCCGCGTCAGCGTCGTCGGCGTAGGCCCGGGCCGCGAAGAAAACGTCCTCCGCCACCCCCTCCTCCCCTAACCCCACCCCCACCCCGGGACCCTGCGCGGTGATCAAGAAGTTTGCGTCCTGACCCGGCCCGGATCCGGACGCAAACTTCTTGATCAGACGAGCGTGGCGTCGAGGTCCACACGGAGATCGGGTTATCCACAGGGAGGGCGGGGTTGTCCACAGGGGCGGTGCGAGGCGCGGGCCCATCGTCATCGTGGTGGGGTGAGTGTCGATGTCCTCCGCCGCATCGCTGGCCGCCAGAATGGGGTGGTGACGGCCGCACAGGCCCTGTCCGCCGGCTTCAGTCGGAGCCAGATCCGGTACCTGTGCCGCTCGGGCCGTTGGATCCGGGTGGCGAGGGGTTGCTTCGTGCCGGCCCCCGAGTTGAGCCCTGCCGCGCTGCGTAGAGCCCGCATCCGGGCCGTTGCCACGAGCCTGGGGCCGGGCTCGGTCGTCGTTCTCGACACCGCAGCCGAGCTGCATCGGATCGCCGGGCTCCGTCCGGCATCCGCCATCCACGTGTCGCTGCCGGCAGGCCGGCCACGACCGCAGCGGCTCACCGACCCTGATGTCGTGGTGCACCAGCTCACCATCGATCCGGACAGCGTCGGTGTGGTCGCCGGGATGCCCGTGACCACCCCGCTGCGGACGGTCGCCGACGTCATCCTCCGGGTGGACCGCTACTCGGCGGTGTGCGTACTCGACTCCGCGCTGAACCGGCAGGTCGTCACCGAGTCCGACGTGGCCCGGATCCCGGCCCTTCTCGTGGGCCGTAGGGGAGCCGTCGCGGCCCGGCGTCACCTCGCGGAGACGGACGGGCGGGCGCAGTCCCCGCTGGAGACCCGCGCCAGGCTGCGGTGTGTCGACGGTGGCGTGCCGCCCGACGTGCTCCAGTTGGAGGTCCGTGACCGGGACGGTTGCCTGCTCGGCGTCGGCGACCTCGGCTGGCGAGCGGCGCGGGTGATCGCCGAGGCGGACGGGCAGGCACCCCATCGCGCGCCCCAGGCGGTCTTCGAGGACCGTACGCGGCAGAACCGGCTGGTCAACGCCGGCTGGCGGATCCTCCGCTTCACCTGGGCCGACACATTGCGCCCCGACTACATCCCCCACACGGTCAAGGCAGCGCTCCGCTCCAGCCCGGATGGTTGATCAAGAGGTTCTGACCCGTCCCGGGCCGAAAATGGGACGCGAACTTCTTGATCAACGGGGACAGGGGAGGGGGTCAGTAGGATGCGGGCGTGCGGGTTCTTCTTCTTGGTGGTGGGGGGCGGGAGCATGCGCTCGCGCTCGGGTTGGCTGCGGATCCGGCCGTCGAGCAGTTGGTCGCGGCGCCCGGTAATCCCGGGATCGCCTCGGTCGCCTCGCTGCGGACGGTGGATGTCTGCGATCCGGAGGCCGTCGCCGCGCTGGCGGTGGAGACCGGGGCCGACCTGGTGGTGATCGGGCCGGAGGCGCCGCTGGTGGCCGGGGTCGCCGACGCCGTACGCGCCAAGGGGATCCCCGCGTTCGGGCCGTCCGCCGAGGCCGCCCGGCTGGAGGGCTCGAAGACGTTCGCCAAGGACGTGATGACCGCCGCCGGCGTACCGACCGCCCGCGCGTACACCTGCACGGACGCGGAGAGCACCGGCAGGGCGCTGGACGAGTTCGGCGCGCCGTACGTGGTGAAGAACGACGGGCTCGCCGCCGGCAAGGGCGTCGTGGTGACCGACGACCGCGCCGCCGCGCTGCGGCACGCCGAGGAGTGCGGTCGGGTCGTCGTCGAGGAGTACCTGGCCGGCCCGGAGGTCTCCCTCTTCGTGGTCACCGACGGCGAGGCGGCGGTGCCGCTGCTGCCGGCGCAGGACTTCAAGCGGGTCGGCGACGGCGACACCGGCCCGAACACCGGCGGCATGGGGGCGTACGCGCCGCTGCCCTGGGCGCCGTCGGGCCTGGTCGACGAGGTCATGCGCGACGTCGTGCACCCGACCCTCGCGGAGATGGCCCGCCGGGGCACCCCGTTCGCGGGCCTGCTCTACGTCGGGCTGGCGATCACCGCCGAGGGCCCCCGGGTGATCGAGTTCAACGCCCGCTTCGGTGACCCGGAGACGCAGGTGGTGCTGGCGCTGCTGGAGACCCCGCTGGCCGGGCTGCTGCACGCCGCCGCGACCGGCACGCTGGCCGGGCACCCGCCGCTGCGCTGGCGCGACGGTGCCGCCGTCACGGTGGTGGTCGCCGCCGACGGTTACCCGGCCGCCCCGCGCACCGGCGACGTGATCACCGGGGCCGAGGGGCCGGGGATCATCCACGCCGGCACCCGCCGGGACGCCGACGGGGCGCTGCGCTCCGCCGGTGGCCGGGTCCTCTGCGCCACGGCCGCCGGTGCCGACCTGCCCGCCGCCCGGGACGCCGCGTACGCGCTGGTGGCCGGCGTGGAGCTGGCCGGGGCGCACCACCGCACCGACATCGCCTCCGCCGCCGTCGAGGGTCGGATCAGCATTCCCGGCTGACCGGGCAACCTCCCCCCTCCCCGCCTCCGTTTGAGCGGTGAGGCGAGGAGGTGGCGGGATTGCCTGCCGACATCGAGGGCTACCGCGAGTACGTCGGGGCGCGGCTGGAGCCGCTGCGCCGCACGGCGTACCTGCTCTGTGGTGACTGGCACACGGCCGACGACCTGGTGTCGACGGCGCTGGTCAAGCTGCTGCGGCACTGGCGGCGGGTGTCCAGGATGGACAGCCCCGACGCGTACGTCCGACGTACCCTGCTGCGGGTCTGGCTGGACGAGCGACGGCGGCCGTGGCGACGCGAGGCCGCCTGGGCCGAGGTCCCCGACGGCGCCGTCCGTTCCGCCACCGACGGCGCCGCCGACCGGCTGACCGTCCTCGCCCTGCTGGCCGAGCTGCCGCCGCGCCGTCGCGCGGTCCTGGTGCTGCGCTACTTCTGCGACCTGTCCGTGGAGGAGACCGCCCGCGAACTCGGCTGTACCACCGGCACCGTCAAGAGCCAGTCGGCGCGCGCGATCGAGGCGCTGCGGAGCCGCCTCGTGGGCGCGCCGGCCCGAGCCGAGGAGGCACGCACCGATGGATGAACTCGCCCGGCAGCTGCGCACCGCGGTGGCGTCGCCGCCGCCCACCCGGATCGACGTGGACCGGCTGATCGCCGACGACCGGCGGCGCCGCCGCCATCGGGTGTGGGCGACGGCGGGCACCGGGGTAGCCGCCCTGGTCGCCGCGGTCGTGCTGACACCGGCGCTGCTCGTCGGCCCGGCCGCCGGACCGGGTGGACCCACCCTGCCGACCGGTGACGGCTCGCCGTCCACCGACGCGGCGCTCTGCCCGGTGGCGGAACCGGAGCCGAGCGGACCGCCGGCGCCCCAGCAGTCGTACGACACGGTGCGCGACCGGCCGACCGAACGCCCCGACGCCGGCGTGGCCCGGCTGACCCTCGTGCTGCGTCCCGCGCTGGCGGCCGTCGTGCCGGCGGGGCTGACGGTCCACGGCACGATCCCGGGCTGCGACCCGGTGCAGTTCACCTACGAGAAGAGCCACTGGCACTACTACGCCCACGCCCGGCTGCGCGGCAACGGCCGGGTTGACAACGTGACGGTGTCGTTGATCCCGACGGCCGTCGACGCGTCCGAAGGATGCGCCGCCGCCCCCGACCCCCGTACCTGCACGAGCAGCCGCCTGCCGGACGGCGGCACCCTCGCCACCAGCACGGTCACCCCGGGCGACGAGGGCTTCGAGCAGCGCTGGGCGCAGGTGCGCCGGGCGGACGGCACGTCCGTGACGGTGACGACGGACAACCACCACGTCGAGGGCGGGGAGGACGGCGCGACGCCGACGATCCGGTTCGGTCCGCCGCCGGTGCTCACCGTGGCGCAGTTGGCGGCCATCGCCACCACGCCCGGGCTGACGCTCCATCCCTGACGCGGGCCGTCACCCCCGCGCGGGCGCGTCCCGGTGCGCGGCGGGCGTCCACAGCTCGTCGACCCGGACGCGCCCCTGTACGCGGGGCGCGTCCCGGTGCGCCGCGGAGGCGTACTGCCCGTTGAGCGGGACGGGCTCCTCCACCCGGTTCGCCGGGCCGCCGGGCGGGGCGGGCGGATAGCGGGGCGGCTCGTCCAGCGCCCGCAGCGACGGCAGCGGCACGGCGGTCAGCGCCGCCACCAGCAGCGCCCCGGCCAGCACCAGGAAGGCGGTACGCAGCCCGAGCCAGCCGACCAGCGGCCCGGCGAGCAGGTAGCCCGCCGGGCCGGCGGCGTACGCGAACGAGGTCATCACCCCGACCACGCGCCCGCGCAACCGTTCCGGCGTGCGGGTCTGCATGGCGTAGTTGGACAGCGGGTTGACCGGCCCGTACGCGAGCCCGATCGCGACGGCGAAGCCGATCATGGCCGGGAACGGCGGCAGGGTGGCCAGCCCGACGAGGGCCACGCCGATGACGACGAGGGCGGTCACCATCAGGGTGCGGCGACGGATCCGCCGGCCCGCCGCGCCGGAGGCGAGCGCACCGACGACTCCGCCGGCGCTCATCGCCATCAGGATCGCGCCGAGGCGGGCCGGTTCTCCCTGGCCGACGAACCACGCCGGCAGCAGCACGCCCTCGACCGGCAGGTAGAGCGCGGCCAGCACCATCGAGAGCAGCGCGATGGTCCGCAGCAGCCGGTCCCGCCAGACGAACCGCAGCCCCTCGACGGTGCCGCGCCACAACCCGGAGGGGGGACGTTCGGGGCGGCCGGCCCCGGGCAGCCGGACGGCGGAGATCATCGCGACGGCCAGCGCGAACCCGGTGGCGGTGACCCAGAGGGTCGAGCCGGGGCCGATCGCGGCGATGAGCACGCCGCCGACACCGGGGCCGATCAGGAAGGCGAGCCCCCAGACCGCCTCGTGCACCCCGTTGGCCCGTTCGATCCGCCAGCCGGCGGCCTGCGCGGCGGCCGGCAGCAGCGTCTCCCGGGCGGTCAGGCCGGCCGGGTCGAAGACCGCGCCGAGCACGGCCAGCGCGACGATCCAGCCGAGGTTCAGCCCGAGCAGCGCGTCGACGACCGGGATCGCGGCGACCGAGACGGCGGAGAGCGTGTCGGAGACCAGTGCCGTGCGCCGCCGGCCGAGCAGGTCCACGATCGTGCCGGAGACGAGGCCGGACAGCAGCAGCGGCAGGGCGCTGGCCGCCGCGACCACGCCGGCGGCGGTGGGGCTGCCGGTGCGTTCCAGCACCAGCCAGGGCAGGGCCACGTTCGCCACGCCGTTGCCGGTGTTGGAGAGCAGCGTCGCCGCTTCGACCAGCAGCAGCGGTGCCCTCCGTGGTCCCGGTTGGCGGTGACGGGGATGGTGGCGGTGACGGGCACGGCGGCGCGGTCCGGAGCCGATCATGGTGCCGCCAGCCTAGGGGCGGCGGGGCATCCGGGCAGTAACGGCCGGGGAACGGTCAGCCGTAGTAGCGGCGCAGCTCGCGGGCCAGCACCTTGCCCGTGGCGTTGCGGGGCAGGTACTTCACGAAGACCACGTCCCGGGGTACGGAGAACCGGGCCAGGTAGTGCCGGACGTACTCGCGGACCACCTCCGCGTCGAGCGTCTCGCCGGGGTGCAGGGCGAGGAACGCGGCGAGCCGCTGGCCGTACTCCGGGTCCGGTACGCCGATCACGGCGGCCTCGCGTACCTGCGGGAGCCGGGCGATCAGGTCCTCCACCTCGGCCGGGAAGACGTTCTCCCCGCCCGAGACGATCATGTCGTCGGCCCGGCCGTCGACGAAGAGCAGCCCGTCGGCGTCGAGCCGCCCCAGGTCTCCGGTGTCGAGCAGGCCGTCGCGGTGCTCCCGCGCGGCCCCGGAGGTGTAGCCCTCGAAGAGCATCTCGTTGCCGACGAAGATCCGGCCGACCTGCCCCGCCGGCACCGGCTCGCCGGCCGCGTCGAGGATCTCCAGCCGGGTCCCGTGCGGCGGGCGGCCGGCGGTGGTCGGAGCCGCGCGCAGGTCGGCGGGGCCGGCGATGGACGCCCAGGAGACCTCGGTGGAGCCGTAGAGGTTGTGCAGCACGTCGCCGTAGCCGTCCATGAACCGCAGGGCGAGGCCGCCCGGCAGCGCGGAGCCGCTGACCGCGACCACCTTCAGCGGGGGGCGGGGGTCCGGCGGCGGCACCTCCAGCAGCCGTTGCAGCATCACCGGCACGGCGAAGAGCGCGTCGCAGCGCTGCGCCACCAGGGCGGCCAGCGTGGCGGCCGGGTCGAAGCGGCGGTGCAGCACGATCGTGGCCCGCAGGGCGAAGCAGACCTGGAGGGCGGCGTACCCCCAGGTGTGGAAGAGCGGCGCGGCGATCATGACGGTGTCCCGGGCGTGCAGCGGGATCCGGTCGATGATGGAGACCAGCGGGCCGAAGCCGTTCGGCGTGGGGCGCCGGGCACCCTTGGGGGCGCCGGTGGTGCCGGAGGTGAGCACGATGATCCGGCCGTCGCGCTCGGGGGGACGCAGTTCGCCGGGGACCGCGCCGGCGACGAGCGCCTCCCGGGCGCGCCCGTCGAGCCGCTGCACCCCGGCGGGGAGGTTGGCGACCCGGTCGGCGAACTCGGCGTCGTGCACCAGCACCCGCAGCCGCTGCTCCTCCGCCACGGTGGCGAGCTGCCCGGCGGAGAGCCCGGTGTTGACCAGCACCGCGTCCGCGCCCAGCAGGGTGGCGGCCACGATCGTCTCGACCGGGCCGTGGTGGTTGCGGCAGAGCACGCCGACCCGGTCCCCGGCCCGCACCCCGAGCGCCGTCCGCATCCCCCGGGCCAGCCGCTCGGCCCGGTCGAGCAGTTCGGCGTACGTCAGGCCGGTGCCCTGCTCGTCGACGACGGCCGTCCGGTCGGGGTCGCGGGCGGCGGCCTGGCGCAGCTCACCGGCGATGTTCCAGCCCCATTTGCGCAGCGCCCGGAGCTGGGAGGCGACGCGGATCGGTCGGCCGGGGGCGAGCAGCCCGCGTCGGGTCAGGGTGGCGACGACGAACGGCAGATCCATGACGCAACCTCCTCAGGCGGTGCGCGTGGGGCCCCGGGCAAGGGCCCCACGCGGGCGATCGGGAGATCAGGTGCGCGGTGGTACGGGTGCGGCGGACGCCCCGGACCGGCACACTTCCGGTACGGCGGCCGCGCTGCGCACCGGTGAGGTGGTGCCGTGGCTCGGTGCTGCGCTCGGTCAGCGGATCTGGACGCCGGAGATGGCCCGGGAGATGACCAGCCGCTGGATCTCGGAGGTGCCCTCGAAGATGGTGTAGATCTTGGCGTCCCGGTACCAGCGCTCCACCGGGTGGTCGCGCAGGAAGCCGGCCCCGCCGAGCAGTTGCACGGCCTTGTCGGTGACGGAGACGGCCACCTCGCCGGCCTTCAGCTTGGACATCGAGCCCTCGCCAGCCGTGAAGGGCCGGTTGTTGCGGCCCATCCACGAGGCGCGCCAGACCAGCAGCCGGGCCGCGTCGATCTCCATCTTCATGTCGGCGAGCGCGAACGCGACCGCCTGGTTCTCGATGATCGGGCGGCCGAACTGGACCCGCTCCTTCGCGTAGTCCAGGGCGTACTCGTAGGCGGCCCGGGCCACGCCCAGCGCCTGCGCGCCGACGGTGGGCCGGGAGAGTTCGAACGTGCGCATGGCGGCCTGGCCCGAGGCGCGCTTGCCGGAGCGGGCCCGGTCGAGCCGTTCGAGCAGGGCGTCCCGGCCGCCGAGCAGGCAGCGCCCCGGCACGCGTACGTCGTCGAGGAAGACGTCGGCGGTGTGCGACGCGCGCAGGCCCAGCTTGCGCAGCTTGCGGGTCGCGGTCAGGCCGGCGGTGCCCGGCGGTACGACGAACGCGGCCTGCCCGCGGGAGCCGAGCGACGGATCGACCGAGGCGGTGACCACGTGCACCCCGGCGATCCCGCCGTTGGTGGCGTACGCCTTCTGCCCGCTCAGCACCCACTCGTCGGCTGCCTCGTCGTAGACGGCCCGGGTGCGCATCGCGCCGACGTCGGAGCCGGCCTCGGGCTCGGTGGTGCAGAACGCGGCGACGGCCGGCTCGTCGACGGTGCCGAAGCACTGCGGCACCCATTCGACCATCTGGTCGGGGGTGCCGGCGCCGTAGATCGCGGCCACCGCGAGGGAGGTGCCGAAGATGCCCAGCCCGATGCCGGCGTCGCCCCAGAAGAGTTCTTCGCTGGCGATCGGGAGGGAGAGGCCGGTGGGGTCGGCCCAGCAGGTGGCGAGGAACTCGAAGCCGTACAGGCCGACCTTCGCCGCCTCCTGGATGATCGGCCAGGGAGTCTCCTCCCGGGCGTCCCACTCGGCCGCGGCCGGGCGCACGACCTCGGCGGCGAAGCCGTGCACCCAGTCGCGCAGATCCCGCTGTTCCTCGTTCAGGTCGAGCGAGAACTCGGCCATGTCAGGCCTTGGGGATGTCGAACAGGTTGGCGATGTTGGCGGCCAGGCCCAGGTCGCCCTTGGCCTTGAGCTTGCCGGTCATGAACATCATGACGGGGTTCGCGCCACCGGAGACGATCTTCAGGAACTCGACCGGGCCCATCGTGAGGCTGAGCTTCGGGTCGTGCTGCGGGGTCTCGTTGACGGTGCAGGCGCCGTCGGCGATGACCACCTCGTAGGTGTCGGTGCCCCCGTCGGGACGGCCGGTGATGTTCCAGTGGATGACCGCGTTGGTCGAGCCGGCCCGGTCGGCGCGGAAGAGCTGCGGCATCCGGCCGAAGACCTCGCCGAGGATCTTGCCGCGCAGGTCGCCGGACATCACCTCGGCGATCTTGTCGTCCGGGGTGGACTTGACCAGCTGGGCGAACTCCTTGGGGCCGACGTTCGCGAAGTTGGCCGGGTCGAAGTCAGTCATGGGGCTGCACCTTCCGGGTATTGGCTACTCGTGCGTAACCTTACGGGCGAGTAGGTATGCTCGCAAGGTGTCCACCCCACCCACCTTCAAGCGCCTCCCCCGCGCCGTACGCGAGCAGCAGATGCTCGACGCGGCCGTGAAAGTGTTCTCACGCAGGGGTTTCCACGCGGCCAGCATGGACGAGATCGCCGAGGACGCCGGCATCTCCAAGCCCATGGTCTACGCGTACCTCGGCACGAAGGAAGAACTCTTCGTCGCCTGTCTGCACCGGGAGGGCACCCGGATGATGCAGGCCATCGCCGGGGCGGCCGCCCCCGAACTGCCGGCCGACGAGCGGCTCTGGCGTGGGCTGCGCGCCTTCTTCGGCTTCGTCGGGGCGCACCGCGACGGCTGGGCGGTGCTCTACCGGCAGGCCCGGGGCGAGCAGCCCTTCGCCGGCGAGCTGGCCGGCATGCGCGCCCGGCTGGTCGAGGTGGTCGCCGGGATGCTCGACCACGCGCTGCGCGCCGAGGGCCGCGAGGTGGGCGAGACCGACCTGGAGGTCGTCGCGTACGCCCTGGTGGGGGCGACCGAGTCGCTGGCGGACTGGCTCGCCGACCACCCGGAGGCCGACCCGGAGAAGACCGCCACCCGGATGATGAACGTCGCCTGGCTGGGCGCGGGTCAACTCCTCCACGGCGTCACCTGGCACCCACGGGCCACCCCCTCCTGACCCGCCCGCCCGCCGACCCGCCTGCCGGCGGCGGGCATCCGCACGGCAGCAGTCGCACGGGTGGAACGCCATGGTCGTCAAAGACGACCCGAGACAGCCGTGGCGTTTCACCCGTCGCGCGGTTCGGCGGCGGGTAGGGCGCGTCCCGTCGCCCGGTTCAGCGGCGCCTGCGGTGGCGTAGCCAGCGGAACGACTCCAGCAGGAGGGTGATCGCCAGCGACAGGCCCACCCCGGCGAGGATGCCCTTGAGGGGATCGCGTTCGAAGGCCAGCCCGCCGAAGTAGCCGAGCAGCGCGCAGTAGAGCGCCCAGCTCACCGCCGCGACGGCGTCGAAGAGCAGGAACGACCGGATCGGGTAGCGGACCGCGCCCATGGTGAGGGTCACCGCCGTGCGGCCACCGGGGACGTACCGGGCCGTGGTCAGGATCAGCCCGCCGCGCCGCTGCAGCGCCCGCCGGGCCCACTCGGAGCTGGCCCGGCGCCGGCTGTCCGCCGGGAAGCGGGCGAGCCGGTTCGCGCCGCCGCCGCGACCGATGGCGTACGAGACGTGGTCGCCGGCGAAGGCTCCCAGCGCGGCGGCGACGATCACCCACACCAGGTCGGGGTCGCCGCCGGTGGCGAGCACGGCGGCGGTGATCACGGCCGCCTCGCCGGGCACGGCGGGGAAGAACGCGTCGACCGCGGTGAGCCCGAAGATCAGCAGGTACACCCACGGTGAGGTGACCAGCTGCCGGAGCAGGTCGAGCACGGACTCCATGCCTCCCATGCTCGCCGCCCGACGAGCCCCCCGGTGCCCGAGTCCCCGGATCCCCACCCCGTCGATCTTGGCGGGCGACGGGCGTGGGGGCTCAGGGGGTGGTGAGGAGGGAGGGCGGGGTGAGCAGCGGGCCGTACGCGGTCTTGTCCCGGGCGGTGGGGCCGTGCGAGGTGAGCACCACCGGCGCGCCGAGTTCCCGGGCCACCGCCGACGGCCAGTCGACGGGCGGGTCGTCGTACACCGGACGGGAGCGCAGCAGGCGGGCGGTGAGTGCGGCCTGCCGGTCCAGGTCGCCGGGCGGGCCCGGGGTGAGCCGGTCGGTGGTGTCGTAGCGGCGGCAGATCCGCAGCCCGGGGCCGGCGAGGTCGACGTGGGTGAGCGCCAGGCCGTCGACCCCGCCGGCGGCGGCGAGGGCGTACCGGTGGGCGACCGCGTCGAAGTGGCCGAACCGGAACCGCCCCTGCCACGGGTTGGTCGGGTTGTGCGGGTCGGCCAGCGGCAGGGCCGGGTCCTCGGTCACCAGTGGGCCGGGCCCGTGCCGGGTGGTGACCACCCGGAGCACGCCGATCCGGGTGGCGCCGCCGGGCTGGCCCGCCTCGGCGAGCAGGCTGTCGGCGTTGGCGAAGGTGGTGGTGCTCCACGTGGTGTACGGGTGGAAGCCGTGCCACTCGTCGAGCAGCACCCCCTGCGCGCCCTCGAAGACGCAGGTGCCGGCGCGCAGCGCCCCGGCCAGCCAGCTCCGGTCGACGATCGCGACCCGCCCGGCGAAGCCGGTGAACGCGGGCAGGCAGTCCTCGACCGGTGGCGCGTCCAGCGGGCCCAGCTCGGCGGTCAGCCGGTCCCGCAGGGCGGTCAGCCGTCGGCGCAGCAGCGCCGGGTTGCGGCAGTCGGCCACCCGGGGCGCCTCGCCGGGGTGGGCGAGACCGTACGCGACGGTCTCGCCCACCCCGAGCCCGCAGGAGCCGTGCCGGTCGGCTCCCCGGGCGATCTCCCGGGCCCGGTTCGCGGCCCGGTGGTACGGGGTGGCGAGCAGCGCCTCCCCGTCCACGGTCAGCCGGTCGAGCGCGTCGGGCACCCCGACCGAGGCAAGGTGGTCGGCCTCGGCGGCCAGCGCCAGCGGGTCCACCACCACGTGCCGCGCCAGGTGCGTACGGACGCCGGGGTGGAACGTGCCGGCGCCGAACTGCGCGAACGTGTGGTGCCGCCCGTCGCGCAGCACGACGTTGTGCGCCGCCTGTGCGCCCCCGTTGAAGCGGACCACCGTGTGCACGGGCCGGGTGGCGCAGAGCCAGTCCACGACCGTGCCCTTGCCGGCGTCGCCGTAGCCGAGGTCGACCACCGCCACGTGTCTCATCGCCGGGTCACCTTTCCGGAGCCGGGGCCGACCACCGTCACGGGTCTCACAGCCGGGTCACCTCGCCGCCGGTGTCGCGGAACGCGGGCAGCGTCGACACCTCGGCGCGCCGCCCTCCGCGCAGGCGGGCCAGCGCCTTGGACACGGTGCCGGTGGCGCCCGAGCCGGCCCGGTCGAGGTCGCGCAGGCCCTCGTCCAGGTCGATGGCCTGCTCGCCGAGCCCGATGGTGAGCGCGATCGTCTCGCAGACCGCGTCGAGGTCGTCCAGCACTACGGCGTTCTGCCCGAGCAGGTTCCGCCAGAAGTCGAGCACCTTGGCGTTGCCGGAGTTGTGGCTGCCGGCGGGGAGCAGGTAGTAGGTGTCCCAGCGGCGGGTCAACTCGTCGACGACCTGCCGCAGCGGCACGTCCTGGCGCATGTCGTCGCCGATGACGCGGGCCACCTCCCGGGCCTTCACCTTCGGGTACGCCAGCTCGTCGCCGATGATGAACAGGTAGCCGCGCCGGCCGCGCTTCTCCCAGGAGTCGGTCACGGTGTGCCGGGCCATGAAGTACATGGCCAGCTCGTACGACTCGGTCATCTGTCCGCCGCCGCCGCCCTCCAGCACGATGCGGCCGAGGTCGTCGTCCATCCGGTTGTCCGACTCGAACTGGCCGACCTGCAACGGCACCCGGTCGCAGGTGGCGTCGCCGATCGCGCCGAACATGATCTGCGGGTCGCTGGCGTAGCCCTGCCGTTGCAGCAGCCCGAGCAGCTGCGGCAGCTTGGTCTGCAGGACGCGCGGCACGTTGCGCATCGAGCCGGTGACGTCGAAGAGCACCGCGATGGGCGTCGACCGGGGGTGCTCGGCGGAGTCGCGGCTCTCGCGCATCGCGTCGCGGGGGTCGAGGGCGGAGTGCACGGTCCGCGCCCCGCTGTCGCTGTAGGAGAACGCGCTCTTGCCGGTCTTCCGGCGGTAGCGGTCGGCGGCGTCGTACACGTCGGTGGACCACATTCCACTGCCCATGACAGCTCCTTACGGGTTGAGGGTGAAGGGTCGGAAGGTGCGCGGCCCGTAGAGCCGCTCCAGCACCTCGTCCAGTTCGCGCAGCAGGCGCCAGGCGTCGTCGGGCCGGGCGTCCAGGGACCGCTGGCGGCAGCCCCGCGCGAAGTCGTGCAGCTCGCGGGGCGCGCGCGGCCCCATCAGCCAGCTCATGCAGACGCTGGCCATCGCGATGTCGGTGCCCGGCCCGCAGGGCTTCTTCCGGGGGATCTCGTCCGGGTACCAGTTCGCGTCGTAGCCGGGCACCAGCGCGGGGACCGTGCCGCCGACGGGGGCGGAGAAGCACCAGTCGACCAGCACCACGCCGTGCCCGTCCGGCTCGATCAGCACGTGCGGCGGCAGGACCGCGCCGTGCACGATGCCCGCCCCGTGGGCCAGGCCGAGCGCCACCAGCAGCCGGCGCCACATCCAGGCCACGTCGCGGGCGTCCAGCCCGTCCGGGTACGCGCGCCGGACCTCGTCGAGGTCGTGCAGTCCGGGCGCGGTGGCGAGCACGTTGATCCGCCGTTCGGCGCCGGTCGCGGCGTCCCGGTGCGGGAAGTCCTCGACCAGCCGGGGCACGTAGGGCAGGTAGCGCGGGTCGCCGCGCTCGGCGATGGTGCGCAGGGCGTGTGCCTCGCGGGCCATCAGGTCGTTGTCGGCGGGCCGCCGGGGCAGCTTGAGCAGCCGGTCGGCCCCGACGTCGTAGAGGTCGGCCAGGTCGCCCGAGTAGGCCGGCGTGCCGAGTCGGTAGTCGCCGAGGACGGTGACCTGCCGGGCCCGCCAGCGGGTGGTGACCCGGATGAACGCGTCGGTGGCCTCGGCGCGTACCGCCGGGTCGGGCGGCAGGCGGTCGGGGTGCAGGGCCGCGACCAGCTCGCGGTAGCGCCGGGCCGGCTGGTCCGTGCCGAACAGGTCGGCGTCGGTGCGGGCCGCCGCGACCAGGCGGACGGCGTCGGCGGTCCTCATCGGACCGCCTCCTCCCGGGCGGGGCGCAGCAGCGCCGGGTGCAGCAGCCGGGCGTCGCCGGCCCGGTAGAGCCGGGCGCGGGGGCCGCCCCGGGCGCCGCCGCGCTCGGTGCTGGTGCCGGTGCTCTCCACGAAGCCCGGCACGGAGAGCACCTTGCGGTGGAAGTTGCCGGCGTGCAGCGGGTGGCCCCAGACCGTCTCGTAGACGGCGCGCAGCTCGCTGATCGTGAACTCGCCGGCGAGGAAGCGCGTGGCGAGCGGGGTGTATTCCAGCTTGGACCGGGCCCGCTCCAGCGCGTCGTCGATGACCCGGCCGTGGTCGAAGGCGAGCTGCCGGCCGGTCAGCGCGGTCACCGGCAGCCAGACCGCCTCGTCGGCGTCGGTGCCGGCGGCCGGGTCGGGCAGGTCGGGGGCGAACGCGAGGTGGGCGACCGAGACGACGCGCATGCGCGGGTCGCGGTCGGGGGCGCCGTAGCTGCCCAACTGCTCCAGGTGTACGCGGCGCAGCCCCTCGCCGCCGAGCCCGGTCTCCTCGGCCAGCTCCCGTCGGGCGCCGGCGGTGAGGTCCTCGTCGGGGCGGACGAAGCCGCCGGGCAGCGCCCAGTGCCCCTCGAAGGGCGGCTGACCGCGCCGGATCAGCAGCAGGTGCAGCGCGCCGTCCCGGATGGTCAGCGCCACCACGTCGACGGTCACGGCGACCGCCGGGTAGGCCGCGGGGTCGTACCCGGCCAGGAAGTCCTGCTCGTCAACCATGTCTCTCTCATTCTGAGAACATCTCGCTATGAGAACAACTTAGCGCATGGAAACGCCCCTGCCAAGCCCGGGATCCGGATCCGGCAGGGGCGTGCCCAGCGTCGGCAGGGGCGCCTCAGCGCACGAGGCCCGCCAGGTGCGGTCGACCGCGCGAGTCGTGCAGGGCGAAGCCGCCCTCCGGCAGCAGGCCGAAGCTCACCGTGCTCGGCAGCGGCACCGGCAGCTTGAAGGCCACCTCGACCGTGTAGGCGTCCGGCAGCCGGTTCTCCAGCGCGGCCAGGCAGCGGGCCTTGCTCCACATCCCGTGCGCGATCGGCCGGGGGAAACCGAACAGCCGGGCGCCGAGGCGGGAGGTGTGGATCGGGTTGTGGTCGCCGGAGACCCGCGCGTAGTCCGTACCGACGCGGGGCTCGACCCGCCAGCGGGCCGAACCGGCCGGCGTCGTGGGCCGCCCGGTCTGGTCGCGCCGCCCGCCGCCGCCCCGCTTGCCCTCCCTGCCGAGGTACGTCGAGACGCCCCGCCAGACCTCCGTCCCGTCGACCGAGCCGACCAGCACCACGTCGACCTGCCGGCCCCGGTCGTGCGGGCGCAGGTTCTCGGCGTACGCGCGGAAGTCGAGGGTCTCGTCGGCGGTGACCGGGCGGTGCACGGTGATCCGGTTGCCGACGTGCACCACGCCCGTCAGTGGGATGGGGAACTCCGGCGCGGTCATCAGCCGCAGGGCCAACGGAAAGCCCATGACGTGCGGGAACGTGGCGGGCAGCCGGTCGGTGAGCCGGAACCCGCAGACCCGGTCGTAGTCGGCGAGGTGCGTCCGGTCGACGGCGATCCCGCCGACGGCCAGCTCGACCGCCGGGACGCCCGCCGAGCGCCGCCCACCGCCGGGGCCGGGCAGCGCGCCGAGCAGCGCCCGCCGGTAGAGCGCCCCGGCCGCCGGCATCCGGGGCAGCTCGACGCGCTCCCGGGCACCCGTCCCGGCCGGGCCCCGGCCCGAGAGGTCCTGCGTCGCCTCGGCCGCGGAGGCGGAGAGGTCGTGCGTCTGTTCGAGGCTCAGGTCGTGGCCGGCCGCTTCCGGCCCGCGGATCGCGTCCAGGGTGTCCTGCGACAGGATCTCGGTCGGGCCGTCGATCAGCTCGTGCACCGACAGGTCGTCCGGGTCCGGCGCCGGTCGTTCTCGTCTCGCCATCACGCCCCCAGCAGGCTCTGGCCGCAGACCCGGACGATGTTGCCGCTGACCGCGCCGGAGGCCGGCCAGGCCAGCCAGCCGATGGTCTCGGCGACGTCCACCGGCAGCCCGCCCTGGGACATGCTGTTCATCCGCCGGCCCGCCTCGCGCAGCACCAGCGGGATGCGCGCGGTCAGCCGGGTCTCGATGAACCCGGGGGCGACCGCGTTGACGCTGATCTGCCGTTCGCGCAGCGCAGGGGCGAGCGACTCGACCAGCCCGATCACGCCCGCCTTGCTGGTGGCGTAGTTCGTCTGGCCCCGGTTGCCGGCGATGCCGGCGATCGAGGAGACCGACACGATCCGGCCGCCGGCCGGGATCAGCTCCCGCTCCAGCAGCACGTCGTTGATCCGCTCCTGGCTGGAGAGGTTGACGTCGAGCACCGAGTCCCACCGGTCGGCGTCCATCCGGCCGAGGGTCTTGTCGCGGGTGATGCCGGCGTTGTGCACGACCACGTCGACCCGGCCGTGCCGGTCCGCCAGGTGGGCGGCGAGCCGCTGCGGGGCGTCGGGGGCGGTGAGGTCGAGCTGGACGGCCGTGCCGCCGATCTCGTTGGCGACCGCCGCCAGCTCGTCCCCGGCCGCCGGGATGTCCAGCGCGACCACCCGGGCGCCGTCGCGGGCCAGCACCCGGGCCAGCGCCGCGCCGATGCCCCGGGCCGCCCCGGTGACCAGGACGACCTGCCCGTCCAGCGGGCGGTCCCAGTCGGCCGGCGCCTCGGCCGTGCCGGCGCCGACCCGGACCACCTGCCCCGAGACGTACGCGGACCGGCCGGAGAGCAGGAACCGCAGGGTCGCCTCCAGGCCGGTCCAGGTGCCGGCGTCCGGGTCCTTGGTGACGTGGACGAGTTGGGCGGTGACGCCCCGGCCGAACTCCTTGCCGATGCTTCGGGTCAGCCCCTCCAGGGCCCGCTGGGCGGTCGCCTCCCGGGGCGAGGCGCACTCCTCGGGCGGGGTGCCGAGCACGACGACCCGGCCGCTGGGCAGCACCGACCGGGCGTGCGGGTGGAAGAAGTCGTACAGCTGCCGCAGCTCGGCGGAGTCGGTGATGCCGGTGGCGTCGTACACCAGGGCGGCGAAGCGCCCCGTGGACTCCACGGCGCCGGGATCGCGCAGCTCGACCCCGGCGGCGGTCAGGAGCTTGCCGGCCTGCTCGGCGAGCCGGCCGCCGGTCGCGGCGCCCAGCAGGACGGGGCCGGGCACGACGGGGTCGCCGGGGGTGTGCCGGCGCAGTCGCGGCGGGTCGGGCAGCCCGAGGCGCTTGACCAGCGCACGACCGGCCCCCGATCGGACGAAGCTCGCGTACCTGTCGGTCATAGGCGTAGCCTACTGGCGAGTAGGTTGAGAGCAAGTCTTTCGAGGAGGCGGGATCGTGCAGAGCATCCGGCGGGTGGCGGTCATCGGCGGCAACCGCATCCCCTTCGCGCGGTCCAACTCGCGGTACGCCAGCGCGTCGAACTCCGACATGCTGGGCGCCGCGCTGGACGGGCTCGTCGCCCGGTTCGGGCTGGCCGGCCAGCGGGTCGGCGAGGTGGTGGCCGGCGCGGTGCTCAAGCACGCGAAGGACTTCAACCTGACCCGCGAGGTCGTGCTCGGCTCGAAGCTCGACCCGCACACCCCGGCGTACGACATCCAGCAGGCCTGCGGCACCGGGCTGGAGGCCGCCATCCTGGTCGCCAACAAGATCGCCCTCGGGCAGATCGACGTCGGCATCGCCGGCGGCGTGGACACCACCTCCGACGCGCCGCTCGCGGTCAACGAGGAGATGCGGCGCACGCTGCTCCGGCTCAACAGCGCCCGCACCCTCGGCGAGCGGCTGAAGATCGCCGCGAAGCTGCGCCCCACCCAGCCGTTCAGGCCGGAGATCCCGCGCAACGCGGAACCGCGTACCGGGCTGTCGATGGGGGAGCACGCCGCCCGTACGGCGTTGCACTGGCAGATCGACCGGCAGGCCCAGGACGAGCTGACGCTGCGCTCGCACCAGCGGCTCGCCGCCGCGTACGACCGGGGGTTCTTCGACGACCTGCTGACGCCGTACCTGGGGCTGACCCGGGATGCGAACCTGCGCCCCGACACCAGCCTGGAGCGGCTCGGCTCGCTGAAGCCGGTCTTCGGCGTGAAGGGGCCCGACGCCGAGGCGGCGACCATGACGGCCGGCAACTCGTCGCCGCTGACCGACGGCGCCTCGACGGTGCTGCTGGCCAGCGAGGAGTGGGCCCGCGCGCACAGCCTGCCCGTGCTGGCGTGGTTCTCCTGGTCGGAGACCGCTGCCGTCGACTTCGTGCACGGCGACGAGGGGCTGCTGATGGCCCCCGCGTACGCGGTGCCCCGGATGCTGTCCCGGGCCGGGCTGACCCTCCAGGACTTCGACTTCTACGAGATCCACGAGGCGTTCGCCTCGCAGGTGCTGGCCACCCTCGCCGCCTGGGAGTCCCCGGAGTTCTGCAAGGACCGGCTGGGGCTGGACGCCCCGCTCGGCGCGATCGACCGGGAGAAGCTGAACGTCAACGGCTCGTCGCTGGCCGCCGGGCACCCGTTCGCGGCCACCGGCGGCCGGATCGTGGCGACCCTGGCGAAGCTGCTGGCGGAGAAGGGCGGCGGCCGGGGCCTGATCTCCATCTGCGCCGCCGGCGGCCAGGGCGTGACCGCCATCCTCGAACGCTGACCCGGGCAACCTGCGCGGCCCCGCTCTCCGTCCCTTGGACATGAGGCGGCGAAGGCGGAACAGGTGAAGCGGGCGGACGAGGACGAGTACCGGCAGTTCGTCGAGGCCCGGCTGGAGCACCTGCGCCGCACGGCGTACCTGCTCTGCCGGGACTGGCACACCGCCGACGACCTCGTCTCCATCACGCTGGGCAAGCTCTACCGGGCCTGGCCCCGGGTCCGCGCGGCGGAGAACGTCGACGCCTACGTCCGGCAGGTGCTCACGCGCGCCTGGCTGGACGAGCGGCGGCGGCCGTGGCGGCGCGAACGCAGCACCGACGAGGTCCCCGACGACGCCGTGCCGGACAGCGAACCCGACCTGGCCGACCGGGAGCTGCTGCTCGACCTGCTCGGGAAGCTGCCCGAGCGGCGGCGCGCGGTGCTGGTGCTGCGCTTCTACTGCGACCTCTCCGTGGAGGACACCGCGCAGATCCTGGGCGTCACCACCGGCACGGTGAAGAGCCAGGCCGCCAGAGCGTTGGAATCACTACGCCTGCTGGCCGTGGACCAGCCGGCCCTGAGAACGGGGAGGTTCGCGTGACGTACCGGGAGATCTTCGACGCGGCGATCGGCGATCCGCCGCCCACCTCGATCGACCTGGACGGGGTGATCCTGCGGCAGCGCCGGCTGGTCCGCACGCGCCGGCTCGGGGCGTACGCCTCGGCGGCCGGCGGGGTGCTCGCGCTGGTGCTCGGCGCCGGCCTGGTCGTCGACCGTCCGGACATGCAGCCGGCGGCCTCGGCAACCGCCTCGCGGCCCCCGCACCGCAAGAGCAACCAGTTGCTGCTCACGGAGGCGGCCGAGCGCTACCAGGGCGGGGTGGCGGTGGCCTTCGTCGCGCGGGCGCCCGGAGTCCGGTGGGTGCCGCTGACCGCGGTGAGTCGCGACGTACTCCCGACGGCACCGGCCGGCGACGCGCCGGTCGGGGGCGCGTACGAGGACTACCGCAACGTCGGTTTCTCGGTGCACGCCTACCCGGTCGACCCCACCGGCGCGTTCAGCAACGAGTTGTCGGCCCTGGCGTTGGCCGAGCCGCAGCCGGGCATGAACCGCGACGTCATGGACTGCGGCAAGCAGACCGTCGACTCGTGCGGCCTGTCGGCGGGGCCGGACGGCGCGCGCGTCCGGGAGACCGCGCGCGTCATGGAAGCCGCGCGCGTCAGGGAAGCCGTCGGGGACGGCGACGTGATCCATATCCGGCGGGTCGACGTCCTGCACCCCGACGGCACCTGGATCAGGTTCTCGCTGCACAGCCGTGACGGGCGGTTCGTGCTCACCCCGGAGCAGCTCCGGGACCTCGCCCTCGACCCGGCCGCCCGCCCCGCCTGGTGACCTGGGCCGCGGCAGGGTGGATTCGGCGGCGGATGCCCGGCTGGCACGAGTTGGTCCGGGACCTACTTGATCGTGCCGGCCGGGGCGAGCCATCGCATGGGCTGGCCGGTCACCTCGGAGATCTGGTCGAAGTCACGGTCGTAGTGCAGCAGGGACAGCCCCTGGTATTCGGCCGTCGCCGCGATCAGCAGGTCGACGGCGCCGGCCGAGCGGTGGGTGCCCCGGGCGGTGAGCTGTTCCTGGGTCTCGGCCGCCCGCTCGTGGATCCGGTCCGGCATGCCCACCCAGTTGAACACCGTGCGAAGCCGCTCTCCCAGCCACCTGCGGTCGCTCAGCGAGCGGGCCGAATACAGGAACTCCAGCTCGACCAGCGGGCAGACCGCGAGCAGGCCGGCCGTGAGTGGCTGTTCCCACCGGGCCCGGGTGTCGGGGTCGCGCAGGAGCCGGACCAGCGCACTGGTGTCGACCAGGTAGTCCGCGAGCCTCACGACCGGTACGTGCCCTTGTCGAGCAGTTCGTCGAAGTCACCGGCCTGGGCCCGACCGCTGAGTTCCGCGAGGGCGCGGGCGCGACGCAGGCGGGCAGCCCCTTCCCGCAGCGCGACGTTCACCGTGTCCTTCTTGGTCTTGGTGCCGAAGGCCGCGGCCGCGTCCGCCAGTGCCTCGTCGTCGACGTCCACCAGGATCTTGGTCACGCACACCCCCTATATACGTACCGGCGCCCAAGTATATCCGGTGCCGGTCGAGCGCGGTGTCCGCGCAGTCGGGCGGGCGGACGTCCTCGTCCGGGCCGTCCGGGCGACGTGAAAGACTGAGGTACGTGACGATCCCGAACGTGCTCGCCAACCGGTACGCCTCACCCGAGCTGGTCGCCCTCTGGTCGCCCGAGGAGAAGATCCGGATGGAGCGGCGGCTCTGGCTCGCCGTGCTCCGGGCCCAGCGGGACCTCGGCGTCCCCGTGCCCGACGGCGTCGTCGAGGCGTACGAGGGGGTGCTCGACCAGGTCGACCTGGCCTCGATCGCCGAGCGGGAGCGGGTCACCCGGCACGACGTGAAGGCCCGGATCGAGGAGTTCAGCGCGCTCGCCGGGCACGAGCACGTGCACAAGGGGATGACCTCCCGGGACCTCACCGAGAACGTCGAGCAGCTCCAGGTGCGCCGCTCGCTGGAGCTGGTCCGCGACCGCGTGGTCGCCACCCTGGCCCGGCTGGCCCGGCTCGCCGTCGAGCACTCCGACCTGGTCATGACCGGCCGCTCCCACAACGTCGCGGCGCAGGCCACCACGCTGGGCAAGCGCTTCGCGTCGGCCGCGGAGGAGCTGCTCATCGCGTACGAGCGGCTGGAAGACCTGATCAACTGGTACCCGCTGCGGGGCATCAAGGGCCCGGTGGGCACCGCCGCCGACCAGCTCGACCTCTTCGACGGCGACGCCGAGCGGGTGGCGGAGCTGGAGCGCCGGGTCGCGGGGCACCTCGGCTTCAGCCGGGTCCTCGACAGCGTCGGGCAGGTCTACCCGCGCTCGATCGACCTGGCGGTGCTCTCCACCCTGGCCCAGGTCGCCGCCGCTCCGTCGTCGCTGGCGACCACGATCCGGCTGATGGTCGGCCAGGAGCTGGCCACCGAGGGCTTCAAGCCGGGCCAGGTGGGCTCCAGCGCGATGCCGCACAAGATGAACACCCGCTCCAGCGAGCGGGTCAACGGCTTCGCGGTGATCATCCGGGGCTACCTGTCGATGGTCGGCGAGCTGGCCGGCGACCAGTGGAACGAGGGGGACGTCTCCTGCTCGGTGGTCCGCCGGGTCGCCCTGCCGGACGCGTTCTTCGCCGCCGACGGGCTGTTCCAGACCTTCCTCACCGTGCTGGACGAGTTCGGCGCGTACCCGGCGGTGATCAACCGGGAGCTGGAGCGCTTCCTGCCGTTCCTGGCCACCACGAAGATCCTGGTAGCGGCGGTCCGGCGCGGCGTCGGCCGCGAGGTCGCCCACGAGGTGATCAAGGAGCACGCGGTCGCGGTGGCCCTGGCCATGCGCGAGAAGGGCGCCGCCGAGAACGACCTCTTCGACCGCCTGGCGGCGGACGGCCGGCTGGGCCTGACCCGTGGCGAGATCGACGCCCTCGTCGCCGACCGCACCGCCTTCGTCGGCGCCGCCCCGGCCCAGGTCGAGGCCGTCGCCCGCCGCATCGCCACGGTCGTGGACGCCCACCCCCAGGCCGCCACCTACACCCCACCCCCCATCCTCTGACCCACCCCCCGGCCCCACCCCACCCGCCCACCCTCCCCCCCCGCCCTCAACCCGGTGATCATGAGGTTGGCGGTGGTTTTAGAGATCAACTTCGCCGCCAACCTCATGATCACCGGGGGCCCGGGGGCCCGGGGGCCCGGGGGCCCGGGGGCCCGGGGGCTCGGGGCCGGGTGGGGTGGGTGGGTTGATCAGTCTCGGGTGGGGGTTTCCGCGGCCGAGCGGAGGTTGGGGGCGCTCGCCGGTTCGGCGATGCCGCCCGGGGACTCGGCGAAGGCCGGGTCGTGCGCGGTCTCCGCGGCGACCAGCGGCTGGTCCGGCGGCATGACGTCGGGCATCTTGGGCGCCACGACCACCGCCGTGCCGTACGCGCAGATCTCCATCCACATCTCGCCGCAGTCGCGGCTGTCGAAGCGCATCCCCACCACGGCGTTCGCGCCGATGCGGCGGGCCTCCTCGCCGAGCCGGGCCACCGAGTCCGTACGCCACCGGGTGAGGTTGTCCGGGGCCATCGGGTCGTACGCGCCACCGCGCAGGTTCTTGACCCCCTCGCGGTACGGGTTCCGCGTCCTGGCCATCGATGACACCACTTCGCCGAGGATCTGGCGGATCTCGTACCCGGGCAGTTGCTCCGTCGTCACGACCAGCACGCTTCCGATGCTGTCAGGGTGGCGAGGCGTCCGATCGTGGGCCTTGTTCACCTGATCGGATGCTGCAAAACGGCGCGGCGCGGACGGCCGGCGCGCTGCCGACCATCCGCGCCTAGCATGGCGCTAACCGTCAGACACCGGCCGTCTGGGTGATCCAGGCCCGGTTGTACGCGACGCTGCCGTAGTTCTGGATGCTCTGGCCGTCGGCGGTGGAGGCGACGCCGACCTGCGCGCCGTTGTAGAACTGCGGGCCGCCCGAGTCGCCCCGCCAGGCGTTGCCGTTGATCCGGGTGCTCCGGATCGCCTGCCCGCCGTACGCGTCGGTGGCGCTGTTGCTGGTCACCCGGACCGACGCGGTCTTCAGCTGGGTCGAGGCGGAGCAGCCGCTGTAGCAGGTCATGCCCCAGCCGTAGATCGAGTTGGTCGAGTTGATCGGCGGGTTGCTGTTGGCGAGCGTGACGTACGAGGTGCTCACCGAGCTGGACAGGCGCAGCAGGGCCAGGTCGTACCGGCTGTAGCTGGCGCTGACGGTGCGGGTCTGGCCGCCGGAGGTGCGGTTGACGCTGCCGACCCGGACGGACATCGTGCCGTTGACGCAGTGCCGGGCGGTGAGCACCCACTGCGGCGCGATGATCGTGCCGGAGCAGGTGAACGAGCCGTTGCTGAGCACGGCGGCGGCCCACGGGGCCGACGAGACGGTGCCGCCGCCGATGATGTACGGGCTGACGGGTGCGGCGACGGCGCCGGAGCTGGCGCCGAGCAGGCCGGCCGCTGCGGTGGCCAGCACCGCGATCATGGATCGGATGCGCATGGGGGCTCCTTCGGGGACGGGGCCCGGGTTCACCGGGTCGAGCTGTCGGCCAGCGGGCGGGGGCGGCCCGACGTCCGATCGACGTACGACGATGTACGGTAGGGCCCCTGAGATGTCGTTCACAAGAGATCCATCGAAAATGATGGATGAGATGGTATGGCGGGACGGGCGACGGTCGGGTGTCCCGCAGCCCGGCGGAGCGGGGCGAAACGGGCCGGTCGGCAACGGATGGGCATCGGGATCGCAACGAACCCGCATCGGTCCCCGGGCCCCGCGCCGGGAATGTCGATCACCGCCTGAACTGCGTCCGGCCGGTGCGTCCGGGGCGGTATCTGCCAGGTAGGCTGGCTGCGCTCGCCCGTTGTGGGTCGGCACCCAACTGCGTACACAGTCAGGAGTGCCCAGTGCCTCGCGTCGTCGTCGACGTCATGCTCAAGCCCGAGATCCTCGATCCCCAGGGCCAGGCCGTCGCAAACGCGCTGCCCCGGCTCGGCGTCAGCGACGTCGCCTCGGTTCGGATCGGCAGGCGGATCGAGATCGAATTCACCGGTGAACCGGACCTGGACCGGGCCCGGGAGATCGCCGACAAGCTGCTCGCCAACCCGGTCATCGAGGACTTCACGGTCCGCGTGGTCGAGGCCGACGAGACCGTGGACGCCCGCTCGTGACCGCCCGGGTCGGTGTGGTCACCTTCCCCGGCTCGCTCGACGACGGGGACGCGGCCCGGGCCGTCCGGATCGCGGGCGCCGAGCCGGTCCGCCTCTGGCACGGCGACCCGCAGCTGCACGGGGTGGACGCCGTCGTCCTGCCCGGCGGCTTCTCCTACGGCGACTACCTGCGCTGCGGCGCCATCGCCCGGTTCGCCCCGGTGATGGGCACGATCGTGGACGCGGCCCGGGGCGGGCTGCCCGTGCTCGGCATCTGCAACGGCTTCCAGATCCTCTGCGAGGCCCACCTGCTGCCCGGGGCGCTCACCCGCAACCAGCACCTGCACTTCCGCAACCGCGACCAGGTCCTGCGCATCGAGTCGGCCGGCACCGCGTGGACGAACACGTTCCAGCCCGGCCAGGAGGTGCTGATCCCGGTCAAGAACGGCGAGGGCTGCTACGTCGCCGACACCGCGACGCTCGACCAGCTCGAAGCCGAGGGCCGGGTGGTCGCACGCTATGTCGGCGGCAACCCCAACGGGTCGCAGCGCGACATCGCCGCGATCACGAACCCCGCCGGCAACGTGGTCGGCATCATGCCGCATCCCGAGCACGCGGTGGAGGCGCTCACGGGCCCCTCCCTGGACGGTCTCGGCTTCTTCACCTCGGTGCTCAAGCACCTGGTGGGGACGCCGGCGTGACCGTGCGCGGCATCATCGGTCGGCTCACCCGCCCGTCGGGCGGACGCGAGCGCAGCGAGGAGAGGTCATGACCACCCATCCGGACGAGGTACGGGATAACCCGGAGGCCTTCCCGGCCGCCCCGGCGCAGCCGGTGGAGCCGCGTCCGGCCGCCGTCGCGCCGCCGGCCGGGCGTCCCGGGCCGGCGAGCGCCGACTGGGCCGACGGCCTGGACACCGTGCCGCGCGCCGGGGACACCCCCGGTGAGCTCCAGCCGTACGCCGAGCTCGGGCTCCGCGACGACGAGTACGAGCGGATCCGGCACATCCTCGACCGGCGGCCCACCCAGGCCGAGCTGGCGATGTACTCGATCATGTGGAGCGAGCACTGCTCCTACAAGTCGAGCAAGGTGCACCTGCGCCAGTTCGGCGAGAAGGCCCCGCCCAGCGACCGGCTGCTCGCCGGCATCGGCGAGAACGCCGGCGTGGTGCAGGTCTCCGACGAGCTGGCGGTGACCTTCAAGGTCGAGTCGCACAACCACCCGAGCTTCGTCGAGCCCTACCAGGGCGCGGCCACCGGCGTCGGCGGCATCGTCCGGGACATCCTCGCCATGGGTGCCCGCCCGGTCGCGGTGATGGACCCGCTGCGCTTCGGCGCCGCCGACCACCCCGACACCGCCCGGGTGCTGCCCGGCGTCGTCGCCGGCGTGGGCGGCTACGGCAACTGCCTGGGCCTGCCGAACATCGGCGGCGAGGTCGTCTTCGACCCCTGCTACCAGGGCAACCCGCTGGTCAACGCGCTCTGCCTCGGCGTGCTGCCGGTCGACCGGCTGCAGAACAAGGCCGCCGCCGGCCCGGGCAACGTCGTCGTGCTGATGGGCGCCAGGACCGGCCGGGACGGCATCGGCGGCGTGTCGGTGCTGGCCAGCGCCACCTTCGACGAGGGCAGCGAGCAGCGCCGCCCGTCGGTGCAGGTCGGCGACCCGTTCATGGAGAAGCTGCTCATCGAGGCCTGCCTGGAGCTCTACGACGCCCGGCTGGTCGTCGGCATCCAGGACCTCGGCGGCGCCGGCCTCACCTGCGCGCTGACCGAGACCGCCGCGGCGGCCGGCACCGGCATGCGGGTCTGGCTGGAGCGGGTGCCGCTGCGCGAGCCCTCGATGGAGCCGCACGAGATCCTCGCCAGCGAGTCCCAGGAGCGGATGCTGCTGGTCGTCGAGCCGGAGAAGCTCGAAGCGGTGCTCAAGACCGCCGAGAAGTGGGGTGTCTGGGCCACCGCGATCGGCGAGGTCACCCCGCCGGCGCCGGACGGGCAGCCCGGCCGGCTGCTGGTCACCTGGCACGACCAGTTGGTGGTCGACGTGCCGCCGGGCTCGCTGGTCGACGACGGCCCGGTCTACGCCCGCCCGATGCGCGAGCCGGCCGACCTGATCCTGCTCCAGGCCGACCGCGCGGAGACGCTGCCCCGGCCGGCCGACCCGGAGGCGCTGCGCGAGACCGTGCTGCGCATGATCGCCTCGCCCAACCTGGCCGACAAGACCTGGGTCACCGAGCAGTACGACCGCTACGTGCTGGGCAACACCGTGCTCGCCCAGCCGGAGGACTCCGGCGTGATCCGGATCGACGAGCGGACCGGGCTGGGCGTGGCGCTGTCGGTGGACGGCAACGGCCGGTACGCGCGGCTCGACCCGTACCACGGCACGAAGCTCGCGCTGGCGGAGGCGTACCGGAACGTGGCCGTCACCGGCGCGAAGCCGATCGCCGTCACCAACTGCCTCAACTTCGGCTCGCCGGAGGACCCGGGCGTGATGTGGCAGTTCGCCGAGGCCGTGCGTGGCCTGGCGGACGGCTGCGCCGAGCTGGGCATCCCGGTCACCGGCGGCAACGTCAGCTTCTACAACCAGACGGGCGCGGCGCCGATCCACCCGACCCCGGTGGTCGGTGTGCTCGGCGTGCTCGACGACGTGGCCGACCGGGTGCCGATGGGCTTCGTGCCCCGGCCGAGCGGTGACCACGACCAGATCTTCCTGCTCGGCGAGACGCACGTGGAACTCTCCGGCTCGGAGTGGGCGTGGGTCACCCACGAGCACCTCGGCGGCGTACCCCCGCAGGTCGACCTGGCCCGCGAGCGGCTCCTGGCCGACCTGCTGGCGGAGGCCGCGCGGGTCGGGCACCTGAGCGCCGCGCACGACCTCTCCGACGGTGGCCTCGCGCAGAGCCTGGTGGAGTCCTGCCTGCGGCGCGGCGTCGGCGCCCGGATCGCCGTGCCGGAGCGGTTCGAGGGCGGCTCGATGCCGTTCGTCTACCTGTTCAGCGAGTCCGCCGGCCGGGTCCTGGTGTCGGTGCCGCGCGGCCGCGAGAAGGCGTTCACCGGCCTCTGCGCCGAGCGCGGCGTGCCGTTCGAGCTGATCGGCGTCACCGACCCGACCAGCGGGGCGCTGGAGGTGCACGGCCAGTTCCGGATCGGCCTGGACGAGCTGCGGGCCGCGCACGGCGAGACGCTGCCGCGCCTCTTCGGGGGCGCGGGGGTCGTCGAGGTGCCCGCGCCGGCCGCCGGTGTGGCGGGTGCCGTCGAGGCCGTGCCGCTGCCCGTCGCCGAATCGGCCGGGGCGGAGCCGGTGGACCCGTCGGCAGTCGTGAGCGAGCCGATCGCGTCGGCCGGGCCGGTCCCGCCGACCGGTGCCGTCCAGCCGGTGGCCCCGGCCGGGGCGGCAGCCCCGGCGGAGGCCGTCGGGCCCGGCCCGGAGCAGCCGGTGGCTGAGGCCGCCGACCGGCCGGCCGAGGCCGGCGGGGCGTCGGCTCCCGGGCCCGGTGACACCGAGCCCGGTCAGCGCTGAGGCGGTGGCCGCGAGCGTCCACGTCCAACCCGGTTCCGGCGCCCGCTTCGACTGGGGGCTGACGGGGGCGGCCGAGCTGGGCCGGGTGTGCGCGGTGCTGGTGGTGGTGGACGTGCTGTCGTTCACCACCGCCGTGGACGTCGCGGTCGGGCGCGGCATGCGGGTGCACCCGTTCCCGTGGGGCGAGCAGGCGGCCGACTACGCGCGGCGGGTCGGCGCGGTCGCGGCGGTGGGCCGCCGGCAGACGACCCCCGAGCATCCGTGGTCGCTCTCGTCGGCGGCGCTGACCACCGCGCCGGTCGTCGCCGACCTGGTGCTGCCGTCGCCGAACGGCTCGGCGATCAGCGCGGCGGCCAGCGCGACCGGGCTGCCGGTGGTCGCGGCCTGCCTGCGCAACGCGCGCGCCGTCGGCCGTTGGCTGGACCAGCAGGGGTACGGCTCGACGGACGCGCCGATCGGCGTGATCGCCTCGGGTGAACGCTGGCCGGACGGCTCCCTGCGCCCCTGCGTGGAGGACCAGCTCGGGGCGGCCTGCGTGCTGGACGCCCTGTCGGGTGTGCCCGGCGGTCTCTCCGTGGAGGCGGCCATGGCCCTCGCCGCGCTGGCCAGCACCCCCGACGTGCCCGCCGCGGTCTGCGGCAGCGTGTCCGGCCGCGAACTCATCGAGGGCGGCTTCGCCGGGGACGTGGAGGTCGCCGTCCGGGTCGGCGTCTCGGACGTGGTCCCGGTGCTGCGCCAGGGCGTCTTCTCCGCCGCCTGACCTCCCTCGCAAGCGCGCGTCCGAGCTGGTCGGGGCGGTGCCGAAACGGTGGCGAGGGCCGCCCGGAGATCCGGACGGCCCTCGCCGTGTTCTGTCGTCGGGGCGTGCCCCCGAGCGGGTCAGTCGTCCAGCCAGTCCAGCCGGCGGCCACCCCGGTCCTGCTGCGGTGGGCCGTCCGGGCGACCGCGACCGGTCTGCGGGTCCTCGTAGCCGCCCGGCTGGCCGTAGCCACCCTGGCCGTAGCCGTCGCGGTCCTCGTAGCCGCCGCGCTGCTGCGGGGGCTCCTGACCGTAGCCACCCTGGCCGTAGCCGCCCTGGTTGTCGTACGAGGTGGGCTTGTCGTAGCCGCCCGGCTGGCCGTAGCCGCCGCGTGGCGCCGGGGGCTCCTGGCCGTAGCCACCGGGCTGGCCGTAGCCGCCCCGCTCGTAGCCGCCGCCCGGCTGGTCGTAACCGCCGGTCGGCTCGCCGCCCCGGCCGTACCCGCCCGGCTCGGACTGGCCGTAGCCCTGCCCCTGCTCCGGCTGGTAGACGCCGGTCGCGTACGGGTCGGCCGGGGCCGGGTACTGCGTGGCGTCGCCGGTGTAGCGGCCGGTCGGCTCGTCGTACCGCTCGCCGTAGCCCCGGCCGCCGCCCGCCGGCGGGTAGCCCGCGGCACCCGCGGCACCCGCCGCGCCCGCCGGGGCGCCGTAGTCGTTGCTGCCGTAGCCGCCGCCCGAGGCGGGCGCGTTGCCGTAGCCGTCGCCGGACGAGGGCGCGTTGCCGTAGCCGCCGCCGGCTCCGCCGCTGCCGTAGCCGCCGCCGGAGGCGGGTGCGTTGCCGTAGCCGGCACCGCCGTAGCCACCCGCGCCGGCCGGCTCGTCGCCGTAGCCGCTGCCGCCCCAGCCCTGCTGGTTGCCCGCCGCGCCGTAGGGCTGCGGGGGAGCGCCGTACGGGTCCGGCGGCACGTCGTCGACCACGGGGCGGTGCATCATCGTCGGGGCGTCGCTGAGCGCGGTGCCGCCGACCATCGTCGGATCCGGCGTGGCGCCGACCCGGTTGACCACGCGGGTCTGGTCGTCCGCGCCCCGGAACGCCCCGCGTGCCGCCGGGACCGCGCCGGCCGCGGCGCCCGCCGGGGCGTCGTCGTCGGCCTCGTCGCCGCTGTCCTTGCGCCGCATCCAGAGCAGCACGATGGTGCCGACACCGGCGGCGACGAGCAGGCCGCCGAGCAGGATGATCAGCCAGGAGCCCATGCCGCCGGAGTCCTCGTTGCTGGCGTTGGCCGCCGCACCCGGGGTCGCCTCGGCGCTCTCCTCGGGCGTCTCCTCGACGGGCTCGTCGGAGGGGAGGGGCTCCTCGCTGGCCGACGGGGTGGCGCTCGGGGTCGTCTCGACCTTGATCGCCAGGGCGATGCGCTGGCCGGTGACGCTCTGCCCGGCGGACGCGTCGAAGCTCTTGGTGGCGTAGACCTCACCGACGCTGGCGCCGACGGCGAGCCGGCCGGGCGCGATCGGCTTCTCGCTGCTGCCGGTGAAGCGGAAGTTGCCGTCGTCGTCACTGATCGTGTCGATCTTCTTGCCGGCGCCGTCCTGGAGCATGACCACGGCGTTCGGCACGGCCTTGCCGTTCGCCTGGACGACCACCTTCCCGGAGACCGACTTGACGGTCTGCGCCTGGGGCGGCTGGGTCGGCTGGGCCCTGCCCTTCACGCCGAGCTGGAAGGTGGCGGTGCCGGGGCCGGACTTGTCGCCCTCGGCCGCCACCGTCACGGTGACGTTGGCGTCGCCGGCGTTGTCGCTGGCCCTGATCCGCACCAGCTGAGGCCTCGGCTGGCCGCCGGCAAATCTGACCTTCCCGCAGCCGCCGGCGCAGCTCACGCCGCTCGGTAGGCCGGCGAGGCTGATCTCGGCCTCCTCGTCGCCCTCACGAGGGGTCACCAGCACGGTGACGGCGGCGTCGCTGCCGGCGTTGACGGTGACCGAGCCGGGCGTCACGGAGACGTCGGCGGCCAGGGCTGGTGTGGCGGGGACGGCGAGCAGAGCGCCGACAACCAGCGCCACGACCACACCGGCCCGCTGCTTCCAGGCACGTCGGTGTGTTGACACGTCCACCGCCTTCCGGACTGACTTCCCTCGGCGGCGGGGCGCCGGGCCGGGGATCATCACGGTACGAATACGCCGTCGGCAACTATGCCTTGTCTGACCGGATCGGCGCGACCCAGGGCCAGCGTCAGCCGCGGCGCGTTGAAGCCGTATCGTCCCGTCGTGTCCTCTCCGCACATTAAGTCCGCCGCGGTCGCGGCGGCGTTGTCGGCGCTCGACGAGGGGCGTACGCCCGAACGACCGGTCCTCCGGGAGGCGGTCCGTGCCCTGTTGACCGTCCTCGCGGAGCGCGCCCCCGGCCGATCGGTGGAGGTGCGTGTCCCACCTTACGGCGCAGTTCAGTGCGTTCAGGGTCCCCGACACACCCGTGGCACCCCGGCGAACGTGGTCGAGATGGAGCCCGAGACCTGGCTGGCGGTGGCCACCGGACGGCTCGACTGGGCCGACGCGATCACCCAGGGTCGCGTGCGGGTGAGCGGAATCCGGGCGGACCTCTCCGCGCACCTGCCGCTCTAGCTGCGGCGATACCCATCGACCGGTGACACGTTGGAGCCGGATCGTGACTTTCTGTATCGACTCGGATTCGCGTACACTGTCAGGCGACGACAGTGGTCCCGGTCGAGGAGAGCGGATCCGCCCCCCGCGTGATTCCGCAAGGCCGGTCCAGATCAGCATGAGGGAGCGCAGGTGCCCCGAGGCGACGGCCGGCTGAGCCACGACCTTGATCCCCAACGACCAGGCCCCCAGGACGCGTGCGGCGTCTTCGGCGTCTGGGCGCCCGGGGAGGAGGTCGCGAACCTGACCTACTTCGGGCTCTACGCCCTCCAGCACCGGGGCCAGGAGGCCGCGGGCATCGCGGTCAGCGACGGCTCGGGCGTGGTGGTCTACAAGGACCTCGGCCTGGTCGCCCAGGTCTTCGACGAGCCGACCCTGGCCAGCCTGCGTGGGCACGTGGCGATCGGGCACGCCCGCTACTCCACCACCGGCGGATCGACCTGGGAGAACGCCCAGCCGACCATCCGGTCCACGACGTCGGGCACCACCATCGCGCTGGCCCACAACGGCAACCTGGTCAACACGGCGGAGCTCCAGCGCGAGGTCGCCGAGCGGGGCCTCGTCGCCGACGGCTCGACCAACGACACCTCCCTGGTGACGATGCTGCTGGCCAGCCGCCCGGACCTGTCGGTCGAGGCGGCGGCGCTGGAGGTGCTGCCGCAGCTGCGGGGCGCGTTCAGCTTCGTGTTCATGGACGAGTCGACCCTCTACGCGGCCCGCGACCCGCACGGCGTACGCCCGCTGGTGCTGGGGCGGCTGGAGCGCGGCTGGGTGGTGGCCAGCGAGACCGCCGCGCTGGACATCGTCGGCGCGAGCGTGGTCCGCGAGGTGGAGCCCGGCGAGCTGATCGCGATCGACGAGGACGGCCTGCGTTCCAGCCGGTTCGCCGCCCCGGAGCCCAAGGGCTGCCTCTTCGAGTACGTCTACATCGCCCGCCCGGACGCCACCATCGCCGGCCGCAACGTGCACTCCGCCCGGGTGCAGATCGGTCGCCAGCTGGCCAAGGAGCACCCGGTCGAGGCCGATCTGGTCATCCCGGTGCCGGAGTCCGGCACCCCGGCCGCGATCGGCTACGCCGAGGAGTCGGGCATCACCTACGGCGCCGGCCTGATGAAGAACCCGTACGTCGGGCGCACCTTCATCCAGCCGTCGCAGACCCTGCGCCAGCTCGGCATCCGGCTCAAGCTCAACCCGCTGCGGGAGAACGTCCGGGGCAAGCGGCTGGTCGTGGTCGACGACTCGATCGTGCGCGGCAACACCCAGCGGGCGATCGTGCGGATGCTGCGCGAGGCCGGCGCGCTGGAGGTGCACGTGCGCATCTCCTCGCCGCCGGTCAACTGGCCGTGCTTCTACGGCATCGACTTCGCCACCCGCGCCGAGCTGCTGGCCAACGGGCTGGACAACGACGGCATCCGCCGCTCCATCGGGGCGGACACACTCGGCTACGTGTCGCTCCCGGGCCTGATCGCCGCCACCGAGCAGCCGAAGACCCGGCTGTGCCGCGCGTGCTTCGACGGGGAATACCCGATCGAGCTGCCCGCCGGCAACCTGATCGGCAAGCACGTGCTCGAAGGGGTGGGCCGGCGGGTCGCCGCGCAGGCGTCCGACACCCCGGAGCACACCGCCCCGCTCGTCGCCACTCCGGGCGGCGTGACCACACACCGCCCGTAGCACCACCCGGCGCGGCCCGGTCACCGCCGGCGCGGCGCCAGAACCAAGGGGGAGAACCGTGACGCACGTGTCCGAGCGCAGCGGCGCAGGAAGCAGCCCGACCGGCGCCGGCGACGACCGCCAGCCCTGGACGGCCGGCGCCGGCCGTCAGGCGCGCAAACGCTCGGTCTCGTACGCGGACGCCGGGGTCTCGATCGAGGCGGGCGACCGTGCGGTCGAGCTGCTGAAGTCGAAGGTGAAGCAGACCCGGCGCCCCGAGGTGATGGGCGACCTGGGCGGCTTCGCCGGCCTGTTCCGGCTGGACACGAAGAAGTACAAGAACCCGATCCTGGCCTCGTCCACCGACGGCGTGGGCACCAAGCTGGTGATCGCGCAGCAGATGGACATCCACGACACGGTCGGCATCGACCTGGTCGCGATGGTCGTCGACGACCTGGTGGCCTGCGGTGCCGAGCCGCTCTTCCTGCTCGACTACATCGCCACCGGCGAGGTCGTGCCGGACCGGGTCGCCGAGATCGGCGCGGGCATCGCCGACGGCTGCCGGTACGCCGGCTGCGCCCTGCTGGGCGGCGAAACCGCCGAGCACCCTGGCGTGCTGCGTCCGGACGAGTACGACATCTCCGCCACCGGCGTCGGCGTGGTGGAGGAGAGCGACATCCTCAGCCCGGACCGGGTCGAGGTGGGTGACGTGGTCATCGCGATGCGCTCCTCCGGCCTGCACTCCAACGGCTACTCCCTGGTGCGCCACGTGCTGCTGGGCGCCGGCCGGATGCGGCTCGACGTGGTGATCGACGACTTCGGCCGGCAGCGCACCCTCGGCGAGGAGCTGCTCACCCCGACGAAGATCTACGCGCAGGACTGCCTCAAGCTCATCGCCGAGGCCGAGGTGCGCTCCATCGCCCACGTCACCGGCGGCGGCATCCCCGGCAACCTGGTCCGGGTGCTCCCCGAGCACGTCGACGCGGTGGTCAACCGGTCCACCTGGAAGCCGCAGCCGATCTTCGACCTGATCCAGTCCAAGGGGCGGATCGAGGACCCGGAGATGGAGGCGACCTTCAACATGGGCGTCGGCATGTTCGCGATCGTCTCCGCCGAGGACGCGGACCGCGCGCTGGCCACCCTGACGGGCCGGGGCGTCGACGCGTGGCAGGCCGGCGAGATCATCGAGGGCTCCGGCAACGTGCAGATGATCGGCCAGCACACGAGGGGCTGATCGACTCGCGGTGACCGTACGGGCACCTGATCAGGGCTTCACCCGAGTGGCCGTCGCCGCCTAGCCTGAAGGGCACCCTCAAAGCTGTCGGGGCCGCCCGCCCGGGTTCCCCGACAGCCCTTCAGGCGCGGAGGAGGGCAATGGCTGCTCGGGGACTGCCGTTCAGCGGGATGCGCGGCCTGGCCGCCGTCCCCTCGTACGTGGTCATGCAGCCCACCACCCTCTGCAACCTGGACTGCGCCTACTGCTACCTGCCGTTCCGCGCGGCCGACCGGCGGATGCCGGTGCCGGTGGCCGAGGCGGTGGCCGCGTCGGTCAACCCCTGGGCGGCGGCGGGCCGCTTCTCCGTGGTGTGGCACGGCGGCGAGCCGTTGGCGGCCGGCCGGGAGCACCTGGCCGCGCTGATCGCGCCCTTCGGGCCCGAGGTCGAGCACCACGTCCAGACCAACGCCACGCTGATCGACGACGCCTGGTGCGCGTTCTTCGTCGAGCACGGGGTGCGGGTGAGCGTGAGCGTGGACGGCCCGCGGGAACGCAACGGCGACCGGGTCACCCGGGGCGGCGGGCCCGCGTACGACCGGATCCTGCGCGGGGTGGCGGCGCTGCGCCGGCACGGCCTGCCGTTCTCGGCGCTGGCGGTGGTGGGTCGCCCCGGGCCGGGCCTGGCCACCGAGCTGTACGACTACTTCCTCGACCTGGGCTGTGACGTGCTGGGCGTCAACATCGAGGAGACCGAGGGGGTCAACCTCCGCGACAACTCCCACGATCCACGGCTGGTGACCGCCTTCTGGGCGGAGCTGGTGGCGGCCTGGCGCCGGGAGCCCCGGATCCACCTGCGCGAGGTCGAGTGGTCGCTGCGGTACGCCGCGGCGGTCCTGGACGGCAGCGCCGACGACCTGCTCCCCCGGCGGTTGGACCCGATCCCGACCGTCGGCCACGACGGCTCGGTGACCGTGCTCTCACCGGAGCTGGCCGGTTTCACCGATGTCCGCTACGGCGACTTCAGCAGCGGCAACGTGCTTGCCACCCCGCTGGTGGAGATCCTCGCCGACGCGGACCGGACGCCCTGGGTCGGCGAGTTCCTCGCCGGCGTCGAGGCGTGCCGTTCGTCCTGCCCCTACTTCGGGTTCTGCGGCGGCGGCCACGCGGCCAACCGCTACTTCGAACAGGGGCGTTTCGACGGTACGCAGACCGCGCACTGCCGCAACAGCAAGATCCACTTACTGGAGGGAGTGTTGGAGCATGCCCGAGACCACCAGTCACCGGCATCCTGACCGGAGGACGGACACCCCGGACGAGGTAGCCGACCGGGTGCGGGAAGCCGCGCCGGGGCTCACCGCACTCCTCCACGAGGCCGAGGCCGCGCGGCGACTACGGGCCGAGGTGGCGGGCGGCGACGGCGCGAGCGCCGTGTGCGCCTGGAACCACTTCGAGAACATCCCGACGTTCTACAACTGGAACAACCGTCCCCGCTGAGACGGACCGTGATCAGGGACCTGCCGATCGTCCGGAGGGCTCTCCGGAAGGGGCAGGTCCCTGATCGTCGGTCGTGGCGCCGCTTCGATGGGCACATGCGTGAGCACGCGGGCGATCACCGCGTGCTCAGCTGCTACCGGAGGTCAGCGGGGCGGACGTACCCAGGGATCCGGGTCTTCGTCCGCGTGATCCTCATCATCGTCGTCGACATACTCTTTGTAGTCGTCGTCGAAGTTGTGCTCAGACTTACCAGCACCCGCCAACTCGCGCTGCAAGGCGGTGAGGTCGGTGTTCGGGGAGTGGTACTTCAACTCCCGGGCCACCTTCGTCTGCTTGGCCTTAGCACGGCCGCGCCCCATGGCTCGACCCCCTCGCACAGAATGCGGGGCAGCCCGAAGGCGGGCCCCGATGACGTCAGGCATCTCTCGTGGCTCTTACGGTACATGGGGATGCCACCGTTCGGCACCTCGGGTTACCGTCGACCGACACCGCGCGTCGCGGTCATCCGGCCGTCACCGATTGTACCCGGTAAGGAGCGGCGCGGGGAGCGGCCGTGACACCGGGCAAAGCCATGCGGAACCACCCTAACGGGACGGGCCGCCCACCGGGGCCGGGGGCGGAACGGCCGCTCCGCCCCCGGGGCGCTCAGCGCAGGTGGATCGTGCGCAGCCGGCCGACGTCGGCCATCCGCCGCTCCGCCAGCCGGTCCGCCGCCACCGCCGGCGGCACGCCCTCGGCGTCGGCCAGTCGCAGGATCTCCCGGGTGGTGTCGTAGATCCGGGTCGCGCGCAGCTTGGCCCGGTCGAAGTTGAAGCCCTCGATCTCGTCCGCCACCTGGATCACGCCGCCGGCGTTCACGACGTAGTCCGGGGCGTAGAGGATGCCCCGGTCGGCGAGGAGCTTCTCGATGCCGGGGTGGGCGAGCTGGTTGTTGGCCGCGCCGGCGACCACCTTGGCGCGCATTGTCGGCACCGTGTCGTCGTTGAGCGCGCCGCCCAGCGCGCACGGGGCGTACACGTCGATGTCGGCGGCGACCAGCGCGGCGACGTCGTCGACCAGTGCGACCTGCGGGTGGGTGGCGCGCGCCCACTCCAGGGCCTTCGGGTTGACGTCCGTCGCCACCACCTCGGCGCCGTCGTCGACCAGGTGACCGACGAGGTACTTGCCGACCTTGCCCAGGCCGGCCACGCCGACCCGCCGCCCGGCGAGGGTCGGGGCACCCCAGACGTGCTCGGCCGCGGCCCGCATGCCCTGGAACACGCCCCAGGCGGTGAGGACCGAGGAGTCGCCGGCTCCGCCGTGCTCGACGCTGCGGCCGGTGACGTACGAGGTCTCGCGGGCGATCACGTCCATGTCCGTGACGTAGGTGCCGACGTCGCAGGCGGTGTAGTAGCGCCCGGCGAGGGACTCGACGAAGCGGCCGTACGCGCGCAGCAGCGCCTCGCTCTTGATCCGCTCGGGGTCACCCCAGATGACCGCCTTGCCGCCGCCCAGGTCCAGCCCGGCCAGGGCGCTCTTGTAAGCCATGCCCCGGGAGAGGTCGAGCACGTCGGCGAGGGCCTCGGACTCGCTGGCGTACGGGTAGAACCGGGTCCCACCGAGCGCGGGGCCGAGCGCGGTGGAGTAGATGCCGATGATCGCCTTGAGGCCGGTCTGCTTGTCCTGGCAGAACACGACCTGTTCGTGACCGCTGGACCCCGGGTCTTCGGTGGTGGCGAATACGCCCATGACTCGCTCCTGGTGTGGGGTGCGTCCTTGTGGGACGCGGACCGGTGGACCGCCGGCGGGATGCTGCCGGTGCCGCTGAGCCTAGTATCGGCCGACGCCGTCCGGCCGCCCACGTCTTGCGTGATCGTGCCGCCGGCGACGGCCGAGTTCCAATTCGTGGGAGGATCGCGCCGTGCCGTCGCTCTTCGCTTCATACCTGCGCGTGTACGAGCCGCTGACCGCCTTCGACCGGGACCGCCAGGCGTACTGGCGGCGCTACGTCGAGCAGGGGCGGGCGGTGGCACCGGTGGAGGGGCCGGGCCGGCAACGGACGTCGGTGCTGGAGGCGCTCGGCGCCGGCTGGACCCGGCTGCCCGACCTGCCGGACGAGGCGTACGTCCTGGAGACCGACGAGGCCCTGCTGGTCTGCCCGTGGAACCTGCGCATCCGGGTGGCCGAGGCGGCGTTGAACGCGCGCGACGGGGTGCCGCCGGTGCTGGCCGACGCCTTCGTCCCGCCGGTGCTCGCCGGTCAGGCGAAGGCCGTGGTGGAGGACTGGCGCAGCGGGGCGCGGGTGCTGGAGCACGGCGTGCCGCGCGTGCACGAGCAGATCGCCACATGGGGCGTACCGCTGCGCTGGTTCGTGCTCTTCGACCCGGAGGAGCGGCACCACGTGACCCACCCCGGGCGGCGGGCGCTGCGCTACCGGACGGAGATCTCCAAGGCGCGGCGCCGTTCGTCGCGGGCCCTGTCGGTGCTGCGCAAGTCGATCGGCGACGCGCCGATCACGGAGGCGGTCGAGGAGGCCGCCCGCTGGCTGGAGGAGTTCCACCCGCGTTCGATGGTGGAGCTGGACTACGGCGGCCTGGTCGAGCTGCTGTCGGACGAGACGCTGGCCGCCGACGACTCGCCGGAGCTGGTGGCGAGCGGGCTCGCCGGGCTGTCCCGGGGCGAGGCGGAGGAGGCCTCGGCGGCGTACGACAGGCTGGTCGCGCGCTGGCGGGCGATCCAGTTGCTGGAACGGTGCAACTGATACGAAATCGCCCAGGGAGCGCTCCCAAGCCGAGGCGAGTTCGTAGTCGACGCATCACGAACCGTGATCATGAGTCCGAATAAGGTACTTTCTGCCGTGTAAAAGTCGCATAAATCGGGCATGGTTCATCCGTCCGTCTAGGGACGTTCGGCCGTTCGGCCCATGTCGGACATCGGGGACTAGCCGGACCATGGGAGACGCGTCGGCCGGCGGGACCCCGGCCGATGTCTATACATGTGGAGGAGTGACCGATGGCATCGCGAACGCACGAACCAGAGCCGCTACTCACACCGGCCGAGGTGGCGTCGATGTTCCGTGTCGACCCGAAGACGGTGACCCGGTGGGCCAAGGCGGGCAAGCTCAGCGCCATCCGCACGCTGGGTGGCCACCGTCGGTACCGGGAGTCGGAGGTCAGGGCCCTGTTGCAGGGACAGATCCCCCAGCAGCGCCAGGGGGACTGACCGACCGGGAGTTTAAAGGTGTGAACGGAGGGCGGCGGACATGGTCCGCCGCCCTCCGCCGTGTCCGGACCCCGCCCGCGCACGCGACGGCGGACGCGGATCAGGCGCCGGCCGTCGGCCCTTCCGCGAGGACGACCCTGATGCCGACCGTGCCGCTCCCGCCGCGACGCAGGCGGCTGCCGAGCAGGCTGAGCCGGCCGATCATCCGGTACTTCTGCTTGATCAGCTCTCGTACCCGTCGCGTGCCGGTCGCGTCGCAGAGGGTCGCGTGGGCGGCGACCGCCTCGCCGTGCGGCCGGCCCCGGACGTCGCACGGCGCCACCGTCACGTCGCCGCTGCGCCGGATCCGCTTCACCTTGCCGGCGTCCGCCGCCGACCACACCCAGAGCGAGTCGCCGTCGCGCACCGCCCAGACCGGGGTCGGCACCGCCCGACCGTCCTTGCGAAACGTCGTGAGCAGGATGTACTTCTCCGCGCCGAGGCGGTCCAGGGTGGTCACCCCGCCAGGATACGACCGGTGCGGCTGACTGACCGGCCGGATAGCGTGAAGCCCGTGACGGCACAGCCACGGATCGGTGACGTGTTCGGAGAGATGCTGCGCGACGCGTACGCCGTGGCCACCGGGGTCGGCCCCCGGCCGCTGGCCGGCGGGCGGCTGCCGCGACCGGTCATCGAGATCATCGAGCGGGATGACGGGCTCATCAACGGCGCGCCCGCCGCGCACTACCTGGACCCGCCGGCGGACTGGCAGCCGTACGACCACCGGGCCGTGGACCGGGTCCGGGGCGCGACCCTGGACGTCGGCGTCGGGGCGGGCCGGATCGCGCTGCTGCTCCAGGAGCGGGGCGTGCCCGTCACCGGGCTGGACACCTCGGCCGGGGCGCTGGCCGTCTGCCGCCGCCGGGGCGTACGCGACCTGGTGCACGGCACGGTCGACGCGCACGTCGCGGACGGCCGCCGCTACGACACGTTCCTGCTGCTCGGCAACAACGTCGGCCTGCTGGAGGGGCGGGAGCGGGGGCCGGCGCTGCTGGCCGCGTTGGCCGCGCTGGCCCGGCCCGGCGCACAGGTCATCGCCCACGGCACCGACCCGTACGGCACCCGGGATCCGGTGCACACCGGCTACCACGAGCGCAACCGGCGCCGGGGCCGGTTCGGTGGGCAGCTCCGGCTGCGGCTGCGCTACCGGGAGCTGGGCACCGAGTGGTTCGACTACCTGGTCTGCTCCCCGGACGAGCTGGCCGAGCTGGTCCGGGGCAGCGGCTGGCGACTGACCGACGTGGACGACCGGGACGCGCCGTACTACCTGGCCACCCTCCGCCTCGCCGGCTGACCGCAAGGCCCCGACCGCGACGGGGGCCGCGTAGACCTCGGCCGGCGGCCCCGGAACGCCGACGCCGGATTCCCGCCGGACGCGGGAACCCGGCGCGGGTGTCAGACCTGGACGGTCGGGGGGAGCTGCTCGGGCGGCAGCCCGCCGTCGCCGTCGACCACCTCGTCGGGGGTGCCGTCCTCGTCGAGGTCGACCATCGTGATGTCCACCTTGCCGTCGCCGTCGGTGTCGAACTGGAAGAGGTCGGGCTTGCCGTCCCCGTCGGTGTCGACCACCCAGACGTCGGTGCGGCCGTCGTTGTTGGTGTCGGCGCGCAGCAGGTCGACCCGCTCGTCCCCGCGGGTCTCCACGGTCTCCGCCGCGTCCGTGGCGTGCGCGGTCTCCGGTGCCTGGCTCATCTGGCCCGTCCTTCCCTCGGTTGGGTGCCGTGGTACCCGATCCTCCGCGCCCCCACGCATGCCGGGAAGATCGCCGCTGCATAGGGTCGGCCCATGAGCGAGTGGAGCGGGCGGCGGGGCGCGGGTCGACCCCGTCCCGCCACCGGAGACAGGGAGGCGTCATGAGCGACCGCTTTGTCGTCGTCGGGGCCGGCACGATGGGCCTCGGCATCGCGTACGTGGCGGCCGGGGCCGGGCACGCCGTCGAGCTGGTCGAGGTGGACCGGGCCCGGGGCGCGGCGGCCGTCGAGCGGCTCGGGGAGCTGTGGGACAGGGCGGTGGCGCGCGGCAAGCTGGACGCCGACCGGGCCGCGACGAACCGGGAGCGGGTGGCGCTGCGCTCGGGGCTCGTTGAGGTCGCCGAGGAGCCGGCCGTGGTGGTCGAGGCCGTACCGGAGCGGCCGGACCTGAAGCGGGCGGTGCTGCGCGAGGCCGAGGCGCTGCGGCCGGCGCTGCTGGGCAGCAACACCTCCAGCATCCCGATCGCCGCGCTGGCCGAAGGGCTGGCCCGGCCCGAACGCTTCCTCGGGCTGCACTTCTTCAACCCGGTCTGGGCGATGGCCCTGCTGGAGGTCGTGGTCGGCCCGGCCACCGCCGAGGAGACCACCGCGGCGGCCGTCGCGCTCGCCGGCCGGCTGGGCAAGGACCCCGTCGTCGTACGCGACATGCCCGGCTTCGCCACCTCCCGGCTCGGGGTCACCCTCGGGCTGGAGGCGATCCGGATGGTCGCCGACGGGGTGGCCAGCCCCGCCGACATCGACAAGGCCATGGTGCTCGGCTACCGGCACCCGGTCGGCCCGCTGGAGCTGACCGACCTCGTCGGCCTGGACGTGCGGCTCGACATCGCGCGCACCCTCCAGGCCGCGTACGGGGACCGGTTCGCCCCGCCGCCGCTGCTGGAGGAGATGGTGGCCGCCGGCCGCCTGGGCAAGAAGTCCGGCCAGGGCTTCTACCGCTGGGAAGGCGGGGTGCGCTCATGAGTGGGCTGCGGATCGAGGAGCACGCGGACCGGCTGGTGGTGACGCTCGACCGGCCGGAGAAGCGCAACGCCATCGACGCCGACCTGATCGCCGAGCTGCACCAGGTCTGCGCGGACCTGGAGGCGCGCCCCCGCCTGCTGCTGCTCACCGGCGGCACCGAGGGGATCTTCGCCGGTGGGGCGGACATCGGGCAGCTGCGCGAGCGGGGTCGGCTGGACGCCCTCGCGGCGATCAACTCGGCGGCCTTCGCCCGGATCCGGGCGCTGCCGATGCCGACCGTGGCGGCCGTGGACGGGCCCGCGCTGGGCGGGGGCGCCGAGCTGGCGTACGCCTGCGATCTGCGGGTCTGCACGGCGCGGGCGGTGTTCGGCCAGCCGGAGGTCCGGCTGGGGATCCTGGCCGGCGCGGGTGCGACCCACCGGCTGCCGGCGCTGGTCGGGGAGGCCCGGGCCAAGGAGCTGCTCTTCACCGGCCGGCGGGTGGACGCCGAGGAGGCGCTGCGGATCGGGCTGGTCAACCGGGTGGTGGCCGAGCCCGGCGAGCTGCTGCCCACGGCGCACGGGCTGCTCGACGAGATGGCGAAGGGATCGGCGTTGGCGCTGCGGCTGACCAAGCTGGCGGTCGACGCGCCGGCCGCCGCGCACCCGCACCTCGACCTCGTCAGCCAGGCGGTGCTCTTCGAGGACGAGGAGAAGCACCGGCGGATGACGGAGTTCCTGGAGCGTCGACGCCCCCGCTGAGGCCCGGACGAACGACGGCCGCACCGGTCACCGGTGCGGCCGTCCGTGTCCGACGGGTGGTGGCTCAGTGCCGGATCTCGACCCCGGCGTCCGCGAGGGCCCGGATCACCTGCGCGGACTCGGCGAAGCCGATGATCAGCACGGCCTCGGCGCCGAAGTCCTTGATCTCCTTCGCGCCCGCGACGAAGTCGATCGGGTTCGCCTTGGCGTCCTCCGGCGGGTCGTAGGTCAGCAGCTTGAGCCGGTCGCCGCCGATGCCGGCCCGCTCCAGTTCGGCCCGGACGGTGCCCTGGAGGCCCTCGCCGTAGGAGTCCTTACGGGCGACGATGGCGATCTTCTGCGGGCCGTCGCGGAGGATCACGTCGGCCAGTGCCCGGCCCTGGAGGCTGTCCGGCGGGGCGGTGCGGAAGTAGAGGCCCTTGTCGTCGAGCTCGGTCAGGCTGGCGTCGGTGTTCGACGGGGAGAACAGGACCTTGCCGGCCCGCACCACGTCGGGCAGCACCTCCCGGGAGATCCCGGAGCCACTGGCACCGATGATGACGTGCACGTTCCGCTCGACGTGCTTCGCCACGGTGGCCTTGGCCACCGCCGGGTTGGTGCCGTCGTCGCCGTCGATCCAGACCACCGGCTCGCCGAGCGCCCCGCCCGCCGCGTTGATTTCCTTGATCGCCAGCTTGGCGCCGGCTGACACCGGCGGGTACGCGAGGGACAGGTCACCGGTCTGCGACAGCAGGCCGCCCAGGACCAGCGGGGAGCCGTCGCTGCGGTCGGTGCGGCCGCCGCGCTGCTTCTTCGGCTTCGGCGGGGCCTTGGTGCTCGCCGCCGACTCGTCCCCGGCCCCGACGAACTCCGTCTTGCCGTCGTTGAGCCGCTGGCCGTCGAAGTGCAGCGTGCCGTAGCTCGCGGTGGACGGCTCGCCGGCGTCGGTGAAACCGGCGCGGGTCAGCGAGACGCTGCGGTACTCGACGTCCTGGCCCGCGCGGGCCAGGGCCAGGCACTCGGCCACCCGCTCGCAGCGCTGCCCCCCGTTGGTGACCCCGACGATCTGCTTCGCGATGGCGGCCGGATCCGTCGTGCCCGCGAGTTGGGCGGCGATCGCGCTGATCACCACCGCGTCGTACGTCTCGGCGGAGTAGAGGAAGTCGCCCAGCTTCGGGTCGACGGACCGGAGCCGGTTCTTGAAGTCCTCGGGCAGGGGCGTCATCGGCGTGGTGCCCTTCATGCCGTCGACCAGGCTGGCGCGATCCTTCAGCTCGGCAGGGTACGAGTTCAGCATGTTGCCGTCGGTGCCGTAGAGGCGCACCTGTTGGGTGGCCGCCTCCTCGGGCTCTTCGGTCCCGCAGGCGCTCGTGGCGAGCAGGAACGTCGCGCAGGCAGCCAGGGTGGCCGCCCGCGAGGCGCGTGACTTGAACATGGTCGTCCTTCCTCCGGCGAAGGTCCGCTGCGCACATTAGCGTGCTGGGCCGTGCGGCGGGACCACGGATGCGGCTCAATCCGCAGGTCGCCCGCCTTGACTACGGAAAGTGACCGCCGCCGGGTGGCTTGACCGTCCCCTCTACCGTGCTGTGGGTGACGGACTCACCACAGCAGACGCTCGACGACGCGACCGCCGTGCTCCGCTCGGCGCTGGCCGGGGACGGCGACGCGGTGGCGGGGACCTTCGACGCGGTCGTCGACCGGTCCGGCCTGGCCGGCGCGTACGGGGTGGCCTGGTGTCTTGCCGCGACGATGGTCGGCGAGCCGGTGCCGCCGGGCACGTGCGCGCTGGACTTCCCCGGCATCGACGAGGCGGGCTACGACACCCGCTGGGTGGCGCGCTTCGTCAGCGCGTACGCCAACGCCGACGCCGACACCGGCGAGGCGCTGTTCGGGGCGGCGGCGGCCGACGGGCTGCTGCCGGAGTGCCTGCTCACCCTCGCCGGCTCGACCGTGGCGACGCTGCGTAGCCGGGCCGACTGACCCGTCGGTGCCGCTCGTCGGCTCGGGACCACCGGGGCGTCCGGTGGCCGCCGGTCGGGCGTGGTGCGGCGGGGCCGGTCCGCCGTGACAGGCTGAGGGGCATGTCCGACGCCATGCTCAGCAAGGTGCGCAAGCTGCTGGCCCAGGCCGAGGACCCGGCCTGCACCCCCGCCGAGTCGGCCGCGTTCACGGCCAAGGCGACCGAGCTGATCGCCCGCTACGGCGTGGACCGGGCGCTGCTGGCCGCCCGGGATCCGGCCACGGACCCGGTGGGCGACCGGGTGGTCGAGGTCGTCGCCCCGTACGCCCGGGACAAGGCCGGCCTGCTCGCCGCTGTCGCCGATCCGCTGCGCTGCCGCTGCGTCCGCCGCCGGGAGGGCGCCGGCTTCGCCATGCACCTGTTCGGCTTCGCCAGCGACCTCGAACGGGTCGAGTTGCTCTTCACGTCGCTGCTGGTGCAGGCCGCCCACGGGCTGGCCGGCGCCGAGGTGCCGGCCGGCGCGCATGTCGCCGCCTTCCGGCGCTCCTGGCTGGCCGGTTTCGCCCAGGTGATCGGGGTGCGGCTCCGGGCGGCGGAGGCCGGGGCCGTCGCCGAGGCGGGCGCGCCCTCGGTGGCGCTGGTCCTGGCCGACCGGTCGGACCGGGTCCAGCACCGCGTCGCCGAGGTGTACCCACGGCTGCGTACCGCCGCGCCGCGCCGGCTGGCCGGCGGCGGGTTCGGCTCGGGTGCCGAGGCGGGCCGCCGCGCCGACCTCGGCGGGCGGGGCGTCGCCACCGCGCCGGGCGCGCGTCCCGGCCTCGGCCGCTGACCCCCGCAGCCTCGGGCGGCCGGGTGCATGCGGGAGCCGGTCAGCCGGGGCTGCGGTCGGCCACCCTGGCGGCGTAGCGGGTGAGCAGTTCGTGCCAGCCGGCGGTCAGCGCCTGCCGGTAGCCCTCCGCGGCCTCGCCGTGCCGGTCGAAGTGCCGGTGCTCGACCTCCATCCGCGTCCGCTCCGGCCCGTCCGGGTGGAAGAGCACCTCCACCTCGCTCGCCTTCGCCGGGTCCGGCACCGGCGCCCGGTCCGCCCCGATCTGCCAGGTGAAGACCAGCCGCTCGGGCGGATCCCAGGTCAGCACCCGGCCCCAGTCGCAGCGGAAGCCGTGCGGACCGATCTCGTAGAGCATGCCGCCGCTGTGCGGCTCCATGCCCAGGTCGGCGAGCTGCTCCGGCCCGGACCAGGTGTATTCCACCACCCACCACTGCGCCAGGGCCCCGGTGAACACCTCGAACGCCCGCTGCGCGGGAGCGGGGACCAGGAGGGCGCTGCGCAACGCGAACCGTTCAGACTCCTGCCGGATGCCGGCCGGGTCAGCCATCTCCTGTCCCATAGGCCCGGACCATACCGGCTCATGCCCGGGTGCGCAGCTTCCCGATTGCCGTCTTCGGGCCGCCCTTCCGCAGGCCGGACCACGCCGGCGCGTCGACCCCTGGCCGGGCGGCTGGCCCGGTCGTACCGCCGTGCCGGCGGGATGTTCGGCCGGATAGCGGGTACCCGCGCCGAACGGTCCCGGCCGGCCCGGCCGGAGGATGCGGAGCGGGGAGCATGAGCGAGTACGCGCAGCAGCGGGACAACGACCGAACCGGCGGCCGATCGAACCGACGCGACGGGGAATCCGAGCCTGCCCGCCGCGAGAGGGAGGCGGAAGCTGCCCGCCGGGGCGGGGAGAACGAGCCGGACGTCCTGCTGGACATCCCGGAGGTGTCCGTCGACTCGATCCGGCTCGCCGTGGACGGGCTGGACGCCGACGTCTCCCTGCGGGCCCGGCTGGCCAACCTCCTCCAGCTCGACGCCGGGGTGCGGGTGCACCTGGAGGGCGTCGAGCTGGACATCACCGGGGTACACGCCGAGGCGTTGCTCAAGGTGCGGCTGGAGAAGCTGGTGCAGATCCTCGACCGGGCGCTGACCACCATCGACCGCAACCCGCAGGTCATCCAGACGCTGTCGGCTACGGCGACCGCCGCGATGGACGACGTGAACCGGGCCACGCAGCAGATGTCCCACCTGGGCGGGCAACTCGTCGGCCCGGGGGAGCAGCGCCCGCTGGAGCGGGTCGGCGGCGCGACCGACGACCTCGGCCAGCAGGTGGGCGCGATCGGCGCGGTCGCCGACCAGTCACTGCGCGAGCCGGGCGGCCCCGGCCGAGGCGGCATGCCCGGTCCCGGCCAGGGCGGGGGGCCCGGAGCCGGCCAGGGCGGGGAGCCGGGCGGCCCGGGGCGGGGCGGGGAGCCCGGCGCGGAGCAGGCCCAGCGGGGTGGTGGCCTCGCCAGCGGCTCGGGCGGCGGAGGCGAGCAGGGCCAGGCGCAGCGCGCACGCGAACGGGCGGGCGACGAGGCGGCCCGCCGGGAGCCGGGCCGGCCCGAGGAACGGGAGCACGGCCAGGGCGCCCCGGAACAGGGCGCGCAGCGGCCGGGCGGTGCGCAACAGGGTGGCGGCGGGCAGCGGCCGGGCGGCGAACAGGGCGGCGGGCAGCAGCCGGGCGGCGAACAGGGCGGCGGGCAGCGGCCGGGTGGTGAGCAGGGCGGCGGGCAGCAGCCCGGTGGTTCGCAACAGGGCGGTGGCGCGGAGCAGGGCGGGCAGCGGCCGGGGCGCGAGGAACAGGGCGCTCAGCAGCCGGGCGGTGAGCGGGTCGGCGGGCCCTGGGGCGGCACGGCCGGAGAGGGCGGCGGGGACCGGGGCGCCGGCGGGCCCGGCGGGCCGGAGGCCGGGCAGCGTGAGCCGTCGGGCGGCCCGGCCGAGGGCGGGCAGGGCCGGCAGCCCGAGAACCGCGGCGGTGACGGCGCGCTGAGCGCCGCCCAGCTCGCCGAGCAGGCGGGGGAGACGCTGAGGCAGGCCGGCCGGAGCGTCTGGGAGGCGATCCAGGGCGGGGTGGCCCAGCACCGCCAGCAGCGGCGCTGACCCAGCGGGCGGCCCTGACCGCCGACGGCCTGCCTGCGGCCCCGCCGACCGCCGAAGGGTCGAGGCCCGGCCGCTCTGGCGGCCCGCTCTGGCGGCGACCCGCCGGTCGACGGATCAGGCGTCGGTCATTTCTGCCCGATACCGGGCGATCCACTGCCGGTTGAGTTCGTCGGCCTGGCGTTGGTGACGCGCGACGACGGCGCAGCCGTCCGCGGGCACGTCCAGCCCCAGGAAGTCGAGGACGCCGCACGTGGTGGCGACCATGTCCTCGGCCAGTTCCTCGTAGCGCACGACGTGCGGCTGGATCCCCCACGAGGCGAACCATGCCTCCCAGGCCGCGTTGTGCTCCCGGATCTCCTCGACGTAGTGCCTGATGCCGTCCGCGTCGAAGCGGGGCGCCTGCCCGTTGCCGGCGTCGCCGCTGATCTCCCCGCTGCCGCCGACGAACCACCTGCCGGTCTGCTCGGCGCGCAGCCGCGACACCGCCTGTGCCAGCACGTCGTCGCGTCGCAGGAAGACGAAGCCGGTGCGGCCGAACGTCCGGCCGAGGATTGCGACGTCGTCGCCGTCGAGGTCGGGATGGACCGCCGCGAGCTTCGCGACCACCTCATCGAGCGTTCCCCACATGAGCTTCGCGCCGAACACGCCGTTGTCGGTCCGGCCCGCGGCGAGCGCGGCGCGGACGAAGTCCGCGTAGGCGAAGCCGCCGTCCGCCGTACGGGGAAGCTGCCACCGGTCGGCCCACAGCGGCTCGTCCGGGGAGCGGAAGTAGGCCTGCGGGCGACCGGCGACACCGGTGGACTCCAGCAACCCGAGCAGGAGCGAGCTGCCGGTGCGCGGGGTGCCGCAGATGAAGTACGAGTCGACACGGTCCGTCGGCATGGCCGTTACACAACCGCAGCGCGGGCGCCCGCCGCAACCGAATTCATCCGGGCCCGGGCGGCCGGGATGATCAGCCGAGGGCTCGCAGTGCGACCGTGACCACGACGAAGAGTGCGATGGCGGCGGCGGAGGCGATCCGTGCCTGTCGCGACCGGGTGAAGAGGCCCGCCACCAGCGCCGCCCCCAGGCCCAGCAACCAGTGACCGACCTCGGGATGCCGGTCGGGCTCGAAGCCGAGGTGGCCGAGGGCGGCACGCCCGTAGCCCACGAGCGCGGCACCGCCGACCCAGACGAGCAGGGTCCAGCCACACCGGCGGCCGGGGCTCTCGGTCAGCGGCGATCCGTGGCGGGTGAGCGTGCCGAGCAGATAGGTCACCGTCAGCAGCGCCGCCACGCCGGCGAGCAGCACGGCGTGCACACCCACGAAGAGGGCGAGCAGCACCCACGGGCCGCCGTTGGTCCCGCGCAGGAACAGGGCGGCCGTCGCGCCGACCACGACCATCTGCCCCACCGCCAGGCGCCCTGGGTTCACCACCCGCGGCGCCGCCGGTGCCGACCGTGCGGTCGACTGCTCGGCCACGCTCCGTCCCCCCGTCGCGCCGGCCCGCCGCAGACGGAACCAGGGCGGGGCGGTGACCAGCCTGGCAGAGCCGGGCGGCCTACCGCTGTCCCGGATCCGTCCGTCGACAGATTCGGGGCGGGCGGACGGCAGACGCCGTCATGCCGAGGTCGCGGCGACGCAGAACTCGTTGCCCTCCGGGTCGGCCATGACGATGTGGTGCCCGGTGAACTCCTCCAGGACGGTCCCGCCCGCCTGCACCAGCCGCTCGGACTCGGCCCTGATCCGCGCCCACCGCTCGTCGGGGGTGCCGTGGCCCGGCACCCGGACGTCGATGTGCAGTCGGTTCTTCGCCGTCTTCGGCTCGGGGACCCTGAGGATGGAGAGCGCGGGCCCGACGCCGTCGGGATCGCACAGCCACGCCACGTCGTCCACCGGGTCGTCCTCCGGCAGGTGGAAACTCGCGTGCCACTCCTCACGGGTCCGGAAGGGCGCGGGCGGCGGCTCGTCCACGTAACCCAGCGCCGTCTTCCAGAAGTCGCCGAGGAGCTTCGCGTCCTCGCAGTCGAGGGTCAGGCTGATTCTGGCTGCCATGGCGGGACCGTACTGCGTACCCCCGACAGGCGCGGCCGCGTCGACGGAGCGGGCCCCGCTGGTACCGCTTGCGACCTTGACGTCCCTTGCATGATGGGCCGCATGAGCCTGAGTGATCCGGACCCGGTGTGGATCGCCGCGCGCCTCGTGATCGTGCTCCTCAGCCTGGCCCTGATCGTTCTCGGCGTGCGCGTCGCCGTGTCACGGCGGTTTCCCCCGGCGTGGGTGCGGGTCGCCCGCCTGACGGCGAGCCAGCGGTCCCAACCCCTCCGCGTCGGCGGCGGCCAGGCGCTGCTCGGCGCGTGCCTGCTGCTCCAGCAGGCACCGTTTCTCATCCCCATGCCCTTCCTGGCCGGACGCACCCTGCTCGTGGTGGCGCTCATCCTTGCCGTGACCGGGGCGGGATGGGTCGTCCTGCTCCGGCGCTAGACACCGGCATGAACGGGGTGACCGGAGCTGCACCGACCGCCGCCAGGGCGCGAGAGCCGAACGTCTGTGGTCACCGCACCGGCTCCGCGTCGTGTCGCCGGCTGATCCTGCCCAGGCCGGGCAGGAAGCGGCCCACCCTGGCCGCGTACCGGCGGTAGGCGTCGCCGTGGGTGGCGATCAGGTACGGCTCCTCGACGGCGCGGACCTGTAGTTGCAGCGCCAGGACCAGGGCGAGCCAGGCGGCCAGTGCGACGGTGTTGGGCACCATCAGGGCCAGGCCGAGGGCGGTGGCCGCCATGGCGGTGAAGATGGGGTTACGGGCGAGCCCGAACGCGCCGCCGGTCACCAGGGAGGTGCGTTCGCCGGGGTCGACGCCGATCCGCCACGAGGTGCCCATGGCGATCTGGGCGGCGAGCGTGGCCCCGATGCCGGCGACGGTGACGACCAGGCCGACCACGTGCAGGGGCCGGTTGTCGAGGCCGGGCACCGGCGACAGGCCGGCGAGAGCGGCGGCCGGACCGGCCGCACCGAGCACGAGGGCGGCGACGAACAGCAGTTTCGCCCACCACCGCAGGGTGCCGGGCGGGCCGGCGTCGAGGCGTAGGCCGGTGTCGCCGGTGCGGCGCCATTGGGCGAGGGTGCGCCAGCCGAAGGCGAGCAGCAGGCCCAGCAGGTAGAGCGGCAGTGCGAGCCAGGCCATCGTCACGCCTTCCCGTCCGTGCAGCAGGCGTCGGCGCAGTCCGGGCCCTGGCCGGCGGCGGACAGGGGCGCGCAGTCGTCGCAGTGCTCACCGCGCCAGGCTTCGATGCCTTCCTTCACCGCGACCCCGGCGATCACGAGCGCGGCGATCGGATCCGCCCACGACCAACCCCAGACGGCGTTGAGGACCAGGCCGACGAGCAGCACCGCGGACAGGTACGCGCACAACATGGTCTGCGTCGAGTCGGCCATGACCGTCGCGGAGCCGAGTTCCCGCCCGGTGCGCCGCTTGGCCCGTACGAGCAGCGGCATCACGATCAGCGACGCGACGGCGAGACCGATGCCCACCGGGCTGGCGTCGGCGTCCCCGCCCGTCGACAGCGAGCGGACGGCGTCGAACGTCACCCAGGCGGCCAGGGCGAAGAACGACACGCCGATCAGCCGCAACGCCAGCCGCTCCCGGTCCTCGGGCGCCCGGGAGCGGAACTGCCAGATCAGCACGGCGGCGCTGGACACCTCGACGAACGAGTCCAGGCCGAAGCCGATCAGCGCCGTGGACGAGGCCGCCGCCCCGGCGGCGATCGCGACCAGGCCCTCCAACAGGTTGTAGCCGGCGGTGGCGTAGGCCAGCCACAGGCTGCGTCGCGACAGCACCATCCGACGCTCCGGGGTCGGCAGCGACACGCTCACGTGGTCGTCCCCGCCGCGCCGGCCGGCGTGCCGTAGACCGGGCACAGGGCGACCGCCTCGCCCGTGGCGGCCAGGACCTGTTCCGCCGACCGCAGCAGGTCCAGCAGCTCCGGCCGCGTCAGCGCGTAGAACGACTGGCGGCCCTCCACCCGGTAGTCGACGAGGCCGCAGTCGCGAAGGCACGCCAGGTGCTTCGACACCGTCGACTGCGCCAGGCCCAACTCGTTGGTCAGGTCCACCACGCGTGCCTCTCCGGTCGCCATCCGGCGCAGGATGGCCAGCCGGGTGGGATCACCGAGGGAGCGGAACAGCGCCACGGCGGGAGCCAGCCCGGGAGTGCAACCAATCGCCATATGGCGATGATAGCCGGACCGGGCGATTGGTTTCGGGGTGGTCGCGGGCGATTCTCAGAAGCGTGTCAACAGCGCCCGGGAGGGCACCGTCGACGCCGCGGCGACGGAGCTGGACGCCGGCACTGTCGCCGGTCGGCATCGTCCGAGCGCGCCGCTACCTGTCGACGGTCGTCAGCCCTCGTCCGTCTCGTCGAAGAAGTCGCGGGCGGAGGCGACGAGGGCGGGGTTCGGGTGGCCGTCGTTGAGGAGGTCGATGCTGCGTACCGTCAGGTGCGCATTGCCGTCCGTGTCCGTGACGAACAGCACGGGGTGCCAGGCGGAGTTGACGCCGGCGATGCTCGCCCGGACGCGGTGGTCGCCCAGGGCGGCTTCCAGGGTCGCGCGGGCCCGGACGCACCATTCGTCGTGCGCCTCGTCGTCGTCGCCGAGAGAGAGGTGGGTGTCGAACATGTCCCGGCTGATCTGCACCATCGACTCGACACCGTGCTCGGGCGCCCCGTGGTCATCCGCAACGGCCCACTCGTCGGGCCACCAGCGGTAGCCGTCGGCATACGCGTCGTCGGCCTTGACGAGCACCTCGAGGGCTTCCTCGGTGTGCGCCAGCAGGTTCACCGTGATGACGTCGCTGTCCGTGGTGAGCGCCACCGCGTACAGCTCCTCCGATGCGCGTCGCTCGAGCATCGGGCGGATCGTCGCGCAGATGCTCGCGACGATCCGCTCGTGCAGTGCGGGCATGTCGACGGTGGGCACCGCGCTCCTCCCCGAATCTTCGCGGACTCACCCCGCACGCAGAAGCGCCGACCGGCGTTTCCGCTGGTCGGCGCTTCAGTAGCCCGGCGAAAGGCTATGTGGCCAGGGGCGGGGTCGAACCGCCGACCTTCCGATTTTCAGTCGGACGCTCGTACATTTTCGCAGGCCAGAGTACCGCAGCGGGCCACCGTGCGATCGTCATGCGATTAGCTGCGCATCGTGATGTGCCGGGGCAGCCGTGCGACATCACCGTGTGCGGCGGAGTTCCGACAGGGCCTTAGCGATCTCGCGGTCACGCCCGTCGACGGCGTGCAGGTAGCGGCGGGCTGCCGCCATGGACGAGTGCCCGAGCCGCTTCATCAGGTCGGCCAGGGTCGCGCCGGTCTGGGCGGCGAGGGTCTGCCCCGTGTGCCGCAGGTCGTGGAAGGTCAGATCATCGAGGCCAACTTGCTTCCGCGCCCGAACGAACGCCTGATAGAGCGTGTTGCCGCGTAGAGGGGTGCCGTCGCGGCTGACGAACAGCCGGTCAGTACCGGCGTACTCGTCGAGGTGCAACCGGATCAGCGGGGCGACGTGAGGCGGGATGGAGATGGTGCGCTTCCCGGCTTCCGACTTGGGGTCCTTGTCGAACGCTCGACCAGGAGCGTGCAGGGGTTCGACGCGAGCCTTCCGAACGGTGATGGTGTGCTCGGTCAGGTCCACGTCTGAGACGCGCAGGCCGGCGCACTTCTAGAACTCTTCGGCTAGTCAACCCGATCTGTTTTCTGTCGGCCTCGATGCCTCTCGTATGGTCAGGCGGTGATCATCGGGGAGGAAGTTCAAGGATGGCGACCGCACAGGGTACGACACCCCACTAGGCCGGCGCAGCGATGGCCCTGGGTGCTTCTAGCACTCACGGCGATCGTTTGCGCCGGCCTTGTCGCTGTCCCGGCTGTTTGGGCCGTGCGGACGCAGTTGGAAGCCGGGCGAGGCGAAGCCGCACCGGAGGCAGCGGCCACGGTATGGCTGTTGAAGCTGAGTGCCGGCGACGGCATCGGGCTATCGAGGGTGCTAGCAGAGGAACGACACGACGAGCTGCGCCGCCAGTGGCAGAGCTACCGCGATGAGATGACCCGATCCCAACGCCCTCCGTCAAAGCTCGAAGCCACGGGAGCCGCCGTCATCGAGCACCAGGGCGACGACCGGGCGACGGTGGTAGAGCACGTGCGCGGCGTGTGGTGGGACGAAGGCATGTCCCTGGCAGGAAGTGCCCATCCGTGGCGGTGGGAGCTACGCAAGGACGACGGTGGTTGGCGCGTGTGGTCCGTCGAGTTGCCGGCGTGGTGTGGGGTGCACGTCCGGACGGATGTGTGTCGGTGATGAGGACCAGGGCGTGAGCAGCGAGAGGTAGAGGCCCGAGCAGAACGGGCAGGCAGGAAACCGCGGGGCCGATAGATGGTGAAGGTTGGCAGGCGGCATACACGGAGCGACTAGGCAGCCGGTGTCATGCGTCGTGAAGAGACGGCGACGCTCCCAGGCGACACCGGACGGCGGTGGCCGGGAGGGTGTTGTGTTCGTGCCGGCTAGGTCGGCTCGGAGCTGCCTGTGATTGTGATCCGTCAGTTGATGTGCGATGCGGTTCCGTCAGGTGATGTGCGACGGGTGGTCTAGGAAACTGAGGTAGCGATCCGCGGTCGCTGGCCTTTGATGCTACGGA
>NZ_JBNCKV010000006.1:0-306480 GCF_049841695.1 Micromonospora sp. DT178
CCGCCGGGGGGGGCCGGGGGGCGCGGCGCCCCGGGCGGCGGCGCGGCGGCCGGCCGGCTGCGGACGTACGTCCCCTGGTGCCGCCGCGACGCGGACCCGGCGGCCGGCGGCTGCTGGCCGCGCTGCTCGTCGTCGGCCTGCTCGCCAGCGTGCTGCCCTGGTGGCTGGACACCCCGGCCGGATCGCTGCGGTCGACGGCCGCCACGCTCACCGCCGCCGGCCGGATCACCGGGCTGGTCGCCGGCTACCTGCTGCTCGTGCAGGTGCTGATGATGAGCCGCCTGCCGATCCTGGAGCGGTGGGCCGGCGGCGAGCGGATCGCCCGCTGGCACCGCGACGTCGGGGCCACCCTGCTGGTCGCCGTGCTCGCGCACGCGTCGCTGATCCTGGTCGGCTACGCCGACCTGGAGGACAACCCGGTGCTCACCGAGGCCGGCGTGCTGCTGCGCGACTACGAGGACATGGTCTCCGCGTTCGCCGCCGCCGGCATCCTGGTGCTGGTCGGCCTCACCAGCATCCGGGCGATCCGCACCGCGCTGCCCTACGAGCTGTGGCACGCCCTGCACCTGTCGAGCTACGCGGTGCTGCTGCTCGGCTTCGCCCACCAGTTCAGCAACGGCGCGCAGCTGTTCCGGCCCGGCCCGGTGCGCACCGGTTGGATCGCGATGTACGCGTTGGTGCTCGCCGCCCTGCTCTGGGGCCGGGTGGTCGCGCCGCTGGCGTTCAACCTGCGGCACCGGCTGCGGGTCGCCGACGTGGTGGCGGAGAGTCCGGACACGATCTCGATCTACCTGACCGGGGAGCGGCTGGAGCGGCTGGAACTGCTGGGCGGGCAGTTCTTCCGCTGGCGCTTCCTCGCCCGGGGCTGCTGGTGGCAGGCGCACCCGTTCTCGGTCTCCGCCGCCGCCAACGGCCGCTGGCTGCGGCTCACCGTCAAGGTGGTCGGCGCGCACACCGCCGACCTGCGCGACCTCGAACCGGGCACCAAAGTCTGGGCGGAGGGGCCGTCGGGCACCTTCACCGCCGCCCACCGGACCCGCGAACGGGCCCTGCTGATCGCCGGCGGCAGCGGGATCACCCCGATCCGGGCGATGCTGGAGGAACTGCCGCCCGGCGCCGCGCTGATCTACCGCGCCCGCACCCCGGGCGACGTGCTGCTGCACCGCGAGCTGGACTGGCTCGCCGAGGCCCGGGACACCGCGATCTGGTACGTCGTCGGCTCCCGCCACGATCCCGGCCCGCGCCAGGTGATGAGCCCGGACGGGCTGCGCCGGCTGGTGCCCGACCTCGCCCGGCGCGACGTCTATCTCTGCGGGCCGCCCGGCCTGGTCGAGCAGTCGCTGCGGGTGCTCCGCGAGGCCGGCGTGCCCCGCCGGCAGATCCACCTGGCCACGTTCGAGCTGTAGGAAGGCTTCCATGCGTCGCGCCCTGCTCGCGATCACCGGCCTGGCGGCCGGCACCACCGCGATGGTGGTGCTGAAGGGCTCGCCGGGCACCAGCCCGGTCGCCCAGGACCTGCCGGCGGCGCCCCCGCCGGTGGTGCCCGCGCCGGCCGGCCCGACCCCGGGCGGCGGGAAGGTCTCCGCCCCGCCGTCGCCGGCCCGCACCAGCGCGTCCCCCCGGCCCGGTCGCACCGCCACCCGGGCGCCGGCGAGCCGGCCCAGCGCCACCACCCGGGCGCCGTCCGCGCCGCGCACCACCACCAAGCCGCCGCCCGCGCCGACCACCCGCACCGTCACGGGGCCGGTGGTGGAGAACGAGTACGGCAACGTGCAGGTGCAGATCACCCTCTCCGGGACGCGGATCGTCGACGTGGTGGCCCTGGAGCTGCCCGAGGAGACCGCCCAGTCCGACCAGCGCAGCGAGCAGGTCGACGGCCGCTACAGCGGCAGTTCCGGGCTGGTGGTGCAGCGGCAGAGCGCCGACGTGGACACCGTCTCCGGGGCGACCGCCACCAGCACCTCGTACAAGAGGTCGTTGCAGGCCGCGATCGACCGGGCGAACTGACGTGCCGGTGTTGGCGGCGGGGCGGCGCGGGCCGGCCGGGGGCCCGCCGGCGAGCAGGCCGGGGCTGCGCCGCGTGGAGCAGGTCATGGGCACCGCGATCAGCCTCGACCTCGCCGACGACCTGCCCGCCGCCGAGCTGGACGCGCTGGCCGGGGAGGTGTTCGCCTGGCTGCGCGAGGTGGACGCCCGGTTCAGCACGTACCGGCCCGACAGCGAGGTGTGCCGCGTCGACCGGGGCGAGCTGCCGCTCTCCGGGGCCGGCGCCGACCTGCGGGCCGTGCTGGCGTGCTGCGCCGACCTGTGGAAGGCCACCGACGGCTTCTTCGACGCGTACGCCACCGGGCGGCTCGACCCGTCCGGCTACGTCAAGGGCTGGGCGGTGCAGGTCGCCTCGGACCGGCTGCTCGCGGCCGGGGCGGCGAACCACTGCCTGAACGCCGGCGGCGACGTGCGGGTACGCGGCCACTCCCCGACCGGGCAACCGTGGCGGATCGGCGTCCGCCACCCGTGGGACGCGATGTCCACCTGCCTCGTGCTCACCGGCACCGACCTGGCCGTGGCCACGTCCGGCGTCTACGAGCGCGGCCACCACGTGCTCGATCCGCGCCGGGGCGTGCCGGCCCGGGGGCTGCGCTCGGTCACCGTGGTCGGGCCGGACCTGGGGCTGGCCGACGCGTACGCCACCGCGGCCGTCGCGATGGGCCCGGCCGGCGTCGGCTGGCTGGACGGCCTGCCCGGGCACCAGCACGCGGTCGTCACCGACGACGCCCGCCTCCTGCACTCCACCGCCCTGCCCCTGGCCGGCTGAGCGTCAGCGGAACGGGCGGGTGGTGGCGGGGCGGGAGCCGAGGGGGCGGGGGCGGCCCGGGCGGGAGCCGACGGGACGGGTGACCGGCCAGCGGCGGCGCGGCCGGTGGCGCCGTGGTGGCGGCTCCGTGCCGTCCGGCTGGCGCGCGGTGTCGTCGCTGGACATGTAACCCCCCGCTCCCGGCGCGGGTGCGCCGTCGCCGTGCTCAACGAGCGCCGGCCCTCCGGCGTCGCTGTCGAGCCGGCGTCACATGCCCCGGCGCGGCAGCGGCAGGTGACCGGGGAGCAGGTCGGAGGTGACCGTGACCCCGGTGGCCCGCAGGGCCTCGATCAGCGCGTTCTGCACCAGATAGGAGTCGGGCAGTTGCCAGCGGGCCTGCTCGGGCGCGACCGCCCACCGGACGGTGCCCTCCGGCAGCCGGGTCGGCGGGGCCGGGATCCAGGAGCCGGGGCCGTGCCGGACCACGTGGAAGCAGTGGTCCAGCTCGGGGCGGAGCGGGTCGCCGGGGCGGACCAGGAACATCCAGCGGCCGGTCGGGGTCACCAGCACCGGCCCGCGTACGCCGACGCCGGCCGGGTGCGTCCGCACCGCGTCCAGCACGTGCCGGCCGAGGTGCGTGGGGACCTCCAGCACGTCGAACGCCCGCCCGGTGGGCAGCAGCACCCCGTGCGGCCGGGTGCGCCACCAGGTCGCGACCCGGGCCGGGTCGGCGCTCGCCGCGTGCTCCCAGTTCTCCAGCGCGGGGTGGCAGCCGACCGTCGGGCAGCCGGCCCGCCCGCAGACGAAGCGGCTGCGGGCGAGGCAGGCGCCGGGGGTGACGTCCCAGCCGTGCACGGCGTACCGCACGGCCACCCGGCGCAGCCGCACCCGTTCCAACGGGGACAGTTGAACGACGCGCGGCGCGACATTCCCCCACATGTGCCATCTCCCCTCGCCGGACCCCGGCCGGTGCCCAGGTCGCATGTCGAGCACCGTCACTGCCGTAACCCGCGATCGTTGAGCTGACGAACGGCTGATGCAACTTGCACGAAAACTACGAGAACTGGCTGTACGGCTGACGCACACGCTGTGCGACCAGCGAAAACCTGAAGACGTACGGATCGATCGCCGTATCCGGCAGGACCGGCCGGCACGCCCGCTCGAGCAGGCACAGGGGAAGGAACGGGTGGATGGACGAGTTACCCATCGGGCGGCGGGTGGCCTACTGGCGGGGGCGGCGCAAGATGTCGCAGCAGGTCTTCGCGGACCGGCTGGGCAAGTCGAAGAGCTGGGTCGACAAGGTCGAGCGCGGAGTGCGCCGGCTGGACAAGTTCTCCGTCCTCTACGAGATCGCCGACATCCTCCAGGTCGACGTGCAGCTGCTGCTCGGCAAGGACCCGGAGCGGCGTACGGACGCGTTGAACTGCATCGACCAGGTGGAGGTGCAGGAGATCCGGGCGGCCCTGGAGCGGTACGACTCGATGAGCGCGTACTTCGACGCCGCGCCGTGCCCGCCGCCCCTGACCGACATGCGCAAGGCCGTCAACCACGCCTGGCTCACCTACCAGTACGGCCGCTACGGGATGCTCACCCGGGCGCTGCCGAAGCTGCTGCGCGACGCCCAGGCCGCCGACGCCGGCCACGGCGGCGACCAGGCGGTCGAGGCGGCCCACCTGCTCGGGCAGGTCTACCAGATCGCCTCGTCGGTGCTGCGCAAACTGGGCGAGTGCGACCTGGCCTGGCTGGCCGCCGACCGCTCGATGGCGGTGGCCCAGCGCGCCAACGACCCGCTGCTGGCCGGCATCGCCACCACCCGGGTCTGCAACGCGCTGGTGGCGATGGGCCGGCCCCGGCCCGCGCTCGAACTCAACGTCACCATCGCCAACCGGCTCGCCCCCGGCTGCGGCAACGCCGCCGATCCGGCCCTGCTGTCGGTCTACGGGATGCTGCTGCTCCAGGGGGCGATGGCCGCCTCCCGGATCGGCGACTCCGCCACGGTCGGCGACCTGATCAACGGCGCGCAGGAGGCGGCGAACCTGCTCGGCGGCGACCACAACCACTACTGGACCTCGTTCGGGCCGACCAACGTGGAGCTGCACCGGGCGGCGGCGGCGGTCGAGCTGGGCGACGGGGGCCGGGCGGTCGAGGTGCACCAGCAGCGCATCCAGGAGCCGGCCTTCGGCGCCCTGCTGCCGGAACGCCGGGCCCACCACCTGCTCGACATCGCCCGGGGCTTCGCCCAGATCGGCGACGTGGCCAACGCCGGCGAGATGCTGCTGCGCGGCGACCGCCTCGCCCCGTCGGAGATCCGCTGCCGGCCGATCGCCCACGAGGTGATGTCGGATATCCTGCGTCGCACACGTGGTGCGCCGCCTTCTCCGATTGCGGAGTTGGCTGAGCACATGGGAGTTGGGGTATGAGCGCGGAGTCGGCCTGATGACCGGCCCGCGCCCGAGCAGCGAGCGCCGCGAGGTGCTCTACGTCATCGCCTGCGGTTCACCGCTGGCCCGCCACGTCGGCCGGCTCGTCGAGCTGGCCCAGCAGGACGGCTGGGACGTCTGCGTGGTCACCACGCCGGACGGCGCCAAGTTCGTCGACCGGGCCGCGCTGGCCCGGCAGACCGGCCATCCGGTCCGCACCCACTACAAGAATCCGGGCGACCTCGACGTGCTGCCGCAGGCCGACGCGATGATCGTCTGTCCGGCGACGGTCAACACCGTCAACAAGTGGGCGGCCGGGATCACCGACACACTGGCCCTCGGGCTGCTGGTGGAGGCGCAGGGGCTGGGGGTGCCGGTGGTGGCGGTGCCGTACACGAACGCGGCGATGGCGGCCCACCCGGCCTTCCGGGCCGGCATCGCCCGGCTCGCGGAGTGGGGGGTCACGGTGCTCTTCGGCGACCACGTCTTCCCGTTGCACCCGCCCGGTACCGGCGAGCGGCACGTGCACGCCTTCCCGTGGGCCCTGGGCCTGGACGCCGTACGGGACCGGCTCTGCCCCGTCGCCTGACGCGCGCCGGAGGGTCCCCGGCCGACGTACGACGTCAGCCCGGGACCCTCCGGCGCACCGGGACCACGGCGGGACACGCCGTCGTCCCGGTGGGCGACACCCCCGGCCACGGCCCGCGCCGGTAAGCTGGCCCGCCGTGAGCACCAACGCAGTCCCGCCGACCGTCGCCGACGTGGTCGCCGAGCTGGAGCGGCGCTATCCGCCGGCCTGGGCCGAGGACTGGGACCGCGTCGGGCTGGTGCTCGGCGAGCCGTGCGCCCCGGTGCGCCGGGTCCTCTGCGTGGTCGACGTGGTGCCGGAGACGGTGGCCGAGGCGCTCGACGCCGGCGTCGACATGATCGTCGCCCACCATCCGCTGCTGCTGCGCGGCGTCTCCTCGGTGGCCCCCACGACCTTCAAGGGCCGGATCGTGCACCGACTCATCAGATCCGACGTGGCGCTGTACGTCGCGCACACCAACGCCGACGTGGCCGCCCCGGGGGTCTCCGACGCCCTCGCCGCCCGATTCGGGCTGACCGGGCTGCGCCCGCTGCACCGGCCCGCACCCGGAACGCCCGCGCACGGCGACGGCCGGGGGATCGGCCGGATCGGCGAGCTGCCGGAGCCGATGACGCTGGCGGAGCTGACCCGGCACGCCGCCGCCGTGCTGCCCCCCACCGCCTGGGGAGTTCGCGCCGCCGGGGATCCCGGGCGTATGGTTCGTACCCTCGCGGTCAGCGGCGGCGCGGGGGACGGCTTCCTCGCCGACGCGACCGCGGCCGGGGTGGACGCGTTCCTCACCGCCGACCTGCGCCACCACCCGGCCGGCGAGCACCTGGCCGCCGACGGTCCGGCACTGCTCGACGCCGCCCACTGGGCGACGGAACGACCGTGGCTGGACGACCTGGCCGTCCTCCTGCGGGAGGCGACGGGTGTCGAGACGCTGGTGTCCGACCTGGCCACCGACCCGTGGACCGTACACGCCGCCCCACCCGCGGTGGACGACAAGGAGCCCCGACTGTGAAGGCTGACCCCCAGGTCCAGCGCCGCCTGCTCGATCTCCAGGCGATCGACACCACCCTCGCCCAGCTCGCCCACCGGCGCCGTTCGCTGCCCGAGCGGGCCGAGCTGGACGCGCTGGCCCGGGAGCTGTCCGCGCTGGAGGACGAGCGGGTCCGCGCCCAGGTGGCGGTCGACGACCTGGACCGGGACATCGCCCGCATGGAGAAGGACGTCGACCAGGTGCGGGCCCGCAAGTCCAAGAACGAGGCCCGGCTCGCCGCCGGCACCGGCCCGGCCCGGGAGCTGGAGGCCCTCCAGCACGAGCTGGTCTCGCTCAACCGCCGCCAGGGCGACCTGGAGGACGCCGAGTTGGAGCTGATGGAGCAGCGGGAGACGGCCCAGGGCGTGCTGGACGGAGTCGAGAAGCGGCTCGCGGAGGTGCGGGAGAAGCGCGACGCCGCCGAGCGGCGCCGCGATGAGAGCCTGGCCGAGATCGCCAAGGAGGAGGAGTTCAAGCGCGGCGCCCGCCAGCCGCTGGCGGGCGACCTCCCGGCCGACCTGGTGCAGCTGTACGACAAGATCCGCGAGGACACCGGGCTCGGCGCGGCGCTGCTGACCGCCGGCCGGTGCGGCGGTTGCCGCCTGGAGCTCTCCGGCGCCGACGTGGCCCGCATCCGCAAGGCGGCCCCGGACGAGGTCGTCCGCTGCGAGGACTGCCGGCGGATCATGGTCCGCACCAACGAGTCCGGGCTGTAGCCCGTGGCGCCGCGCGTGGTCGTCGTCGAGGCCGACGGCGGATCCCGGGGCAACCCCGGCCCGGCCGGCTTCGGCGCGGTGGTCCGCGACGCGGACACCGGCGAGGTGCTGTCCGAGCGGAGCGAGTCGATCGGCGTCGCCACCAACAACGTCGCCGAGTACCGGGGGCTGATCGCCGGGCTGGAGGCCGCCGCCGAGCTGGGCGCCGCCGAGGTCGAGGCCAGGATGGACTCGAAGCTCGTGGTCGAGCAGATGTGCGGCCGCTGGCAGATCAAGCACCCAGGGCTGCGCCCGCTCGCCGCGCAGGCCGCCGGGCTGGTGAACCGCTTCGCAGCCGTACGGTTCCACTGGATTCCCCGGGAACGCAACCGGCACGCCGACGCCCTCGCCAACGCCGCCATGGACGCCGCCGCCGGCAAGGCGCCGGCCCGGGCCGCCGTCGCGCCGCCGCGCGTCGTGGAGCCGCCGCGCGAGGTCGCCGGCCCCGACTCGCCGGCCCGCGCGAGGGCCCGCGAGGTGGCCGCCCGCGCCGCGTCGGCGACCACCACCGGCACCGACCCGGCCACCGCCCCCGCCTCCTGGGAACCGCGGCCGAGCTTCACCGCCACCCGGCTCATCCTGGTCCGGCACGGCGAGACGGCCTTCACCGAGCAGCGCCGCTACTCCGGCCGCGGCGACGTGCCGCTGTCCGAGCGCGGCCGGGCCCAGGTCCGGGCCACGGCCGCCCGGGTGGCCGGGCTGGCCCCGACGGTCGCGGCCGTGGTCAGCTCGCCCCTGTCCCGGTGTACGGCGACCGCCGAGGCGATCGCCGAGGCGATCGCCGGGGCGCTCGGCGGCGTGCCGGTGCGCCGCGAGGACGACCTGATCGAGTGCGACTTCGGGGCCTGGGAGGGGCGCACCTTCGCCGAGGTACGCCAGGAGTGGCCGGGCGAGATGGACGCGTGGCTCGCCTCGACCCGGGTGGCTCCGCCGGGCGGCGAGTCGTTCGTCGACGTCGCCGAGCGCTGCCGCCGCGCGGTCGACGGGCTGTGCCGGGCGTATCCGGGGGAGACCGTGGTGGTGGTCTCGCACGTCTCGCCGATCAAGCTGGTGCTGCGCGACGCCCTCGCGGCCAATGACGGCTTCCTGCACCGGCTGTTCCTGGACGCGGCCGGCATCTCGGTGCTCGACACGTGGCCCGACGGTGGCGTCGCCGTCCGTACGGTCAACGACACCGCGCACCTCGCCGCGATCTGAGCCGGGCGGCCGGCCGTCCGGCCGCCCGGGGTCGCCGTTCGGCGCACGCCGTCCGCCGTTCGGCGCAGCAACTTCCTCCCGTCGAACGTGACCCGGCTCACAGGGTCGTAGCCTCCGGCCGTCATCAGTGCCGATCTACGACACGCGGAGGTTTGTCGCAATGGCCGCACCCGAACCGGAGGCGCCGACAGCGGCGCGCTCCAGGGCGAAGGACCACAGCCCCTGGAACTGGTTGCTCTTCATCCCCATCGTGGTGCCCCTGATCCCGGTCTTCTTCAACGCCGACTCGCCCCGGTTCCTCGGCTTCCCGCGCTTCTACTGGCTCCAGCTCGTCTACATCCTGCTCGGCGTGGCCACCACCACGCTGGTGTACCAGATGACGAAGAAGCGGGCCGGCACGCCGTCGGGCGGGCCGGGCGACACGGCGGCGGGTGATCGCTGATGTGGCGCGACCACCTCACCGAGATCATCGTCTTCTCGGCGCTCTTCCTGCTGGTCAGCGGGATGGGATTCGTGGCGGCCCGGTGGCGGGCCCCGAAGGACATGGCCCACCTCGACGAGTGGGGGCTGGGCGGGCGCAACTTCGGCGGCTGGATCACCTGGTTCCTGGTCGGCGGTGACCTGTACACCGCGTACACCTTCGTGGCGGTGCCGGCGCTGATGTTCGGTGCCGGCGCGGCCGGCTTCTTCGCCGTCCCGTACACCATCGTCATCTATCCGCTGGTGTTCCTGGTGCTGTGCCGGCTCTGGTCGGTCTCGCACCGGCACGGCTTCGTCACCCCCGCGGACTTCGTCCGCAAGCGGTTCGACTCGCCGGTGCTGGCGCTGCTGATCGCGATCACCGGCATCGTGGCGACGATGCCGTACATCGCGCTGCAACTGGTCGGAATCGAGGCGGTGCTGAAGACCATGGGGGTCACCGGCGAGAGCACGCTGGCCCGGCACCTGCCGATCATCGTCGCCTTCGCCATCCTGGCCGCGTACACGTACCAGTCGGGGCTGCGCGCGCCGGCGCTGATCGCGTTCGTCAAGGACACGCTGATCTACATCGTGATCCTGGTGGCGGTGCTGTACCTGCCGTACAAGCTCGGTGGCTGGGGCGAGATCTTCGACGCCGCGGACGCGAAGTTCGACGCGTCGCCGAACCCCAACGACGGGGTGCTGCTCAACGCCAACAACCAGCTCCAGTACGTCACGCTGGCGTTCGGCTCGGCGCTGGCGCTGTTCCTCTACCCGCACAGCATCACCGGCGTGCTGGCCAGCCGGAACCGCGACGTGATCAAGCGGAACATGTCGGCGCTGCCCGCGTACAGCCTGCTGCTCGGCCTGATCGCGCTGCTCGGCTTCATGGCCATCGCGGCCGGGGTGAAGCCGCTGCCCGGGTCGAAGGAGGGCACCGTGGACAGCAACACGGTGGTGCCGGTCCTGTTCGACCAGCAGTTCCCCGACTGGTTCGCCGGCGTCGCGTACGCGGCCATCGGCATCGGCGCGCTGGTGCCGGCGGCGATCATGTCGATCGCGGCGGCGAACCTGTTCACCCGCAACATCTACAAGGAGTACCTGAAGCGGGACGCCAGCCCCGCGCAGGAGGCGAACGTCTCCAAGATCACCTCGCTGGTGGTGAAGGTCGGCGCGGTGGCGTGCATCGTCTTCCTCGACCCGCAGTTCTCCATCGACCTCCAGCTCATCGGCGGCGTGATCATCCTCCAGACGCTGCCGGCGGTGGCGCTGGGCCTCTACACCCGCTGGTTCCACCGGGGGGCGCTGATCGGCGGCTGGATCGCGGGCATGGGGCTGGGCATGTGGATGCTCTACCAGATCCCGAACGCCGCGACCGGCCGCAAGCACTTCGGCGGCTCGGCGTTCCCGCTGGCCGACTTCGGCTTCGACACCCCGAAGACGATCTACGTCGGGATCGTGGCCGTGCTGGTCAACCTCGCGGTCGCGGCGCTGCTCACGGTGGTGCTGCGGGCGGCGAAGGTGCGCGACGGCGGCGACGGCACCACGTCGGACGACTACTTCGCCGACGAGGGCGACCCGCGCGTCGTGCCCGGCCCGCACCGGGACGCCGACGCGGCCCCGGAACCGGTCGCCTGAGCGTCTCCCGGACCGCGTCGCCCCCGGCCCGTACCGGCCGGGGGCGACGCGGCGGGAGTGGACGCCCTTCGTACGCTGACGACCATGACGAGACGCGCGCTGGTGGCCGTCCTCGGCGGCTCCGCCGCGCTGCTGCTGCTGGTGGTCGTCGGGTGTGTGGGGGCCGTGATCCGGGTCGTCAGCAACGACCCGGGCGACACTCCCGAGTGCCGGGAGTCCGTGCGCGCCGAGGAGGCGAAGGTGCGCACCAACCGGTGGGACCCGCCCCAGGAGCTGCCGGACCTCGGCGATTACCTGGAGATCCACTGGCAGGTCCATTCCCTCTCGGGCGAGCCGTGCGGCCGCGCGCCGGGTCCGGTGGACTGGGCCTACCAGGGCGTGGTCCGGCTGCGTCCGGAGGACGCGCGGACGCTGGCGCAGCGGTACGACTTCGTGCCGTACGCGCCCGCCGCCCCGGCTCCCCACTCCGGCAGCCCGGCGGACGCCTGGCCCGCTCTCGCGCCGTTCCTGCCGACCGCGCCCCGCTGGCTGTACAGCCGGGCGTACGACGAGGCGACCCCGTCCACGCGGTGGCGGACCGCCTTCCTGGACGTCGCGCACCGGACGTTCTTCTTCACGCTCCACGACCACTAGGCCGTATTCCAGAGGCGGGCTACGCCGGCTCGACGGGCAGCCAGAGCTCGCGGGTCGCGGTGCTGAGGTCGTCCGTCGGCTCGGGCACCGCGACGATCTCCGGGCCCGGCCGCAGCCGCCACGGGTTGAAGGGAAACCACTCGGCTGCGGCCGCGGCCCAGATCTTCTGCAGGGTCTGCGGCTGCGGCCCCACGGCCCGGATGACCACCCAGCGGCCCGCCGGGACCTCGATGACCTCGAGATCGCCCCGGACCGGCGTGCTCGGGGACACGGCGACCCCGTGCAGGTAGGTCAGCTCGCTGCCTTCGTCGTAGTCCGCGTCGAGGTCATCGAAGACCGCGAGCAGGCCGCCCGGCTCAGTGTCGCCGAGTGCCTTCAAGCGCAGGTGCTCCTCTGCCGGCAGCGCGGCGATGTGCTGCTGGATGTGCGGGTTGATGCCTCGGTGGATCAGTGGAACCCGGACAGCGTGCCCCACGAGCCAAAACGCGGGATGGTCGACGATGCGGGTTTCCATGCGTTCGCTCCCTTCGGCAGTTGGGCGGAACCTCAAGCTGTAGTGCTGTGCGACAGTGCCTCCGTATCGTGACCGGCTCTGTTGCGGCACACCCGACAGAGGCGGAGCGGAAAGTGTCGGGTGATCGGGATCGGTGCCGCCACACGATGGGGGCATGGACGACACGACACTGGTATCCCGGTTCCTTCGCGACGGCTTCGTGAAGTTGGCGGGCGCCGTCGCACCGCGCGTGGCCGCGGACTGCGCGCGGCTGCTGTGGCGGGAGACGGGCTGCGACCCGGACGACCCAGCCACCTGGACGCAGCCCGTGCACTGGGTGCCCGGCATGGCGCAGGGGCCGTTCGCCGCCGCACCCAATTCACCGTTCCTCCATCACGCGTACGACCTGCTCGTCGGCGCGGGACGCTGGGAGCCGCGTTACTCGCTGGGCACGTTCCCGTTGCGCTTCCCGCACAAGGACGAGCCGAACGACGCGGGCTGGCACATCGAGGGCAGCTATCTGCCTGAGGGTGCGAGCTGGTACTTCACGAACGTTCGCTCCCGGGGCCGGGCGCTGCTGATGCTGTTCCTGTTCAGCGAGATCGGTGCGGAGGACGCCCCGACACGGATCCGGGTCGGCTCACACCTCGACGTGCCGAAGGTGCTGGAGAAGTACGGGGAGGACGGGGCGAGCGGGCTGGACCTCGCGCCCGAGCTGGTGGCGGCGTCCGACCACCGGCCACTCGCCCTGGCCACCGGGTCTCCTGGCGATGTCTTCCTGTGCCATCCTTTCCTGGTGCACGCGGCGCAACCGCACCACGGGACGCGGCCGCGCTTCATTGCCCAGCCGCCGCTGGTGCCGGCCGCGCCGTTCGAACTGGAACGGGCCGACGGTGCGTACTCGCCCGTGGAGATCGCGATTCGCCGAGGACTCGGGCAGGACACCCCCGTTCCTGAGGTACGGGGGAGGCGGGGACAACGGTGAGGGTGCGGGTGAGTGGCCGCAATGCACGATTCCAGCAGTGGGAGGCACTGCTCCGCAATCGGACCAAGCGGCAGCGTCGCGGCGAGTTCCTCGTGCAGGGCGTGCGCCCGATCACCATGGCCATCGAACACGGCTGGCAGGTTCGAGAGCTGCTCTACGACGCCGACGTCCAGCTCTCCGGCTGGGCACGCAAGGCCCTGGACACCGTCCGGGCCGAGAGGTTCGCCGTCTCCCGTGAACTGATGCACATGCTGGGCGGCAAGGCGGACACGGTTCCGGAGCTGCTGGCCGTGGTCGCGCTGCCGCAGGACGACCTGTGCCGCATCCCGGCCGGGCCGACCATGCTCACCGTCGTGTTCGACCGGCCCACCAGCCCTGGCAACATCGGGACGCTCATCCGGTCCGCAGACGCCTTCGGCGCGTCCGGCGTCATCGTCACCGGCCATGCCGCCGATGTGTACGACCCGAAGGCGGTGCGGGCGAGCACCGGCTCGCTGTTCGCGCTGCCCGTGGTCCGGGCACCCTCACACCAGGCCGTGCTGTCCTGGGTCGCCGACGTGCGCGCCGACGGCGTCGACATCGGCATCGTGGGTGCCGATGAGCACGGCGCACTGGATGCCGCCGAGTACGACTTCACGCAACCCGCGCTGACCCTGATCGGCAACGAGACCACCGGTCTCAGCGTCGGCTGGCGTGAGGCCTGCGACCAGCTCGTCCGGGTCCCGATGTCCGGGGCCGCCAGCTCCCTGAACGCGGCGGTCGCCGCGACCGTCGTGCTCTACGAATCGGCACGCCAGCGCAGCGCTGCCGCCCGCCGGTAGCGCGCTGATCACACTGGTGGGCTGATCACCCTGGGCCGCGTTTCGGAAGTGGGTGCGCTGGTGGGCGTGGCTGTGGGCGTGTCGGTGACCGGTAAGCGAAGAGGTCTCCGGTAGATAGTGCATCGACCAAGTACCGGTCTCGGGGGTGGGTTGACCGCCAAGCTGCACCTGGCTTGTGAGCATGGGCAGAAGCCGTTGTCGATCGTGCTGACCGCTGGGCAGCGCGGTGACAGCCCGCAGTTCATCGGGTCCTGGCGGGCCTGGCCTACAGCTCGCGGGCCAACCGCGAGTACCTGCGCCGCCGAGGGATCAAGGCGACCATCCCCGATCAAGGCCGGTCAGGCGGCCCCCGCTTCACGCTCCACGACCACTAGCCGCTCGGGCGTCCCAGGCCGGCCACGTGTCGCCGAGGCTCAGCGCAGCGCGCGCCAGAGCAGGTAGAGCCCGATCGCCGTGCCGAAGACCACGATCAGCACCTTGAGCACCACCGGCGGCAGCCGGCGCACCAGCCGCGCGCCGGCGTACCCGCCGACCAGCGTCGCCGGCGCGACCACCGCGACGGCCGCCCAGTTCACCGGCCCGAACAGCGCGAACACCACGAGCGTGGTCAACCCGACCAGCGCGGAGAGCAGGTTCTTGATCGCGCTCACCCGGGCCAGCGTTGCGTCCAGCACCAGGGCCAGGCCCGCGACCAGCATCACCCCGAGCGCCGCGCCGAAGTAGCCGCCGTACACCGCGCCGACCGCGACCATGGCCTGCACGGTGACCGTACGGCGGCGCGGCGCCAGGTCGCGCGGATGCCCGACCAGCCGGCGCAGCGGATCCTGGAACGCCAGCACCGCCGTCGCTCCGAGCACCAGGAAGGGCACCACCAGCTCGAACGCCCGGGCCGGGGTGGCCAGCAGCAGCAGGGCGCCGGCGATCGTGCCGACGATCGTGGTGGGCACCAGCGCGGCCAGCATCCGCCGGGGCGGCAGATCCTGCCGGCTGCCCGCCACGCTCGCCACGTACCCGGGAAAGACCGCGACCGAATTGCTCACGTTCGCCGGCACCGGCGGCAGGCCCACCGCGATCATCGCCGGGAAGGTGATGAGCGAGCCCCCGCCGGCCACCGCGTTGACCGTGCCCGCAGCGAGACCGGCGGCGAGCAGCAGCGCGGCGTCGGAGACATCCATGGTCACCAGAGGCTAGTACCCGGCCCCGGCAGGACGGGTGCCGGTCGTCCCGGGGCGGCAATAGACACGGCCGTGGCGTCGTTAGAATGGGTGCGCGACGGACGAGTCGACCGGGCGGTCGCGTCGGCGGGCTTCGGCCCGCCGCCGAGGAACGTCCGGACTCCACAGGGCAGGGTGGTTGCTAACGGCAACCCGGGGTGACCCGCGGGACAGTGCCACAGAAAACAGACCGCCGACCCCATCGGGGACGGTAAGGGTGAAACGGTGGGGTAAGAGCCCACCAGCACCCCGGGTGACCGGGGTGGCTCGGTAAACCCCACCCGGAGCAAGGCCAAGCAAGGGCCGTCACCAGACATGATGACGACCCGGCGCAGACGCTTGAGGGCTGCCCGCCCGATGTCTGCGGGTAGGCCGCTCGAGCCTGCCGGCGACGGCAGGCCTAGATGGATGGCCGCCGCCGGCGCGAGCCCCTCGGGGCAAGTGCCGGTCACAGAATCCGGCGTACAGGTCGACTCGTCCGTCGCCCACCAGCTCAGAGCCCCGATCAAGGCTCTGAGCTGGTCTTTTATCTGGTGCCGTTGGTTGACCTTGGTCATCGTTGGGTGGCGTTTGACGGCCTGGCCACGGCCTGAGGCGGCCTGGAGACGGCCTGAGCGGGGGATCGGTGGTCCGTCCTCGTCCTGGCGTGTGCTGTCCCGTCGTGAAGCTTCCGGGGCGGTATGGCAGGGCATCCTGTACGTTGCCGGCAGCCGACCTTTCGTGTCGGCGCTATTCGGCAATGCTTCTTTTTTGCAAGAATGCAGTTAGTCCAACTGCGCTAAGCGTGCCCCGTAATGGATAGTCCGGCAATGGTAAACTCAGTCCACAATTCGATCACTCCACACTCGACGTCCTCGCGCACGTAGGCCCTGATCTTCACCACCACCCGGCGGGGTGCGATCAAGCGGGACACCTTCGACGGCAAGAGTTGACGTCCTGCGGTCGAAGCGGCCGGCATCGTCCCGACGCGGGCTACCGGGATGCACGCGCTGCGTCACTTCTACCCCTCGGCATTGCTCGACGCGGGGGAGAGCATCAAGGCCCTCGCCTCGTATCGGGCACTCCGATCCCGGCTTCACGCTGCGGGTCTACACCCACCTGATGCCGGCCAGCGAGGAGCGCACCCGCCGGGAAATCGATGATCTTTTCCAAGAACCCTCGTCCACAGACCGACCTACGACCTAGTCGAGTAGCGCCGTGCAAGTGGTTTTCACGTCGCGGATGTCGCTTTCCGCGCGTCAACCAAGGGCACGTATCAGTGCCGGGGCGGCCGGCGCGATCGGTTGCGAAATTCGCTGGCCGGTCGTCGGAGCGCAGTGGTAGAAAGCCGGGTGCATAAAGTTCTCACTTTCTCTGATCATCTGCGGCTGATCAACGAACGGTCGACCGCCTTCCGCGCCGCGGTCGCCGCGGCGCCCCGCCTTGACATGCAGGTTCCGACCCATCCCGAGCGGACGCTGTTCGATCTTGTGCAACACGTGGGCATGGCCCGCCGCAAATCAGCCGCCATCGTCGCCGCAGGGCTGGCAGACGCGCCCCCAGAGAAGTCGGCTTGGGACGACGGCATAGGTGCGCCTCGGGAACGCGAGGCACTGCTGGCCTGGTGGACCGAGTCCATCGAGCAACTGACGAGTGCGCTGCTTGAGGCCGGCCCGGATCGCAGTTGTTGGACGTGGTGGGATGACTCGCCGTCACCGCAAACCTCTGGTGCCTGGGCGCGGCGACAGGTCCCCGAGATCGCGGTGTACACCTACGACGCTCAGCTCACCCTGGGTTCCCCGCAGCCGCTACCAGACGAGGTCGCCCTCGACGGTTTCGACGACTGCCAGTTCACCGTCTGCGCAACCACGGTCGCCTGGCCACACGACCCCGCCATCGTCGATTACCACGCCACCGAGGGCCACTCCTGGCGCCTTCGCCTCTCCCGCGACGGGGCACAGGTCGCCCGCTTCACGCCCGCTGCCGGCGAGGATCCCGAAACGGCCGACGCCTCCGCCCGGGGCACGGCAAGCGACCTGGTCCTGTTCTTCTACGGCCGCATACCGCTGGAGTCGCTGAAGTTCGAAGGCGACCGTCGTATCTTCGATCAGCTCGCCGCCTGGGACCCGTCCGTGTGACAACCGACGACATGCGATCTTCGCACCTGCGACGCCTGGCGGCCTGGCGGCGGCCTGCAGCGGTTGTCGCCAAGCTCCGCCCCTGGTCAGCGGGGGTGTCGGAGCCATAATCCGGCGTGCAGGTCGACTCGTCCGTCGCCCACCAGGGCGTGGCCGTCGTGGCCGTGGCCGCCGTCGGCCCAGCGTCCTGGGCCGCCTACGCCACCCTGGCCGCCACCGCCCTGACGATCATCGCCCGTCCTCACCGCCGACACCATCGACACCGCCGTCACCCTGCTGGCCGGCACAGCGTTCATCGGCTTCGGGGTGGTGCTCATCGGGCTTCGGCGTCGCGTTCCTGACCGACAGTCGCATCTTGGCCGGCACAGCCGGCACCGGCGGCGGGATGGCGACCATCGGCGCCGGCATCGCGATCCTGGTTCGGGAAACCAGCCTCACGACACGGCTGCGGGAATGGGCCGCAGCCCTGACGCGGGATCCGACGGGCGAGGAATCAGCAGCAGCAAAAGACCCGGGCCGGGTAGGGGAGTCGTCCGGCACCTAGCCCCCGTGGGCGTGCCGTCCCGGCCAGGTCTGGCTGCCTCAGCCCGAACGCGCGACGGCGCAATTCAGGGAGATATCTGATTACGGTGCGCCGTGAAAGCCGCACTCCGGGCGTGAGATCGCTCGGCAATCGGGGCCTACGGCGGCGAGCGATCGCGGTCGATCATTCACGTCATACTGATGGGGGTGACCACCAACAGTGAAGCGGGCCGGCGACGGACCGGTTGGACTGGCGCGGCCGGCGGGCATGGGCACCAGCGTCCTGAGTGGCGACGTCGGCTACCGGCCGTGCCGCCGTGACCGTGACCGGCGTCGGTCCAAACCTGTGGTCGTGAGGATGGAGGCTGTGCCCATGTTCGAACCGACCGACGACCAGCTTGTAAATGTCATTCTCTTCCTTTTCGACGTGTTGCTAAGTTATTGGTTTTTATGGGCGCCTTGGGTAGTAATCTGGCTGATATCTGAAGGTAAAAAGTACTATTCCGGTGGTTCCAGCGACCGTCACGACGGGGCCGGTGGCGACGGTGGTGGCTTCGGTGCCACGACCAGGAAAGGACGACTGGAGCTGGTTCTGGGAGATAGCGGCACCGGGTGCTGGTACGTCATCGACACCGAAAGCCGCGACCTGGTCGGCGAGGCAATCCCCAGCGATGTCTACCCCGGAAAGTGGCGGGCCGCCGTGCGCCACCCCACGTCGGGCTACCAGTTCGTATGCTTGGCCAGTGGCCGGGAGACGCTCGTCGAGGTGACACAGGTTGGAACCGAGACGTTCACCAGCCCACAGGACGCGATGCGGGCCATCGCCCGTAACCGGATCTACTGACCTACAACGACAGCAAGGGCTTTGCCTGACCTGCCAGGTCCGGGCACCGCCGAGAACCGCCGGTCTTGCACCAGACCTGGCCCGCCGGGCCCACCAAGGTGCCGATCGAGCCGCACGGGTCGTACATCGTGGTGGCGCGGCATCCGCCGGACATGGCGCTGTCCCTGCACCACCAGGGCGAGAACATCAACTGGGAGCGACTGCGTCAGATCACCGGCGAACCGCGGTCCGGTGACGCGCCGCCGGCACGGCTTCCCCTACGTTCCTGGTTGGTGCGGTGAACTGAGCGTGACAGGGATCCGCAGGAGGCGCTGGACTCGATGCCCGGTGTGCTCTGGCATCTGATGCGTGACACGAGGCCGGCCGGGGTGGCTGACCGTTGCGAACATCCGACCCCTCTGGCGTCGGGCCGGGACGCCGACGTCTTCGTCATCGACGACCGGCGCGTCCTTCGCCGCTACCGAGAAGGCGGAGACGTGGCGGCTGAGGCCGCAGTCATGGCCCACGTGGCGAGTCGCCACGGAAACGGCCACCTGCCTGGCGGATCTGCACCATCGGCTCCACGCGTTGCCGCCCCGGCTCGGCGAAGGCGAGGACGACCGGATCCTGCACCTGGATCTGCACCCGGAGAACGTCATGCTGACGTCACGGGGGCCGGTCGTCATCGACTGGCGCAACGCCACCGAGGGACCGGCGGACCTCGATGTCGCGCTCTCCGCGATCATCATCGCCCAGGTGGCCGTCGAGGAGGCGCATCCGCTGGCGTCGTCGGCCGCAACGCTGTTGGCCGCCTTCGTCGACCGCGTCGGCGGCCGTGTGCTGACCACGCTGGACCAGGCCGTGGCGATGCGGCGCAGCGACCCGGCGCTCACCAGCGGCGAACGGGAGCGGCTCGACGCCGCTGCCGCCCTCATCACCGGTCGCCGCTGAAGCCGGCAGCGGAGAGGCGCTGCCCGTCCGGGCGCATAGGATCCGGCGATGACCGATGAGGCGTTGGAGCCCGGCCTGCCGCCCGCCGGTCGGGAGCCGATGCGGCGGCCGCCCAGCATCGTCATCAGCATGGTGCTGCTCGCGCTCTGGTGGGCGTACACCATCGTCGTGGCCGTCGCGTTGCTCGGCGCGGTCGGCGGCGCGGGAAACTGGCTCGCCCTGGCCTGTTGTACGGCGGCGGCCGCAGCCGTGCTCCGGGGGCTCTGGCACGGCGGCCCGACGGCGTGGCGGGTGGTGCACGGGTTCGCCGCGCCGGTCGCCGTCGCGTTCCTGGTCGGGGCCGGCATCATGCTGCTGTTCGGGCCGCGCCTCGGGTCCCTGATCACGCCCCCGGTCGACCCGGCCTTCGTCGCGACGACGGCGGGCGGGCTGCTGGCAGTGCTGGCGTTGTTGGTCAGCGGACTCCTGGTCCGTACCGCGCCGGCCCGCGCCTGGTGCGGCCGCCGCTGACTCCTCACCCGCGCAGTGCCTCCTCACGGCGGTCGGCTCGCCCCGCGGCGACGCCACCCGAGCGGCCGATCCGGCCGTGCCGGCATCGGCCGGGCGCCGGCTGGCCCGGGCCCGCCGCCGCCCCGGTCGGTGCGAACCACACGTAAGTCGTGCAGCCGGCCGGCCGGGGCGCCGGCGGGAGCGTTAGTGCCACCGTGCGACGGGTAGTCGGCGAGCGCTCCTGACAAGTGGCGGGGAGGTCGTATGACGGCGACCAGTGCCTTCTTCGAGCAGTTGGCGGATGTGGGTCACGATCCACGGTTGTGCAAGGTCCGTGGCACCGTCCGGTTCGACATCCGGGAGGGGGACCGGGTGGAGCGGTGGCTGCTGGACATCGATCATGGACGTCTGCGGGTGACTCGGAGCGACGCCCCGGCGGAAACGGTCATCACGGTCACCGCCGACGTCGCGGAGGCGATGTCGCGGGGTGAGATGAACGGCCTGGCCGGGATCACCCGGGGCGAGATCATGGTCGACGGGAACCTCGCCCTGGCGTTGCGGATCGGGCGGCTGTTCCCGGTGCCCCCCGCCGCACGGCAGCAGGCCGTCTCCGGTCGCGGGGAGTGACCCGGTGAAGGACATCCCGGGCACCGTGTCGTGCATCGACGGCAGCACCTTCATCGTCTCGGATTCCAGCGGTGACGTGGAGTCGTCGCCCGCGACCCCGGTCGGCTTGTTCGCCGCCGATTCGCGTTTCCTGTCCCGATGGGTGCTCACCGTCAACGGCGAGCGGCTGACCGCGCTGTCGGTGGACGACAGCCAGTACTACGAGGCGGCGTTCTTCGTGGTGCCGGGCGGGCAGACCGACTACGTGGAGGCCGACGTGTCGGCGATCCGGCGGCGGCGGATCGGACCGGACCTCACCGAGTCGCTGACGCTGTTCAACTACGGCGAGAAGGAGATGGACCTCGACGTACGACTGGAGGTGGCGGCCGACTTCGCCGACATCTTCGACATCAAGTTCGACGTCCGCCAGAAGGCCGGCAGCCACTACCTCCACGTCGGTCCGGACGAGTTGCGGCTGGGCTACCGGCGCGGCACGTTCCAGCGCGAGGTGTCCGTCTCGGCCAGCGAGCCCGCCGACTTCGACGAGGGCGGTCTCCGCTTCACGCTCCGGCTGCCGCCCGGCGCCCGCTGGTCGACGGAGCTGCGGGTGGTCATGCGGGCGCTGCGTCCGGACGGTGTCGACCTCCGTGCCGCGGTGCGGGCGCTGCGCCCGGACGCCGACACCCTGCCGACGAGCGTGCGGGAGTGGCTCGCGGAGGCCCCGAAGCTGGACACCGACAGCAGCGCACTGAAACAGGTGTACCACCGCAGCCTGGTGGACCTGGCGGCGCTGCGCTTCGCCCCGCTCTCGCTCGGCGGCGCGGCCGTACCGGCGGCGGGGCTGCCCTGGTTCATGACCCTGTTCGGCCGGGACAGCCTGCTGACCTGCCTGCAGACCCTGCCCTTCACCCCGTCGCTGACCCCGCCGACGCTGCGGATCCTCGCCTCGTTGCAGGGCGCCCGGACCGACAACGTCCTGGAAGAGGACCCCGGCCGGATCCTGCACGAACTGCGTTACGGCGAGTCGGCCGCGTTCGAGGAGCAGCCCCACTCGCCGTACTACGGCACCGTCGACGCCTCGCCGCTGTTCGTGGTGCTGCTCGACGAGTACGAACGGTGGAGCGGCGACACGGCGCTGGTGATGGAGCTGGAGCAGGAGGCCCGGGCGGCCCTGGCGTGGATCGACCAGTACGCCGACCTGACGTCCACCGGCTACCTCTGGTACGAGCGACGCTACCGGCTCACGGGCCTGGAGAACCAGTGCTGGAAGGACTCCTGGGACAGCATCTCCTACGCCGACGGCAGGCTGCCGGGCTTCCCCAGGGCCACCTGCGAGGCCCAGGGCTACGCCTACGACGCCAAGATGCGGGCGGCGCGGCTGGCCCGTACGTTCTGGAACGACCCGGCCTTCGCGGACCGGCTGGAGAGCGAGGCGGCGGCGCTGTACGACCGCTTCAACCGGGACTTCTGGCTCGACGACCGGGGTTACTACGCGCTCGCCCTCGACGGCGACGGCACTCCCGTCGACAGCCTCTCCTCCAACATCGGGCACCTGCTGTGGAGCGGCATCGTGCCGCCGGAGCGGGCGGCGCGGGTCGCCGAGCACCTGATGGGGCCGGCGCTCTACTCCGGCTGGGGAGTGCGGACCCTCGCCGAGGGGCAGGGCCGCTACAACCCGCTCGGATACCACCGCGGCACCGTCTGGCCCTTCGACAACTCGTTCATCGCCTGGGGTCTGCGCCGTTATGGATTCGCCCACGAGGCGGGACGCATCGCCGAGGGCGTCATCGACGCCGCCACCTACTTCCAGGGCCGGCTTCCCGAAGCGTTCGGCGGATTCGACCGCCACACCACGCGGTACCCGGTCCGGTATCCCACCGCCGGCAGCCCGCAGGCGTGGTCCAGCGGAGCGTCCCTGCTGCTCATCCGGGTCATGCTCGGCATCGAACCGCACGAGGACCACCTCGCCGTGGACCCGGCGCTGCCGCCCGGCCTCGACCGGCTCGCACTGCTGGACATCCCGGGCCGCTGGGGCAGGGTGGACGCGTTCGCCCGGCACCGCTTCGACCAGCCACGAACCAACGGCGGCGGGCCCGATCCGGGTCTTTCCTGAGCCATAATGCCCGTGCCGCGACCGGGGCGACCGATCCGGGCACAGCATGTCGGGTGCGCCAACCTCCCGCGCGCCTAGCGTTGCTGTTCGGAACGGGAAGGAGAACCGGGTGCTGGAGCGGCTCAACCAGGCCATGGAGCACATCGAGCGGCACCTCGACCAACAGATCGAGGTGGCCGAGCTGGCGCGGATCGCGGTGACGTCGGAGTACCACTTCCGTCGGATCTTCTCCGCGCTGGCGGGCGTCGGCCTGTCCGAGTACATCCGGCGGCGGCGGCTCACGGTCGCGGGCGCGGAGGTGCTCGCGGGGGAGCGGACGCTGCTCGACGTCGCGGTCCGCTACGGCTACGGCTCCACCGAGGCGTTCGCCCGGGCGTTCCACGCCGTGCACGGCGTGGGCCCCGGCGAGGCCCGGCGTACGGGGGCGGCTTTGCAGTCCCAGCCCCGGATGTCCTTCCGACTCGTCGTCGAAGGGAGCAGCAGCATGCGATACCGGATCGTGCACAAGGACGGGTTCCAGCTGGTGGGCCGCAAGGCCCGGGTGCCGCTGGTGCACGAGGGGATGAACCCGGCGATCGTCGCCTTCGTCAAGGGCATCCCGCCCGAGACGGTACGCCGGATCGAGGCCCTGTCCGACCAGGAGCCGCAGGGCGTCGTCAACGTCAGCGCCGACGTGGCCGACAGCCGCGCGGAGGGCACCGAGCTGGACTACTGGTACGGCGTGGTGACGGGCGCGGACGCGCCGGAGGACATGGACGCGCTGCCCGTGCCGGCGGGCGCCTGGGCGGTCTTCGAGACCTCGGGGGCGTTCCCGCAGGCAATGCAGTACCTGTGGCGGGACGTGTTCACCCAGTGGTTCCCGTCCAACCCGTACCGCAGCCGGCCGGGACCGGAGATCTCGCGTACCCGGCTGTCGGCGGACGGCACGCAGGCGGACGCCGAACTCTGGATCCCGGTGGAGCCCGTCACCGACTGATCTCGTCCAGCACGCCGCGTTGGAAGGCGCGGGCCTCGGGACCGCTCGGTGGCGGCCCGCCGGCCCGCGCCGCGATCGACCGTTCGATCAGGTCGGCGGTCGCGCCGCCGGTCGGGTCGGCGGTCGCGCCGCCGTCGGTCGCGTCGACCGGCCGGCCGTCGGCGAGCAGCCGGCGGCCGGCGTCGACCTTCGACAGCCAGACGCCGTGGCGGACCCTGACCAGGGAGCGGCAGGCGCCGAGCACCGCGTCCTCGGCCCCCGGGGCGGGACCGTCGCCGGGCGGGGTCGGCAGGGCCAGCCACCAGCGCAGCGCGTCGGTCAGCAGGCGGCGCAGGTCGGCGGGGGAGAGGTCGGCGAAGGCCTCGGCGGCCGGCGGCCCGAGCAGGGCGTACCCGCACTGGTGCAGGATGCTGCGGTCCAGGCCGTACCAGAACAGGCCGTCCTCGGCGGGCCGGTCGGCGGCGGCCCACGTCGCCCGGAACGGCATCCGCGCCCCGGTGTTCAGCTCGACCTCGAACCCCGGTTCCGGCGTGCCGGAGTGGGCGACCTCCCGGCGGTACACGACCAGCTCCAGCCCGCGCGCGGGGCACGGCAGCGCCTCGTGCCGCAGCCGCGCCACCAGCTCCTGCCTGCGCCCGAGGTCGAGGGCGTCGGCGCAGACCAGCGCCACGTCGACGTCGCTGCGCCCCGGCTGGTACGCGCCCAGCCCGACCGAGCCGGCCGCGTACGCCCCGACGAGGTCGTCGCCGAGGACGTCGCGGGCGGCGGCGACCAGGTCGGCGAGGTAGCGGCGCAGGGGCGGGTCGAGGTCAGTCATCGGACTCGGTCCAGGCCGTCCCGGCGGGCAGGAACCACGCGCTCGCCCCGGTGTCGAGGGCGTGCGCGACGGTCAACCGGGCGTGCCGGTCGAGCGCGGGCAGCCGGTCCGGCGGGAACCACTCCACGGCCACCGACTCGTCGTCGTTGACCCGGGCGGTGCCGGCGACCAGCCGGCAGTGGAAGCCGAGGTTGAAGAACTCGCAGCGGTCGCCGTTGGGGTAGGTGTGCGGGTGCGACACGACGCTGCTCAGGCGCACCGGCTCGACCTCCAGGCCCGTCTCCTCCCGCACCTCGCGGACCACCGCCGTGGCCGGCTGCTCGCCCGGCTCGACGATGCCGCTGACCACCGACCAACGCCCGTCGTCGGCGCGCCTGCCGAGCAGCAGCTCGCCGGCGTCGTTGCGCACCACCGCGCTCACGCTCGGCAGCAGGAGCAGGTCGTGGCCGACGCGCTCGCGCAGCCGCAGGATGTGGTCCGGAACGCCCATCCGGCGACCCTAACCGCCCTCGTCCGGCGGATCGCCCCGCGTCACCCCGACAGGCTGATCTCCCGGGCCACCCGGGCGTACTTGCTCGCGCCGGAGCCGGCTGTTCAGCCGATGCCCACCGGACGCGGGCGCGACCGTCGGCGGCTGCCGTGCGGGGCTGTGCGTCGGGCGGCCCGGCCCGGTCGCACCGGGTCAGTCGGGGCACGACAGCCGTTCGAGGGCGACCGGGCCGGCGTCGGCGGGCACGGCCAGCGCGAAGCACGCCGCCGAGTCGGCCCGCTGCCAGCCGAAGACGGACGCCGCCGTCTTGGCGACCCGGACGCGGAAGAAGAGCCGTACGGTCGTCTCCGCGCGGGGCCCGTCGCTGCGCACGGTCAGCACCTCGACCCCGTCCACCGCGTCGGCGGCCTGCCGCAGCGTCGACTCCCCGGCCGTCGGTTCGGCGAGCAACCGCGCGCGGGCGAGTTGCGCGGTGGCGGTCACCTCCCGCTCGGCCCGTTGCTCCAGCCGCTGCTGCGACCGGTCCCGCAGCAGCGGCAGCCCGGTGGCCGCCCCGACCACCGCCAGTACGGTCGCCGGCACCGCCACCGCCAGTACGCGCCGCAGCCACACCGATGTCCCACCCCCGTGTCGCACGGGGCGATTGTGCGGCACGGGCCCGCCCCGCGGCTGCCCCGTCGCGGGCCGGCGGGGTGGGCACCGCGCACCCGACCAGTCCTGTTTTCGCAGTTCCAGCCCCTGCCGACGGGAGCACGTCTACTGTGGAGAACATCGGCGACTTGTGGTGTTCCGGTGGCGGCCGGGTGGTTCGCGGTGCACAGTGATCCCATGAGCGACAGCGGAAGCGGTGGGCACTTCTACTGGTGCACCCGGCACCACCGGGTCGAGACCGACGCCGACGTGTGCCCCGCCAGGCACGTTCTGGGGCCGTACGCCTCAGCCGCCGACGCGGAGAACGCCCTGCAGACGGTGCGGGAGCGCAACGACGCGTGGGAGGCCGAGGACGCCCGCTGGGCCGGGGAGGACAGATAGGCGGCGCGGGATGGCCCGCGCCGAGGTACTTGGTGCTCCGCGAGGGCGAGAGCACGTCCCCAGGAAGGGAACCGAGATGGCCGAAGCACAGCAGGCCACCACCCGCCCGGCCGCCAGACGTACGACCGCCAGGAAGACCGCCGCGGCGGAGCGGACCGCGGGTGGGACGCGGACCGCGCGCCCGTCCGCCACGACCACGGCGGCGAAGAAGGCACCGGCCAAGAAGGCGACGGGCGGTGCGGGACGGGCTCCGGCGAAGAAGACCCCCGCCGCCAAGGCGCCCGCGAAGAAGGCCCCCGCCGCCAAGGCCCCGGCGAAGAAGGCCCCCGCGAAGAAGGCGACGACCGGGGTCGCCGCCGCGGCGAAGAAGACGACGGCCGCGGCGAAGAAGACGGCCTCCACCGCCGCGAAGAAGGCTCCCGCCGCGGCGAAGCGGACGACGGCGGCGGCCAAGAGCACGGCGGCGAAGAAGACGACCTCGGCGAAGACACCCGCCCGGCAGGCGGCGACGAAGGCCGCCACGACGGCGAGGAAGGCGACCGCGCCGGCGAAGAAGGCCCCCGCCGGCGGCACCGCCCCCACCCGCAAGGTGACCTCGGCGGCGAAGAAGACCACGACGGCGGCGAGGAAGACCACCACCTCGGCGGCGAAGAAGACCACGACGGCGGCGAAGGCCCCGGCGAAGAAGGCGACCGCCAAGAAGACGGCGCCGGCCAGGAAGACGGCCGCGACCCGGCCCACCGGCGGCGCCCGCAAGGCCGCGGCGACGAAGGCCCCCGCCAGGAAGGCCACCGCGACCTCCTCGGCCACCACCCGCAAGGCGGCGGCGAAGCAGGTCCCGGCGAAGAAGACGACCGTCGCCAAGGCGCCGGCCAAGAAGGTCACCGCCCGCAAGGCGCCCGCCCCGACGAGCGCCGCCCGGGCCACCGCTCCCCGTGGCGTACGGGCGAACGCGCGCAGGGCGACCGGCTGACCGCGACGCGGTGAACGGCGCTCGCCGGGAAGCGGATCATCCGCCACACTGTCAGGATTGACCCCGTGGTGATCCGACGCGTACTCGCACCCCGCATCGACTTCGGCGCGCTGCGCCGCGAACTGGGACTGCCCGAGGGGTTCCCGGCCGCGGCGCAGCGCGAGGCCGACGCCGCGGCGGCCGCGCCGCCCCGGCCCGCCGCCGACCGCACCGACATCCCGTTCGTCACCGTCGACCCCGCCACCTCGCGCGACCTCGACCAGGCGATGCACCTCGCCCACCGCCCCGGCGGCGGCTACCGGGTGTCGTACGCGATCGCCGACGTCGCCGCGCACGTCCGCCCCGGCGGCGCGCTGGAGGAGGAGACCTGGCGACGCGGGCAGACCGTCTACCTGCCCGACGGCACCGTGCCGTTGCACCCCGAGACCCTCAGCGAGGGCGCGGCCAGCCTCCTGCCGGACGTCGACCGGGCCGCCGTGGTGTGGACGATCGACCTGGACGCCGACGGCGACACCGTCGGGGTCACGCTGGAGCGCGCGCTGGTGCGCAGCCGGGCCAAGCTGGACTACGTCGGGGTCCAGGCGGCCGCCGACGCCGGCCGGCTGCCCGACCCGATCGCCCTGCTGCCCGAGATCGGGGCCCTGCTCACCGCGCGCGGCCTGCGCCGGGGAGCGATCAACCTGCCGCTGCCCGAGCAGGACGTGGAGGCCGAGGGCGACGGCTGGCGGCTGGTGCTGCGCGGGCCGGTGCCGATGGAGGAGCACAACGCCCAGATCTCGCTGCTCACCGGGATGGCCGCCGCCGACCTCATGCTCGCCGGGGGGATCGGCCTGCTGCGTACGATGCCGGCGCCGAAACCCGAGGCGGTGACGCGGCTGCGGGCCGCCGCCGCCCCGCTGGGCGTGCACTGGCCGGACGGGGCCGGCCCCGGCGAGGTGATCGCCGGACTGGACCCGTCGCAGCCCCGGGCCGCCGCCTTCGTCGACCAGGCCGCCGAGCTGATGCGGGGCGCCGCGTACACCGCCTTCGACGGCGCGCCGCCCGAGCAGCGGGAGCACGGCGGGGTCGCGGCCGCGTACGCCCACGTCACCGCGCCGCTGCGGCGACTGGCCGACCGCTACGCCACGGAGGTCTGCCTGGCGCTGCACGAGGGCCGGGCGGTGCCCGACTGGGCCCGCGCGGCGCTGCCCCGGCTGCCCGAGGTGATGGCCACGACCGACCGGACCGCCTCGGCGGCCACCCGGGGCGCGATCGAGCTGGCCGAGGCGGTGCTGCTCCAGCACCGGGTGGGGGAGACCTTCGACGCGGCGGTGCTGGACGTCGACGCGGCCCCGGACGGCAAGGCCCGCCCGGGCCGCCGGCCCGGCGGCACCGTGGCGCTGGACGACCCGCCGGTGCGCGCCCGCTGCCTCGGCGAACTGCCGCTGGGCGAGCGGGTGCGGGTCCGGCTGGTCACCGCCGACCCGGTCGCCCGCACGGTGGCCTTCGAGCTGGCCTGACGCTCCCGGGCCCGCCACGCCGCGTTCCCGCCCTGCGGCCGGTGCCACCGTGTCATGTTGGGTCGGGCGGTGGCGTGTGCAGCGGGGATTGTCACAGCGCCTACCGGTGCTGGCGGGCCGCACGGTTTGCGAGGATGGCGGCATGGCTTACGACGCGAGCACGCTGCCCGACGTGTCCGGGCTGACCGTCGGCATCATCGGCGGCACCGGCGACCAGGGGCGGGGACTCGCCTACCGGTTCGCCCGGGCCGGCCAGACCGTGCTGATCGGGTCCCGATCCGCCGAGCGGGCCGCGCAGTCCGCCGAGGAGATCTCGGCCCTGCCCGGCGTGCCCGCCGAAGCTCGGGTGACCGGTGCCGGCAACGAGGAGGTGGCCCGGAGCAGCGACGTGGTGATCATCGCGGTGCCGTGGGACGGGCACGCCGCCACCGTCGCCGCGCTCGCCGAGCCGCTCGCCGGCAAGATCGTCGTCGACTGCGTCAACCCGCTGGGCTTCGACAAGCAGGGCCCGTACGCGCTCACGGTCGCCGAGGGCAGCGCCGTGCAGCAGGCCGCCGCGCTGCTGCCCGACTCCCGGGTCTGCGCCGCGTTCAACCACGTCAGCGCGCCGCTGCTGGCCGACCCGGAGATTGACCGGATCGACCTCGACGTGCTGATCTGCACCGAGGACCGCGAGCTGGTGGGCGTGGTCGCCGCGCTCGCCGCGCGGATCCCCGGCATGCGCGGCATCTACGCCGGCCGGCTGCGCAACGCCCACCAGATCGAGGCGTTCACCGCCAACCTGATCGCCATCAACAAGCGCTACAAGGCGCACGCGGGCATCCGCGTCACCGACCTCTGACGGCGGGCCGCGTCCGTCGCTTCAGATCTTGGTGGGAAACGGCCCCTCCAGGGGCCTGTTCCTACCAAGATCGGCAGCCCCGCCTGGTGGGACAGGAGCCAACGGCCTGTTCGCGCGTCCGAGCGGGTGGCGGCGGTAACGGGGGTCCGGAGGGCCGACGGTGAGGGCGTTCTCGTCGAGGCCGTTGTAGACGACCAGATCGGTGTCGGCGAACGCGAAGCCGAGTGCGAGGCTGCCGTTGGCCAGGTCGCCCGTTGCGCCCCGCCACTCCAACAGCGCGACCTCGCGCAACCGGCGGCCCGGCAGGGCGGCCAACCCGGGCAGCGGCTCAGCGACGACACCATCCTCGTCGTGGCCCGCGAGGCCTTCGGCGGAACGCCAGGCCAGCCGGAAGTCGTCGGAGGTGGGCCAGGCGACCGGGCCGCCCGGGGAGACCGAGTTCCAGGTGATCGAGAGATCGTCGAACTTCTGGTGGTTGACCTCCACCTGCTCGCCGGCGAAGTCCAGCAGCACCGGACAGTCCGCGAACCACTCGTCCTCGTCCAGGTCCCAGACCAGCCAGACGCGGGTGAGCGTACGGCCGGCCAGCGCGGCGAGCCGTGCGCCGTGCGCCGTCTCGATATCGGGCCGCGCGTGCGACCAGGTCGGCTGGTAGCCGGGGATGCCGAAGTCGAACACCGGACGATTGTCGGCCACGAGGCAGGCGGGCGGGAGGGTCCTGCGGCGCCGGTGCCGCGTACCGCCTCCCGCCCGGACGCCGGTCCCGCGGCGTCCGGGCGGAAGGCGGCCGGCCGGTGTCAGAAGGTGTGCTCGGCGGCGGGGAAGTCGCCGCCCCGGACCTCGTCGGCGAACCGCCGGGTCGCGTCGGTCAGGGCACCCGCCAGGTCGGCGTAGCGCTTCACGAAGCGCGGCGCCCTGCCGGTACGCAGACCGGCCATGTCCTGCCAGACGAGCACCTGGGCGTCGGTGTCCGCGCCGGCGCCGATGCCCACGGTCGGGATCGGCAGCTCCGCCGTGATCCGCTTGGCCACCTGCCCCGGCACCATCTCCAGCACCACGGCGAACGCGCCCGCCTCGGCCACCGCCCGGGCGTCGGCGATCACGTCGTCGGCCGCGTCGCCGCGCCCCTGCACCCGGTAGCCGCCGATGGCGTGCTCGCTCTGCGGGGTGAAGCCGATGTGCGCCATCACCGGGATGCCGGCGCCGGTGATCGCGGCGATCTGTGCCGCGCAGCGCCGGCCGCCCTCCAGCTTCACCGCGTGGCAGCCACCCTCCTTCATGAACCGCACGGCGGTACGCAGCGCCTGCGTCGGGCCCTCCTCGTAGGAGCCGAACGGCAGGTCGCCGACGACCAGCGCGTGCCGGGTCGCCCGCACCACCGCGCGGACCAGCGGGAGCAGCTCCTCGGCGGTCACCGGCACCGTCGTCTCGTAGCCGAAGACGTTGTTCGCGGCCGAGTCGCCGACCAGCAGCACCGGGATGCCGGCCTGGTCGAAGATCGAGGCCGTGTACTGGTCGTACGAGGTGAGCATCGGCCACCGCTCGCCGCGCTCCTTGGCGGCGACCAGGTCGCGGGTGCGTACCCGCCGGGTGGCCGGGCCGCCGTAGAGGGCGGTCACCTCGGACGGGGTGGACTCCACCATGACTCTCTCCTTCCTCGAGGCCGCGTGCGCGGTCCCCGGGTTCCGCCGCGATCGTCGCACCCGACGACCGGCCCGCGGCAGAGCGCAGTGGAGGATGTCACTCCCGGGCCGCCGGCCCGGGAGCGACCGGCTCAGCCGTCCTCGCGCCACCGGTTCGTGATCGGCAGCCGTCGGTCCCGCCCGAAGGCCTTCATCGAGATCTTCGCCCCCGGCGCGGACTGGCGGCGCTTGTACTCGGCGGTATCCACCATCCGCAGCACCCGGTCGACGACGGCCGGGTCGTGGCCGGACGCGACCAGCCCGTCGCGGCCCAGGTCGCCGTCGACGTAGCCGATCAGGATCGGGTCCAGCACGTCGTAGTCGGGCAGCGTGTCGCTGTCCAGCTGGCCCGGGCTCAGTTCGGCGCTCGGCGGCTTGCCGATGGAGTTCTCCGGGATCGGCGGGGTCTCGCCCCGGCGGGCGGCGTCGGCGTTGCGCCACTTCGCCAGCCGCCAGACCAGCGTCTTCCAGACGTCCTTGACCGGGTTGAAGCCGCCGACCGAGTCGCCGTAGAGGGTGGAGTAGCCGACCGCCAGCTCGCTCTTGTTGCCGGTGGTCAGCACCAGGTGCCCCTCCTGGTTCGACAGCGCCATCAGGATCACCCCGCGTACCCGCGCCTGGAGGTTCTCCACGGAGACCCCGGAGAGCGACATGTTCGCCAGGAAGGTGTCCACCATCGGCTGGATCGGCTCGACCCGGTAGTCCAGCCCGGTCCGCTTCGCCAGCTCGGCCGCGTCCTCCCGGCTGTGCTCGGAGGAGTGCTGGCTGGGCAGCGACACGCCGACCACCCGGTCGGGCCCGAGGGCGTCGACGGCCAGCGCGGCCACGACCGCCGAGTCGATGCCGCCGGAGAGGCCCAGCACCACCGAGGGGAACCGGTTCTTGTTGACGTAGTCGCGCAGGCCCAGCACGAGCGCCTGCCACACCTCGGCCTCGTCGGCCACCGGGGCGATCGTGCCGCCGGTGGCGGCCGGCCCGTCGGGCGTCGGCGGGATGTCCCCGGCCTCGGCCCGCACCACGCGCATCCCGTCCGCCAGCACCTGCTCCGGTCCGGCCGGCCCGCCGGCGGCGGGCAGCTCCACGTCGTGCACCAGCAGGTGCTCGACGAACTGCGGGGCCCGGGCGAGCAGCGCGCCGTCGGCGCCCACGATCATCGAGTCGCCCTCGAAGACCAGCTCGTCCTGCCCGCCGACCATGTTGACGTACGCGATCATCGCCCCGGCCTCGGCGGCGCGGCGCTGGACCAGCGGCAGCCGGACGTCGTCCTTGTTCAGCTCGTACGGCGAGCCGTTGACGCAGAGGACCAGGCCGACCCCGGCCTGGCGGGCGGCGGCGAACGGACCGCCGGCCTGCCACAGGTCCTCGCAGATGGTCAGCGCCACGTCCACCCCGCCGACGCGGACGACGGTCAGCGCGTCGCCGGAGACGAAATAGCGGTCCTCGTCGAAGACGCCGTAGTTGGGCAGGTGGTGCTTGAAGTAGGTGGCGACGATGCGACCGTGGTGCAGCAGGGCCGCCGCGTTGCGGGCGCCGCGACCGGGCTCCGCGTCGCCGCTCACCTGCGGCGGGCCGTCGGCGTCCAGGTAACCGACCAGCACCGGCAGCGCGCCCAACCCGTCGGCGTCGAGATCGGCGGCGAGGCGTTCCAGCGCGGCCTTCGACGCGGCGACGAAGGACCGGCGGAAGACCAGGTCCTCGACCGGATAGCCGGTCAGCATCATCTCCGGGAACGCGACGATCTGGGCGCCGCTGTCGGCGGCCCGGCGGGTCCAGTCACGGACCAGGCCGGAGTTGCCAGCGAGGTCGCCGACGGTCGGGTTGACCTGGCACAGGGCGAGACGCAGGGTGGGCATGTCCTCATCTTGCCCCAGCCGTGCGGGCCCGACACGCGGGGCGGGGCGAGATCACGGGAGGCACGGGACAGGGCGGGACGCCCGCCGGCCGGTCGCGTAACGTCGGCGTAACGAGGCCGGTGGAGACTGGTCGGTCAGGCCGGGTCGACCCCCGGTCGCAGGTGCGCAAGGTGTCGCGAGGGGTGGAAGTGGACCGTCAGCAGGAGTTCGTCCTCCGTACGCTGGAAGAGCGGGACATCCGGTTCGTCCGGCTGTGGTTCACCGACGTGCTGGGCACGCTCAAGAGCGTGTCGGTGGCCCCCGCCGAGCTGGAGGCGGCCTTCGAGGAGGGCATCGGGTTCGACGGCTCGGCGATCGAGGGCTTCGCCCGGGTCTTCGAGTCCGACATGGTGGCCATGCCCGACCCGACGACCTTCCAGGTCTTCCCGTTCGAGGGCGGGGTCAGCGGCGAGAGCGCCCGGATGTTCTGCGACATCCTGCTCCCCGACGGCGGTCCGTCCTGGGCCGACCCGCGGCACGTGCTGCGCCGGGCGCTGTCGAAGGCCGCCGAGAAGGGCTTCACCTTCTACACCCACCCCGAGATCGAGTTCTTCCTGCTGGAGAACGGCCCGCTGGACGGCTCGGTGCCGATCCCGGTCGACACCGGCGGCTACTTCGAGCACACCACGCACGCCGTGGCCCGCGACTTCCGCCGGCAGGCCGTGCTGGCGCTGGAGCGGATCGGCATCTCCGTGGAGTTCAGCCACCACGAGGTGGCCCCCGGCCAGCAGGAGATCGACCTGCGCTACGCCGACGCGCTCACCACGGCCGACAACATCATGACCTTCCGGCACGTGGTCAAGGAGGTGGCGCTCTCCACCGGCGTGCAGGCCACCTTCATGCCCAAGCCGTTCACCGACCAGCCGGGCAGCGGCATGCACACCCACCTGTCGCTGTTCGAGGGGGAGCGCAACGCGTTCCACGACGCCGGCGACCCGATGAAGCTGTCCAAGGTGGCCCGGGCGTTCATCGCCGGGCTGCTGGTGCACGCCCGGGAGTACACGGCCGTCACCAACCAGTGGGTCAACTCCTACAAGCGGCTGTTCCCGCAGGCGTTGCCGGACCGGGTCACCGAGAGTCCCGCGTACGTCTGCTGGGGTCACCTGAACCGGTCCGCGCTGGTCCGGGTCCCCGCCTACGGCAAGCCGAACTCGGCCCGGGTGGAGGTCCGCTCGCCGGACTCGGCGGCCAACCCCTACCTCGCCTTCGCGGTGCTGCTCGGCGCCGGGATGAAGGGCATCGAGGAGGGCTACGAGCTGCCGCCGGGCGCCGAGGACGACGTGTGGTCGCTGACCAGCGCCGAGCGGCGGGCGATGGGCTACGAGCCGCTGCCGGAGAACCTGTCCGAGGCGATCGACGTGATGGCCGGCTCCGAACTGGTCGCCGAGGTGCTCGGCGAGCACGTCTTCGACTTCTTCCTGCGCAACAAGCGGGCCGAGTGGGAGCAGTACCGCCGCGAGGTCACCCCCTACGAGCGGCAGCGCTACCTGTCGCTGTAGGTCCGTCCTCCCGCCGCCGGAGCGGGCTCCCGCCGCTGGCGCGATGCCGCTATCGTCTCGGTCACCGCGCCGGCATCCCCGCCGGGCGCAGAGTTCGGGAGGCAGTCGGTGCTGGAAGACCTGCTCAGCGGAGCCTGGCAGAGCGTGGTGTTCGGGGTCGTCGGGGTGGCCCTGATGGCGGCCGGGTTCGGGCTGGTCGACATGCTCACCCCGGGCAGGTTGCGGGAGCTGATCTGGGTGCGGCGCAACGGCAACGCCGCGCTGCTGCTCGCCGCCAACCAGCTCGGCATCGCCGGGATCGTGTTCACCGCGATCCTGACCAGCTACAGCGACTTCGCCAAGGGCCTCGCCTCGACCCTCGTCTTCGGCCTGGTCGGGCTGGTCATCATGGCGCTGGCGTTCTTCGTGCTGGACCTGCTCACCCCCGGCAAGCTCGGCGAGATCATCTGCTCGGACGAGCCGCACCCGGCGGCGCGGGTCAGCGCCGCCACGCACTTCGGCGCCGCGCTGATCGTCTGCGCCTGCATCGCCTGAGCCGCTCCGTCACACCCCCGTCGTAGGTTGCGGGGGTGAACCGGACGGACCGTCTCTACGCCCTGGTCGAGGAGCTGCGCGCCGTGTCGCCACGGCCGCGCAGCGCCCGCTGGCTCGCCGACCGCTTCGAGGTGAGCACCCGCACCATCGAGCGGGACATCGGCGCCCTCCAGGAGTCGGGTGTGCCGATCTGGGCCGAGCCGGGCCGCACCGGCGGCTACGCGCTCGACCGGGCACGCACCCTGCCGCCGGTCAACCTCACCCCCGTCGAGGCGGTCGCCATGGCGGTGGCCCTGCACCGGATGCGCGGCACCCCGTTCGCCGCCGCGGCCGGCACCGCCCTGCGCAAGCTGATGTCCGTGATGCCCGCCGCCGACGCCGCCGAGGCGCACCGGCTCGCCGCCCGGGTGCACCTGATCGGCGACGGGCCGGTGACGCCCGTCCCGGCCGCCGTCGCCGACGCGGTGCGCGCGCGGCGCGTGCTGCGCATCCGCTACGCCGACCGCGCGGGCGCCGGCTCGCTGCGTGACGTGGAGCCGCTGGGCTACCTCGGCAACCCCCGGCACTGGTATCTGCTGGGCTGGTGCCGGCTGCGCGACGGCATCCGGGCCTTCCGCGTCGACCGGATCACCTCGGTCACCGCCCTGGCCGAGCGGGTGCCGGAGCGCGAGCTGGCCGCCGACGACATCGACATCCCCACGGAGCGGGTCCGCCGGCTCAGCCTGGTCTGACACGGGACAGCGCGGCCCTCCCGTGCACGGCATGCTGTCTCTTCCGTATGTTCCGCAGGAGGTCACCACGTGCCCGACGCGCTCAGCTACGCCGACGCCGTACGCCTGTTGGGCGGGGAGAAGAGCAAGCTCGTCGACTGGTTCGACAAGCTGACCGGCTGGTCGCTGCTCGGTGCCTCCGCAGCCGGCGCGCCGGACGCGTTGGGCATCTTCGACGCGAAGGCGGAGTTCGTCCGGCTCGGCCACGAACTGGTGCGCGGCGTGTCCGAGAAGCGCTCCGGGCTGTCCCGGTACGGCCGCACGCAGCGCCTGGAGGCGGCGCACGCCGTCGTCGCGGTGACCGCCTTCTTCGAGGTGCTGGGCGAGATCGACCTGCCCTTCGACGTGGCGAGCGCCCGGATCAGCAAGGCCGAGCAGTTGTCGTTGGCCGGCTCAGGAGCGGTGCACGAGGCGGCCCTCACCGACGCGTTCTTTGCCACCGCGGCGCCGCTGCCCGGTCCGCAACTGCCCTATCCCGCGTTCCGTCATGCCCTGGTCGCCTACTACGACGGTCTCGTCGGCCGGCTGCTGCACCTCCTGCGCGGCCTGGCGGTGTGGGAGGCCGCCGACGGGTGGCGGCGGCAGGCGACGGAGGAGGGACTGCTCGGGCTGCCCCGCGCCGCCGTCGACCGGCACCGCGATCTGCTGACCCAGCTTGCGGTGGACTTCGTCGAGGTGTCGTTCTGGATCGGTCTGTACGAGCACGAGGCGACCCGGACGCAGGTCCGTGCCCTCTCGGTGGGGCTGGACGAGATGCGGCGGACCCTTCTCGCCCTCTCCACGGGACGCCCGCCCGACGACCGCCGGGCGGCGCTCGCCGCGGCGTACACGGGCGAGTTGGGACGGCCCATCATCTCGTCCGGGGACGTGCCGACCGGGCTCACGGTGCCGACGCTCGGCCAGGCGTACGTGCCACCGCTGTGTCGGATCGAGGAGTTGCCCGCCCACGCGCGACCGAGTGACGAGGCGTGGTGGGACGGGCGGAGGCTGCGTGACGACCTGTGGCAGTCCCTGGTCGTGCACCTCACCTCGCCGAACGCCACCCGCGCCCCGCTGCTGGTGCTCGGCCAGCCGGGCTCCGGCAAGTCGGTGCTGACCCGGGTCCTCGCCGCGCAGCTGCCGGCCGCCGACTTCATGGTGGTGCGGGTGGTGCTGCGGGACGTCTACGCCGCCGGGGAGCTCCAGGACCAGATCGAGCAGGCGGTCCGCAACGACACCGGCGAGCGGGTGGACTGGCCCGGCCTGTCCAGGTCGGCCCGTGACGCGCTGCCGGTCGTGCTGCTCGACGGCTTCGACGAGCTGCTCCAGGCCACCGGGGTCAACCAGACCGACTACCTGCGCCGGGTGGCGGCCTTCCAGCGGCGCGAGGCCGACCAGGGGCGGCCGGTGGCGGTGCTGGTGACCAGCCGCACCAGCGTCGCGGACCGGGCGCAGCCGCCGCCCGGCACGGTGGCGGTCCGGCTGGAGCCGTTCGACGGCGAGCGGGTACGGGCCTGGACTGCCACCTGGAACCGGGTCAACGACGGGGCGTTCCGCGCGCTCGGCGTGCAGCCGCTGGAGCCGGCGACGGTGCTGGCCCACCGTGAGCTGGCCGAACAGCCGCTGTTGCTGCTGATGCTGGCGCTCTACGACGCCGAGGGCAACGACCTGCGATCGGCCGGCGAGCTGCGCCGGGGCGAGCTCTACGAGCGCCTGCTGCGCAGCTTCGCCCGCCGGGAGGTCATGAAGCACCGGCCCGGCCTGTCCGAGCGGGACCTGGACCGGGCGACGGAGGACGAGCTGCGCAGGTTGTCGATCGTGGCGTTCGGCATGTTCAACCGGGGCGTCCAGTGGGTCACCGAGAACGACTTCGAGTCGGATCTCGCCGCGCTGCCGTTCCTGGGCAGCCGTCCGGCGGCCGTCGCGACCGACGGACACCTGCGTACCCCGCTGCGACCTGCCGAGATCGTCCTGGGCCGCTTCTTCTTCGTGCACCGCTCACAGGCGATGCGAGACGAGACCCGGGCCAGCACCTACGAGTTCCTGCACGCCACCTTCGGTGAGTTCCTGATCGCCCGGACGACCGCGCTGGTGCTGGACGACCTGGCGGCCCGGGAGGCGAGCGCCCTGCTGGGAGCCACGCCGCCGGACGACGACCCGCTCCACGCCCTGCTGTCCTTCGCGACACTGACCGGACGCACCCCGATCGTCGCCTTCCTTGTCGAGATCCTGACGTCGTGGGGGGAAAGCCGGCGGGACGCCCTGGTCGACATGCTGCTGCGGCTGTTCCGGGCGGCGCCTGGTCGGCGACCGGCTCGGCACTTCGAGTCGTATGAGCCTCGGCAGTTGTCGGTTCCGGCACGCCACGCGGTGTACGGCGTGAACCTGCTCGTGCTGCTGCTCGCCGCGAGCGGGCAGCTGCGGGGGGCCCAACTCCATCCGGACAGCGGCGACGGGGTGTCCGGGTGGAACCGACAGGCTCTCTTCTGGCGTTCCCAGCTCAACCACGGCGAGTACGACAGCCTCCTGAGCGTCGTGCGGGTCAGCCGGACGTGGACCGGGACCCGACGGGATCTCGTCCTCTCTCTCGGGGAAGGCCGGGACGAGTCACCGCCGCCGGCGGACGATCCTTGCTGGTTCATCGTTGGCTCCAAGGACGACAGCCCCGCGGAGGACGCGGCGAGCTACTACCTGACGACCGAAACCGACTTTGCCCGGCTCGCCCGGACCGCGCACTTCGAGTGCGACCCGGACCTCGACACGGCGCTGCACGCGCTGGGACCGCTGGGCGATCCGCTCGATACGCTCGACGGCTTCTGGACGTTCGCGGACGGCGACCGCTCGGAAGCCCGGCTCCTGCTCGAGGTGTCGGTCCTTCCGATCCTCGGCGCGAAGGTTCCGCAGCGGGAACGGGCCTACGAACGCCTGCTGGCCACGGTGGACGAGGAGGACGAAGTACCGCAGCCGCCGGTGGCGAGGTTCGTACTGGATCGGATCTCGACCGACCACGAGTTGTCCGGCGAGTTCGTCGTCGATGTGCTGCGTCGTCTCCAACGGGACGCGACGATCGTCGGCTCCCTGCTGACGTCGGCGGCCCGCTGCGTCCTTGCCTTCCTCGGCCGCGACCCGCAGACCGACCTCGGGCTCGGTGAGCAGGTCGACGGCCTGATCGCCGGCGCGCAGTGGTTCGCCGCCGCCGGCGGCCGTCGGCTCGACTGGCTGAGCATCGACACCGCAGAGCTGGTGGCCCGCACCTACGAGGCGGGCGTGCGGCGGTATCCCGTGTCGGTGGCCGAGGTGGAGAGCTTCCACACCCGGCACGGTTCCCGCCGCCCCGACCTGGTCGACCGGTTGCGTCCGCTCACCGAACCGACCGGGTAACGGTCGGTTCCGTCGGAAACACCGACAGGACGGTGTCGCGGACGGGGCGGAGGCTGACTCCTGACGGCGCCGGCCGGACGGCCGGCGTGCGAACGGGAGGCGACACATGTCCACGATCAGCAGCGGGGTCAACTGGTTCGAGGTCGGCACCGACCGGCCGGAGGAGACCGGGCGCTTTTACACCGACCTGTTCGGCTGGGCGTTCAGCGAGCAGGGGACGCCGGAGGCGTCGTACCGGGTGGCGGAGCCGGGACCGGAGGGATCCATTCAGGGGGCGGTCCGGGACACCGGCGGGGCGAGCCCGAACTACGCGATCTTCTACGTGCAGGTGGCCGACGTGGCCGACGCCGTCCGGCGGGCGGAGGCGGCGGGCGGCAAGGTGCTGGTGCCGCCGAAGTCCAACGACAACGGGCTCACCTTCGCCCACCTGGCCGACCCGGCCGGCAACCACTTCGGCGTCTACGCCCCGCCGCCGGGGGCCTGAGCCTCGCCGGCCGCGCCGCCTGACCGGCCGCGCCGCCTGACCGGCCGCGCCGCCTGACCGGCCGCGCCGCCTGACCGGCCGCGCCGTCCGCCGGTGGTGCCGTCGACGTACGCCTGACGGTCGACGTCCCAGCCCGACGCGGACGACGGCACGGCCAGGAAGGGCCCGGCCGCCACCGCGGGCGGTGGCGCCGTCCGCCCCGGCCGGGTCGCCGGGGCGGACGGCGTACGTCACTTGCCGGCCGGTCCCCCGTGGCCGCCCCGGCCGCCCGGGCCGGGCAGGACGCCTGCCTCGGCGGCGGCGGTGACGGCGTCGGCCTGCTCCTGGGTGAGCTTGCCGTCCTCGACGGCCTGCGCCAGGCGCTCCTTCATCGCGGCCTGCCGGTCGGCGGGGTCGCCCTTGCCGGGCCGGTCGCCCTTCTCGGGCCGGTCGGCCGGCTTGTGCTCCGCGCGCAGCTTCTCCAGCGCGGCCGTCACCTTGTCGGTGTCGACGCCCAGCTCCGCGGCCAGCTTCTCGGCGAACTCCGCCTGCCGGTCGGCCCGCTGCTGCTGGCGGTCGCCGTCCTCGGCGGCGCCGGTGCTGGCGCCCGGCGTCGGGGTGTCGCCGTCCGCGGCGAACGCGACCGTCGGGGCGGCGAGGCCCACGCCGAGTACGCCGGCCGCGGCCAGCCCGGCCAGCAGGTGCTTCTTCCTCGTGGTGCGGGGCATGTCGTCCTCCAGCTCGTCGATGGGTGGTGCGATGACCTCACCGACAGTGACCGGCAGGACTGAGGGGATGCCGTGGCGACCCTGTCAGCGAGCTGGCAATCCGGGCCGCCCGACCGGACAAACGGGTTGCATCGGCGTGCGCGGGCGGCGAGGGTATGCGGTCGGCAGGGCCCCGCCGGGGCGGAGCAGGTGACGGAAGGTGACCCTCGTGACGACGTCCGTGAAGATCAGGGAAGTCCCGCTGACCGGGGCGGGCGGCGGCCCGTACGGCATAACGGTCGGCCCCGACGGCGCGCTCTGGCTGACGCTGGTTCACGCCGGCGGCATCGCCCGGGTGGACGCGGGCGGCGAGCTGCGCACCTGGTCGGTGGCGGCCGACAGCCGACCGCTGATCATCACGCCGGGCCCCGACGGCGCCCTCTGGTTCACCCGCTCCGGCGACGACCGGATCGGCCGGATCACCACCGACGGCGAGCTGAGCGCCGTCGAGCTTCCGGCCGGGACCGGCCCCTGCGGCATCGCCGCCGGTCCCGACGGCGCCCTCTGGTACGCGGCCATGAGCGCCGACGCGATCGGCCGGGTGACCGTCGACGGGGAGCAGACGCGGTTCCCGCTGCCGGTGAGCGGCGGCTTCGCCTCGATGGTCGCCGCCGGGCCGGACGAGGCCGTCTGGTTCACGCTCAACCAGGCGAACGCGGTGGGCCGGATCGGCATGGACGGCGCGGTGACCCTGCACGCGCTGCCGACCGAGGGGGCCGCGCCGGTCGGCATCACCGCCGGCGTCGACGGGGCGCTCTGGTTCGTCGAGATCGGCGCCGGTCAGCTCGGCCGGATCACCCCGGACGGGCGGATCACCGAGTACCCGCTGCCGGACCGGTCCGCCCGGCCGCACGCGATCGTCGCCGACCCGGCCGGCGGCTGCTGGTACACCGAGTGGGGCGGCAACCGCATCGGCCACGTCGCCCCGGGCGGCGCGATCACCACCCACGACCTGCCGACCCCGGCCTCCGAACCCCACGGCCTCACGGTCGCCCCGGACGCCACGGTCTGGGCCGCCCTGGAAACGGGCGCCCTCGCCCACCTGACCCCCGGCCCCTGACCCCGGCCCGGGGGGGCCTTGACCCCGGTGATCATGAGGTTGGCGGTGCGGAATGTCGGTATCGCTGCCGCCAACCCCATGATCGCCCGGGGCACGCGGGCACGCGGGCACGCGGGGCGCGGGGCGCGGGGGGCACGGGGGGCGCGGGACGGAGTGCAGGGGTCAGCGGACGGCGGGGGTGACCGTTAGGGTGCCGGTTTCCGTGTCGAGGGTGGCCTCGGTGCCCACGGGGACGGTGAGCTGGCCGGGGCCGTGACCGATCGGGAGGCCGCCGAGGACGGGCACCCCGAGGTCGCCGAGGCGCTCGGAGAGCACGTCGGCGACGCCGACCGACCAGCCGTCCGCGCAGTCGGTGAACTGGCCCACCGCGACCCCCGCCAGCCCGTCGAGGGCACCGGCGCGGCGGAGCTGGGTGAGCATCCGGTCGACCTTGTAGGGCGGCTCCTGGACGTCCTCGACGAGCAGGATCGCGCCGGTCAGGTCCGGCATGTCCGGGGTGCCCAGCGACGCCACGACCAGGCAGAGGTTGCCGCCCAGCAGCGGGCCGGTGGCCCGGCCGGGCACGCGTACCGCGAAGGTCTCCTCCTCGGCGACGGCGCTCACCGCGACCGGCTCGGTGGTCATCAGGGCGGCGTGCAGCGACTCGGCCGAGCGCAGCGGCGTGCGCTCGTCCAGCCAGGCCGCCCCCGGGCCGTGCACGCCGGCCAGCCGGGCGCCCCGCCAGAGGGCGAACTGCAATGCCGTGATGTCGGAGAACCCGGCGACCACCTTCGGGTCGCGGCGTACGGCGGCCATGTCGATCGCGTCGACGATCCGCTGCGCGCCGTAGCCGCCCCGGGTGCAGATCACCCCGCGCACCTCGGGATCGGCGAACGCGGCGTTCAGGTCGGCGGCGCGCAGTTCGTCCGCGCCGGCGAGGTAGCCCTGCCGGGCGTACGCGTTCGGCGCCAGCACCGGCCGCAGTCCCCAGCCGGTGAGCAGCTCGACGCCCCGGGCCACCCGTTCCGGCCGGGTCGGCCCGGACGGCGACACCAGCATCACCGTGTCGCCGGGGCGCAGCGCCGGCGGTCGTACGGCGGTGGCGGGAGTCGTGCGGGCGGGGTCGGACACAGCGGCAGAGCCTAGTCGCGTACGTGCGGCGGCGGGCACGCACCGGGTCACCCGTCGCCGCCGCGCCGGTGGAGGCGTTCCGGGGTCGGTCCGGGCCACCGGCTAGCCTCGACGTCGTGGCTACCGCGTTGGTGATCGAAAATGACCCGACCGACGACGTCCGCCGGCTGGGTGAGTGGCTGACCGAGGCGGGCCTCGACCTGTGGGTGGTCCGCGCCCACGCCGGTGACGAGATCCCCGCCGACCTGGAGGGGTACGCCGCGCTGGTGGTGCTCGGCGGCGGGCTGCCGCCGTACCCGCTGCCGGACGGGTCGCCGGCCGCGCCCTGGCTCCCGGCGGTGGAGGGGCTGCTGCGCAAGGCCGTCCGGCACCGGGTGCCGACCCTGGGCATCTGCCTCGGCGCGCAGTTGCTGGCCACCGCGCACGCCGGCGAGGTCGTGCGCAGCCCGAGCGGCCCGGAGGTCGGCCCCTGCGTGGTCGGCAAGCGGGACGCCGCCGACACCGACCCGCTGTTCCGTTACGTCCCGCTGATCCCCGACGTGTTCCAGTGGCACTCCGACGAGATCACCGAGCTGCCCCGCGGCGCCACCCTGCTGGCGGCCTCCACCCGCTACCCCCACCAGGCGTTCCGCCTCGGCGACCGGGCCTGGGGGTTGCAGTTCCACATCGAGTGCGACACCGCAATGATCGCCGACTGGGCCGCCGACTCGAGGCTGCTGGCCGAGCTGGGTTACGACCCCGACCTGGTGGTGGCGGCCTGCCACGACGTGATGGTCGACGTCGAGGAGGTCTGGCAGCCGTTCGCGGCCCGGTTCGCCGCGCTGGCCCTAGGCGAGCTGGACGACGCCGCGTCCCGTCGCAGCCTGCCCCTGCTCGGGCAGTGATGAGCCGGCCGGTCAGGGCCGCGGGACGGCTCGCCCGCTACGGCTTCGGCACCGACGGCGGTGCCGGCGCCACCCGTGCCGCCGACCTGCTCGGCCCGGACGGGCTGGGGCTGTGGCGGCCGGACGTGCAGGAACCCACCGACGACCGCGCGGCGGAGCTGCTCGCCGCGCTCTCCCGGGCCGCCGATCCGGACCTGGCGCTGCGCCAGCTGCACCGCATCGTCGAGGCCGAGCGCCGCACCGCGGCGAGCGGCACCGGCCCCGCCACGGGCCGCCGCACGGCCGCCAGGGGAGAGGCCCGCCCCGGGAGGCCGGTCGAGGCCGAGCGCCGCACCGCCCCGGAGCAGGCCGCGTCGGCGCTGCTGGCGGCGCTCGCCGACGATCCCGGCCTGCGCCGGCGGCTGGTCGCCGTCCTCGGCGCCTCCTCCGCGCTCGGCGACCACCTGGTCGCCAACTCCGATCAGTGGCCGGCCCTGCGCACCGCCCCGGACGGGCTGGCGCCGACCGCCGAGGGACGGCTCGACCTGTCCGGCGACGGGCAGCCGGTGGCGGTGCTGCGCAGGGCGTACCGGCTGGCGCTGTTGCGGATCGCGGCGGCCGACCTGACCGGCGGCCGGGGCCTGGAGCAGACCATGGCCGCGCTCTCCGCGCTGGCCGACGCGACCCTGGCGGCGGCGTACGAGATCGCGGTCGGCGAGCTGCCGGAGGGCACCCCCCGGCCCCGGCTCGCCGTCGTGGCGATGGGCAAGTGCGGCGGCGACGAGCTGAACTACGTCTCCGACGTCGACGTGATCTTCGTGGCCGCCGAGGACGACGACCTGGCCGCGGCCACCACGGTCGCCACCCGGCTGATCCACGTCTGCGGGCTGGTCGCCTGGCCGGTCGACGCGGCCCTGCGTCCGGAGGGCAACCGGGGGCCGCTGGTGCGGACGCTGGCCAGCCACCTCGCCTACTACCGGCGCTGGGCGCGCACCTGGGAGTTCCAGGCGCTGCTCAAGGCGCGGCCGGCGGCCGGCGACCTGACGCTGGGCCGGGAGTGGATCGACCAGCTCGCCCCGCTGGTGTGGCGGGCCGCCGAGCGGCCCGAGGCGGTCGAGGACGTGCGCGCCATGCGGCGCAAGATCATCGACAACATCCCGCCGAAGGAGCTGGAGCGCGAGATCAAGCGCGGCCCTGGTGGATTGCGCGACATCGAGTTCGCCGTGCAGCTGCTGCAACTGGTGCACGGCCGGGGCGACGAGTCGCTGCGGGTGCCCGGCACCATCCCGGCGCTGCGCGCGCTGGTCGCCGGCGGCTACGTCGGCCGGGCCGACGGCGAGGCGCTGCTGCGCGGCTACCGCTTCCTGCGCGGCGTCGAGCACCGCCTCCAGCTCCAGGGCCTGCGCCGCACCCACACCGTGCCGACCGAGCCGGCCGCGCTGCGCTGGCTGGCCGCCGCGCTGGGCCACACCGCCACGCCGGGCCGCAGCGCCGTCGAGGAGTTCCGCGCCGAGTGGGTCACCCACGCCGCCGAGGTACGCCGCCTGCACGCCAAGCTGCTCTACCGGCCGCTGCTGGAGTCGGTGGCCCGGGTGCCGGCCGACGGGCTGCGGCTGACCCCCGAGGCGGCCCGGCACCGGCTGGAGATCCTCGGCTTCGCCGACCCGGCCGGGGCGCTGCGTCACCTCCAGGCCCTCACCGGCGGGGTGAGCCGCACCGCCGCCATCCAGCGCACCCTGCTGCCGGTGCTGCTCAGCGAGTTCGCCGACGCCCCCGAGCCGGACCGCGGCCTGCTCAACTACCGGCAGGTCTCCGACAAGCTCGGTAGCACCCCCTGGTACCTGCGCCTGCTGCGCGACTCCGGGCCGGTGGCCCGCCGGCTGGCCCGGGTGCTCTCCTCCTCCCGGTACGCCGCCGACCTGCTGGCCCGCGAGCCGGAGGCGCTGCGGCTGCTGGCCGAGGAGAGCGAACTGACCCCCCGGCCCAGCGCGGTCCTCTGCGAGGGCTTCGCCGCCGCCGCGGCCCGGCACGCCGACCCGGTCGAGGCCACCCGGGCCATCCGCGCGCTGCGCCGCCGGGAACTGGTCCGGATCGCCTGCGCCGACCTGCTGAGCCGGGCCGGCTCGCTGGCCCCGTCGCCGCCCCGACCCGACGGCGGGCGCGCGGCGCTGGGCCTGGCCGACGTGACCGCCGTCGGCACCGCCCTGGCGGACGTCACGGACGCCACCCTGGCCGCCGCGCTGCGGGCCGCCCGCGCGGCCCAGCCGCCCGTGCCGGGGCTGCGCTTCGCCGTCATCGGCATGGGCCGGCTCGGCGGGTACGAGTCGAACTACCTCTCCGACGCCGACGTGCTCTTCGTCTACGACGCGCCGGCCGGTGCGGGCGACGGCGCGGCCGGCGCCGCCCGTGCGATCGCCGAGGAGCTGCGCCGGCTGCTCGGCATGCCCGCGCCCGACCCGCCGCTCGGCGTCGACGCCGACCTGCGTCCGGAGGGCCGGCAGGGTCCGCTGGTGCGCAGCCTCGCCGCCTACGCGCAGTACTACGCCCGCTGGTCGAAGGTGTGGGAGGCGCAGGCGCTGCTGCGCGCCCGGTTCGTCTGCGGCGACGCCGACCTCGGCGCCGAGTTCGCGGCGATGGTCGACCCGGTGCGCTACCCGGCGGAGGGGCTGACCCGCGAGCAGGTGGTGGAGATCCGCCGGATCAAGGCGCGGGTGGAGCACGAGCGGCTGCCCCGGGGCGCCGACCCGACCACCCACACCAAGCTCGGCCGGGGTGGCCTCGCCGACGTCGAGTGGGCCGTGCAGTTGCTCCAGCTCCGACACGCGGGGGCGATCCCGGCGCTGCGCGGCACGCGTACGCTCGACGCCCTCGCGGCGGCCCGGGACGCGGGCCTGGTCGATCCGACGGACGCCGTCGAGATGGCGGCCGGCTGGACGCTGGCCGCGCAGGTCCGCAACGCGCTGATGCTGGTCCGCGGCCGGGAGGGCGACCAGCTGCCCCGGCACGGCGTCGAGCTTGCCGGGGTGGTCCGGCTGCTCGGCCGGGACGACCCCGGCGAGTTCCTCGACGAGTACCTGCGCACCGGCCGCCGCTCCCGGGCAGCGATGGAACGGGTGCTCGACTCCTGAGCCCGCCGCCCGGCCGAGCGGGCCCGACCGGGTCGGGGCGCTCGCCCCGCCGGTCGGCTCCGGGGCGGGGTGGGCCGGGTCCCGCCGCCGGCGCGGAGCTCAGACGCGGCGGTGCACCAGCACCACGTGGTCGACCAGCTCGCCGGTCTCGCCGTTCGGGCCGGTGGCCTGCCGGCGCGGGGCGTCGAGCCGCTCGGTGTCCCACCGGTCGGGGTCGAGGTCGAGCGCGGCCAGGGTCTCCTGCGGGGTGGAGAAGCGGGCGTGCGCGTGGTCGTGCCGCCCCCACGGCGGGGCCTCGCCGTGCTCGACGACGAGCAGCCGGCCGCCGGGGGCCACGGCCCGGGCCGCCGACCGCAGCAGCTCCGCCCGGGGGAACTCCAGCGGCGACTGGAGGAACTGCGCGGAGACCAGGTCGTACCCGCCGGGCGGGAAGGTCCGGGTGAGGTCGTGCCGGCGGAACTCGATGCGGGAGGCGACCCCGGCGGCGGTCGCCTCCTCGGCCGCCCGGGCGAGGGCGGTCTCGGAGACGTCGACGGCGGTCACCCGCCAGCCCCGCCCGGCCAGCCAGACCGCGTCGCCGCCCTCACCGCAGCCGAGGTCCAGCGCGGTGCCGGCCGGCAGCGAGCCGGCGACGTCGACCAGGATCGGGTTCGCCCGGCCGCTCCAGACCCGCTCGTGCCGCCCGTAGTGCTCCTCCCAGAACCGCGCGGTCTCCTCGTCCACGTCCGGGTGCCGCCCGTCGTGTCCGGTGGCCGCCCTGGTGTCGTCGTGCCGATGCCCGCCGGTCGTCGCGTCGTGGTGCACGTCTCGTCCTCCTGCTGCGCTGCCTGCGTACCTGCCACGTCGATCGTGACGCGGCGGCGGCGTGGGAGCAAAGAATGTTGCCGGATCGGCAAAAGGTGGGCCGCCGTCCCCGGTGGTGCAGGTGGGTGACTGGTCAGCTGCCGAGCCGGTACTGCCCGGCGCGCGGCACGGTCACCGCCGTCCAGTCGCCGGCGGCGGCGACCGTGGCCCCGCCCGAGGCGGTCAGCCAGCGGCTGTGCCGCACCCGGACCGGCACCGTGCCGGCGGCCGGCGCCCGGAACGTCACCGAGGCGCCGTCGTGCGCGACCAGCTCGGCCGGCGCCCCGACGATCGGGGCCGGGTCCGTCACCGCCCAGACCCGCCAGTGCGGGCCGGACCAGACGGGCGTCAGGTAGGGCAGCCCGCCCGCGACCAGCTCGGCCTCGGCCCGCCCCACCCAGGACAGCGGGGCGTCCGGCACCGCGACGAACTGCACCGCGTTGTCGGTGAGCCAGTCCCGGTAGCTCGCGGCGGTCAGTGGCACCCCGGTGCCCGCGGCCCCCGGCACGGTGGTGAAGAAGAGCGGGTTGCGGTCGATGTCGGCCTGCCGCAGCCAGCCCCGGGCCAGGGGCACCTCGCCCAACCTCGCCGCCTCCCAGTAGTTGCGGGTCGGCGGCACCTCCACCCGGCCGGTGAGCCGCTGCCCGTCGAGGAACGCCCGCAGCGGCGCGAAGTAGGCCGCCCGGCTGGTCGGGTCGTCGACGCTGCGCAGGTCGGCGGGGGGCACCGGCGGCTGCCACCAGCACACCGCCGCCAGCAGCGCGGCCAGCGCGACGCCACCCCGGACCCGCATGCCGCCCGCGACTCCGGTCCGCATGGTCCCGGCGGGCCGCGCGGCGGACGACGCGCCGGTCCGGCCGAGCCACGCCGTCAACCGGCCGAGCCACGCGGTCGGCCGGGCCGGGGGGCGGGCGGCGGCGGCCAGCAGGGGCAGCGCGAACATGACGGCCAGCCGGGTGGCGTTCAGCCCGACCGGGGTGTGCACCAGCGCCGCCGCCAGCACCCCGGCCGCCGAGAGCAACGCCCCGACCCGCACCGGCCGGTAGCCCACGAGCGCGGCCACGAGCAGGCTGGTCAGCACGGCGCGGACCGTGTCGGTGCGGCTGATGTTCATCCAGCCGCCGTCACCGAAGAGCAGGGCGGTCAGCCCGAGCGGCAGCGCGGCGGCGACACCGAGCACCAGCCCGTCGGCGTACCGGCGGGTCAGCAGGAGCGCCGCCCCGGCCAGGCCGACGAAGAGGCCCGCGACCGGGCTCGTCGCCGAGGCCAGCAGCGCACCGGCCGCCGCCAACCCGAGCCGAACGAGCCGCCGGCGCCCCGCCCGCCCGTGCGGGCCCGCGCCGGGCGGTCCAGCCGGCCGGGCCTCCGTGGGGGCCGCCGGGCCGAGGGTGAGGGCGAGCAGCGCGCCGAGGCCGAAGGCCACCCCGAGGCCGTACGTCACCCGGCCCGAGACCAGGTTGCCGGCGATGGTGAGCACCCCGACGAGGCTGCCGAGCAGCGGGCGGGGCACCCCGGTACGCACCAGCAGCGCCGCGAACGCGGTCGCCGCCGCCACCAGGGCCAGCGCGCCGGTGACCCGCACCCCGAGCAGCGCCATCACCGGCTGCGAGAGCAGGCTGTAGCCGAACTGCTGCACGCCGCCGTACCAGCGCAGGTCCACTGGGGCGAGGCCGTGCGCGGCGAAGAAGTCGGCGCGCGCGACCTGCGCGGCGAGGTCGGAGCCGGTCGGCGGGAGGGCGACGTGGGCCACGCCGAGGAGCACGGCGGAGACGGCGGCCACCGCCACCACCCGACTGCGCCGCATGCCCACCTCCGTACCGCGACCACCGTACTGGCAGCATGTCGGGCGTGCCTCACCACCTCGCGCGCTGGCTCGGCCTCGCCGGCTCGACGCTGCTCGCCGTGGCCGCATTTCTCGGCGGCGCGTTCCCCGACGGCGATCTGCGCCCCACCCCGGTCAGCATCTGGCAGGGTCCGTACGGCCCGCTGATCATCGCCACCTGGGCGGTCGGCACGGGCGCGATGGCGTACGCCTGGTGGGCGCTGCGCGACCGCGTGCCGTCGACCCGCTGGGCGCTGGTCACCGTCGGGCTCTGGCTGCTGCCGCTGCTCCTCACGCCGCCGCTGGGCAGCCGGGACGTGTACGCGTACGCCTGCCAGGGGGCCAGCTACTCCGCCGGTCTCAACCCGTACGAGCAGGGTGTCTCGGCGCTGCCGTGCCCGTGGCTGGACACCATCTCCTACATCTGGCGGGACACCTCGGCGCCGTACGGTCCCCTGTTCGTGCTGCTCGCCGGGGCGGTGGTGAAGGCGACCGGGTCGCTGGTCGGCAGCATCGTGCTGTTCCGGCTGCTCGCCCTGGCCGGAGTGGGGCTGACCGCGGCCTGCCTGCCGGTGCTGGCCCGCCGCTGCGGCGTACCGGCCGGCCGGGCGGTCTGGCTGGCGCTGGGCTCGCCGCTGATCGGGGTGCACCTGGTCTCGGGGGCGCACAACGACGCGCTGATGGTGGGGCTGCTCGTCGCCGGGCTGGCCGTGGTGGTGTCCCGGCCGGGCCGCCCCGGGCCGCTGCTCGGCGGGGGAGTGCTGCTCGGCCTCGCCGTCGCGATCAAGGTGACCGCGCTGGTCGTGGTGCCGTTCGCGGCGCTGGCCGCGATCGTCGGGGCGTACTCGATCAGGGCGCTGATGCGCGACGGCGGGTGGGTGGTCGGCGGGGCGGTCGCCGCCGTGGTCGGCGCGACCCTCGCCACCGGCCTCGGCTTCGGCTGGGTGACCGGGCTGGAGCAGGGCGGCCTGGTGATCGCCTGGACCTCGCCGCCGACGGCGGTGGGGCAGACCGTCGCCTACCTCGCCGCGCCGTTCGGCTGGCACGGCGACCCGCTGCCGGCCACCCGGGGGATCGGCATGGCGGCGCTGGCGCTGGTGCTGCTCTGGCTGTGGTGGCGGGCCCGCACCCGGGAGCCGATCTGGCACGCCGGCCTGGCACTGGCCGCCACCGTCGCGCTCGCCCCGCTCTTCCACCCCTGGTACTGGACGTGGCCGCTGGCGGTGCTCGCGGCCACGGCCCGGCGCACCGGGTGGTTCGCGGTCGTCGCGATCGTCTCGTCGTTCCTGGTGCTCGCCGACGGCACGGGGCTGCCCCGGTACACCAAGACCGTCGGGGCGCCGCTGATGACGCTGTTCGTGATCGTGGTGGTGGTCCGCTTGGTACGGTCGGCCCGGGCGGCCCGTCGGCCGGCCGCCGTGGACTGAGGAGAGGGACGCCGGTGACCGCTCCCGGCGCTTCGCCGGTCCCGCCCGGCACCCCGCCGCCGCCCGGACTCCCGCCGCCGCCCGAGGGCCCGCCACTCCGGCCTCCGCCGTCGTCGCCCGGTGCCGCCCGGTCCGCCCGCCACGCCGGTCTGGCCGGGGCGGTGCTGCTGACCGTCGCCGGCTGGCTCGGCGGCGCGCTGCCCCGGGCCACCGGTGTTCCGGGCCCCGGCGGGGGGACGTGGGCCGCCCCGGTCCCGGTCCCGGCCACCGCGACCGTCGCGCTGTGGCTCGTCGGCACCGCCCTGCTGGTCGGCGCCTGGTGGGCGCTGCGCCGGGGCGCGCCGTCGACGCGCTGGGCGTACCTGACCGCCGGGCTGTGGGCGCTGCCGCTGCTGGCCGCCCCGCCGCTGGGCAGCCGGGACGTCTACTCCTACGCCTGCCAGGGCTGGGCGTACGCGCACGGCGTCGACCCGTACGCCACCGGCGTCGCCGAGGCCGGCTGTCCCTGGGTGGAGTCGGTCGCGCCGATCTGGCGGGACACGCCCGCGCCGTACGGGCCGTTCTTCGTGCTGCTCGCCGCGCTCGCGGTGACCCTCGGCGGCGGCCTGGTGGGCGCGATCGTGGCGTTCCGGCTGTTCGCGGTCGCCGGGGTGCTGCTGGCCGCCCTCTGCCTGCTCGGGCTGGCCCGGGCCGCCGGCGTGCCCACCCGCCGGGCGGCCTGGCTCGCGCTGGCCAGCCCGCTGGTCGGGGTGCACCTGATCGCCGGCGCGCACAACGACGCGGTGATGCTCGGCCTGCTGATGCTGGGCCTGCTGGTGCTCCTCCGCCGCCCCGGCCGTCCGGGGCCGCTGCTGCTGGCCGGGGCGCTGCTCGGGCTGGCGGTGACCGTGAAGGCGACCGCCGTGGTGGTGCTCCCGTTCGCGGCGCTCGCGGCGGTGCGCGGCCGCCACACCGTCCGGGCGCTGCTGCGCGACGCCGGCTGGCTGGCCGGCGGGGTGCTCGGCGCGGTGGCGGTCACCTCGCTGCTGTCCGGCCTCGGGCTGGGCTGGGTGGGCGGGCTGACCCGCAGCGGGGACTCCGAGCAGTGGACGTCCCCGCCCACGGCGGTGGGCTTCGTCGTCGACTACGCGGGCGGGCTCGCCGGCCGGGAGCCGGGCGCCGTGCCGGTGACCCGCGCGGCGGCGCTGCTGCTGCTCGCGGTGCTGGTGGCGGCGCTGTGGTGGCGGGCCTGGTCGGGGCTGCGCCGCCTCAACGACGTCCGGCAGCGGGTGGCCCGCCTGGACGCCGCCCGCCCCCGGGCCGCCCTGCTCGGCGCCGGCCTGGCGCTGGCCGCCACGGTCGTGCTGGCCCCGGTCTTCCATCCCTGGTACGCCACCTGGCCGCTGGCGCTGCTCGCGGTCGCCGCGAGGCGGACCACCTGGTTCGTGGCGCCCTGTGCGGCGGCGGCCTTCCTCGCCCTGCCCGACGGCACCAACCTGGCCCGGTTCACCAAGGCCCCGGGCGCGCTGGCGATGACCGCGCTGGCGCTCGGGCTGGCGGTGTGGGGCCTGCTCCGGCTGCGCCGCACCGGTGCGCGTCCGGGCTGAGGAGCCCGTTCCGGCCGGCGGGGCCGCAGTAGGCGGTGGCGGGGCCGTGCGGCGCCGCCCCTGCCGGGCGGGTTCGTGCGCGCGTTCCGGCCGGTGGGGCCGCGCGGCGTGCTTCGGCCGGCGGGGCCGGTGTGCTTCGGCCTGCGGGTCCGTGCCGCGTGCTTCGGCCGGCGGGGCCGTGCGGTGTGCTTCGGCCGGTGGGCCCATGATCGTGGGATGAGCGCAGCCGAGGAACCGTTGCCGGGCAACGCCACCGCCGGCGTGGTGCGCGTCGGCGACACCGTGCGCCGCCCGGTCGGCCCCTGGAGCGACGCGGTGGACGCCCTGCTGGAGCACCTGCACGCGGTGGGGTTCTCCGGGGCTCCCCGACCGCTGGGCCGGGACGCGCGGGGCCGGCAGGTGCTGGAGTACGTCCCCGGCGAGGTCGGCGCGGCGTCGGGCACGTACCCGGCGGAGGACCTTTTCACGATCGGCCGGATGCTGGCCGAGCTGCACGAGGCGCTGGCCGGGTTCGTCCCGCCGCCCGGGGCGGCGTGGCAGCGGCTCATTCCGCCGGACCGGGAGGAACTCGTGTGCCACAACGACGTGGCGCCCTGGAACCTGATTAGGGCGGACCGGGGCTGGGTGCTGATCGACTGGGACGCCGCCGCGCCGGGCTCCCGGCTCTGGGACGTCGCGTACGCCGCGCAGAGCATGGCCGGCCTGCGCCCGGACCGGCCGGTGGCCGAGTCGGCGGCCCGGCTGCGCGCCTTCGCCGACGGCTACCGCCTGGACGAGGCGTCCCGCCCGACCCTGGCCGCTCTGCTGGGTCGTCGCGCCCGGGCCATGTACGACCTGCTGCGCGAGGGCGCGGAGCAGCGGCGCGAGCCGTGGGCCCGGATCTGGGCGGAGGACGGCCCGTACTGGCTGGCGACCGCCGACCACCTCGACGCCCACGTTGAGGCATGGGAGGCGGCCCTCCGCTGATCGACCGCCGAGGCGGTGGCGGGTGGAACGCCATGGTTGTCAAAACCCTCCGATGACAGCCGTGGCGTTCCACTCGCCACCGCAGGTGCCGTTGCCGCTCGGCTAAGGGGTCCGCTCGGCGGTGCGCCCGCAGGTCGGGCAGCGGTCGCCGGTCGCGACCGGGCTGGGTCCGCGCCGGCGCTTGCGCAGGGCGATCGTCAGCGGCAGCAGCGCGGGGCCGGCCAGGCCGACCACGACAGCCGTCGCGGTGAGCGCGGACCAGCCCGGCCGGGGCGCACCATTCAGCAGGCCGTCCGCCGCTCCGGCCAGGATGTGCAGCGACAGCAGGCCCACCGGGGTCAGCAGCACCAGCAGCGCCCAGCCGCCCCGCTGGTCGGCCCGCAGGGCGAGCCCCGTGCCGAGCAGCAGCACCACCACGAGCAGCACCACGGCGGTGCCGGGCAGAATCTGTTCCGCGGTCCAGCCGTAGTAGTAGCTGCCGTAGTGGCCGACGATGTCGTTGCGGGGCAGCAGGTTGACACCCGCGAGGCCGGCGGCGCCGACGGCGAGCAGGGGCGCCGCCCGGAGCCGCGCCGGCAGCCGTGCGGGCAGGCCCAGCGCCACCAGCCCCAGCCCGATCTGCGGCAGCAGCACCAACAGCGGCGGTCGGGGCAGGCCGGCGAGGGCGGCGACAGGCACGACCGCGAGGGTGAACAGCAGGGCGAGAGCCACGGCACGGCGGGTCCAGCGACCCGGCGCCACCGCGTGCACCACCGCGGCGAGCAGCCAGGCGGCCCACACGCCGATCCCCAGCGAGACGAACGGCCCGGCGCTCGGCACGCCCCACTCCGCTCGCGGCGGATGCAGTTCCAGCACCGACCAGACCGCCGCCAGGGCGGTCGCGGTGAAGAAGGCGAGGACGGCGGCGAGGCGTACGCCCGGGATCAGGTCGGCGGCCCCGGCGGCCCGCAGCCGCTGGCGGAGGCCGCCGCGCAGCAGGTCCGCGGCGTCCGCGGGCGAGGGCCAGCGCCGCTCCGGGCCGGCCAGGTCGAGGTACGTGCCGACGATCTCCGCGCCGCGCGCCCGGCGGTAGTCGGCCGGGTAGGCGCGCAGCAGGCGGTGGTAGCGCCGCTCCAGCCCGCTCATGCCAACCCCCCAGCGGTACGCGGGGCGAGCGGCCGGGTCGCGCGGGCGCGCAGACGGGCGGTGGCCGCCTCGACGTTGCGGCGCATGCGCTCGGTCTCGGCGGTCAGCGTGGCGTCGCCGGTGGGGGAGAGGCGGTAGTAGCGGCGCAGCCGGCCGTCCACCACCTCCTCGCGGTCGACCTCCACCAGGCCGGCGTCGACCAGCCGGTCGAGCGCGCCGTAGAGGGTGCCCGGCCGCAGCGACACGCGCCCGTCGGAGAGGGCGGTGACCTCGCGGATCAGGCCGTAGCCGTGCATCGGCTGGCCGGCCAACGCGGTGAGGATCAGGAAGGTGGGTTCGCGCAGCGGTGTGTCCACGTCCCGCAATATAACGGACACGAAGGTATGCCGGTGTCCGTTACACGCCGCGCGGAGAAACGGTCCCGGCCGCGCCGCCCGGCGGTGGGTCGGTTGCGGTAGGCGGACAGACGGAAAGGCCCCGGGCGGACCCGGGGCCTTCCTGTGGTTCTTCTGCCGCGTCAGCAGTCGAGGTGCGTCAGCAGTCGAAGTACATGGCGAACTCGTGCGGGGTCGGGCGCAGGCGCACCGGGTCGACCTCGTTGGCCCGCTTCCACTCGATCCAGGTCGAGATCAGGTCGGGCGTGAAGACGCCACCGTCGAGCAGGTAGTCGTGGTCGGCCTCCAGCGAGTCGAGCACCGCCGACAGCGAGCCCGGCACCTGCTTGACGTCGCCCCACTCCTCCGGCGGCAGGTCGTAGAGGTCCTTGTCGATCGGCGCCGGCGGCTCGATCTTGCTCTTGATGCCGTCCAGGCCGGCCATCATCATCGCCGAGAAGGCCAGGTAGACGTTGGCCGACGGGTCCGGCACGCGGAACTCGACGCGCTTGGCCTTCGGGTTGCTGCCGGTCACCGGGATGCGGGTGCAGGCGGAGCGGTTGCGCTGCGAGTAGACCAGGTTGACCGGCGCCTCGAAGCCCGGCACCAGCCGGCGGTACGAGTTGACCGTCGGGTTGGTGAAGGCCAGCAGCGACGGGGCGTGGTGCAGCAGGCCGCCGATGTACCAGCGGGCCATGTCCGACAGGCCGGCGTAGCCGGTCTCGTCGTAGAACAGCGGCTCGCCGTTCAGCCACAGGCTCTGGTGCGTGTGCATGCCGGAACCGTTGTCGCCGAAGAGCGGCTTCGGCATGAACGTCGCGGTCTTGCCGTTGGCCCAGGTCTCGTTCTTCACGATGTACTTGAAGAGCTGGAGCTGGTCGGCGGCGTGCAGCAGCGTCGAGAACCGGTAGTTGATCTCGGACTGGCCGGCGGTGCCCACCTCGTGGTGCGAGCGCTCCACGGTGAACCCGCTGTCGACCAGCCGGCGCACGATGCTGTCACGCAGGTCGGCGAGGTGGTCGACCGGCGGCACCGGGAAGTAGCCGCCCTTGTAGGCGGTCTTGTAGCCGCGGTTGCCGCCCGGCTCCTCGCGGCCGGTGTTCCAGGCGCCCTCGATCGAGTCGATGTAGTAGAACGACTGGTGCGCCGAGGTCTCGTGGCGGATGGAGTCGAAGATGTAGAACTCCGCCTCCGCGCCGAAGTACGCGGTGTCGGCGATGCCGCTGGCGGCCAGGTAGGCCTCGGCCTTCTTCGCCACGTTGCGCGGGTCCCGGCTGTAGGCCTCGCGGGTGAACGGGTCGTGGATGAAGAAGTTGAGCGCGAGGGTCTTCTGCGCCCGGAAGGGGTCGATGAAGGCGGTGGCGACGTCCGGGAGCAGGAGCATGTCCGACTCGTGGATCGCCTGGAAACCGCGGATCGACGAACCGTCGAAGGCCAGGCCCTCGGTGAAGAAGGCATCGTCGACAGACTCGACCGGCAGGTTGAAGTGCTGCATCACGCCGGGCAGGTCACAGAAACGTACGTCGACGAACTTCACGTCCTCGTTCTTGAGGTATCGCAGGAGTTCCTCGGGATTGGCGAACACACGTCCTCCTGGCACGTCCACGGGTGGCTAGGCTCTTGGCGACGCTATGGCCGCGCGGTTGCCCGGCCATGTCTTGAGTGTTTCTGCCGTGTTACGTCCCTCGCGGAGCGTCATCCGCGCCGCTCGGGCGGGCCGGACCGCGCGACGGGACACCCCCGGCTGTGCCATTCTATTGACACTTGATCGCTTTCGCCCCTTTTTGCTGCCCGGGTGCGGGCGACCGTCCCCGATCCGTCCGTACGCCCTGGATACCCTTGACCGTTGTGACCAAGCCGCATGATCGCCCCGTACCGCCCGCGACGGACCCCGCCTTCACCCCGCCCAGCCTGGGGCGCCGGTTCGGCGCGCTGGTGATCGACTGGGTGCTCTGCCTGCTCGTCGCCGGTGGTTTCGCCGACCCGGTCCACGACGGGTGGGCGCCCGTGCTGGTGCTGATCGTCGAGTACGGCTTCTTCCTCGGGCTCTTCGCGCAGACGCCGGGCATGTTCATCACGAAGATCCGCTGCGTCGCCTGGGCCGACGGCGGTCGCATCGGGGTGGCCCGGGCCCTGCTGCGCGGCCTGCTGCTCGCCCTGGTCGTCCCGGCCCTGCTGATGGACGGCCACCGTCGCGGCCTGCACGACCGCCTGGCGGGCTCCGTCGTCACCGACGCCCCCCGCCCCTGACAGACGGCAAGAGCCGGGCCCTGCGCACGGGCCCGGCTCTTCGCGTACGCGTCGGAGGTCAGCGACCGCGCGTCTGGCGGAACGCGCCCCGCGCGGGTCGCATGTTCTTCGGGATCGCGCCCTTGGGCATCTGCGGGCGGGCGGTGAGCGCCTTGAGCCGCTTGTCCAGCGAGTTGACGTCCTTGCCGCTGAGGCTGCGCGGCAGCCGCATCAGCGTCATCCGCAGCTTGCGGATCGGCAGCTCGCCCTCCTCCTGGCCGATCACGTAGTCGAAGAGCGGGGCGGAGCCGATCACCTTCGCCAGCCGCCGCTTCTCCTGGCCGAGCAGCCCGCGCACCCGCTGCGGGTTGCCCTCCGCCAGCAGGATCACCCCGGGCCGGCCGATGACCAGGTGGACCATGTCCATCTGCGTGGTGGAGCTGACCGCCGGGGTGACCCGCCAGTCGCCCCGCATGCTCTCCATGATCTGGGCCGCCGCGCCGGGCTGCCCCTCGGCGGCGTTCATCATCGCCTTGTTGGACCGCAGGTTGAGCACGATCAGCAGGCAGAGCAGGGCGAACAGGATGCCCAGCGGCAGCCAGAACCAGCCCCAGATCAGGACCGCGACCACGGTGAGCGCGAGCGGGATCAGCACCGCGGCGGCGGCCAACGGCGCGAACCACCGGTCCTGCTTGGCGGTGAACTTGAACACCATCCCGATCTGCTTCAGCCGCTGGCCGAACGAGACCTTCTCCTGGGGCTTTGCCATGTCGCAGAGTCTAGTGGTCGCCGCACGTCGCGTTGTCCGCGGCCGGGCTGAGTACCTTACGCCGCCGTACCGCCGCCGAAGGGCGGGAGTAAGGAGGGCAGGCGGGCGAAGATCGGGCGGCGCACCCATGCCCCCGGGGGACCTTCGCGCGCAGAGTCGGAGTCGACAGCCGAAGACGACCGCAGGGAGCCCCCAGATGTTCGGCAACGACGCAGACTTCATCCTCTCGATCCACCGTACGCACGCCGCCGAGCTGCACGCCGAGGCCGCGGTCGACCGGCTCGCCCGGGCCCTGCCGCGCCGCACCACGCGCGACTGGCTCAGTCGCCGGCATCACCCGGGACGCGCCGGCGACGCGCGTCGGTGAGCGGCCCCGCGCCCCCGGCGGTCGCCACGGACCCGCCGGGGGCCGACGCCGTGCGGGCCGACCGCCGACAGGACGACGCCGTGCGCGCCGACGGTCGACGGGCCGACGCCGTGCGGGCCGGCCGCGAACAGGACGACGGCGCGGGGGCCGGCCAGCGGCGGGCCGGGCGTGCCGATCGGCCGGCCCGCGACCCGCGCCGGGTGCCTTACGCTGACCGGCCGGTCAGCGGAGCCGGCGGCGGCGAGGGCCGTGGCATGCTCGGAGCCGTGACCGTACGCGCCGCCAGCACCGTCCTCGTGGGCCGTCAGCGGGAGATCGTGGCCCTGCGCGACGCCCTGGGCCGGGCCCGCGCCGGGGAACCGACCACGGTCCTGGTCGGCGGCGAGGCCGGGGTGGGCAAGACCCGGCTGCTGGAGGAGTTCGGCAAGTCGGCCACCGAGGCCGGCGCGCGGCTGCTGGTCGGCCAGTGCCTCGAACTCGGGGAGGCCGGGCTGCCCTTCGCGCCGTTCGCCGCCGCGCTGCGGGCGGTGCTGCGCCGCGACGGCCCCGGCGTCTTCGACGGGTACGAGGCCGAGTTCGCCCGCCTCCTGCCGGAGCTCGCCCGGGGGCCGGCCGGCGTCGCCGCGCCCGCTGTCGCACTCGTCCCGGACGCCCCGCGCGGTTACCTGTTCGACCTGGTCGCCGAGCTGTTCCAGCGGCTCGCCGCCGGGCAGCCCCTGGTGCTGGTGATCGAGGACCTGCACTGGGCCGACCGGTCCACCCGCGACCTGATCGCCTTCCTCGTGCGCGCCGCCCGCACCGCCCGGCTGCTGCTGGTCTGCACCTACCGCACCGACGAGCTGCACCGTGGTCACCCGCTGCGGCCCTTCCTCGCCGAGCTGGACCGGGCCCGTGGTGTCGAGCGGATCGAGCTGGGCCGCCTCGACCGGGACGGCACCGGGGCGATCCTGGCGGACCTGCTCGGCGCCGAGCCGCTCGCCCGCGCGGTCGACGACATCCACCAGCGCACCCAGGGCAACCCGTTCTTCATCGAGGAGCTGGCCGCGGCCGGCGGCCCGGTCGGCTGCGGCACGCTGCCCGAGACGCTGCGCGACCTGCTGCTGGCCCGGGTGGACCGGCTGCCCGACGCCGCCCAGCGGGTGCTGCGGATGGCCGCCGCCGGCGGCACCCGGTTCGCCCACCAACTGCTCGCCGAGGTCGCCGGGCTGCCCGAGCCGGAGCTGGAGGACGCGCTGCGCGCCGCCGTCGCCGCCCAGCTCGTGGTGGCCGACCCGGAGGGCGACTACGAGTTCCGGCACGCGCTGGTCCGCGAGGCCGTCCACGACGAGCTGCTGCCCGGCGAGCACGCCCGGCTGCACGCCCGCTGGGCGGCGGCCATCGAGGCCCAGCCACACCTGGTCGCCGCCGGCCGTGCTCCCGCCGAGACGGCCCACCACTGGTACGCCGCGCACGACCACCCCCGGGCCCTGGTGACCGCCCGCACCGCGGCGCGCGCCGCCGCCGACCGGTACGCGTACGCGGAGCAGAGCCGGCTGCTGGAACGGGTGCTGGAGCTGTGGGAGCTGGTGCCCGACGCGGCCGACCGGCTCGACATGGACCACCTCGCGGTGCTGGAGGAGACCATCGCCGCCGCCACCACCGCCGGTGACTACCAGCGTGCGCTCACCCTCACCCGGGCCGCCCTGGCCGAGGTGGACGTCGAGGCGGAGCCGCTGCGCGCCGCGCGGCTGCTGGACCGGCGCGGCCGGATGCTCGCCATGCTCGGCAAGAGCGACGGCGCGGCCGAGCTGCGGGAGGCGTACCGGCTGTCCAGCGGGGCGCCGGACGGGCCGGAACGGGTCCGGCTGCTCGCCGACATCGCGGCGCAGCTGTTCCGGCTCGACCCCGAGCAGGCCGGGACGCTCGCGGCCGAGGCGGCGCAGGCGGTGGAGGCGCTCGGCGACGACCTGGAGCTGCTGCCGACCCGGATCGCCATCCTCTGCCGTACCGAGCCGTCACCCGAGCGCCGCCTGGCCGGGCTGCGCCTGGCCGAGGACCGGGCCCGCGCCGCCGGCTCGGCGCCGGCGCTGGTGAGCGCGCTTGTCCACCTCTCCGACGTGCTGTTCGAGCTGGGCCGGTACGCCGAGTCGGCCGACGCGGCCGCCGCCGGGGCGACCGAGGCGCGCCGGGTCGGCGTCAGCCGCTCCACCGGCGCGTACCTGCTGTCGAACCAGGCCGAGGCGCTGATCGCCCTGGGCCGCTGGGACGAGGCCGACGCCGCCTGCGCGGAGGCGGCCCGGATCGACCTGCCGGGCGTGTCCGGCCTGCACTGGCTCCAGCTCCGCGCCGGGCTGCGGCTGGCCCGGGCCCACCCCACCGCCGAGGAACTGGTGGACCGCGCCCTGGCCTTCCTGGCCCGGCCCTACCTGTGGCCGAACCACCGGCTGCCGCTGCGGGAGCTGCGGATCGAGGCGGCGCTGGCGGCCGACGACCCGGCCGGCGCGGTGCGCGCGGCACACGCCGCGCTGGCCGACGAGCGCCTGCCGCAGCTTCCCCGGGAGGGCTGGCCGGTGCTCAGCGCCGTCGCCCGGACCGCCGAGCGGACCGGGGACGCCGAACTGGCCGGCGCGGTGTCCGCACTCGCCGCCGGCCTGCCGGCCCGCCACCCGGCCGAGCGGGCGCATGCCGCCCAGGTGGCGGCCCTCCTGGCCGTCGGCGGCGAGACTCTTGCGGCGTGGCGTACGGCGGTCGCCGCGTGGCGCACCGACGGGCAGCCGTACCCCCTCGGGCGGGCGCTGCTGTCGCTCGCCGAGTCGGCGGCCGCGGCGGGGGAGCGGGACGAGGTGGCGGCGGCGGTCGCCGAGGCCGCCGCGATCGCCGACGGGCTGGGCGCGGCACCGCTCGCGGCGCAGGCCGCCACCCTGGCCCGCCGGGTCGGCCTGCGCGGGGCGACCCGGGGGCGTCCCGGCGCGGACCTGCTCACCCTGCGCGAGCGGGAGGTGCTGCGGCTGGTCGCCGAGGGCCACAGCAACAGCCGCATCGCCGAGCGGCTCTTCATCTCGCCGAAGACGGCCAGCGTGCACGTCTCCCGGATCATCGCCAAGCTCGACGTGAGCAACCGGGTCGAGGCCGCCGCATTGGCCCACCGCCTCGGCCTGCTCGGCGCTCCCACCACGCCCCGCTGACCGGTCGCCCGGCGGGCGACAGTCGGGGGCGACCGGTCGGGTGACCGGCCGGGTGGGGCGTGGGACCAGGAGCGAAGGAGCCGGTCAGGGGCGGGGCAGGTAGATCCGCCAGCCGGGGACGGTGACCAGGTCGAGCGCCGCCGGGTCGGCGTGCCGGCGCTCGTCCAGGCGGGCCGCCAGCGGTGAGCCGGCCGGCGCGACCCAGCCCGGCGCCGCCGCCTGCCGCACCGCCCGGCGGTACGGCAGGTACCGGTCGTGTCCCGGGCGCAGGTCGTCGTCGACGACCGCGCAGAGCACGTCCTCGCGGGTGGCGAAGGCGAGCCGGTTGCAGGTCCAGTAGCCGCCGTACACGTGCCGGACTTCCCGCTGGCGCAGCGCGGCGACCAGTTCGGCGTGCCGCGCCTCGGCGGCGCGGGCGGCCGGCGCGGCGTCGACCGCGCCGGCGGTGGCTACGGCGGCGGTGCCCAGCGTGGCCGCGAGCACCATGGCCGCCGCGATACCCGTCATGCCCCGCCACCGCGCCCCCGCTCCGGCGCCACCGCGCGTCCGGACACCGTCCGCCCCGGCAATGCCTGCCCCGGCCGTGACCGTCCCGGCCAGGCCTGGCCGTTCGGCTTTGACCGTGCTGGCCGTGTCCGCCCCTGCCAGGCCTGGCCCGGCCGTGTCCGCCCCTGCCAGGCCTGGCCCGGCCGTGTCCGCCCCTGCCAGGCCTGGCCCCGCCGTGTCCGCCCCTGCCAGGCCTGGCCCCGCCGTGCCCGTGCCGGCCGTGAGCGTTCCGGCCGTGCGGGGTCGGAGCGCGCGGCGGGCGGCCGACCAGAGCGGCCAGAGCAGGACCGGAACGGAGATGAGCAGGCAGGACAGGTACCGGGAGCTTTCTACCGGGGTACGGCCCGCGGCGCTGCTGACGGTGTAGACGGCGAGCGTCGCGACGGCGGCGACCACCAGGGCGAGCCGGACCGCCCCGCCCGTCGCCACGATGGATCTTGGACAGTTGTCGTCGGCCCTGAACGGTAACTGTCCAAGATCCCCGACGGGTGGGCGTAGCGCGCGCCAGGCCGAGAGGGCGGCCGCGAACAGCAGCAGCGGGAGGGCGACCGCCCACCACAACTGGCCGGGCGTGCAGTGGCTCGGGGAGCAGAAGCCCATGCCCAGGGGCGGGCCGAGCACCAGCCCTCCGTACAGTCGGTCCGCCCAGTCGGCGGGCTGCCCGGAGCCTCCGGCGGCGAGCACCGCCGCGATCGGGTTGCGCCCCGCCGCCAGGCTGTGCGCCAGCAACGGCCCGGCCCCGACGAGCGCGGCGGCACCGAGCAGCGCACCGGCCCGGCCGCGCAGCTCCCGCCGGCCGTACGCGAGAAGCACCGCGCCGGTCGCCGCCACGTACGGCAGCACCAGCGGGTCCACCCAGACCATCAGCCCGGCCAGGAAGCCCCACGCCGCCCAGCGCGGCAGTCGGCGCCCCGGCCGGCCGGCCGCCAGGTCGTACGCCAGCACGGCGAGCGCCACCCCGGCCGCGTTCATCTCCGGGTACCCGCCTCCGGCGATGAGCTGGTTCTTCACCACCCGGTCCGAGCCCAGCGCCAGCAGCGCCACGACGAGCAGGGCGAACCAGTGGTCCCCGGTCAGCCGCAGCGTCAGCCGCCAGGCGAGCACGACGAAGACCGCGTACAGGGCGAGGGTGGGCAGGCGCAGCCCGAGCGTCGACGGGCCGACCAGCGCGAACACCGGCGCGGCCAGGTACGCCTCCAGCGTGCCCATGTAGTTCTGGCCGTAGAACCAGACGGGGAACTCCCGCCCCTGGGCGATGTGCAGCGCGGCCAGCCCCATGGTGGCCTCGTCGCTGTTGGTCGGCGGCGCGTCGTGCAGCAGCAGGCCGAGGCGGTAGCCGGTCCCGGCCACGACGGCGAGCACGGCGAGGACCGTCGGCAGTACGGGTCGGCGGTCGGGCGGGAGCGCGGGACGCGGGTCGCGCCACCGCTGGCGTACGCCGACGGTCATCAGCCGATCATGGCAGTTGACCGCCGGCCCGTGGTCGAACGACCCCGGCGCGTCGCCGGGGTGGATCAGCCGGCGGTGACCGGAAGGCCCTCGCGGGCCTCCAGCGCCTGCCGGTAGAGCCGCCCGGCCCGGTACGACGAGCGCACCAGCGGCCCGCTCATCACGCCCGCGAAGCCGATCTCCTCGGCCTCCTCGCGCAGCTCGACGAACTCCTCCGGCTTGACCCAGCGGGTGACGGGGTGGTGCCGGGGGGTGGGGCGCAGGTACTGCGTGATGGTGATCAGCTCACACCCGGCGTCGTGCAGGTCGCGCAGCGCCTGGGAGATCTCGGCGCGCTCCTCGCCCATGCCCAGGATCAGGTTGGACTTGGTGACCAGGCCGTCGGCGCGGGCCTGCCGGATCACGTCCAGGGACCGCTCGTAGCGGAAGGCCGGCCGGATCCGCTTGAAGATCCGCGGCACGGTCTCGACGTTGTGGGCGAGCACCTCCGGCCGGGCGCCGAAGACCTCGGCGAGCTGCTCGGGGACCGCGTTGAAGTCGGGGATCAGCAGTTCGACGCCGCAGCCGGGCTGGAGGGCGTGGATCTGCCGGACGGTCTCGGCGTAGAGCCAGGCGCCACCGTCGGGCAGGTCGTCGCGGGCCACCCCGGTGATGGTCGCGTAGCGCAGGCCCATCGCGACCACCGACTCGGCGACCCGGCGTGGCTCGTCGGCGTCGAACTCGGCCGGCTTGCCGGTGTCGATCTGGCAGAAGTCGCAGCGTCGGGTGCACTGGTCGCCGCCGATGAGGAAGGTGGCCTCCCGGTCCTCCCAGCACTCGTAGATGTTGGGGCAGCCGGCCTCCTGGCAGACGGTGTGCAGCCCTTCGCGCGAGACGAGCCCGCGCAGCTGGGTGTACTCCGGCCCCATCTTGGCCTTGACCTTGATCCACGGCGGTTTGCGCTCGATCGGCGTCTCGGCGTTGCGCGCCTCGATCCGCAGGAGACGCCGCCCCTCGGGGGCGGGCGTCGTCGTGCGCGCTGCCTGGCCGGTCGTCGGCGCGGAGTGCTCGATCGTCACAAAACCGAGCCTACGCCCGACGGCCGCCGTCGATGTAGCGCGGGCGACCGGCGTCACCCCACCAGTCTTGTGACGCCGGACACCGAGACCGGGAAATACCCGTCACAGGAGCCTGGTGGGGGTGCTAGCGTGCCCGGCAGAGCTGTGACGGAGCCGAGTAGCGCCCCGACCCGCCAGTTGAAGAGAGCCGCCGGTTGCTGCGAGGCGGTCTGGCACCGGGCGCGCGAAGACCCTCCTGAGCTGCGGGAAGAACGGCGGGTGGCCGGTGTCGCGCGACTGCGCGGACGGGCCGCTCCCGCCCAGTAGAGCCCGCCCGGCTGGCCCCGGTGAAAAGGCGACGAACGAGGCCCCCGCCAGCGGGGGCGAAGGTGTGGTGGCACCGCGAGGTTTCCCGCTCGCCCACACCTCCCGGGGATCGCGTTGCGATTATCGAGGAGGTACCCGCCGTGCAACGCATCCTTTCCACCCAACTCTCCGCCCATGTCGGCGTGCCCGTCCGGATCGCCGGCTGGGTGCACCGCCGCCGGCTGCTCAAGTCGGTGGCCTTCCTGATCGTGCGGGACGCCGCCGGCCTCGCCCAGGTGGTGGTCACCGACCCGGCCGTGCGCGCCGAGGTGGAGCAACTCACCGAGGAGACCGTCGTCGAGGTCACCGGCACGGTGGTCGCGAACCCGACGGCCCCCGCCGGGGTCGAGCTGACCGCGCCGACGGTACGACCGCTCGGCCCGCCCGCCGTACCGCCGCCGTTCGACCTGTACCGGCCGGCGCTCACCGCGAGCCTGCCCACCCAGCTCGACCACGCGCCCGTCGCGCTGCGCCACCCGACCCGCGCGGCGGCGCTGCGCGTCTCGGCGGCGGCGGTGGCCGGGTTCCGGGCCACGCTCGACGCCCGCGACTTCGTGGAGATCCACACCCCGAAGGTGGTCGGCTCGTCGACCGAGAGCGGGGCGAACGTCTTCGCGCTGGACTGGTTCGGCCGGCCCGCGTACCTGGCCCAGTCGCCGCAGTTCTACAAGCAGCTCATGGTCGGCGTCTTCGAGCGGGTCTACGAGGTGGGGCCGGTGTTCCGGGCCGAGCCGCACGACACCGTCCGGCACCTGGCGCAGTACACCTCGCTCGACGCCGAGCTGGGCTTCGTCACCGACCACCGGGACGTGATGGCCGTGCTGCGGCACACCGTGGCCGGCATGCTCGACGCGGTACGCGAGCGGGCCGGGGCCGCGCTCGCCACCCTCGGGGTGTCGGCCCCGGACGTGCCGGCCGAGATCCCCGCCGTGCACTTCACCGAGGCCCTCAGGATCGCGGGGGCGCCGGCCGACGAGCCGGACCTCGCCCCGGCGCACGAGCGGGCGCTGGGCGAGTGGGCGCGGCGGGAGCACGGCTCGGAGTTCCTCTTCGTCACCGGCTACCCGATGGCGAAGCGGCCCTTCTACACCCACCCGGACCCGGCGCGGCCCGCGTACTCCAACGGGTTCGACCTGCTCTTCCGGGGGCTGGAGCTGGTGACGGGCGGGCAGCGGCTGCACCGGCACGCCGACTACCTGGCGGCGCTCGCCGCCCGGGGCGAGCCGGTCGAGCCGTACGCCGGCTACGTCGACGCGTTCCGGCACGGCATGCCGCCGCACGGCGGTTTCGCCATCGGCCTGGAACGCTTCGTGGCCCGCCTGACCGGCGCGGCCAACGTCCGGGAGGTCACGGCCTTCCCCCGCGACCTCCACCGCCTGACCCCCTGACCCAACCCCCTCACCCCGGGTCCTCTACCTGGCGATCATGAGGTTGGCGGCACTGAAGGAGATCGACTTCGCCGCCAACCTCATGATCGACACCGGAGCCGGGGGTGGGGGGCCGGGGGTGGGTGGGGTGGGGTGGGGTCAGGGTGGGCCGAGGAGGTCCCAGAGGTTGCCGGCGATGTCGCGGAAGACGGCGACCCGGCCGTACGGCTCAGTGCGCGGCGGCTTCACGAACTCGACGCCCGCCTCGACCATCCGCCGGTGGACGGCGTCGAAGTCGTCGACCTGGAGGAAGAAGCCGACCCGGCCGGCGACCTGGTCGCCTACCGATCGAGCCTGCCGGTCGCCGTCGGCGCGGGCCAGCAGCAGCCCCGTCTGCGCGCCCGGCGGGCGGACGACCACCCAGCGCTTCGGCCGGCCGTCGTTGGTCAGCGACGGGGAGTCCTCCACCAGCTCGAAGCCGAGCACCTCGGTGAAGAAGTCGATGGCCGGGTCGTACTCGGCCACGACGATCGTGACCAGGTCGATCCGCACCGGTCAGGCCGTGACGAGGGTGGGCAGGTGGCGCTCGACGACCGGCAGCACGTCGGCCACGGTGACCGGGCGGCCCAGCTCGGCGGTGAGCGAGGTGACCCCGGCGTCGCGGATGCCGCAGGGCACGATCCGGTCGAAGTGGCCCAGGTCGCAGTCGCAGTTGATGGAGAAGCCGTGCAGGGTCACCCCGCGGGCCACCCGGATGCCGATGGCCGCCACCTTGCGGGCCGGGCCCCGGTCGTCCTCCGGCACCCAGACCCCGCTGCGCCCCTCGACCCGGCCGGCGGTCAGCCCGAACTCGGCGCAGACGTCGATCAGCAGCTGCTCGGTGCGGCGGACGTAGGCGACCACGTCGACCGGGTCGGGCAGCCGCACGATGGGGTAGCCGACCAGCTGCCCCGGGCCGTGCCAGGTGATCTTGCCGCCCCGGTCCACGTCGACGACCGGGGTGCCGTCCATGGGGCGGTCCCAGGGCTCCGTGCGCTTGCCGGCGGTGTAGACGCTCGGGTGCTCCAGCAGCAGCACGGTGTCGCCGCGCTCGCCGGCCACCACCGACTCGTGCAGCCGGCGCTGCTCGTCCCAGGCGGCCTGGTAGTCGAGGACACCGGCGCGGACGGCCGTGAGGCCGGAGGTCGTCGTGGTCACGCCGCCAAGCCTAGACCCGTACCGGCCGGTCACCATCGGTGACGCGGCTCACGACGGGACCCGGCGGCGGGCCGGCTGCCGAGGCGACGACTCAGCCCTGCGGGACCCGCCACAGCCACACGTCGTCCACCCGCTCGGGTGGGCCGAGCAGCGCGGTCACGGTGCGCCGGATCGCCTCCTCGTCGACCGGCCACTTCGCCCCGTGCACCTCGTCGGGCAGCACGATCGTCTCGATCCGCCAGTGCCGCAGGTCGTCGCGGACCTCCTGGATGCTGCCCTCGGTGATGATCGGCACGAGCCCGGTCCGGCCGGCCTGGTCCACCAGCGCGCCGAACGGGCGCGGCGGCGGGCCGATCCGCCCCCGGCCGTCCGGGCCGCCGGGACCGAGGAAGAAACCGGAGGGGATGGCGAACTCGCCCTGCCGGTGCGCCAGCGCGTACGCCTGCCAGCGCTGGCCGTCGGGGTAGACGTCGAGGGTCAGCGGCACCGGGGTCAGCACCCCGCCGGGGGAGACGTGCTCCCGCCACGTCCCGGCGGTGATGAAGCGCGGGACCGGCTCGCGTTCGATGGTCAGCAGCGGCGTCGGCACCAGCGGCAGCAGCGCCAGCGCGAACCCCGCCCACCAGGCCAACCGCGCGGGTCGGCGCCGGGGCGGATCGGCGCGGAGCTGGTCCACGGCGTACGCGAGCAGCACCCCGATCACCGGCGCCACGACCAGCGCCAGCCGGGCGGGCAGGGCGGCGTTCACCACCGGCAGGTGCCCGAGCAGGTCGAACGGCATCGGCAGGTCGAAGCGACGCCCGTCGACCTTGGCCACGGGCCCGAACGACAGCACGGTGAAGACGGCGGCGGTCACGCCCAGCGCCCAGAGCGTCGCCCGGCGGGCCGCGTCGGCCCGGCGCCACAGCGTCACGAAGCAGGCGACGGCGAGCAGCAGCAGCGGGATGCCGAAAAACGAGTTCTCCTCGGTCGGGTTCGGCGCGAGCCGGGTGCCCAGCCCCGCCTCCCCGGCGATCGACCGGCGCGGGTACGCCCCGTACGCGACGACGTCCTCGGAGTGGATGACCGCGTCGAAGCCGGTGCCGTGGAAGCGCTGCGGGCCGGCGAAGTGCAGCCACAGCGGGTACGCCAGCAGCACCCCCGCGACGACGGCGGTCACCCCGAGGCCGCGCAGGAAGGTCGGCAGCACGGCGCGGGCCTCGGCGCGGTGCACCGGATGCAGCGCCCAGACGGCGACGAAGACGCCGAGCGCCAGCGCGGTGAAGAAGAGCCCCTCGGCGGCGATGGAGAAGGCGACGGCGACGAGCACGCCGAGGATCGCGCCGTCGCGCAGCGGGTGCCGGGAGCGGCGCAGCGCGAAGGTCCGCCAGATCAGCAGCGGCACCAGCCAGCCCGCCGTCCAGTTCAGGTGGGCGTTGGCGTGCGAGACCATGCCGGGGGAGAAGCCGATGAACAGCCCGCCGACGGCGGCGGCGAACGGGCTGCGGAGCAGGTGCCGCGAGAGCAGCCAGTACCAGGCGAACGCGGTGGCGGCCAGGTTGAGGGTGAGGATCACCAGGAACGTGGCCGGCGGCCCGATCAGGTACGTCAGCGGCGCGAAGACCACCGCGTACACGGTGATCGAGGTGTTGACCGCGAGGTTAACCCCGTCGGGGACGTTGACCAGGTAGGTGAATAGCGGGTTGTCGCCGTGGGTGACCGCGTGGCCGCCGAAGGCCAGCAGCCACTCGAACAGCGCCTGGTCGCTGGAGTTGACCGTGATGGCGCGGGTGTTCGGGCCCTGCCACAGCCCGCTGGTCACCCAGACTGCGAGCGCCAGCGCGACCAGCGCCACGATCAGGTCGGCCCGCCGGTGGCGGACGACGCGGGGCGGCGAGGCCGGCGAAGGCGCCAGGGACGGGGAGGTCGGCACGCAGCGGACGTTACCAACCGCACCGGGGCACGCCGGTCAGGACGCACATCCTCCGGACGTGGAATGTGTGACCGTGCCCCATGTCACAGCATCGACATATCGACGTAACGTCGCGGCAATTCGCGGGTGACCCAGTTCACACCCCGTCCCCAGGAGGCCCCGTGCGCCGCTCCCCGTCCCTGCTCTCCCGGCTGACCGGCGCGGTCGCCGGGATGGTCCTCGCCGCCGCCGCGGTGGCGACCGTCGCCGCCCCCGCCCAGGCCGCCACCCTCACCCAGGTCACCAACTTCGGCTCCAACCCCGGCAACCTGGCCATGTACGCGTACCGGCCGGACAACCTGCCGGCAGGAGCCCCGGCGGTCGTGCTGCTGCACGGCTGCACCCAGAACGCCGCCGGCTACTTCGCCAACTCCGGCTGGCAGAAGTTCGCCGACCAGTGGAAGTTCACCCTGATCGTGCCGCAGCAGTCCAGCGCCAACCAGCCGCTGAGCTGCTTTAACTGGTTCGTCGAGCAGGACATCGCCCGGGGCTCCGGCGAGGCGCTGTCGATCAAGCAGATGGTCGACCACGCCAGGAACAACTACGGCACCGACGCCCGCCGGGTGTTCGTCAGCGGGCTCTCCGCCGGCGGGGGAATGAGCGCGGTCATGCTGGCCACCTACCCGGACGTCTTCGCCGCCGGCTCGGTCGTCGCCGGCCTGCCGTACCGCTGCTCGCCGCCCGCCTCCACCAGCACCTGCCAGTACAGCGGGGTGAACAAGACCCCGCAGGAGTGGGGCAACCTGGTCCGGGCCGCGTACCCCGGGCACACCGGCCCGCGCCCCCGGGTCGCCATCTGGCACGGCACCTCGGACTCCACCGTCGTACCGGCCAACGCCACCGAGCTGCGCGACCAGTGGACGAACGTCCGGGGCGTCTCGCAGACCCCCACCAGCACCGCGTCGCTGCCCGCCAACACCAGCCTGGAGGTGTACGGCAACAACGACGTCCGCCTCTACCGGGTCTCCGGCATGGGCCACGGCACCCCGGTCGACCCGGGCCCGGGGGCCGAGCAGTGCGGCACCGCCGCCGCGTACATGCTCGACACCATCTGCTCGGCGTACCACGACGCGGTCTTCTTCGGCCTGAACGGCGGAACGGGCCCCGGCCCCACCCCGACGGCGAGCCCCACCGTCTCCCCCACGGCGAGCCCCACCGCCTCCCCGACCGCGAGCCCGACCCCGGCGCCGACCTGCGTGACGGCCAGCAACTACGCGCACGTCGCCGCCGGCCGCGCCTACCAGTCCGGCGGCTACGCCTACGCCAACGGCTCGAACCAGCGGATGGGCCTCTACAACACCTTCTACACGAGCACCCTCAAGCAGACCGGCCCCAACCACTGGGTGATCGGCTGCTGATCCCGCACCTGCGCGCCGCTACTCGGTGAGGGCGGCGCGCAGGGCGGTGGCCAGGGTCGGGTGGCGGTAGGTGAAGCCGGCCCCGGTGAGCAGGCCCGGGAGGACGCGGGTGCTGGTCAGCGCCTCGTGCGCGAAGCCGCCCAGCGCCACCTTCAACGCCAGCGCCGGGATCGGGACGACCGCCGGCCGGCGCAGCTGCCGGGCCAGCTCCCGGGTGAAGTCGGCGTTGGTCACCGGGGCCGGCCCGACCAGGTTGACCGGCCCCACGAGGTCGTCGCGGTCCAGCACGAACCGCGCGGCGTCCAGCCAGTCCGCCATGGAGATCCACGGCAGCCACTGCCGGCCGCTGCCGAGCCGGCCGGCGATGCCCAGCCGGAACGGCAGCAGTTGCGGCTTGAGCAGCCCGCCGTCGCGGTGCAGCGGCAGCCCGATGCGCAGCCGCACGACGCGTACGCCCGCGTCCTCGGCCGGCCGGGTCGCCGCCTCCCACACCCGGCAGACGTCGGCCAGGAAGCCCTCGCCCGCCGGGGCGTCCTCCTCGACCGCCCGGTCGCCGGTGTTGCCGTACCAGCCGACCGCCGAGGAGTTCAGCAGCGCCCTCGGCCGGTCGGCCTGGGGCAGCCCGGCGATGGTGATCGCCAGCGTGGTGGTGGTGTCGACCCGGCTGGACCGGATCAGCTGGCGGTACGCGTCGTTCCACCGCTTGTCGCCCACGCCCGCGCCGGCCAGGTTGACCACCGTGTCCGCCTCCGCCACCACCGCCGGGTCGAGCTGCGCGGCGGACGGGTTCCACTGCCGCTCGTCGCGGCCGCGCGGCGGCCGGCGGACCAGCCGGGTGACCTGGTGCCCGTCCGCCGTGAACCGGTCGACCAGCCGGGTGCCGAGGAAGCCGGACGCGCCGGCCATGAGGATCCGCATGCCCCCATCTTCGGGTACGCGGCCCGGCGCGGATGCGCCGAGCGGTCATCCCCCGGCCGGGACCGGGGCCGGGCGGAGGTCGGCCATGAGTCGTTCGACCTCCGCAAAGGCGTCCCCGGGCAGCGGGCCGAGGGCGAGGGTGGCGAAGTTCTCCTCGGCCTGGGCCACCGTCCGGCAGCCAGGGATCGGCACCGTCCGGGGACTGCGGGCGAGCAGCCAGCCGAGCGCGCCCTGGGCGAGCGTACGGCCGTCGGCGGTGAGCGCCGCCCGGATCCCCTCCACCCGGGCCGTCCACTGCGGGGTCGGCCGGCCGTCGGTGAACCAGACCAGCCACTCCGGTGCCATCCCGCGCACGTCGTCCCGGCCGACGGCCCGCGTCGCGCCGGTGAGCAGCCCCATCGCCAGCGGCCCCCGGTTGAGGGCGGCCACGTCGGCCGCATCGCACACCGCCAGCATCCGGGCGTTGTCCCGCAGCACCGACTGGTCGTGCTGGATCGCGGCGCAGTGCGGCCCGGCCGCCGCGAACGCCTCGGCCGACGCCGGGTCGTCGGTGCTCCAGCCGTACGCCCGGATCTTGCCCTGGGCGACCAGGTCCTCCAGCGTGCCGACGAGGTCGAGCGCGGCGGGCACCGGCAGGTCGTTGATGTGCAGCTGGTAGAGGTCGACGTGGTCGGTGCCGAGCCGGCGCAGCGACTCCTCCAGGCTGGACACCGCGTAGTCGGGGCTGGGGTCGGTGCCGGTCCACCGCCTGGTCGCCTCGTCGGTGCGGTTGCCGAACTTGGTGGCGATCACCGCGCGGTCGCGGCGCCCGGCGAGGGCCCGGCCGAGGATCCGCTCGCTGTGCCCGGCACCGTAGTTGCTGGCCGTGTCGAAGAGGGTCACCCCGAGATCCAGCGCGGCGTGGACGGTGCGGACCGACTCGTCGTCGTCGACCTCGCCCCAGCCGAACGGCTGCCCTCCGTCGCCCCACAGTGGCCCGCCGATCGCCCAGCAGCCCATGCCGAGCGCGCCGACCTCGATCCCGCTGCGACCCAGAGTTCGTGTCGTCGTCATGCCCCACAGCGTTCAACCTGGAGTGCGCTCCAGGTCAAGTACGCTGCCGCAATGAGCGGGTACGCACCCTCCGAGGCGGCGCGGCGCAGCGGCTTCAGCCTCGACACCCTCCGGTACTACGAGAAGATCGGCCTGCTCAGCGGGGTCGGGCGCACCTCGGGCGGGCGGCGGATCTTCACCGACGACGATCTCAGCTGGCTGGTGCTGTTCCGCTGCCTGCGCGACACCGGCATGCCGATCGCCGAGATGTCCCGCTACGCCGAGCTGGCCCGCGAGGGCGACCACACCGCCGGCGAGCGGAAGGCGCTGCTGGAACGGCACGCGGAGCGGGTCGAGGAGCAGATGCGCCTGCTCCAACGCCAGTACGACCACCTCCGCGAGAAGATCCGCTTCTACGAGCGGCTGCCGGGAGCCTCCTAGCCGGTGGCGGCCACGCGGGCCAGCACCGGCGTGAGCGCATCCAGCGCGTCCTCGCGTACGACGAAGCGGGTGACGCCCCAGCGGCGTCGGTGCGCGGCGACCGCCGCGACGATCTCGTCCTCGGTGCCGATCAGCACGAACGGCGTCGCGAGCAGCTCGGCGACGCTCAGCCCGATCCGCTCGGCGGTCGGCGCGGCGGCGGCCTCGGCGTCGTCGGTGACGACGACGTGCTGCACGAGCGCCTCCAGCACCGGCGCTTTCGCCCGCCCGGCCGCCCCGGCGGCGACGCAGGCCAGTTGCGCCTCGATGTCCGCCTCGCGCCAGCGCACGTCGTGCCGGTGGCCGTCGGGCAGCGTGCGCCCCAGGCCGGACAGCCCGACCACGTCGGCGTGCGCGCCGGCCCAGCGCAGCATCGCCGAGTTCGCCGTGCCGAGGGTGAACGGGATCCGCCGCTGCACCGGGCGCGGGGCCTCCAGCCGCGCGCCCCGCACGACCAGGTCGGGGGAGTCGACGGTGACCTCCTCGCCGTCGAGCAGGGCGCGGACGGCCTCGGCCACGGCCAGGCAGCGGCGCACCCGTCCGGCGACGTCGGGGCGCTCCCGGCCGATCGCCAGCCACTCGGCCGGGGTGTGGCCGGCGCCGAGGCCGAACCGGGCCCGCCCGCCGGAGAGCAGGTCGAGGCTGGCCACGTCCGAGGCGAGCAGCATCGGCTCGCGGACGCCGGCGTTGGAGACGTACGAGCCCAGGCCGATCCGCTCGGTCACCGCCGCCGCGGCGGCCAGCGAGACGAAGGGGGACGCCGCCGAACCCGGATGGTCGGCGGTGAACAGGGCGTCGAAGCCGGCCGCCTCGGCCCGCCGGGCCAGGTCCAGCCAGCCCGGGCCGTCGGACGGGACCGCCTGGAGGGAGAAGATCGCCATGCGCCCACCCTGCCGGGTCCGGACCCGCCGACAAAGCCCGACGGCGGCGATTCTGCTACCGGCAGACCTACCCGTCCTGCGGCGGCGGGAGGGGCACCCCGAGCAGCCCCTCGGTGCTGCCCTCGGTCAGCGCGTTGAGCGCGCGCACGAGCTTCTTCTCCTCGTAGACGAAGTGCGTCTCGAGCAGCGCGGCGAGGGTGTCCAGCTCCGCCCGCACCTCGTCGGGTGGCGCGGCACCGCCGGACAGTTCCTCGACGCGGCGCAGGGCCTCGGCCACGATGTGGTGGTCGGCCTCAAGCTCGCGCAGCACCGGGACCAGTTCGGGCACCTGCTCGGCCAGCACCCGGAACGCCCCGGCGTCCTCGCCGGTGTGGTGCCGGGTCAGCGCCGCGCAGAAGGCCAGGCAGTGGGTCCGCAGGTCCCTCGGCCGTACGCCGGGGTCGCCCACGCCGTCGCGCAGGCGGGCGAGCTCCTCGCGGAGCCAGAGGTGGATCTCGATCAGTTGGTTGCCGAAGGCCCGCAGGCGCTCGTCGGGTGTGAACGCAGGCATGTGTTTCCCATGCGGTCCCGCGCCTCCATGCCCTCGGCGGTCTCCTTGCCGGGTGCACCGCGACGCTGTGGCCAGCCTACGACAGCAGGCGCGAGGACACGTGCCCCGTCAGGGCCGACGGACGGGCCGGATGGTGACCAACTCCTCCAGCCCGACGAAGTCGCTCGGATTCGTGGTGTAGAGCGACAGGCCGTTCGCGTGTGCGATGGAGGCGATCATCAGGTCCGCCAGCCGGCGGCGGGTGGTGCGCCCCGTGGCCAGGACCGCACTGGTGACCAGGCCGAAGGCCCGCGCGGCCTCGGCGTTGAAGGGCAACGGCTCGAACACGGCCTCGGCGTGCTGGAGGACGCTGGTCCGCCGGGCCCGTTCGGCGCGGTCGTCGGTGTGGTGCGGGCCCGCGGAGAGCTCCGCGAGCGTCACGGCGCTGATCACCATCTCGTCCGGCAGGTCCCCGGGACCGAGGGCGCCGAGATGGATCACGACGTTCGTGTCGATCAGGCCACGGACCGGTGCCTCACCACTCACGGCTGAACGGGTCCTGCTCGACCGACGAGTCGATGTCGGCGCGGAACCTCTCGCCGTCGAGCACGGGGGCCGTCGCGAAGGCGGCGAGCACCTCCGCCCGCGGGACGAACGTGCGCCGGCGGAGCGGGACGAGCTTTCCGACGGGGGTGCCGTTGCGCGTGATGACGAAGGACTCGCCGGACTCGACGTGCCGCATGATCGCGCCCGAGTCGTTGCGCAGCTCGCGCTGCGTTATCTCTCGATGAGCGTGCTCTGCCACGGCGTAATCCTAGTCGAGCGTGCTACGAGGTGCTACGCGACGCTGCGGGCCGAGGGGCGTGACGTCCGGGTGGGCCGGCAGGTCATGTCGACGGCTCGTCCGGGGTGGGCTCGCGCCAGCGGGCGCGCCAGGCGGCCTCGTGCGCCTCGTGGCTGGTCTTCTCCTCGAAGACCGCCTCGCGCAGGGCGCGCCGGGAGTCCGCCATGACCACCGCCTCGACCGCCACCAGCCCGATGCAGATCGCGGTGAGCAGGGCGAGGGCGGCCAACCCCGGCAGCCGCTGGCCGACGGGAACGGTGGCGGCCAACAGGAGCACAGCGCCGACCCTGGTCCACGAGACGGTGCGCAGGGTGCGCCACTGGAACAGCATGTTCGCGCACAGGTAGCAGGCGACTCCGCCGAACAGCAGCAGGACGCCGGGGCCGTGCGTCGGGTCCCCGACCGGCACCTCGGGATCGGCGACCTGGTGCACGATCTCCTCGGCGCCGAGGGCGAACAGGATGATCCCGGCGATCATCGGCAGGTGGAAGTAGGCGTACGCGTCCCGGGCCATCGAGACCCGGGCCCGCCCCTCGGCCGCGTGCAGGGCGATCCGGGCGGCCGGTGCGATCACGTCGTAGTGCGCCCACCAGAGCGCGGCCGTGAAGAAGATGCCGAGCACCGCCGCGGCGACCGCCGGCCACGTGGGCGGCTGACCGAGCAGGTTGCTGCCGACGCCGACGGAGATGACCGACTCGCCCAGGGCGATGATCAGGATGAGGTCGTACCGCTCGGTCCAGTGCTCGGCGGAGGTCACCATCCAGCCCCAGGCACCGGCGACCAGGCCCATGCCGTACTGGAGCAGGACGACGCTGACCCAGAGCCCGTCGCGCAGCATCGCCGCCCGGTCCGGGTCGTCGATCTGCGGCGGGATCAGCGCGGCGGCCGTGAGCAGCATGGTGCTGATCGTGACCTCCGGGGAGTACTTCAGCAGCAGCCGGCGCTCCCCGGGCTTCTCCTGCGCGACGTGCCAGTACAGCGCCAGGTGCACACCCCTGATCACCACGTAGCTGAGCGCGACCACCATCGGACCGGCGGCCACGTCGGTCGCGTCGCTGAACGCCTGCGGGAGGGAGAGCGCGAAGCAGAACAGCGCGGCCATGCCGACGACCATCAGCACCGGGACGAAACCCTCGCCGAGCCGGACCCGGGTGGCGACCACGCAGTGCACCACCCAGCACCACCAGAGCACGGCGAGCACGAGCATGGCGTGCACCAGCTGGCCACCGGAGATGTTGGCGGCGGTGGCGCGGGTGATGATGAAGAACGAGAAGACGAAGACCAGGTCGAAGAAGACCTCGAACCGGTCGACCCGGGCGCCGGGGGCGATCGAGACGGCCGGTCCCAGCCGCTCGCGCCACCGGATGACACCCACCCAACCACTCTGGCAGCGCCCTGTCCCCGCCGGGCCGGAATCGCGCCAGCCCGGCGGGCGGGCGGGCCGGGCGGCGGGCGAGCCAGGCGGCGGGCGGGCCGGACGGGCGGCGGGGAACCAGAACGGCGTGCAGGCCGGTCTGGCGGCCGGACGGCGAAGGGCGCCCCGGTCGGTGACCGGGGCGCCCTTCGTGCCGTCGGGGCGGGGACTACAGGCCGAGCTCGGCCTCGAAGTTGCCCGACTCCAGCCGCTCCTTGACCGCGACCAGGAAGCGGGCGGCGTCCGCGCCGTCGATCAGCCGGTGGTCGTACGACAGGGCCAGGTAGACCATCGACCGGACGGCGACGACCTCACCCAGCTCCGGGTCGTTGACCACGACCGGACGCTTGACCACGGCACCCGTGCCGAGCATCGCCGACTGCGGCGACGGCACGATCGGGGTGTCGAAGAGGGCGCCGCGGCTGCCGGTGTTGGTCAGCGTGAAGGTCGCCCCGGCGATCTCGTCCGGGCTGATCTTGTTGGTCCGGGTGCGCTCGGCCAGGTCGGCGATCCGCTTGGCGATACCGCCCAGGTTCAGGTCGCCGGCGCCGTGGATGACCGGCACCATCAGACCCCGCTCGGTGTCCACGGCGATGCCGAGGTGCTCCGAGCCCGGGTAGGTGATCGTGCCGGCGTCGAGGTCCATGCTGGCGTTGACGATCGGGTACGCCTGCAGCGCCTCGACCGCCGCGAGGGCGAAGAACGGCAGGAACGACAGCTTGACGCCGTGCCGCTGCTGGAACGACTCCTTGGCCCGCGCCCGCAGCTTGGCGACCTTGGTGACGTCCACCTCGACCACGGTGGTCAGCTGCGCCATCTCGTGCAGCGACTGCTGCATCCGCTTGGCGATCGTCGCGCGGATCCGGGGGAGCTTCTCGGTCGTGCCGCGCTTGGCGCTCGGCTGCGGCTTGGTGGCCGGCTTGGCCGGGGCCGCCGCCGCGGCGGGCTGCTGCGCCGGGGCCGGCGCGGCCTTGGCGGCCTTCGCCTTCTCCGCCGCCTCCAGCACGTCCTGCTTGCGGATCCGGCCGCCGACGCCGGTGCCGTTGACCGAGGAGAGGTCGACGCCGTGCTCGCTGGCCAGCTTGCGCACCAGCGGGGTCACGTAGCCGGCGGCCTCCTCGCCGCCCTGGGCGGGCGCCGACGGGCGCTGCGGGGCCGCAGCCGACGGCACGGCCTTCTGCTCGGCCTGCGCGGGCTGCGCCGAGGTCTCGGCCTCCGCCGACGGCTCGTTGTACGACATGCCCGGGGTCGGCTCCTCGACCTTGGGCTCCGGCTTGGCCTCGGCCTTCGGCTCGGGCTTCGGTTCCGGCTTGGCCTCGGGCTTGGCCTCCGCCTTCGGCTCGGGCTTCGGCTCCGGCTTGGCCTCGGCCGGGGCGGCGCCGGCGGCACCGATCACGGCCAGGTCGGCGCCGACCGCGGCGGTCTCGTCCTCGGGAACCTTGATCTCCAGGACCGTGCCGGCCACCGGCGACGGGATCTCGGTGTCGACCTTGTCGGTGGAGACCTCCAGCAGCGGCTCGTCCACCTCGACGGTGTCGCCGACCTGCTTGAGCCAGCGGGTGACCGTACCCTCGGTGACGCTCTCGCCGAGGGCCGGCATCTTGACCGGGGTGCCCTCGCCCGACGGCGCCGGCGCGGCCTTCTCCTGCGGCTCCTCGACGGCCGGCTGCTCCGCCTCGGCCTGCGGCTCCTCGGCGGCCTCGGCGGCCTCCTCGGCCGGCTCCTCCTGCTGCGGGGCGGTCTCGCCGCCGCCGGTGGACTCGCCCTCGCCCGCGATCACGGCCAGCTCGCTGCCGACCTCGGCGGTCTCGTCCTCGCCGACCACGATCCGGCTCAGCACGCCCGCCGCCGGGGACGGGATCTCGGTGTCGACCTTGTCGGTCGACACCTCGAGCAGGGGCTCGTCGACCTCGACGGTGTCGCCCTCCTGCTTGAGCCAGCGCGTGACGGTGCCCTCGGTGACGCTCTCACCGAGCCGGGGCATGGTGACCGATACCGGCATCTTCAAAGACTCCTTCATTCCCCTGGTGGGATCATCGCCCGTCGCCGGACGCCGCGGTTGTCGTGATCAGGCGTGTGCGTGCAGCGGCTTGCCGGCGAGCGCCAGGTGCGCCTCGCCCAGGGCCTCGTTCTGCGTCGGGTGGGCGTGCACGAGCTGCGCCACCTCGGCCGGGTACGCCTCCCAGTTGTAGATGAGCTGCGCCTCGCCGACCATCTCGCCGACCCGGGCGCCGACCATGTGCACGCCGACGACGGGGCCGTCCTCCACCCGGACGAGCTTGACGAAGCCGGCCGTCTTGAGGATCTGGCTCTTGCCGTTGCCGCCCAGGTTGTAGTTGTAGGTCTTGACCTTGTCGGCGCCGTACTGCTCCTTGGCCTTCGCCTCGGTCAGGCCGACCGACGCCAGCTCCGGGTCGGAGTAGGTGACCCGCGGGATGCCGACCTCGTCGATGACGGCCGGGTTCTGGCCGGCGATCTCCTCGGCCACGAAGATGCCCTGCTGGAAGCCCCGGTGGGCGAGCTGGAGGCCGGGCACGATGTCGCCGACCGCGTAGACGTTGGGCACGCTGGTGCGCAGCCGCTCGTCGGTCAGCACGTAGCCGCGGTCCATCTTGACGCCCTGCTCCTCGTAACCGAGGTCGGCGGTGTTCGGGCCGCGGCCGACGGCGACCAGCAGCAGCTCCGCCTCGACGGTGTCACCGCCGGCGATGGTGACCTTGACGCCCTTGTCGGTCTTCTCGACCTTCTCGAACGGCTTGCCGACCTTGAAGTTGATCTTCCGCTTGCGGAACGCCCGCTCCAGCGCCTTCGAGGACTCCTCGTCCTCGGCCGCGACCAGCCGGGGGAGCGCCTCGATGATCGTGACGTCCACCCCGAAGGACTTCCACACGCTGGCGAACTCGACGCCGATCACGCCGCCGCCGAGCACGATCGCCGAGGCCGGGACCCGGTCGAGGGTGAGCGCGTGGTCGCTGGTGATGACCCGCTCGCCGTCGACCTCCAGGCCGGGCAGGCTCTTGGCGTACGAACCGGAGGCCAGCACGACGTTGCGGCCGGTGTAGCGCTTGCCGTCGACCTCGACGACGTTCTTGCCGACCAGCTTGCCGTGGCCCTCGACGATGGTGATCGACTTGTTGCCCTTGAGCATGCCCTGCAGGCCCTTGTAGAGCCGCGAGATCACGCCGTCCTTGTAGGCGTTGACCCCCGCCATGTCGATGCCGACCAGCTCGGCCTTCACGCCGAACTGCTCCGACTCGCGGGTCTGGTCGGCGATCTCGGCCGCGTGCAGCAGCGCCTTGGTCGGGATGCAACCGTTGTGCAGGCAGGTGCCGCCGAGCTTGCCCTTCTCGACCAGCGCGACCTTCAGGCCCAGCTGGACGGCGCGCAGGGCGGTCGCGTAGCCGCCGCTGCCACCTCCGAGGATGACGATGTCGAAGGTTGCGTCGTTCGGCTCGCTCACGTCCAACTCCCAGGTCGCGTCACTGCTTCGGGGGTCACGGCGGGGCAACACGGGCACACCCCACCTCGGTCATCTTGTCACCACCGCCCGCCGCCCGCGTAGTGAGGTGCCCAACGACACGTCCGTGGCACGTACGCTTGGCACTGGCTTCGATGACGTACCTGAGGGGGAGACGCTCGGTGGGACTGTTCCGGCGACGCAGGAAGACCCGGGCGGTCAGCCTCGACCGGGCCGCCGACCGCGCCGACCTGGAGCACCTCGAGGGCTTCGTCCGCAGCCGGCGCGGGGTCGAGGCGTACATCGAGCCGCGGACGACCGTCACCGAGACCACGGTCATGCTGATCGCCGACGACGGGGAGTGGACCCGCCGCCGCATCGACGGCCCCGACGGCGCCCGCCGCTTCGCGTACCGGATGGGGATTCCGGTCTACGACGTGCGTTTGATGGGCTACCCGCAGCGGATGCGCGACTACAACGAGCGCCGCAAGCGCCGCCCCGAGCTGTTCTGACCCCGGCGTCGCGCGCCGGGAACGGAAGAGGGCCCCTCGTCGACGAGGGGCCCTCTTCTTCCGCGTACGTCAGCCGTTGGCGGCGACGTCCTCCACGAGGTGCAGCAGCGTGCGCACCGGCACGCCCGTGCCGCCCTTGGTCCAGTAGCCGGTCGGCTCGCCCGAGTGGTAGCTCGGGCCGGCGATGTCGATGTGTGCCCAGTCGACGTCGGAGCTGACGAACTCGCGCAGGAACACCCCGCCCTGGAGCATGTGCCCGGCCCGGTCCATGCCGGCGTTGACCTGGGAGATGTCGGCCACGTCGGAGTCCATGCCCTTGCGCACGTCGTCCGGCAGCGGCATCGGCCAGGCCGGCTCGCCGACCGCGTCGCCGGCGGTGCGGACCCGCTCGCACAGCTCGGGGCTGCCCATCACACCGGCGATCCGCTTGCCCAGCGCGACGACCTGCCCGCCCGTGAGGGTGGAGGTCTCGAAGAGGTAGTCGCAGCCGTCCTCGCAGGCCCGCGCCATCGCGTCGGCCAGGATCATCCGGCCCTCGGCGTCGGTGTTGAGCACCTCCACCTTCTTGCCGTTGTACATGCTGATCACGTCACCCGGCCGGTACGACCGCCCGGACGGCATGTTCTCCGCCATCGGCAGGTACGCCGTCACGGCCACCGACGGCTTGAGCGCGGCGACCGCCAGCATGGTCGCGGCCACCGCGGCGGCGCCGCCCATGTCGGACTTCATCTCCCACATGCCCTGCGCGGGCTTGATCGAGATGCCGCCGGTGTCGAAGGTGATGCCCTTGCCGACCAGCGCGACCCGCTTGCCGTTGCCGCCGCCGGCCGGGGTGTAGCTCAGCTTGACCAGCCGCGGCGGGGCCTCCGAGCCCTGCCCGACGGCGATGATGCCGCCGTACCCACCGGCGGCCAGGGCCGCCTCGTCGAGGACCTCGACCGTCAGGCCGGCCTCCCGAGCGGAGTCCGCCACCGAGTCGGCGAAGGACGGCGGGCGCAGCTCGTTCGGGGCGGTGTTGACCCAGTCCCGGCTGCGCCGGACCGCGTCGCACACCACCTGGGCGCGGGCGATCTCGGCCCGGGCGCCGGCGTCACCGGCGTCCGGCACGGCGACGAGCACCTCGGCCACCGGCTCACGCCGCGACGGCTGCGGCCGGGTCTTGTAGCCGGCGAAGCGGTAGCCGCCGAGCAGCGCGCCCTCCGCCACCGCGCGCAGCGCCGCAGGCGCGTCGGCGTCGTCGGGCAGCGGCAGCGCGAGCGCCACCCGCGGCGCGCCCGCGAGGGCCCGTACGGCCCCGCCGGCGGCCCGGCGCAGGGTCTCCGGGGCCGGGGCGGCGCCGGTCGGCTCCGGCCCGAGCCCGACGGCGGCGACCACCGGGGCGGTCACGGTGCCCAGCGTGGCCAGCTTGATCACCTCGCCGGGGGCGCCGGTCGCGCCGAGCAGGGCCAGCGTCTCGGTCAGCTTTCCGTCGAAGGCGGCGGCGATGCTCTCCGCGCCGCTGGCGAGCAGCAGGGTTCCGGCCAGGCCGGTGGTGGCGTCCTGCTCGCCGGTCTGGCTGTGCAGGCCGATCACGATCGCGTCGACGGCGAGTTCGGCGGGGTCGGTGTCGACCAGGCTCAGGGTGGTGCTGGGCGATGTCACTGAAGCTACTCCGGGCGGGCCGGGCCGGTCGCGTCGTCGCGTACCGGCGATGGAGGTCTCCGGCGGAACGTACCCGCCGGAGGTCGGGGCTGTCCCGCCGACGGCTCCGACGGGTCCCGCCGATGCTAACCAGCCGCCCAGCTCCCGGTAAGTTCCCACCCATGACCGACGTGACCTCCGACGCCGCCGCGACCCGGCTGCGCCGTTCTCCGCTGCACGAGCGGCACACCGCTCGCGGCGCCAAGTTCGCCCCGTTCGGTGGCTGGGAGATGCCGCTGGAGTACGCCGGGGGCGGGGTGCTGAAGGAGCACACCTCGGTGCGGACCGGGGTGGGCGTGTTCGACGTCTCCCACCTGGGCAAGGCGCGGGTGACCGGGCCGGGCGCGGCGGAGTTCGTCAACGCCTGCCTCAGCAACGACCTGGGCCGGATCGGGCCGGGCCGGGCGCAGTACACCCTCTGCTGCGACGACGCCACCGGCGGCGTGGTGGACGACATCATCGCCTACCTGCACGCCGACGACCACGTCTTCCTCATCCCGAACGCCGCGAACACCACCGAGGTGGTGCGCCGGCTCCGCGCCGCCGCCCCGGCGTCGGTCACGGTCACCGACGAGCACGAGGCGTACGCCGTCCTCGCCGTGCAGGGCCCGCGCTCGGCCGAGCTGCTCGGCGCGCTGGGCCTGCCGACCGGGCACGACTACATGAGCTTCTCCACCGCGACGCTCGACGGGGTGGAGCTGACCGTGTGCCGCACCGGCTACACCGGGGAGCTGGGCTACGAGCTGGTGGTGCCGGCGGCCGACGCGGTCGCGGTCTGGGACGCGCTCTTCGCGGCGGGCTCCGACCTGCGCGCCTGCGGGCTGGCCGCCCGGGACACCCTGCGCACCGAGATGGGGTACCCGCTGCACGGTCAGGACCTGTCGCTGGAGATCACCCCGGTGCAGGCCCGCTCCGGCTGGGCGGTCGGCTGGGACAAGCCGGCCTTCTGGGGCCGCGACGCGCTGCTCGCGGAGAAGGCCGCCGGTGCGAGGCGTACGCTGCGCGGCCTGGAGGCGGTCGACCGGGCGATCCCGCGCCCCGGCATGACGGTGCACGTCGGCGACGCGCAGGTCGGCACGATCACCAGCGGCACGTTCTCGCCCACCCGCAAGCAGGGCGTCGCCCTGGCGCTGCTGGACACCGCCGCGAAGCTCGCCGACGGCGACCTGGTGGAGGTCGACATCCGTGGGCGCCGCGCCCGGATGCGCCTCACCCGTCCCCCGTTCGTGACCCCCTCGGTCAGGTGACCCCTGCCCCGGCTCCCCGGTCAGACCGGGGGGCGGGGGCGTTCGCCGGCGTCGAGGACGGCCTGGGTCCAGCCGCCCTCGATGACGCCGGTGCCGTCGAGCACGGCCCAGTCCACGACGTCGGTGGCCTCCACGACGACCGGTGAGCCGATGCGCACTGTCGGGTCGGTGTTGGCGTCGGAGGCGCTGGCGGCCACGATCCGCTCCGGGGTGTCCCACGAGGTCACCCCGGCCCAGACCAGCTCCGGGCCGTCGTCGCCGGGCAGGCCGTACTTCACCACGAGCTGTGTCTCCGGCGGGAGCTGGCCGGCGAGGAACCGGGCTCGGATGTCACCCAGCCCGGCCCGGGCGGTGGCGACCGCCTTGCTCATCGCGTCGCCCGCCCGGGCGTAGCGCACGTCCGGCTGGATGCCGGCGAAGAGGGTGGCGCAGGCGGCGGCGTAGTAGCGGCCGTCCGGCCCCGGATGTCCGGCGGGCGGGCGCAGGCTGAGGAACGAGTCGGCGTCGGGGTCGGTGGCCGGGTCCAGCTCCAGGCGCAGCAGCACCGGCGCCGTCGCGCCGTGCTGTTCCGGATTGCCGTACGCCACGGCGATGTCGTGCCCGGTCACGGTGGCCAGCACCGGCAGCTGCACGAACGCCGGCACCTCCTCGCCGGAGAGCCCGTCGGTCCAGTCCCGCAGCAGCCGCCGGGCGGCCCCGGTCATCACCGCGCCCCAGGCCCGGGTCAGGTGGTCCGGCACGCCCTGGGTCTGCAATTCCAGCAGCCCGAAGCGGCGCAGCCCCTTCGTGGTGAACCAGAGCCCCTCGGCGTCGGAGGAGTAGGGCACCAGCACCCAGTCGACCAGCCGGATCCGCCCCTGGGCGTCGGGCAGCGAGCGCAGGGCCGTCGCCGGGTCGAGGAACTGCAGGCCGAACACGTCCACGACGTCGCCGTCGACGGACTCGGCGACGGCGGCGGCCACCGCCCGGGCCGCCCACTCGTGGGCCGGCGGCCAGCCGGGCCGGTACTCGGCCTGCACCACGACCAGGTGGCTCGCGGCGGCCAGCCGGGCCAGCTGCGCCTCGGTGGCGCCGAACGCGGTGAGCAGGTCCGGCGGCAGCTCGGGGAACTCGGCGATCGGCCGGGTGTCCACGCTCATCAGCGGGCTGTCGAGCATGTGCCGCGCCAGCCCGTGTACCGGCTCCGCCAGCCGGCCGGTGAGCCGCGCCACCGCCGTCTTCGCGCTCACCTTCGGCAGCCCCGTCATGGGCACCAAATAGGTCGCGCTCAGCGACTCCGGAACCGGTACGGGCAGGAAGTCGTCCGTGATGAGCATGTCGTCCCCCGGTTGGCCGCGCCGGTGCTGTCGTGGGAGAACGCTACCCGTCGCGGTGTGCCCCGTTCAGCCGGACAGCACCACTCCCAGGTAGACCAGCGTGGTGACCACCTCCACGGTCGCGCCGAGCACGTCGCCGGTGACGCCGCCGAGCCGGCGTACCACGTGTCGCAGCAGCCCCACCGCGACGGCGAGGGCGACGGCGACGGCGAGCGGCCCCTGCCACGGGCGGCCCGGCACGGCCGCGAGCGCCGGCAGCGCGACGGCGACCGCCCCGGCGGCCAGGGCGACCGGCCCGACGGTGCCCGCGACCAGCGCGCCGAGGCCCTCGGGACGGGCGGCCGGCACCCCGCGCCGGCAGGCCACCGCCACCCCGAGCCGGCCGGCGGCGGTCGCCGCGACCACCGCCGCGAGCGCCGCCGGCCACGACCGTCCCGCCAGCTCCGCGAGGGCGGCCGTCTGCACCAGGAGTACGACCACCAGCGCGACCACCCCGAACGGGCCCACGTCCGGCTTCTTCATGATCTCCAGCGCGGCCGTTCCCCGCCGGTACGACCCCAGCGCGTCCACGGTGTCGGCCAGCCCGTCGAGGTGCAGCCCCCGGGTGAGCAGCGCCCCGGCGCCGACGGTCACCGCCGCCGCGACCAGCGGGGGCGCGAGCGCACCCGGGAGCAGCAGGACGCCGGCGAGGACGACGCCGAGCAGTACGCCGACCGCCGGGGCGAGCGCCATCGCCGTGCCCGCCACCGACCGGTCGATGCGGCCGGCGCGCACCGGCAGGGTGGTGAAGGTGGTCAGCGCCAGCCGCGCCCCGTCGGCGAGCCGCGACTCAGCCGGCACGCCGGCCGGACGGGTCCACCGGCTCCGTGTCCGGCCCGGTGCCGTCCGGCGCGCGGAAGTCGGGTTCGGTGCTGGTCGGTCCGGGGCCGGCGGGCTCCGGCTCGCGGAAGTCGGGTTCCGTGCTGGTCGGTCCGGGGCCGGCGGGCTCCGGCTCGCGGAAGTCGGGCTCGTCGGTGTCCGGCCCGGCCTCTTCCGGCTCGTCGTCCTCCTCGCCGCCGCCGAGCGACGGGTGGGCCGGCAGCGCGGCGGCCAGCGCCAGCACCGAGCGCAGCAGCGGCAGCGCGGCCAGCGCGTTCGCGCCCTCGCCCAGGTCGAGCCGCAGGTCGAGCAGGGGCGTCAGGCCGAGCACGTCGGCACCGAGCCGCACGGCGGGGTGCCCACCGTGGTCGGCCAGCAGGCACCAGTGCCGGGCCTGCCCGGCCAGGTCGCGGGTGACCATGGCGGCGGCCACCCCGACCGGCCCGTCGAGCATGACCGGCAGCCGGCGGGCGGTGGCGCCGAGCAGGACGCCCGTGGCCACGGCGACGTCCCCGCCGCCCAGCTCGGCCAGCACGTCCTTGGCGCTGCGCGGCGAGTTCCGGGTGCGGTGCAGGGCGTCGCGTACCGCCGCGCACCGCCGCATCCAGGCCGCGTCGTCGATCTCGCCCGAGTCGGTGACCACCCGCCTGAGCACCGCCGGCGCCTCGGCGCCCGCCGTCGCCACCAGCACCGCCGCCGCGGCGGCCTCGGTGCCGGCGCCGCACGCCCCGAGCACCAGCAGTCGTACGCCCGCGTCGGCGGCCTCCTCGGCGAGCCGCCAGCCGTACCGCAGGGCGGCCTCGACCTGCTCTCCGGTCAGCGTCGGCTCGGTCTCCATGGGCGCGGACGTCGGGGCCTGGACCACCTGGAGCTCGGCGCCGCTCTCGGCCGCCAGCCGGGCCAGCGCCCCCCGGCCGGCGCGGGCCTGCCGGGCCCGCCGCGCCGATTCGCCCGCCACGGTGCCGGCGGCGGCGTCGCCGAGGTGGTCGCCGTGCAGCAGCAGCACCCGCACCTGGCCCCACGGGGCCGGCGTGGCGGTGCCCTGGGTGGCGGCGGCGAACCCGACCGCCCGCTCCAGCACGCCCAGCCCCGATCCGGGCACGTCCAGGGTGGCGAGCCGCTCGATCGCCTGCGGGCCCGTGTACTCGTCGGGCATGGGCAGTTCCATGCCGGGCTGGATGACCAGGCCCGTGGCGACCATCGGCAGCGCCATGGTCGGGGCGGCCCAGGCGGTGCCGTCCGGCTCGGCGCCGCCGGCGGCACCCGGGGTGCCCGGCGGCGGCGTGCCGGGGGTGAACACGGCGGGGGAGGGCTCCGGCTCGGCCCGGCCGACGACGGGGGCGACCGTCGCCGGATCGGCCTGCGCGGGACCGGCCTGCGCGGGCACGGTGGCCGGCTGCGGAGCGCCCGGCTTCAGCCAGGCCGCCTGGCCGGCGACCACGAGGACCACGGCGTCGCAGGCGTCGGCGACCGCCCGGTTGGCCGCCCCGAGCGCGTCGGTGAAGGCCCGGCCGAGCGGGGTGGTGGGCACCAGGGAGAGCCCGACCTCGGGGCTGACCAGCACCAGCCGGGCCGCGCAGGAACGCACCGCCGCCGCCAGCTCGGCGATGGTGGCGGTGTCGTCCGCCGGCTGGTGGGCCGGGTCGAGCAGCACGGTCGCCCAGCCGCCGAGGTCGTCGACGAGCAGCGTCTCGTTCGGCCCGGCGGAGGCGATCACGTCCGCGAGGCGGCGCGGGTCGTCCGCGGTCTCCTCGGTGGTCCAGGTCTCCGGCCGACGGGCGCGGTGCGCCGCCAGCCGGGCCGCCCACTCCGCGTCGTCGACGGGCGCGTCGGCGGCGGTGGCCACGTAGCGGACCGTCGGCGCGTCGGCGACCAGGGACTCGGCGAACTCGGACTTTCCGGACCGGATACCGCCGAGCACCAGGACCGTGTTCCACCCGTCAACGGACATGCCCGTACTTTAGAGCCAGCACCCGGGCGCGGCCCCCCGGAGGTGCGTGGTGCGGCCGGCTCTCACCGGGTGAGCGGTTCCGACCGGCCGGCCAGCAGCCCGACGCCGGCCCAGACCGACCAGCCGGCGAAGGACGGGACCAGCACGAGCAGCGACAGCGCGCCGTCGGCGGGCGCGGCCCTACCGGGGGGTCTGGTACTGGAAGTCGTTGGGGTTGACCGCCGCCGGCTTCGGGTCCTCCTGCCAGGCGCCCTCCCCGGGCCGGGCCACGAGGGCGTCCAGCAGGTCCTCCCGCTCCATGTGTGCGGCCCCCACGATGCCGCCGCGTACCGCCATCGCCCGCAGCGCCTCGGTGTCCTTGTCGTGCAGCGGTTCGTCCATCGTCGCCTCCTCCAGGCCCGTCGGCGGTCGGCGACCGCCCCGTCGCGCGTCCCGCGTGCGTCAAGGAGGCCCATACCCGGACAGGAGCCGGGGAACCCTGCGCCGCCCGGGCGGCGGTGCCCGCCGGACGGATGTCGGGCCGCCCCGCGCGCGGCCGACTACGCTGGCGGGGGTTCGTCCCACGGGACATCAGCGGCGAGGGGAGACGCGGCATGGCGTGGAGCTGGCGGTACGAGGGCGCGAACGGTGAGTCGGTCGAGGGGCCGGCGGAGTCGTTCAGCAGCCAGGCGGACGCCGAGTCCTGGATCGGTCAGGCCTGGCGGGAGCTCGCGGCGTCCGGCGTCACCTCGGTCGCGCTCGTCGAGGACGACCGGGTGGAATACCGCATGAGCCTGCTGCCTCCGGCGGAGTGATGGCCGGCGACCGCCCGGGGGGCGAGCCGTTGGTGCTCGGCGTGCCCCGGGCGGCGTTCCGGCCCAGCCCGGTCTTCCTCGCCCTGGTCGCGCTCTTCGTGACCAGCGGGGTGCTCACCTGGAACGGGTTCGGCAACGTCCGGCTCGACGTGTTCCTCTTCGTCGTGTCCGGCTGGCTGGTCTCGCTCTGCCTGCACGAGTACGCCCACGCCGTCGTCGCGTTCCGGGCCGGCGACCGCAGCGTCGCCCACCGGGGCTACCTGACGCTCAACCCGCTGAAGTACAGCCACCCGTTGCTGTCGATCGCGCTGCCGGTGGCGGTCGTGCTGCTCGGCGGCATCGGCCTGCCCGGCGGGGCGGTCTGGGTGGACCGGCACGCCATCCCGGGGCGGCTGCGGCACACCCTGGTCAGCCTCGCCGGCCCGGCCACCAACGTGCTGTTCACGCTGGTCCTGGTGCTCGCCGTACGCCTCGGGGCGGCCGGCGGCGGGCCCGTCGAGTTCTGGGCGGCCGTGGCGCTGCTGGCGTTCCTCCAGCTCACCGCGAGCGTGCTCAACCTGCTCCCGGTGCCCGGCCTCGACGGCGGCAACATGATCCAGCCGTGGCTGAACCCGCAGTGGCGCAGGATGTACGACCTGTTCGCCCCGTTCGGCTTCATCCTGCTGTTCGCGCTGCTGTGGAACCCGCGGATCGGCGGCTGGTTCTTCGACGCCGTGTTCGCCGTCGGCGACTTCCTCGGCCTGCCCCCGTGGCTCTACGCCCTCGGCCTGGACCTGATCCGCTTCTGGCAGGGCTGATCCGCGGCCCCCGCCGGCACGGTCCTGCCTGGCGGTCCGGCCGCTGCCGGCGTGGTCCGGTGGCGTGGGGTGGTGCGGTCGCGGCCCGGCCGGCCGTGTTGCGCGCCCGGCCGGGCCGCCACGCGTCACGGACGCTCGGCGGGAGACTCCGTGCGGGCCGGGTCGCGCTCGACGATCGGGTCGATGACCTCGTCGATCGCCTTGAGCAACTCGGCGTCGAGCTTCACGCCGGCCGCCTTGACGTTGTCGTGCACCTGCTCCGGGCGGGTGGCGCCGACGATCGCCGAGGAGACGTTCGGGTTCTGCAACACCCAGGCGACGGCGAGCTGCGCCATGCTCAGCCCGGCCTGCTCGGCCAGCGGCTTGAGCCGCTGCACCCGGGTGAGGACCTCGTCGTTCATGAACCGGGAGATGAAGCCCGCGCCCGACTTCTCGTCGGTGGCCCGGGAGCCGGCCGGCGGCGGCTGCCCCGGCAGGTACTTGCCCGAGAGCACGCCCTGCGCGATCGGCGACCAGACGATCTGACCGATGCCCAGCTCCTCGCTGGTGGGGACGACCTCGGACTCGATGACCCGCCAGAGCATCGAGTACTGCGGCTGGTTGGAGACCAGCGGGATGCGCAGCTCGCGGGCGAGCCGGTGGGCCTCGCGGATCTCCGACGCCCTCCACTCGGAGACGCCGATGTAGAGCGCCTTGCCGGAACGCACGACGTCGGCGAAGGCCTCCATCGTCTCCTCCAGCGGGGTGCTGTGGTCGTACCGGTGGGCCTGGTAGAGGTCCACGTAGTCGGTGCGCAGCCGGCGCAGCGAGCCGTTGATCGACTCCATGATGTGCTTGCGGGACAGGCCCCGGTCGTTGCGACCCGGCCCCGTGGGCCAGTACACCTTGGTGAAGATCTCCAGGCCCTCGCGCCGCTCGCCCTCCAGCGCGCGGCCCAGCACGTCCTCGGCGCGGGTGCCCGCGTACACGTCGGCCGTGTCGAAGGTGGTGATGCCGACGTCCAGGGCGGCCCGGACGCAGGCGAACGCCGCGTCCTCCTCGACCTGCGAGCCGTGGGTGATCCAGTTGCCGTACGAGATCTCGCTGACCATCAGGCCGGAACGGCCCAGGTGACGGAATTCCATGACTCGACCCTAGCCCGTTCGGATCATGCCCACCCCTCGTGGCGACCTCGGTGTCGCTCAGAGCACGGGGCTGGTGTCCACGAGCAGCCGCTCGATCTCGGCGACGACCTCGTCGCGGTCGCGGTGCACCGGCTCGATCAGCGGCGCGCCCCGGCGGTCGAGCGCGCCCCAGCGGCCGGTGCCGTCGCCGACCAGGAACGCGACCGGGTGGACGACCAGCGCCGGATAGGTCGGCGCCACCAGCACCTTCCCGGCCCGGTTCACCACGCCGCGCCGGCCGGCCACCTCCACCACGGCCAGCCCCTCCTCGGTGAAGCCGTCGACGTACCGGCCGTCGGCCAGGACGGTGGCGAACCCGTGGTGCCGGGTGGGCACCACGATCCGGCCGTTGCGGTCGACCGCACCCCAGCCGTCGCGGCGGACCACGGCCACGCCGCGCTGGAACGGGCGTACGTCCGCGAAGCCGTGCGGCACCACCACCTCGCCGGTGGCGTCGATCGCCACCCAGCCGGCATCGCCGCCGTCGGACACCCAGGCCAGCCCGTCGGAGAACGAGCGGACCACCGGGTACGACGGTTCGAGCACCATGGCGCCGGTGCGGTCGACCAGCGACCACCGCTCGGTCTCGGGGCGCCGCACCCAGGCCAGCCCGTCGCGGAACGGCTGCGCCTCCGCGTACTCGGCCGCGATGACCATCTCGCCGTCCGGGTCGGAGAAACCCCACAGGTCGCCGTCGCGGGCCGGCGCCGGGGGCCGGTCACGCTCCAGCACCTCCTCCCGGCTGCGGGGGTACGGCCCGAAGCCCGTCTCCGCGACCCGCTCCGCCACCGCGTCCAGGCTCAACCGGATCCGGGCCTGCAACTCGGGGTCCTGGGTGCCGCGCAGGTCCAGGGCCCGCTCGAAGTGGTGACAGGCCTCCATCAGCCGGCCCTGGTCGTAGCAGGACCGTCCGGCGTGCTCGTGCAGCACCGCGCGCAGCCGCTCGGGCAACTCCGTGGAGTTCGCCTCGGCGAAGAGCCGGTCGGCCTCGAGGAACTCGCCGCGCCAGCGCAACACGTGCGCCAGCCGCGCCTGGGCCACCGCCGTACGCCGCAGCTCCCCGGTCGCCTCGGCGTAGGTGAGCGCGAGCCGACCGTCCGCGAGGGCGTCGTCCAGCTCGCCGAGGATCCGGGACGCCACCGCCCGCAGGCTGAGCAGCCGGGCGCGCGACTTGTTGTCCACGGCGGCGCCCAGCTTCTCGGTCAGCCGCCGCCGGATCGTCCGGAACTCGTCCGGCTCCTCCACGATCTCCCGCAGGCTGGCCGGATCGAGCCGCCACCGGTAGCTCGCCAGCACCTGCTCCGGGTCACCCTGCGCCGCACTCTGGCGCCCGGCGTCCCGCGACCCGCCGGGCACCTCGGCGCCCCGCGGCTCACCGGCGCTCGTCCCGGCGGCCCGTGGCGCGGCGGCCCGTGGCCCGGCGGTGCCCGGTTCGGTGGCCCGTGATCCGGCGGTGCTCGTTCGGGCGGTGTGGTGCTCGGCGGTGCTCGCTTCGGTGGCTCGTGATTCGGCGGCGCTCGTCCGGGCGGTGTGGCGTTCGGTGGTGCTCGGTTCGGTGGCTCGTGATTCGGTGGTGCCCGGTTCGGTGGTGTGGTGCTCGGTGGTGCTCGTTCCCGCGGTGTCTGACTCGGCGGTGCTGGGCGCGGAGGTCCGCTCCGCGCTCGTCGACGGCACCTGAACACCGAGCGGCGTGGCGGCGGGCGGTGTGGCGCTGGATGGCGCGGCGTCGGGCGAAGCGGCGTCCGGTGGCGCGGACACCGGCCGTTCTTCCTCGTCCGTGGGTGGTGCCGAGGTGGCCCACGCCGATGGCTGCGGCATGGGCGGCGCGGACACCGGCTGCGCTGGCGCGGTGTCCTTGGAAAGGGCGGAGACCTCGTGTGCCGACGGCGACGGGACAGGAGGTGCCCAGGGCGCGGACGACACCGGCTGCCTCGGTGGCGTCGACATGGGCGGCACGGACACCGATTGCGTCGACGGCTCGGCGGCGGACGGGCCTGGCAAGGCGTCCGTGGGAGGCGCTGAGGTTACCGGCGGCGCGGAAACGGCCTGGGCGGGCACAAGGTCTGAGGCGGGTGCGGAGACAGGCTGCGGTGCCTGCGACAACGCGCCAGGGACGATGGCCGAGGGCGGCGCCGATGCGGCGGGCGGCGCGGAGACCGGCTCGCCCGGCAGGGCGGACACCGGTTCGGCCTGCGGCGCGGCAGCGGCGGACGTGTCCTGCGCAGGCGCGTACGAATCGGCCGCGACGGGCGGCCCGGGAACGGACGGGGCCGGTGGCATGGCAATGGCTTGGGCCGGCGGCGCGGGGACAGGCTCAGCCGGTGGCGTGGCGATGGGCTGGGCTGGTGGCATGGCAATGGCTTGGGCCGGCGGCGCGGGGACAGGCTCAGCCGGTGGCGCGGCGGTGGGCTGGGCTGGTGGCATGGCAATGGCTTGGGCCGGCGGCGCGGGGACAGGCTCAGCCGGTGGCACGGCGGTGGGCTGGGCCGGTGGCGCGGCGACAGGACGCGGCGCCGGTGCGGCCGGGGCCGGCGCGCCCGTCCCGGCCGGCGGCTCGACGGCAGAACCGGTCCGGGGCACCTCCGCCGGTTCCGCCGGAGGGCCGGAGACGGGGGAGACCGGTGGTGCGGACACCGGTGCCGCAGCGCCAACGGGTGGAGCGGACAGGGGACGCGGATCGGCCGTGGCGGGTGGAACACCATGGACGTTAAAAGCCTTCGGTGACAACCATGGTGTTCCACCGGCGGGCTCAGCCCGGTCGTTCGGCACCCGCTCGACCGGTTCGTGCGTGGTGGTCGTGGCGTGTGGGTCCGTGGTGGGTGTGGCCGAGGTGCCCGTGTCGGTCGCGCGCGGGGAGGCCGACGGCGCTGATCCGGGCTGTGCCGCTGCCTTCGGGGCGGTTCCATTCGCCGCCACCGGATCGGGCACGGCCGGCTGCGCCCGGGCTGCTTCCGCCGATACTTCCGACATCGGGCGTACGACCGGCGCCGCAACGTCCGGGACCGACGGTGGTGCCGACACGGGCCGGGCAGGAGGTGCGGAGGCCGGGCGCGGCTCGGGTGACGCGGAGTTGGTCCCCCCGGGAGGTGCGGAGACGGGCGCTGTGGAGTCGGTCTGCACGGGCGCTGCGGGCGCTGCGGGGGCGAGCGTCGCGGGCGGTGCGGGGACGGGTGGCGTGGACGGTGCGGGGACGGGTGGCACGGGCGCGGTGGAGACCGGCTGCTCCGGCGGCGCGGCGATCGGCGGCAGGTCCGCCGGCGTCGGTTCCTGATCGGCCGGTGGGACCGGGACCGAAGGCATAGGGGACGTCGGCGTCGGTTCCTGATCGGTCGGTGGGACCGGGACGGAAGGCGCAGGGGACGTCGGCGCAGGTGCGGGGGCCGGGCCGGCGGGCGGACCGGACACCGGGACGGACACGGAAGGCGCCAGCCCAGCGGGCGAACCGGGTACCGGCTCGGGAAGGGCGGGCGCAGGCGATGCCGACCCAGCGGGTGAGCCGTACACCGGCTCGGAAAGGGGAGATGCGAGCGGTGCCGGCGCTGTGTGCGGGGCCGGTACGACCGGTGGGCCGGACGCTGGTGGCGTGGCCGGCGACACCGGTGCGGGGCCTTCGGGGGCGGCCCCGGTCCGCGGTTCGGGATGGTCGTGAGCGGGCTCGGGCGACGCGGCACCGTCGTCGGCAGGCTTCGGCACCGACGTGTCGCCGTCCCGGGTCGGCACGGCGTCGACGCTCGACCTGCCGCCGGGAGTCGACGCGCCGTTCGGAGCCACCGTGCCACCCGGTGCCGCCGTGCTGCTCGAAGTCGACACGCCACGCTGCGCCGCCGTGTCGCTGGGAGCCGACGCGCCACTCGGCGCCGCCGCGTCGCTGGGACCCGAGGCGCCATTCCGCGCCGCCGTACTGCTGGGAGTCGGCGTGCCGTTCAGCGTCTCCGTGCCGTTCGGGGTCTGCCTGCCGTTCGGGGTCTGCGTGGCGGCCGGGGGAGCGTCAGCCTGACCGGTGGGCCGCGCCTCGTCCGGCGTGACCGGGGGCGGGGTCACGGGCCGGGACGGTCGGAACCACGCGTCCGGCCCACTCGGCGTGGGTGCCTGGGGAGGTGGCGGGACGGCCGGTGTGGGCGGGCCGCTCGGCGGTGGCGGGACGTACCGCCTGGGCCTGTCGGGCGCGATGGGCGCCTGCGCTGCCGGGACGTCCTGCCTGGCCGTGCCTGCGGTTGCCTGGTCCTCCGGCGAGCGGTGCGGCGCGGCCGGAGGGGTGGCGGACGGCCGCCCTGACGGCGTGGGGGTCGCGGGCTGTGTCACGGACCGGGCTTCGTCGTGCCCGCCGCCCGGGTGCGGCGTCGGTGCGTCCGGACGGGCCGGTCCTGGGCCTGCCGGAGCCGGACCGGACACGGAGCTGGCTGTCGCCTGACCGGCCGTGTCGGCGGTCGTTTCCGGGGCCGGACCGGGCACCGTGCTGGCTGTCGACTGCCGGGCCGGGTCGGCGGTCGTCGCCGGGGCCGGGCCGGACACCCTGCTGGCGGTCGCCTCCGGTGCCGGCAGGAACCCCAGGCGCAGTCGGTCGCCGGGAGGCGCCGAGACCGGCGTGGCGTCGTCCTCGGGGGCCGGGCGGGGCGTGCGGCCGGCGGGCGGGAACGGTTCCCCGGGCGCAGGTCGGGCGCCGGCAGCCGGCGGCCCGTGTACCGGCACCGGCGGGGGCACGGGCACGCCGGAAACGGGGGCCGAGGGGATCGGGGCGGGTGAACCAGGCGCCGACGTTCCGGGCTGCCCGGCGGTCGGGCCGGCGGGCGACACCGGGCGGCCGGTGGCCGGAGCCGTCGGGCGGCCGGTGGCCGGAGCGGCGGGCGGCACCGGCCGCCCGACCACCTGGTCCGCCGGACTCGCCGGCGATGGGTGGCGGGCGTCCGGGCCTGCCGGCGATACCGGGTGGCGGCCGTCGGGACCTGCCGGCGACACCGGGCGGCTGACGGCCGGGCCTGCCGGCGACACCGGGGCCGGGGCGGGACCCGCTGGCGGCGTCCGCCCGGCGAGGGGGCCTGCGGGTGACACCGGTCCGGTGACCGGACCGGCAGGCGAGACAGGACCGGCGGGCGACACCGGCCGGCCGCGGACCGGCGCGGTCGGGTCGGGCCTGTCGGAGCGCGGCAGGTCGCGGGCCGGCGCGGGGGAGACGGGGCGGCCCGGGAGCGGAACGTCCCCCGCCGGGGCCCGGAAGCCCGCCGGTCCGGGCGCCGGCGGCCCGGAGGTCGGGGCGCCGTAGGCGGGAGATTGCGGCCGCTGGTCGTACCCGGGCGGGAACGGCGGAGTCGCGGCGTCCTGGGGGCGCTCGGCCGGTCGCCGGTGCTCGGGGCGGGGTTCGGCGCGCCGCGCCGCGTCCCGGTCGTGGCCGGGCCGCAGGGGACCGGGCGGCGGCCAGGGCAGGCCGCCGTCCTGCTGGGGGTGCCCCCGGTACGCCTCGGCCTCCCGATGGGCGTCCGGCCGGGCAACCCCGCGCGGACCCCGCTCCGGGTACGTCTCGGCACGCGCCGCCTCGTGCGCCCGCCGGCGCTCGTCCGGAGGCGGCTGCTGCCGTCGGTCGTCCGGAGGTGGCTGCTGCCGTCGATCGTCCGGAGGTGGCTGCTGCCCGGCGGGAGCCCGGTCGGGGCGCGGCCACCCGTCGGCGGGTACGCCGGCCTCGCGGCCCCGCCCGCTGGAGCCGCGGTCCCACTGCGGGTCGGCGGAGCGCTCCGACTGCGGAGCGGCCGGACGCCCCCACTGGGAGTCGGCCGAACGCTCCCACTGCGGGCCGGAAGGGCGCTCCCACTGCCCGCCGGAGGAGTGCTCCCGTTGGCCGCCGGAAGGGCGCTCCCGTTGGCTGTCGGAGGGGCGGGGCTCCGGGGCCGGGGCCGCCCACTGGTAGCGGGGCCGGCGCCCGTCACCGTCCGCCTGGCGGTCGTCGACGGTCTCCGGGCGACGGTCGTGGCCGGCGGCGGCCGGACGGTCGTGCGCGCGCCCGGTCCGGTGGTCGTGGCCCGGATCCGGCCGGCGCTCGTGGCCGGCGTCCGGGCGCTCGTACGCCGGGGGGCGGCGGGGCGGCGCGTCCTCGTCGGGCTCCGGGAGCCAGCCCGGCTCGGACCGGCCGGCGGGGGAGACGGGACGGTCCCGCCCGGCCGGCTCGTACCGGGGGGTGCGGGTGTCGTAGCGGTCGGGACCGGCGTGGTCGCGCTGCCGGGGGGAGTCGACGGGCCGGCCGGGGGCGTCGAACCCGCCCCGGTCGTTGCGGTGCGGCGGCTCCTGCCGAGGCCACTGCCGGTCGTCCGGCCGGCGCGGCTCGGCGTGCGGGTGGCGGTACGACTCGTCGCCGTGCCGCCGCGCGTCGAGGCCGTCCGGCCGGCCGTTCCACGCGTCCTGCCGACCGGGCCGCCCGTCGGGCAGGTCGTCCCACGACCGGCCGATGTAGGTCCCGTCCGGTTTGGTGGGCGCGAGCGGGGGCACCTCGGCCCGGCCCACGGCGGAGCGGCCCCGGGGCGCGGACGGCGCGTGTTCGACGCCCATGTCGCCCGCGTAGCGCTGGCCGGGGAACTGCGGGTGCCACTCGGTGGTGGGCTCGATCATCCAGGCCGGTTCGGCGGAGTCGTGCCAGTGGTCGGAGTAGCGGCTCATCCGGTTGCCCCGTCGCCACGGAGGGTAGGCGGAACGCCCCGGGGCCGCCGTCGGTGGGCGGGCGCGCCCGGGTGCCCGGCTGGCGTCCGTCCGCTCACGGCGGCGCCCCGGTGGCCGGCCCGCGTCCGCTCGCTCACGGCGATGTCACCTCGTTGCAAAATTGTCGCGCTGGGCGCTCCACGTGCCGGTAGAGTCGCCCCCTCCGGTACGGCGTGGCTGCGGAAGGAGGGTAGCGGCGTGGGCTCGCTCACCGCCACTGTGGCACCGCCCACCGTCCCAAACGTTATCCTATGGTTCCGGACATTTAAGGCTATAACCGGATCAGGCTTTCGACGTTACGCCACGTACCGGCAGGCGTCGGTGGCGGGCGTCGTCACCAACACGGTCTTCGGCTTCCTGCGGTGCTACGTCCTGCTCGCGGCGGTGGGCGCGGCCGGCACGGTGGCCGGGTACGACCGGGGGCAACTCGCCACATTCGTCTGGGTGGGCCAGGGCCTGCTGGCGGTCGTGCTCCTCTGGGGCTGGACCGAGCTGGCCGACCGGATCCGCACCGGCGACATCGCCAGCGACCTGCTCCGGCCCGTGCACCCCGTGACCAGCCATCTCGCCGCCGACCTGGGCCGCGCCGGCCACGCCGCGCTGGTCCGGTTCCTGCCGCCGGTGCTGGTCGGGCCGCTCTTCTTCGAGGTCCACGTGCCCCGCCGCTGGTCCACCCTGCCGATCTTCGCGTTCTCCGCCGTCGTCGCCGTGGTCCTCTGCTTCGGCTGCCGCTTCCTGGTCAACGCGACCGCGTACTGGTTGCAGGACGTCCGGGGACCGGTGATCCTCTGGACCCTCGCCTCGGGGGTGCTCGCGGGGCTCTACTTCCCGCTGCGCTTCCTGCCGGAGTGGCTCCAACTCGTCCTCTGGTGGGGCACCCCCTTCCCGAGCCTGCTCCAGACCCCGCTCGACGTGCTGGTCGAGCGCGACCCGACCGACGACCAGGTCGGGCTGGTCGGCCTCCAGGTCGCCTGGGCGGTGCTGATCCTGGCCGCCTGCCGGCTGGTGCAGCGCCGCGCGGAACGCCGCCTGGTGGTCCAGGGTGGCTGACACGTCGGGCGGGACGCTGGCCGCGTACCGGGCGCTGCTCGGCGCGCAGGCGCGTGCACAGACGGCGTACCGGACCTCGTTCGCGATCGACCTGGTCGGCAACGTCGGGTCCACCGTCTTCGACGTGCTCACCGTGCTGGTGATCTTCGGGGTGACGCGGGAACTGGGCGGCTTCACGCTGCGCGAGACGATGGTGATGGTCGGCCTCTCGACCTGCGCCTTCGCCGTCGCCGACCTGCTGGTGGGCAACATCGAGCGGCTGCCCCGCTACGTGCGCACCGGGCTCTTCGACGCCGTGCTGGTCCGCCCGCTGGGCGCCCTGCCCCAGCTGCTGCTGATGGACCTGCCGCTGCGCAAGGTGTCGCGCGCGGTCTTCGGCCTCGCCGTGCTGGTCGTCGCCGTCGGCTCGGCCGGTGTCGGGTGGACCCCGGCGCGGGCCCTGCTGGTGGTCCTCGCCCCGCTGGCCGGCGTGGTCTTCTTCGGGTCGGTCTTCGTGGCCACCGCCACCGTCTCGTTCTGGTGGGTCGACTCGGGGGAGCTGGCCAACTCGGTGACCTACGGCGGCCGGGACTTCACCTCGTACCCGGTCACCGTCTTCGAGGGCTGGTTCCGCGCGGTGTTCGCGTACGGCCTGGGCTTCGCCTTCGTCAGCTACCACCCGGCGCTGACGCTGCTCGGCCGCGCCGACCCGCTCGGCCTGCCGGCGTGGGTGGGCTGGGCCGCGCCGGCCGTCGCGCTGGTCGCGGCCGCCGGGGCGGCGGCGGCCTGGCGCACCGGGGTCCGCCACTACCGGAGTACGGGGTCATGAGCGACGACGTGATCGTGGCCGAGGGGCTGCGCAAGGAGTTCACCGTCCGGGTGCGGGCCGGCCGGCTGCGGCGGGAGAAGCGGCGGGTCACCGCCGTCGACGGGATCGACCTGCGGGTGCCCCGCGGCGAGATGCTGGGCTACATCGGGCCCAACGGCGCCGGCAAGTCGACGACGCTCAAGATGTTCACCGGCGTGCTGACGCCCTCCGCCGGCGAGGTACGCGTGTGCGGGCTGCGTCCGGTGGCCCAGCGGACCCGGCTCGCGCTGCGCGTCGGCGTGGTCTTCGGCCAGCGCTCGCAGCTCTGGTGGGACCTGCCGCTGGGCGACTCGTTCGCGCTGCTGCGGCACGTCTACCGGGTGCCAGCCGCCGCGCACGCCGCCCGGCTGCGCCGCTGCCGGAGCCTGCTCGACCTGGACCCGTTCCTGGACACCCCGGTCCGGCAGCTCTCCCTCGGGCAACGCATGCGCGGCGAGCTGACCGCCGCCCTGCTGCACGGCCCGGAGGTGCTCTTCCTCGACGAGCCCACCATCGGCCTCGACGTGGTCAGCAAGCAGGCGGTGCGCGGCTTCCTCGCCGAGCTGGGCCGGGCCGGAGACACGACGCTGGTGCTCACCACGCACGACCTGGCCGACATCGAGCGACTCTGCCGGCGCCTGGTGGTGGTCGACCACGGGCGGGTGGTGCACGACGGGTCGATCGCCGCGCTGCACGAGCGGTACGGGTCGCGCCGGCTGCTCGTCGCCGACCTCGACGCCCCGCTGCCCGAGCCGCCGGCGCTGCCCGGCGCGCCGCTACAGCGGCAGGAGGCCGACGGGCACCGGCTGGTCTTCGCGCTGGAGTCGGCGGGGGTGGCCGAGGTGGTGGCGGCCCTGGCCGGGCTGGGCGCGCTGCGGGACGTCTCGATCGTCGAGCCGGACATCGAGGACGTGGTGGCCCGGCTCTACCGCAGCCGCTGACGCCGTGACGGCGACGGCCCCGGCCCGCGGTGCGGGAGGGGCCGTCGGCGCGGCAGGCTCAGACCGGGTCGCCGATGTTCACCTGAGGCGCGGGGGCGCGCATCCGGCGGAACGTGATCGACCGCATGATCGCGTAGAGGTAGAGCGAGCCCATCCGCTGCCCGGTGTTCGGGAAACGCTCCCGGACCAGCTTGCGGATCTTGCGCGAGATCAGGATCGAGTCGACCACCACGCCCAGGGCGAGCGCGCCCCAGAGGATGTTGGAGACCAGGCGGACGACCGGCGGCATCGCGGCGTTCGAGCCGATCAGCACGATCAGCGCCCCACCGAAGAACCAGGTGCCGACCGTACGCCGGGAGTCGACCACGTTGCGGGCCAGCAGCCGCTCCGGGCCGCGGTCGCGGGGGCCGCCCTCACGGCGGAACTCCTCCGCCGCCTCGGCGCGCAGTTGGCGCTTGCGCTCCCGCTGCTCCTCCTTGGTCAACGGCTTGGTGGCCGCGGCCGGCCGGCGGCCGGCGGTCGGCCGCTTCGGGGTGGCCTTGCCCAGCTCCTTCTTGCTCGGGGTGTAGCCCCGGGGCTGGGCGGGCGTGGACTCCTCGTCGGGGGTCACCGGGGTGACGGCCTCGTCGACGAGGTCGGAGGACTTGCGGCGAAACAGCGACGGCACGCGGAAAGGGTAGCCAAACGACGGCGCCCGGTGCACATCGCGGTGCACCGGGCGCGTACGGGAGTGGTCGACGTTACGGACGCTCGACGTGCGCGCCCAGGTCCGCCAGCTTCGCCTCGAAGTCCTCGTAGCCCCGGTTGATCAGGTCCACGCCGTAGACCCGGGAGGTGCCCTCGGCGGCCAGCGCGGCGATCAGGTGGCTGAAACCGGCCCGCAGGTCGGGGATGACCAGGTCGGCGGCGTGCAGCTTGCTCGGCCCCGCGATCACCGCCGAGTGCTTGAAGTTGCGCCGACCGAAGCGGCACGGCGTGCCGCCCAGGCAGTCCCGGTAGACCTGGATGTTGGCGCCCATCGAGTTGAGCGCCTCGGTGTAGCCCAGCCGCTGCTCGTAGACCGTCTCGTGGACGATGGACAGGCCCCGGGCCTGGGTGAGCGCCACCACCAGCGGCTGCTGCCAGTCGGTCATGAAGCCCGGGTGCACGTCGGTCTCCAGCGCCACCGACCGCAGCTCGCCGCCCGGGTGCCAGAACCGGATCCCGCCCTCCTGGCCCGGGTCGCCCAGCTTCGGCGGCCGGGCGTCGGTGACCTCGTACTCGCCGCCGACGGAGCGGAAGATGTTCAGGAAGGTCATCATGTCGGCCTGCTGCGCGCCGAGCACCTCGACGTGGCCGCGGGTGGCCAGCGCCGCCGCCGCCCAGCTCGCGGCCTCGATCCGGTCCGGGATCGGCCGGTGCGTGTAGCCGTGCAGCTTCGGCACACCCTGGATCTCGATGACCCGGTCGGTGTGCACCTTGATGATCGCGCCCATCTTCTGCAGGATGCAGATCAGGTCGATGATCTCCGGCTCCACCGCGGCGTTGCGCAGCTCGGTGACGCCCTCGGCCATCACGGCCGTGAGCAGCACCTGCTCGGTCGCGCCGACGCTCGGGTACGGCAGGGCGAACTTGGTGCCGTGCAGCCCGTTCGGCGCCGACAGGTGCAGCCCCTCCGGGGTCTTCTCGACCGTCGCGCCGAACTCCCGCAGCGCCTGCAGGTGGAAGTCGATCGGGCGCGGCCCGATGTGGCAGCCCCCCAGGTCGGGGATGAACGCGTGGCCGAGGCGGTGCAGCAGCGGTCCGCAGAACAGGATCGGGATCCGGCTGGAGCCCGCGTGCACGTTGATCTGGTCCGTGCTGGCGCTCTCCACGTTCGCCGGGTCGAAGACGAGCTCGCCGTCCTCCCCGCCGTCGGTGACCTTGACGCCGTGCAGGCCGAGCAGGCCCCGGACCACCTCGACGTCACGGATCTTCGGCACGTCGAACAGTCGGCTCGGGCTGTCACCCAGCAGCGCGGCGACCATCGCCTTCGAGACCAGGTTCTTCGCGCCGCGCACGCGGATCCGCCCTTCGAGCGGAGTACCTCCGTGTACGACCAGGACGTCGTCGGTCAACGCAACCTCCAGCGCGTCGGTGCTGCCGTGTTGATGGTGGGGCTCGCGATTGTCATCGCTACCCGGAATGCGGCCATGTCGAAACGGCCCGCGTGAGTCGTCGCACCGGCAGCATAGCCCTCGGTGACGATCATGGACCCGGTCACATCGCCCCTGAGGGTACTTATCGGCGATCCGACCCTTTTCCGTGCCAATACCGCTACGGACGGTGATCAGATCGCTGCCGGCGGCGGGGTGTCGGCGCCGGGCAGGGCCAGCATCTTCTCCAGCGCGACCCGGGCGTGGTGCGCGGTGTCCGGGTCGACGGTGATCTGGTTGACCAGCCGGCCGGCCGCCAGCTCCTCCAGCGCCCAGACCAGGTGGGGCAGGTCGATCCGGTTCATGGTCGAGCAGTAGCAGACGGCCTTGTCCAGGAACATGATCTGCTTGTCCGGGTGGGCCAGCGCGAGCCGGCGGACCAGGTTCAGCTCGGTGCCGACCGCCCAGGCCGAGCCGGCCGGGGCCGCCTCGATGGCCTTGATGATGTATTCCGTCGAACCGACGAAGTCGGCGGCGGTGACCACCTCGTGCCGGCACTCCGGGTGGACCAGCACGTTCACCCCCGGCACCCGCTCCCGCACGTCGTCGACGCTGTCCAGCGTGAAGCGGCCGTGCACCGAGCAGTGCCCGCGCCACAGGATCATCCGCGCGTCGCGCAGCTGCTGCGGGGTGAGCCCGCCGTTGGGCTTGTGCGGGTCGTAGAGGACGCAGTCGTCCAGCGAGAAGCCCATCTCCAGCACCGCCGTGTTGCGGCCCAGGTGCTGGTCGGGGAAGAAGAAGACCTTCGACCCCTGCTGGTACGCCCACTCCAGCGCCCGCTTCGCGTTCGACGAGGTGCAGACCACGCCGCCGTTGCGCCCGACGAAGCCCTTGATGTCCGCCGAGGAGTTCATGTACGTCACCGGGACGGTCTCCGCCGCGATGCCCAGTTCGGTGAGCACGTCCCAGGCGGTCTCGACCTGCGAGAGCACCGCCATGTCCGCCATCGAGCAGCCGGCGGCCAGGTCGGGCAGGATGACCTTCTGCGCGTCCGAGGTGAGGATGTCGGCGCTCTCGGCCATGAAGTGCACGCCGCAGAAGACGATGTACTCGGCGTCGGGCCGGGCCGCCGCCTCGCGGGCCAGCTTGAACGAGTCACCGGTCACGTCGGCGAACTGGATCACCTCGTCGCGCTGGTAGTGGTGCCCCAGCACGAAGACCTTGCTGCCCAGCGCCGCCTTCGCCGCCGTCGCCCGGGCCACCAGGTCCGGGTCGCTGGGCGCCGGCAGATCACCCGGACACTCGACGCCGCGCTCCGTGGCGGGGTCGCTGCCCCGGCCGAGCAGCAGCAGTGCCGTCGCGGTGTTGGAGGGTTCCACCCAGGTCGAAGTCACGTGCCCCATGGTCCCACAGTGCGGCCTCGGCGCAGCCTCCAGCGGTGTGTGCTGCCACACTGCTCGACATGCGCGTGCTGCTCTGTCCGGACAAGTTCGCCGGTACCCTGCCGGCCCCGCAGGTCGCCGAGGCCGTGGCCACCGGCTGGCGGGAGGTCGCACCCGCCGACGACCTGCTCGTCCGGCCCCTGTCGGACGGTGGGCCGGGCTTCCTCGACGTGCTCTCCGACGCCCTCGGCGGGCGCCGGGTCCCGGTGCCGACCGTCGACCCGCTGGGCCGCCCCACGGCCGGTGAGATCCTGCTCACCGACGGCGGTGCGACCGCCTGGCTGGAGAGCGCCCAGGCGTGCGGGCTGCACCTGCTCGACGCGGACGAGCGGGACCCGAAGACCACCTCCTCGTACGGGCTGGGGGTGCTGGTGGCCGCCGCCGTGGAGGCCGGCGCCCGGACGGTCGTGATCGGGCTGGGCGGCTCCGGCACCAACGACGGCGGCGCGGGCATGCTCACCGCGCTCGGCGTGACCCCGCTGGACGCCACCGGCCAGGCACTGCCGTACGGCGGGGCCGCGCTCGGCGCGGTGGACGCCCTCGACGGCGCGCCCCGGCTGCGCGACGCCCGCCTGGTGGCCGCCACCGACGTGGACAACCCGCTGCTCGGGCTGCACGGGGCCAGCAACGTGTTCGGCCCGCAGAAGGGCGCCGACCGGGCCGACGTGCTGCTGCTCGACGCCGCGCTGGAGCGCTTCGCCGCCGTGCTGGAGCGGGACCTGCCCGGCTGCCCCGAACGGCTGGGCGCGCTGCCCGGCGGCGGCGCGGCCGGCGGGCTGGGCGCGGCCGTCCTGGCGCTGGGCGGGCACTGCGAGTCGGGCATCGGCCTGGTCACCCGGGCGATCGGGCTGGACGTCACGCTCGACGCGGTCGACCTGGTCATCACCGGGGAGGGCTCGTTCGACCACCAGTCGCTGCGCGGCAAGGTGGTGGCCGGGGTGGCCGGCGCCGCCCGGGACCGGGGCGTGCCCTGCGTGGTGGTCGCGGGCCGGGTGAGTACCGGGCGGCGCGAGGCCGGGGCGGCCGGGGTGACCGACGCGTACAGCCTGGTGGAGCACTTCGGGGGCGAGGAACGCGGCGGGCTGGCCGCCGCGATGGAACGCCCGGCCGAGGGGCTGCGGGCGCTCGGCACCCGGCTCGCCCGGCAGTGGAGCCGCTGACCACGCCCGGTGCCCGGGCGCGTCGGGCGGCGGCCCTGGTCACGCCGAACGGGTGTGGTCGGCCGTAGCGGCGTACCATCGGATCTGGACCACACCGGGAATGGCTGGGCGACAGGAGATGTTGGCCAGTGCGTCCGGACCCAACCGCGCAGGGAGATTTCACGTGACCACGCCAGCGCAGACCGAGTCGACCGAGGCCAAGGCCCCCACGTCCGTCGTCCTCACCGACGTCGCGGCGCAGAAGGTCAAGGCCCTGATCGAGCAGGAAGGCCGCGACGACCTGCGGCTCCGGGTCGCCGTGCAGCCGGGTGGCTGCTCCGGCCTGCGGTACCAGCTCTTCTTCGACGAGCGGTCGCTCGACGGTGACGTCGTGACCGACTACGACGGGGTCGAGGTCGTCGTCGACCGGATGAGCGCCCCCTACCTGACCGGCGCCACCATCGACTTCGCCGACCGGATCGACGCCCAGGGCTTCACCATCGACAACCCCAACGCGGGCAACTCCTGCGCCTGCGGTGACTCGTTCAGCTGAGCCAGACCTCCGCTGACCACGGCGGGGCCGTCCCACGGGGCGGCCCCGCCGTCGTCTTCCGGTCGGGAATGGGCCGTCGGGAAGGTGACCCGGGGCCGACCGACAGGTCATCCTGAGGGGGCCGGGCCGGTAGGCTGACCGGCGCCCTGCTCCCGACCCCGAGGTTGACATGAAGATCGCCGTGACCGGCTCGATCGCCACCGACCATCTGATGAGCTTCCCCGGTCGCTTCGCCGACCAGTTCCTCGCCGACCAGCTGCACAAGGTCTCGCTCTCCTTCCTGGTGGACGACCTGGTGCTGCGGCGCGGCGGGGTGGCGGCCAACATCGCCTTCGGCATGGGGCAGCTCGGCCTGCGCCCGGTGCTGGTCGGCGCGGTCGGCGCGGACTTCGCCGACTACCGCTCCTGGCTGGAGCGGCACGGCGTCGACTGCGACTCGGTGCACGTCAGCGAGGTGGCGCACACCGCCCGGTTCGTCTGCACCACGGACACCGACATGTGCCAGATCGCCTCGTTCTACGCCGGGGCGATGAGCGAGGCCCGCAACATCGAGCTGGAGCCGGTGGCCCGCCGCCTCGACGGGCTGGACCTGGTCCTGGTCGGCGCGAACGACCCGGAGGCGATGCTGCGGCACTCCGCCGAGTGCCGGGAGCGCGGCTACCGGTTCGCCGCCGACCCGTCGCAGCAGCTCGCCCGCATGGACGGCGAGGACGTCGTCGCGCTGATCGAGGGCGCCGAGTACCTGATGACCAACGACTACGAGAAGTCGCTGCTGCAGAGCAAGGCCGGGCTGACCGACGCGCAGCTGCTCGACCGGGTCAAGGTGCGGGTCACCACGCTGGGCAAGCACGGGGTGGAGATCGCCGGGCGGGACTTCGACCCGATCCACGTGCCGATCGCGCGGGAGACCGAGGCGGTCGACCCGACCGGCGTCGGCGACGGGTTCCGGGCCGGCTTCTTCACCGCGCTCTCCTGGGGCCTCGGGCTGGAGCGCGCCGCCCAGGTCGGCTCGCTGCTCGCCACGCTGGTGCTGGAGACCGTCGGCACGCAGGAGTACGAGGTCCGCCGCGACCTGTTCGTCAAGCGCCTGGCCGAGTCGTACGGCGACGTCGCCGCCGAGGACGTCCGCCCGCACCTCGTGCCGTAACACCGGCGCCGGTCGTGTCCGCCGGGCCGCCGGGAGTGGGCAGGAACACCCCTGGCGGCCCGGGCGGCGCGGCCCGTCCGCCCCGGGCCCGCCGGCCCCGCGCACCGTGGTCAGTGGCGGCGGCGGACGTCGAAGGCGGGGCCGTCGGGGCCGGTGACCGTGCCGAGGAACTCGTGGCCGCGCATCCGGCACCAGGCCGGGATGTCCACCGCCGCGGCCGGGTCGTCGGCGAGCACCCGCAGCACCGTGCCGACGGGCAGCTCGGGCAGCCGCCGGGCCGCCGCGATCACCGGCAGCGGGCAGCGCTGACCGCGGCAGTCGACTATCTCCGCCGGCGCCGTCACAGCCCCACCACCCCGGCCTCGGCGCGCAGTTCCGCCACGACGCCGGGCAGTTCGGCGAGGAACCTCTCGACGTCGGCCTCCGACGTCTCCCGGTGCAGCGAGACCCGTACGTTGCCGTGCGAGAGCACCCCCATCGCCTCCAGCACGTGCGACGGCCGCAGCGTCGACGACGTGCACGAGGAGCCCGAGGAGACGGCGAACCCGCGCCGGTCGAGCGCGTGCAGCAGGGCCTCGCCGTCGACGTAGAGGCAGGAGAAGGTCACCAGGTGCGGCAGGCGGTGGTCGGGATCACCCACCACCTCCACGTCGGGCACCTCGGCCGCCACCCGGGCCCGGATCCGGGCCACCAGCGGCGCCAGCCGGGCCGCCTCGGCTCCGGCGTCGGCCGCCGCCGCGCGCAGGCTCGCCGCCGCCGCCACCACCGCCGGCAGGTTGAGCGTTCCCGGCGTACGCCCCGCCTCCCGCTCGTCGGCCGGCCAGGGCGACTCCCAGCGGGTGCCCTTGCGGACGACCAGCAGCCCCACCCCGGGCGGCCCGCCCCACTTGTGCGCGCTGGCGGTCAGCACCGACCAGCCCGCCGGCACCGGGGCCCGGCCCACCACCTGGGCGGCGTCCACGTACAGCGGCACCCCGGCCTCGGCGCACTCCCGCGCCGCCCCGGCCACCGGCTGGAGCGTGCCGACCTCGTGGCTGGCGGCGATCAGCGCGGCCAGCGCCACCCCCGGCGCCCGGACCGCCGCCGCCCAGCGGTCCAGGTCGAGCCGGCCGAGCCGGTCCACCGGTACGGACGTTGCCGCGCCGCCCGCCGCGACGTGCTTCTCAGCGGCGTGCAGCACCGCCGAGTGCTCGATCGCGGAGTGCACCAGGGCCGGACCGACCCGACGCCGGCCGGTCAGGCCCCCCAGCACGGCGGCGTGCGCGGCCGCCGTACCGCTGGGGGTGAAGGACAGCTCGTCGGCGCGGACGCCGAGCGTCTGCGCGCAGGCCTCGCGGGCGGCGTCGAGGAGTTGACGGGCGCGGCGGGCCTGCGTGTAGAGCCGGCCGGGGTCGGCCCAGCCGTCGTCGAGGGCGGCCAGCAGCGCCTGTCGGGCGACCGGATGCAGCGGCGCGGCGGTGGCCGCGTCCAGGTAGACCGGGGATGCGCTCACGCCAGCCAACGTATCGCGCCGGTATGCCCAAGATCCCCCCGATGGGGGCCGACAGCGACCCCAACACGGTCCAGCCCGTCATGGTCGAGTAATCTGCGACCGTCGGTGACGCCTTTGCCGCTGGTGCTGTCGCTCCGCAGGCGGAGGGCAGGGACAAGACACCGCGGCGCGCTAGGGAGGCAGGACCAGGTGGTCGCAAGGAGTTCGGAGGTACGGCCGTCGGCCGTACGGCACAGCGCTTCCCCAGGAGCCGGTGGGCGCCGGGGACGTGGTGCCGGTCGGATCGCCGGGCTCGGTCTCGGCGGAGCGGCGCTGCTGGTCCTGCTCACGGGCTGCGACGTCGGCGCGGCGTTCGGCGGCTTCGGCTGGCCGCAGGGCGGCATCACGCCCGAGTCGCACCGGATGTACGACCTGTGGATCGCCTCGTGCATCGCGGCGCTCGCGGTCGGCGTCTTCGTGTGGGGCCTGATCTTCTGGTGCGTCGTGCGCTACCGCAAGCGGGGCAACGAGCTGCCGGTGCAGACCCGTTACAACATGCCGATGGAGTTCCTCTACACCATCGCGCCGATCCTGATCGTCTCCGTGCTCTTCTACTACACGGCGATCGTGCAGACCGACGTGGTGCGGACGACCAAGAACCCCGACGTCACGGTCGAGGTGGTCGCGTTCAAGTGGAACTGGCAGTTCAACTACCGCGACGGTCAGGGCCAGGACGCCAACACGGTCGCCTCCGTGCTCGGCACCAGCGAGGTCATCCCGATCCTGGTGCTGCCGACCGACCGGTCCATCCGGTTCGAGGAGACCAGCCGCGACGTCATCCACTCGTTCTGGGTGCCGGAGCTGCTGTTCAAGCGCGACGTCATGCCGGGCAAGATCCGCAACGTCTTCGAGGTCTCGAAGCTGGAGTCCGAGGGCGCCTACGTCGGCCGCTGCGCGGAGCTCTGCGGCAGCTACCACGCCTTCATGAACTTCGAGCTGCGGGTCGTCTCCCCGGAGAAGTACGAGCAGTTCCTGGCGGCCAAGCGGGACGGCAGGTCCACGCAGGAGGCGCTGACGGCCATCGGCGAGGACCCGTACGCGAAGACGACGAAGCCGTTCGAGACCCGTCGCACCGAGGCCAACTTCAACCCGGACGACGCGCCGGCCGGCGCGGGAAGCTGAGGGATCGGGCATGAAGACCGAGTGGCGCATCTTCCTGGTCATCGCCGGGTTCCTGCTCTTCGCCACCGTCCTCTACGGCGGGTGGACCGCCGCCGACTCCGGCGGCCAGGTCGAGTGGGTCGGTACGGTCGCCCTGCTGCTGAGCTTCCTGCTCTGCTCGATGTGCGGCGGCTTCTTCTGGTTCGTCTCCCGCCGGATCGACCTCCGGCCGGAGGACCGGCCGGACGGCGAGATCGCCGACGGCGCGGGCGAGATCGGCTTCTTCAGCCCCGGCAGCTACTGGCCGCTCGGCCTGGCCATCGCCGTCGGGATCGCCGGGTTCGGCCTCGCGTTCTGGCAGTTCTGGCTGCTCGGCCTCGGCATGGTGGCGGTCACGTTCTCCGTCTGCGGCCTGCTGTTCGAGTACTACAGCGGCACCCGGCGCACCGCCGAGCACTGATCGGCCGGTCACCCGCGAACGTCCCGAAGGCCCGCCTCCCCGGGGAGGCGGGCCTTCGGCGTGGGACGGGCTGTGCGGGCGCGGGAGACGTGCCCGGCAGGGGCGCTGCTCGGACGCCGCGTGCCCCGCCGACGCGGTGGTGTCAGGCGGCGCGGTGGCGGGCGGCGCGACGGCGGCGGTGTCAGGCGGCGCGGCGGCGGTGCTGTCAGGCGGTGGTGGCGGCGCTGTCAGGCGGCGCGGCGGCGGGCCGGCGGGCGGCGCCGGTCGTTCGCGCGCGCCAGGTGGAACGCGAAGGTGGTGACGAGCACGGCCGCGCCGCAACCCGTGCAGACCAGTTCGGGGCAGTCGGCGCCGTGGCCGTCGGCGCACGGCGGCGCCTCGAACGGCTCGACGCCCTCACAGGTGTCGCAGTAGAGCTCGCGCTCCGACACGGGCGTCTCCTCTCGCTCCGGTCCCGCGGGGTGTCGCACACGCCCGACGGGATCGCCGCGCTCGACGGCGCAGGACGGATGTGGGAACTACTCAGCTGTAGTTTCCCACGGGGGTCCGACAACCTTCGGGCGGCACCCGGCGGCGACCGGTGCTCACTGGGAGCGCGCGACCTCGATCCAGCGGTCGAGGACGCGGGCGGCGGCCCCGGAGTCGACGGACTCGGCGGCCCGGTCGATCCCGGCCCGCAGGGCCTCGGTGAGGTCGCCGTCGAGCGGACCCTGCGTGGCCAGCGCCGCCGCCGCGTTGACCAGGACCGCGTCGCGCACCGGGCCGGTCTCGCCGGCCAGCAGCCGACGGACCACGTCGGCGTTGAAGGCGGCGTCACCGCCGCGCAGGTCGGCCAGGGTGGCCCGGGGTACGCCGAGGTCGGCCGCGTCCAGCAGCGACTCCCTGACGACGCCGCCCTGGGCCGCCCAGACGCGGGTCGGCGCGGCGGTGGTGAACTCGTCCAGCCCGTCCTCGCCGCGCATCACCAGCACCGAGTCGCCGCGGGCGGCGAAGACGCCGGCCATCACCGGAGCCATCCGGGCGTCGAAGCAGCCGACCGCTCCGGCGCGGGGCCGCGCCGGGTTGGTCAGCGGGCCGAGGAAGTTGAACACCGTGGGCACGCCCAGCTCCCGGCGTACCGGGCCGGTGTGCCGCATCCCGGGGTGGAACCGGGCCGCGAAGCAGAAGCCCATGCCGGCCTCGGCGACGCACCGGGCCACCCCCTCGGGGCCCAGGTCGAGCGGCACGCCGAGGAACTCCAGCACGTCGGCGGTGCCGCACGAGGAGGAGGCCGCCCGGTTGCCGTGCTTGACCACCCGGACACCGGCGCCGGCCACCACCAGCGAGGCCATGGTCGAGATGTTGACCGTGTGCGCGAGGTCACCACCGGTGCCGACCACGTCGAGGGCGGTGGCGCGCAGCTCGTCGGGCAGCTCGACCGGGACCGCCCGGCCGAGCATCGCCTCCACCAGCCCGGCCAGCTCGGCCGAGGTCTCGCCCTTGGCGCGCAGCGCGACGACGAAGCCCGCCATCTGCGCCGGGGCGGCCGAGCCGGCCATGATCTCGCCCATCGCCCAGGCCGTGTCGGCGGTGGCGAGTTCCTCGCCGCGCAGCAGCGCGTTGAGCAGGTGCGGCCAGGTCCGATCGCCCATGGCGGGCCTCCCGAGCGTGCGAGATGCGGGTGGGATGGAACCGGCACCGGTCGGCCCGGCGCCGCGGCGGGCCGGAACGGGGGACGTCAGGCGGGTGCGTGCGTCCGCAGCAGCTCGGCCACCGTGGTGCCGGTGGTCACCGGGTCGAGCGGGTGCACCAGGGTGGCGTCGACCTCGGCGTACGCCGCGAGCCACCGGTCGGCGGCGCGGGCGATCACCACGCAGGTCGGGGGGGCGTCGGCCCGGTCGTCCTTGATCTGCCGGGCGATGCCGATGCCGCCGCCCGGGCTCGCCTCGCCGTCGAGCACCAGCAGGTCGATCTCGTAGTCGTCGACGAGCCGGACGCACTCGGCGTAGTCGGACGCCTCGACGAACTCGATCCGCAGGCCGGGCGCGGGGCGCGGCCCGACGGCGAGCCGCATCCGGTCGCGGACCTGTGGGTCGTCGCTGTAGAGCAGGACGGTGCAAAGACGATCGCTCATGCCGGCACTCCGCTTCGCTCCGTGCCGTCGCGCGGCACCATCACACTGAGCTTGATGATTCGTTCGCTGCGCGCTCGTCGGTCGGACTGGCTCCCACCTCGTAGCCGCCCGCTGATCGTACCGGTCGGTGTGAGGTGTGCGACGTCCGGCCGGTGGCGGTGCGCAGGGCGTACCGCCGGACGGCTCAGGCAGTGGACTCCGCGGCGCGCTGACGGGCCTCCTGGCGGTCCAGGTCGCGGTCGACGCGGCGGGCCTCCCGCTCGGCGTGGCGCATCCACTGCACGACCAGCACGGCCAGCATGGTCACGCTGACGAACTCGCCGCCGGCCCAGAGGATGCCGCCCGCGACCACCTGGTCCTGCCACGGGTCCGACCAGGTGAGGCCCAGCGACGGGTACCAGTCGCCGCCGAACAGCGTGCTGCTCTGCATGATGGTGAGCCCGAGCACGGTGTGGAACGGCACGGAGAGCAGCATCAGCAGCGCCCGCGCCGGGTACGGCCAGCGGCCCGGCAGCGGGTCGAGGCCGAGCAGCGGCCAGAAGAACACGCAGCCGGTCATGATGAAGTGCGCGTGCACGACCTCGTGCGCCCACACGTGCTCCAGCGTGTAGCGGTACAGGTCGGTGAAGTAGAGCGCGAACGGGTTCACCACGAAGATGGCGAACGCCACCAGGGGGAAGCTGTAGATCCGGGCGATCCGGCTGTGCACGACGGCCAGCAGCCGCTTGCGCGGTCGCGGCGGCAGGGTGCGCAGGGCCAGCGTCACCGGCGCGCCCAGCGCGAGGAAGATCGGCGAGATCATGGAGAGCACCATGTGCTGGACCATGTGCACCGACAGCAGCGCCGTGTCGTACGCGTGCAGGCCGCTGACGGTGACCGCCGCGATGCCGCCGAGGCCGGGGCCGAGGAAGAAGATCGTCCTGGCGACCGGCCACCGGTCGCCCCGGACCCGCAGCCGGTGCACGCCGTAGAGGTAGACGCCGGCGGCCAGCACCAGGCCGACGGCGAGCCAGCTGTCCAGCTTCGTCTCGGTGAACACCGAGGTCACGGTGAACGGCGGCGGGGTGGCCGCGGTCGCCGCCGGCGCGGCGACGGCGGCTGCGGCGGAGATCGGATCGGCGTGCAGCACGCTTTTCAGCCTAGGTCAGGCGAACCGGACTGCCCCGATCGGGCTGTGGATGCCACGGGTTTGGCCCCCCGCTGATCGGCGGCCCCGGTCAAGGGCAATAATGACCGCGTGACTGCGGCCCCAGCCATTGACAAGAGCCGGATCCACTCCCTGACCCGACCCAACATGGTCAGCGTCGGGACGATCGTGTGGCTCTCCAGCGAACTCATGTTCTTCGCGGCGCTGTTCGCGATGTACTTCTCCATCCGCGCGGCGGCGCCGGAGCAGTGGGCGAAGCACACCGAGCACCTCAACATCCCCTACGCGACCACCTTCACGGTGATCCTGGTGTTGTCCTCGGTGACCTGCCAGCTCGGTGTGTTCGCCGCCGAGAAGGGTGACGTGCACGCGCTGCGGCGCTGGTTCACGATCACCTTCGTGATGGGCCTGATCTTCGTCCTCGGCCAGCTCAACGAGTACCGCGAGCTGGTGCACGAGGGCATCAAGATCAACGAAGACGGTTACGGGTCGATGTTCTACCTGACCACCGGCTTCCACGGCCTGCACGTGGCCGGCGGTCTGGTCGCCTTCGTCATCTTCATGATCCGCACCACCATGGGCCGGTTCACACCGGCGCAGGCCACGTCGGCGATCGTCGTGTCCTACTACTGGCACTTCGTCGACGTCGTGTGGATCGGGCTCTACGCCATGATCTACTGGCTTCAGTGATCTTGGCGCGTCACGAACCGCGCCGCTGCTCCGTCCCCTGAGACAAGGTCCAACCGGTTAAGGACACAGGTCATGACTTCTGACAACGACCGCCGACGCGGTCTGCTCGCGCGGCTGCGCGAGCGGCCCGCGGCGCGCAGCAGGGGCCGCCGCCGGCTGGGTGCCGCGGTCCGGCTGTTCGCCGCGCTGATGCTGGCCGGCGGCGCCTACACCGTCTTCGCCCCCGGCGCGCAGGCGCAGGACACCCCGCTCACCGGTGCCGCCGCGGAGGGCAAGGCGCTGTTCGACGTGAGCTGTGTGACCTGTCACGGTCGCAACGCGCAGGGCGTCGAGGGGCGCGGGCCGAGCCTGATCGGCGTCGGCGCGGCCTCGGTCGAGTTCCAGGTCGGCTCCGGCCGCATGCCGATGGCCCGGCAGGAGGCCCAGGCCCAGCGCAAGCCGGAGCTCTTCACCGACGAGGAGACCCGCCAGCTCGCGCAGTACGTCCAGGAGCTCGGCGGCGGCCCGGTGGTGCCCGAGGGTGACAACCTGCACGCCGACGGCAACATCGCCGCCGGCGGCGAGCTGTTCCGGATCAACTGCGCGCAGTGCCACGCCTTCGGCGGCGGCGGCGGCGCCCTGTCCTCCGGCAAGTACGCGCCGAGCCTGCGCCCGGCCACCGACCGGCAGATCTACGCCGCGATGCTGAGCGGCCCGCAGAACATGCCGGTCTTCGGCGACAACCAGATCTCCCCGGACCAGAAGGCGGACCTCATCGCCTACATCCAGGAGACCCTGAAGCACGACCAGGACCCGGGCGGCTTCAACCTCGGTCGGTACGGGCCGTCCACCGAGGGCCTGGCGATCTTCCTGGTGGGCATCGTCGCGCTCGTCTTCGCGAGCCTGTGGATTGCGGGCAAGTCGTGACCGGGCGGCTCATCCGATTCAGTGCCGTGGTGCCGCAGCGCGGCACCGCCCGTAGCGAGGTGACGGCATGACCACGCACACCGAGCACCAGGCCCAGCAGGGCCGGGAGCCGCTCGACGTGAACACCCCCGGGCTCAGCCAGTTCGACATCGTCCGCGAGGGCGCGCGCCGGGACGACATCGAGATCGTCCACTACGAGCCGCAGGTGGCGCCGGGCAGCAAGGCCGAGCGCCGGCTGACCCGTACCGTCGCGTCGTTCTTCCTGCTCACCGGCCTGGCGGCGACCGCCTTCCTGGTCATCTACATCTGGTGGCCGTGGGAATACCACGCCGGTAGCGGCGGCGACAAGTGGTACACCCCGCTGCTCGGCGTCACCCTCGGCGTGGCCCTGCTCGGCATCGGCTTCGGCATCCTGACCTGGGGCAAGAAGCTGCTGCCGAAGGAGGTCTCGATCCAGGACCGGCACGAGGGCGCCGTCGCCTCCGACGACCGGATCATCACCGGCCAGACCATGCTCTACATGGCCGACGAGCTGGGCGTGAAGCGCCGGCCGCTGCTCGGCATCTCGCTGCTGGCCGGTCTCGCGCCGGTCGGCGCGGTCGCCGCGGCGCCCCTGGTCGGCGGCCTGATCTCCCAGCCGCACAAGAACAACCAGATGTTCACGACCGGGTTCGCCCCGGCCGAGGGCGGCCAGAAGGTCCGGCTGGTCCGCGAGGACGGCCGGCCGGTGCGCCCGGCGGACGTCAGCACGGGCGGCCAGATCACCGTCTTCCCCGGCATCGACCACGGCGTGAGCAACCTGCACGCGGACTCGCCGACCCTGCTGATCCACCTGCGGGACTCCGACGCGCAGGAGTCGCGCCGGGCCAACGAGCGGGTCGGGCACGGCGACTACATGTGGGGCAACTACGCCGCCTACTCGAAGATCTGCACGCACGCCGGCTGCCCCGCGAGCCTGTACGAGCAGCAGACCAACCGCCTGCTCTGCCCGTGCCACCAGTCGCAGTTCCTGATCACCGACAACGCCCGGCCCATCTTCGGTCCGGCCAGCCGACGGTTGCCGCAGCTGCCGATCGAGGTGGACTCCGAGGGCTACTTCGTGGCCAAGTCCGACTACACCGAGACCGTCGGGCCCGACTTCTGGGAGCGGCCGTGAAGCGGCGCAAGTTTGACAAGGCAGCAGTGCCGGGGAACGTCGCCCGGGGAGTGGACGACCGCTTCCAGGTGGCCACCCCGCTGCGCCGGCTGCTGAACAAGGTCTTCCCGGACCACTGGTCCTTCCTGCTCGGCGAGATCGCGCTGTTCTCGTTCGTCGTCCTGCTGCTGACCGGCGTCTTCCTGACGTTCTTCTACGAGCCGGCGATGACCGAGGTGGTCTACAACGGCAGCTACGCCCCGCTGCGGGGCACGCCGATGTCGGCCGCGTACGCCTCCAGCCTGGACATCTCGTTCGACGTCCGCGGTGGCCTGATCATGCGGCAGATGCACCACTGGTCGGCGCTGCTGTTCATGGCCGCCATCGTGGTGCACATGCTCCGGGTCTTCTTCACCGGCGCGTTCCGCAAGCCGCGTGAGACCAACTGGATCATCGGTTCGCTGCTGTTCTGGGTCGGCTTCCTCGCCGGCTTCACCGGCTACTCGCTGCCGGACGACGGCCTCTCCGGCACCGGCCTGCGGATCGCCTCGGCGATCATGCTGTCCATCCCGGTGATCGGCTCCTGGGTGACCTCGTCGATCTTCGGCGGGGAGTTCCCGGGCACCATCATCATCAGCCGGTTCTACATCGCCCACGTGCTGCTCGTCCCGGGCCTGCTGCTCGCGCTGATCGGCGCCCACCTGGGCCTGGTCTTCAAGCAGAAGCACACCCAGTGGCCGGGCCCCGGCCGGACCAACGGCAACGTGGTCGGCGAGCGGATGTTCCCCCGCTACGCCATCAAGCAGGGCGGCTTCTTCATGGTCGTCTTCGGCGTGATCGCGCTGATGGGCGGCCTGTTCCAGATCAACCCGATCTGGCTGTTCGGCCCGTACGAGGCGTGGGTGGTCTCGGCCGCCAGCCAGCCCGACTGGTACGTCATGTTCCTCGACGGCTCGACCCGCCTGATGCCCGCCTGGGAGATCAACATCCCGATCGGCGACGGGTACGTGATCCCGCCGCTGTTCTGGCCGACGGTCGTGCTGCCGGGCATCCTGGTCGGCCTGTCGACGCTCTACCCGTTCCTGGAGGCCCGGCGCCTCAAGGACACCAGGAGCCACAACCTGCTCCAGCGTCCCCGGGACGTGCCGGCCCGGACCGCCCTGGGCGCCATGGCCCTGGCGTTCTTCGTCGTGCTGACCCTCTCCGGCGCCAACGACGTCATCGCCGACAAGTTCCAGATCAGCCTGAACGCGATGACCTGGGCCGGCCGGATCGGCCTGCTCGTCCTGCCGCCGCTGGCGTACTACGTCACCTACCGGATCTGCCTGGGTCTCCAGCAGCACGACCGGGAGGTGCTCGCCCACGGTGTCGAGACCGGCATCATCCGGCGCCTGCCGGACGGCCGGTTCGAAGAGGTGCACCAGCCGCTCGCGGCGGCCGACGGGCACGGCGACGGCCACGGCGCGCTGCCGTACGCCGGCTGGGTCGTGCCGAAGAAGATGAACCGGCTCGGCGCCCTCGGCCCGGCCATCCGGGGCTTCTTCTACCCGATCGAGAAGCCGGCCGAGGCGCCGGTCTCGCCGGGGCACCCGCCGGTCGAGCCCCGACCGGAGCGGGAGGAGATCGGCAGCGGCGAGAGCCGCCGCTGACCCCGCGACACCTCGACGTGGCGCCCGCCGGAGTCCTCCGGCGGGCGCCACGTCCGTTTCCGTCCTCCGACGGTCCCACACGGGCGTGTCGGTCGGTCGCCTCCCCGACGGGGGATCGCAGGAATAACCCCGGTCAGCCGGGTATCCGTGCGATCCAACGTCTCAAGGGGGGGGAAGCATGTTGGGTATCAAACGCCTCGGCCTGCTGGCCGCGCTGGTGCTGGTGGGGATCGCGCCGGCCGCGGCGGCACAGGCCGCGGTGCAGCCGTCACAGCAGGACACCCAGTACCTGCAGGCCGTGCACCAGGTCAATCTGTTCGAGATCACCGCGGGTGACCTGGCCCAGCAGAAGGGCCAGAGCCAGGGGGTCAAGGACCTCGGTGCCCGGTTCAAGACGGACCACACGCAGCTCGACCAGACGGTGCAGCAGACCGCGTCCCAGCTGGGCGTGGAGCTGCCGAGCGAGCCCACGGCGGATCAGCAGTCCGTCATCGACCAGCTGAACAACGCCAGCGGCGAGGAGTTCGACCGGCTCTGGGTGACCAGCGAGTTGGCCGGCCACGTCCAGGCCATCCAGGCCACCCAGACGGAGATCTCGCAGGGCTCCGAACAGTCGGTGGTCCAGCTGGCCCAGACCGCCCTGCCGACCCTGCAGGCGCACTACGACGCGCTGGTGCAGCTGGCGGAGCAGCTGGGCATCCCGGTGCCGCAGGCCAGCGCCAGCGGCACCCCGAGCCCGGGCGGCACGACGCCGGCTCCGGGTGGCACCACCGAGACCCCGGCTCCGGGCGGCACCACCGAGTCGCCGGCTCCGGGTGGCACCTTCGAGACGCCCGCTCCCACGCAGAGCTGACGTCCGCGCCACGACGGCCGGTCCATCCCCAGGGGTGGGCCGGCCGTCCGGCGTCCCCGGCGGGCCGCGCCGCCCGGCCGCCGCCCGCACCGCTGCGCCGGTGGCGGCCCCCGGCGACCGCGTCAGTCGGCGTTCGCGAGGCCGATCGCGAACGCCTCCTCCAGATCGTGCTGGGAGTACGCCCGGAAGGCGATGTGCGACTCGGTGTTGAGCACCCCCGGAACCTTGGAGATGCTGCCGGCGATCACCTGGGCGATCTGCTCGAACTCCCGGACCCGGACCATCGCGATCAGGTCGACGTGGCCGGCCACCGAGTAGACCTCGCTGACGCCGGGCAGGTTGGCCAGGTTCTCGGCCACCTCGGGGATCGAGTCGGTGGCGCAGTCGATCAGCACGATCGCGGTGATCACGGGGAATTTCTCCGTTCGTCGGCGTCGTCGCCCATGCTAGATGTTTCCCCGGCCCGGGGACGGTGGTGTGGCGGGGACGGTGAGGGCGGTGCCGGCGCGTACGGCGTCGCGCAGGTGCTCGCCGGGGCCGACGGTGGCGCCGGGCCAGACGACCGCCCGCTCCACCTCGCCGTGGACGACGGCGCCCGCGCCGACCACCGCCGAGCGGCAGCGGCCGGTCACCGTGGCCGTGGGGTCCACCAGGTTGCCGCCGCCGGCCGCGTGCAGGTTGGCCGCCAGGTAGTCGGCCGGCGTGCCGGTGTCGTAGAACGTGCCGTGGTACGGCACGACGGTCAGCGCGCCGGCCGCCTCCGCCGGGCGCCAGAGCGCCCGGACGAGGTCGCCGAACCCGAGCGGCAGCTCCCGCACCAGCCGCCACGGCAGCAGCGAGAAGCCGGTGAACACGTGGCCGTCGAAGGTGCCCGGCGCCGCCGGGTCGGCGGCGGGCTGGCCGAGCAGGCGTACGGAGTCGCCGTCCCAGTCGCGCAGCAGCGCGGCGATGTCGGGGCCCGGGGGTCGTGCCGGGTCGGCGAGGTAGGCGTCGGCGTTGCCGACGAGGACCCCGCGCCCGGCGATCCACTCCCGCAGGTTCGCCACCCCGCCGGCGGTGCCGAGCGGGTCGCCCGGCTCCACCGAGAGGTGGGCGCGGTCCCCGACGTGCGCGACGACCTGGTCGCCGAGGTAACAGGCGTTGACGGCCACCCGATCGGGCCCGACCAGGCCGAGCCCGGCCAGCCGGTCCAGCGCCCGGTCGAGCAGCGGCACGTTGCCCACCGGGCAGAGCGCCTTGGGCAGCCGCTCGGTCAGCGGCCGCAGCCGGGTGCCCTCGCCGGCGGCGAGCACCACCGCGCAGAGCCCGGCCCCGCCGGCGGTCGGCGTCGTGCCGCGGCCGGTGTGGGCGGCACCGGCCCCGCCGTCGGCGGCGCGGCCGGGGTTCACGGCTTCGTGTCCGACACCGGTGGCGGGAACTGCCCGGCCAGCGGCCCGATGTCGTAGTACGCGAGCAGCCGGGCCGTCGGCCAGGTCAGCTTGGGCAGGTCGTCCAGCGGGTGCCAGGCGGCCTCGTAGACCTCGGCGCCGTCGACCTCCAGCTCGGTGGTCGACGCCGGCACCTCGGCGGTGAACACGACGTCCACCCAGCCCTTGGCGTGCACCACGGCGTTCGGGACGGCGGGGCTCAGCTGCCGGGGCGAGAGCCGGATGCCGGACTCCTCGTGCAGCTCCCGGGCGGCGCCCACCACCGGCGCCTCGCCCTTCTGCAACAGGCCGGCGGGCAGGCCCCAGCCCTTGCCGGGCGGCTGGCGCAGCAGCAGCAGCCGGCCCGCGCCCTCGGCCTCGCTGTCCCGGACCAGGGTGACCGCGCCGACGATGTACTTCGGCACGGCCAGCCGGACCAGTCGGCGGCGTACCGGCAACGGCAGCCGGTAGAAGACCTGGTAGGCGATGGCCCGGCCGGTGGCGCGCGAGCGGGGGATCATGCGTCCAGGCTAGTGGCCGCGAGGAACGTTCGGACCACCCGGGCCCGGAGCGGTCACTGCCGGTGGTCCACCAGGTCGATGAGCTGGCGTACGACCGTGTCCGGTTCGATCACCCGGTCGAACACCGCGACCAGCAGCGTCTCCAGGTCGGGGTAGCCCAGTTCCTCCGACAGCCGCAGCAGCGGCAGGTCGCTGGCGAGGCCCCGGTCGTGCTTGCGCAGGGCCAGCCCGATGGTGGCCCGGCCGAGACGGACCTTGTCGGTGATGGAGATGCCGGGCTCGGTGTGCTCGGCGAACCAGCGGCTGATCTGCATCTGCGCCTGCGGCGACTTGACGAAGCCGAGCCACTCCCGGCGGGGGCCACGCGGGGCGACGTCGGCGTCGAAGCCGTTCGCCGCGTTGGTCTCGGTGAAGATCTCCACCACGTCGCCCTCGTCCAGTTCGGAGGAGAGGGGGGCCAGCCGGCCGTTGATCCGCGCCGCGAGGCAGTGGTCGCCCCGCTCGGTGCCCAACTCGTACGCGAGGTCCACCGGGGTCGACCCGGCGGGCAGGACGACCTGTCGCCCGTCGGCGAAGACCTGGACCTGCGCCTCGGCGAGGTCGCAGCGCAGCGATTCGAGGAACTGGGCCGGGTCGGCCGTGTCCTGCTCCCAGTCGAGCACCCGGCGCAGCCAGTCGAGCTGCTCCGCCCGGCCCGTGGCCGTGCCGCCGCCGGAGCGCGGGAAGCGGAAGTCGGCGGCGACGCCGTACTCCGCCGAGCGGTGCATCTCCTCGGTGCGGATCAGCACCTCCACGGTGCGGTTTTTGGGCCCGCAGACGCTGGTGTGCAGGGAACGGTAGAGGTTGTTCTTGGGGGAGGCGATGAAGTCCTTGAACCGGCCGGGAACCGGCCGCCACAGGCCGTGGATCGCGCCGAGCGCCGCGTAGCAGTCGGTCGCCGGGCCGTCCACCACGATCGCGATGCGGGGCAGGTCGAAGGGGGCGCTGTGGCCACCGGCCACGGTGTCCTTCCAGATCGAGTAGAGGTGCCGGGGGCGGGGGGTCACCGCCGCGTCCACCCGGCTGCGGCGCAGGGCCGACTTCGCCCGGGCGACCACCTCGTCGAGGTACGCGTCCCAGCCCGGCCGGTCGTGCACGTGCCGGGCGATCCGGGCGTGCTCGTCGGGCTCCAGGTGCAGCAGCACCACGTCGTCGAGTTCGCGCTTGAGCGTCTGGATGCCGAGCCGGTCGCAGAGCGGGACCAGCACCTCCTGCGTCTTGCGGGCGATGCGCTCCCGGGACGCCGCGGACCGGACGCCCAGGGTGCGCATGTTGTGCAGCCGGTCGGCCAACTTGATGATCAGGACCCGGACGTCCTTGCCGGCCGCGATGATCATCTTGCGGATCGTCTCGGCCTCGGCGGCCTTGCCGTAGAAGGCCTTGTCGAACTTGGTCACCCCGTCGACCAGGTGCGCCACCTCCGGCCCGAAGTCCTCGGCGAGCGCCTGGAGGGTGTAGCGGGTGTCCTCCACGGTGTCGTGCAGCAGCGCGGCGACCAGCGTGATGGCGTCCATGCCGATCTCGGCGCAGATCTGGGCCACGGCCAGCGGGTGCGTGATGTAGGGCTCGCCGCTCTTGCGGAACTGCCCGCGGTGCATGTTCTCCGCGATGGTGTAGGCCCGGCGCAGCACGGAGGGCTCGGTGCCGGGGTGGATCGTCCGGTGGGTCCGGACGAGTTGGCTGACCGGGTCGGTGTCGGCGGTGGGCCAGCTCAGCAGCGCGCGCAGCCGGCGGGCCAGCGGCAGCTCGCCCGGTTGGGTCGGAAGGGCGCCCCCCAGGGCGGCGCCGCGTCCGGCGTCGACGTCCACGTGGGACACCTCCTCACCCCGGCTCCACGGCCGCCGACACCCGGCAACCGGGAGCAGGCCCACGAAACGGGCAGGACTGCACTTCTCTAACAGCCTAAGGGAGTGGAGGTAGTCCGATCGGTCACTTGGTCATGGGCGTTCGGTCGAGCTTTGGTGGGACGCGGCGTTCTCGGCCTTGCGCAGCAGGTCGCGGAAGCGGGCCGCGCCGGCCACCGGGGACGCCCAACCGGACGACATCTCCACCAGCCTGGTCTCCGGTCGCTCCAACCAGGACAGGATGCGTTCGCTCTCCTCGGCCGAGGCGCGCGGGACCGGGCCGTGGCCGGGCAGGACGGTCTCGGCGGTCGCCCGGATCGCGGCGATCGTCGGTCGGGGATGGACACCGGGCGGTGAGACCCCCGCCCCGGCCAACCGGCCGTGCCGCACCAGCGCCAGCTCCCAGCCGCCGTTCGCCGCCGGACGCGCGGCGGCCAGCTCGGCGATCCCGGTCAGCGCCGTCAGCCGTTGCATCCGCACGGTCGCCCGCAGCACCGCCGCCAGCCGGGACCGGGCGACCGCCGCCTCCTCGTAGCGCCGGGCGTCCGAGAGCGTGTCGATCCGGGCGAGCAGGGCGTCGACCACCGGCCCGGGGTCGCTGGCGGTGGCGGTGCGGAACGGCGCGACCGCGCGGGCGTCGTACTCCTCAGGGGAGATCCGGTGCTCGCAGGGCGCCGGGCAGCGACCCAGCTCGGCCAGCGCGCAGGCCGGCGTGACCGTGCGCAGCGAGAGCCGGTGGGTGCACTGGCGCAGCGGCACGGCGTCGTGGAAACCGGCGGCGGCCAGCTCCGCCGCCCGACGGGAGCTGAACGGCCCGAGGTAGGCGGCGTCGCCGGGGGAGATGGCCCGGACCACCGACAGCCGGGGGTACGGCCCGTCGGTCAGCTTCAGCCAGAGCACCCGCTCCGGAAACTTCGACCGCCGGTTGTACGGCGGGGCGTGCGCCCCGATCAGCCGCAGCTCCCGGACCTCCGCCTCCAGCGAGTGGGCGCACTCCACCGCCTCCACCCGCTCCGCCGCGGCGAGCATCTCGGAGATGCGGGCCCGCTTCTCCGCCGCCGTGAAGTAGCTGCGCACCCGGGTGGCGATGTCGCCGGAGGTGCCGACGTAGAGCGGCCGGTCGTCGGCGGCCCGGAAGATGTAGACCCCCGGCGCCTTCGGCAGCCCCTCGGCCAGGTGTCGCTTGCGCCGCTGGGTGGGGGTGACCGCCCGGGCGAACTCGATGGCGTCGCCGACGGTGTCGACCCGGTGCCCGCCCAGGCGGGCGATCAGCCCGTGCAGCACGTCGACGGTGGCCTTGGCGTCGTCGAGGGCCCGGTGGGTCGGCTGGGTGGCGGTGCGGAAGTAGGCCGCGAGGGTGCCGAGCTTGCGGTTGGGCACCTCGTCGCGGGTGAGCACCCGGCGGGCCAGCGCGGCGGTGTCGAGCACCCGCGGGTTGGGCCAGCGGTAGCCGTGCTTCGCGCACGCGGCCTTGAGGAAGCCCACGTCGTAGGGGGCGTTGTGGGCGACCAGCACGGCGTCGGTGATGAACTCCAGGAAGCTCGGCAGCACCTGCTCGATCGGCGGGGCCGGCACCAGCATGGCCTGGGTGATGCCGGTGAGCACGGTGATGAACGGGGGGATGGGCACGCCGGGGTTGACCAGGGTGGCCAGCACGCCCAGCTCCTCGCCGCCGCGCACCTTGACCGCGCCGATCTCGGTGATCCCGCCGCCGTCCGGCGCGCCGCCGGTGGTCTCCAGGTCGACCACCACGAACGTCGTCGCGTACAGCGGCAGCGCCGGGTCGATCCCGCCCGCGCCGGGGTCGAAACCGGCCAGCGGCTCCTGGACGTACTCGGTCTGTGCCATCGGCGGCACGCTAACGGTCCGGTCCGACACTCCCGTCCCAACGGCATCAGACGTCACCACCGGTCTAGGATGAGAGATCGGCTCACTCACCGGGCGGTGGGCCCGGTAGCGGTGGGAGACTTGCCACATGCCCCTCACCGAGCCGCACGGCGACCACCTCCCGCAGGAGGACCCGGTCGACGCTGCGCGCGACGCCGGTGGGGGCGCCCCCGACGAGACCGCCCCGTCCGGGGCCGCCGCGCCGGCGGCGTCGGCTCCGGCGGCCGGGTCCGAGGAATCCGGGCCCGGGGCCGAGGCTGGGGAGTCCGGGCCCGGGGCCGAGGCGGCCGGGCCCGAGGGGCCCGAGGCTGAGGCCGCTGGGCCTGAGGAGTCCGGGCCCGAGGCGTCCGAGCCTGCCGCGTCCGGGCCCGAGGAGTCCGAGGGCGAGGCGGCGGCGCCCGAGCCGGAGCCCGTGCTGCCCGAGCCGGTCCGGCAGCGCATCGTGGCGCTCACCGCGACGGTGCTGCCCGGGCTGCCCGCCGACGAGGTGCCGGTGCCGCTGCGCCGGGTCGCCAAGTTCGCCCCCAACCGCCGGGCGCGGCTCGGCGCCCCGGCCATCGCCGCCCAGCTCACCGCGGACCCGCTGTTCCGCCAGCGGGTCACCGCCCGGGTCCTCGCCGACACCGGCGACCTGGGCGCCGCCGTGCTGGAGGGCACCGCGCCGGCCGCCGCCGACCCGGTCGAGGTGGCCGCGCTGGCCTACCTGGCCCGCCCCCGGGGCTGGCGGGAGCTGATCGAGGCCAGCGGCGCGGCGGTCCGCGCCGAGGCCGACAGCGCGGTGGTCGCCGAGCTGGTCCGCGAGGCCGAGCAGCGGGCCACCCGCGCCGAGCACGACCGGGCGGTGGCCCGGGTCGAGGCGGAGAAGCTCCGCGACGAGCTGGCCCGGGTCCGCGAGGAGCTCGGCCAGCTGCGCGAGGAGAGCCGGCAGCTGACCCGGTCGCTGCGCGAGACGCAGGCCCGCGAACGCAAGGCCAGCGAACTGCTCGCCACCGAGCGGGGTCGGGCCACCCGCGCGGCGGCGGACGTCGACGCCGAGCTGCGCCGGGTCCGGGCCCGGCTGGCCGAGGCCGAGGCGGCGGCGGGGGTCGCCCGGGCCAGCGCCAAGGAGGCCCGCTCGGTCGACGACGCCCGGCTCTGGCTGCTGCTGGAGACCATCGGGCAGGCCGCGGTCGGGCTGCGCCGCGAGCTGGCGCTCGACCCGGTCGACAAGCTGCCCGCGGATTTCGTCGCCGACGCCTTCGCCGACCAGACCGCCGCCCCGGCGGCCGGCGCCGCGACGCGCGCCCGGGACACCGACGACCCGGCCCGCCTCGACCAGCTGCTCGCCCTGCCGAGGGCGCACCTCGTCGTCGACGGCTACAACGTGACCAAGCGCGGCTTCGGCGAGATGTCCCTGGAGCAGCAGCGCAAGCGGCTGATCACCGGCCTGGGCGGGATCGCCGCGCAGACCGGCGACGAGGTCACGGTGGTCTTCGACGGCGCCGAACGGATGCACGGGCTGCCGCCGGCGCCGCGCGGCGTACGGGTGCTCTTCTCCCGCAAGGGGGAGACCGCCGACGAGCTGATCCGGCGCCTGGTCCGCGCCGAGCCGCCGGGACGGCCGGTGGTGGTGGTCTCCTCCGACCGCGAGGTCGCCGACGGCGTACGCCGGCACGGGGCGTACCCGCTCGGCGCCGACTCCCTGCTGCGCCGCCTGGCCCGCTCCTGATCCGGGCTGCTTGATCGCTTTCGGGCCGTCCGCGACCGCTTGTCCCTTTTCTGTCGTACCCCGCGCCTACCGTCGTGGTGACCGACGGTGCTCGGGTGGCGACGGTGACGCCGCGCCCGGTCGCCGCAGCGCATCAGGAGGCGAGATGCTCATCGACTGCGCGGGGTGCGGTATCCGGGGCGACGGCTGCGCCGACTGCCTGGTGACCGCCCTGCTCGACGATTCGTCCCCGGCCGCCGGGCTGGACGGCGCGGAGGCCCGGGCGATCGAGGTGTTCGCCCGAGCCGGGTTCGAGGTGGAGGTGCTGCCCGCCCCCCGGCCGGCCGGGCGGCCCACCAGACGCCGGCGCGTCGCGTGACGGGCCGCGGCGACGCCCGCTCCCCGGGGCCGATGGCGCGGGAAACGGGCGTCGGGGGATGACGGTCAGCGGGACAGGCCCCGGTTGAACAGCTTCTTCGCCCAGAGATAGCGACGCTCCTGGAGACCCGCCCCAGCGCGACCGAGCGCCAGGTGAAGGTGATCGGTGACGCCAGGAGGGTGGGATTGGCCGCCGGGGTCGCAGCGCGCCGGGCCGCCCGGGCGGCGGCGCGGCGGCCGTCGCGGCGGGCAATAGGATGGGCGGTCACGGCGGAGGGAGCGGCGGCATGACGCGGGTACGGATGCGCACTGCTCGCGACGGCGCGGCGCCAGGACGGCCGCGGTGACCCCGCGCGGCTGGGCCCTGCTCACCCTCGCCGGGCTGACCCTCGCCCTCCTCGTCGCGGCGGCGCTGCTGATCCCCTGGCACCGGCCGCCGGCCCCCCGGGCCGACCAACTCGCCGCGCTGGGCGACCTTCCCGCCGAGCAGGTGGCCCGCAGCCGGGAGTTCCGGTCCGCGCTGCGCCCCGCCGGCTGGGTCGCGATCGCGATCGGCCTGCTCGTGGCCCTGCTGCTCGGCCTGACCCCGCTGGGCAGCCGGCTCGTCGAACTGGCCGGGCGCCCGTTCGGCGACCACTGGGCCGCCCAGGCCGTCCTCGGCGGGCTCGCCGTGGTGCTCGTCGCCGACCTGGTGACCCTTCCGTTCGCCGCCTGGCGGCAGGCCGTGCTCACTCGCTACGGACTGAGCACCAACGGCTGGAGCGGCTGGGCCGTCGACCTGCTCAAGTCGTACGCGGTCAGCGCGGTGATCGGCGCGGTGGCGCTGCTCGGCTTCTACACCGTCATCCGGCTGTCGCCGCGCTGGTGGTGGGCGTTCGGCGCGGCCGGTGCGGCGACCCTGGTGGTGCTGCTCTCCTTCGTGCTGCCGGTGCTCGTGGAGCCGGTCTTCAACCGGTTCACCCCGATGGAGCAGGGCCCGCTGCGCACCCAGCTGATGCAGCTGGCGGACCGCGACGGCGTCCCGGTGCGCGACGTGCTGGTCGCCGACGCCTCGCGCCGCACCCGGGCGGTCAACGCGTACGTCTCCGGGCTCGGGCCGACGCGGCGGGTGGTTGTCTACGACACGCTGCTGCGCGAGGCGACGCCGGCCGAGGTGACCGCCGTCGTGGCCCACGAACTGGGGCACGCCAGGGACCGGGACGTCGCGGTCGGCACGCTGACCGGGGCGCTGGGCGCCGCCGCCGCGGTGGTCGCGCTCTACCTGCTCGGCTCCTCCGGCCCGCTGCTGCGGCTGGCCGGCGTCGACTCGGTCGCCCAGCCGCGCGCGTTCCCCCTGCTGGTCGCCCTGGTGACGGTGGCCGGGCTGGTCTCCGCGCCGGCGCAGGCGCTGATGTCACGGCGGGTGGAGGCGCGCGCCGACGCGCACGCGCTCGCCCTGACCGGCGACCCGGCCGCGTTCGAGGCGATGCAGCGGCGGCTCGCCGGCATCAACCTCGCCGACCCCGATCCACCACGCTGGGAGTACCTCTACTCCGCCACGCACCCGTCCACGGTCGAGCGGATGGCCGCCGCCCGCGCCCACGCCAGGGAGGCCGGCCGATGAGCCGTACGCTGTTGATCACCAACGACTTCCCGCCCCGTCCCGGCGGGATCCAGTCCTTCGTGCACAACCTCGCGGTGCGCCAGCCCGCCGGGTCGGTGGTCGTCTACGCCTCGACGTGGCGGGGCGCGGAGAAGTTCGACGCCGACCAGCCGTTCGAGGTGGTCCGGGACCGCACCCGGGTGCTGCTGCCCACGCCGCTCGTGGCCCGCCGGGCCGCCCGCCTGGCGCGCGCGTACGACTGCGACACGGTGTGGTTCGGCGCGGCGGCCCCCCTCGGGCTGCTCGCCGCGGGCCTGCGCCGCCGGACGGGCATCCGTCGGGCGGTGGCGCAGACCCACGGGCACGAGGTCGGCTGGGCCGCGCTGCCGGCCGCCCGGGCCGCGTTGCGGCGGATCGGGCGCGGCGTCGACGTGACGACCTACCTGGGCGAGTACACCCGGGTGCGGCTGGAGCGGGCGCTGCACGGGGTGACCGAGCTGCACCGGCTCGCCCCCGGGGTCGACGTGGACGCCTACCACCCGTCGGTCGACGGCGAACCGGTCCGGCTCCGGCTCGGGCTGGCCGACCGCCCGGTGGTGGTCTGCGTGTCCCGGCTGGTGCCGCGCAAGGGGCAGGACATGCTGATCCGGGCGATGCCCGAGATCCGTCGCCGGGTGCCCGACGCCGCGCTCCTCGTGGTCGGGGGCGGGCCCTACCGGGCCACGTTGGAGAAGCTGGCCCGCCAGACGGGCGTCGATCGCGACGTGGTCTTCACCGGCTCGGTGCCGTCGGCGGAGCTGCCGGCCCACTACGCCGCCGGCGACGTCTACGCCATGCCCTGCCGCACCCGCAACCGGGGTCTCGACGTCGAGGGGCTCGGGATCGTCTACCTGGAGGCCTCCGCGACCGGCCTGCCGGTGGTCGCGGGCGACTCCGGCGGCGCGCCGGACGCGGTCCGCGAGGGCGAGACCGGGTTCGTGGTCCGTGGCCGGGACGTCGCCCAGCTCGCCGACCGGGTGGCCACGCTGCTCGCCGACCGGGACCTGGCCCGCCAGTTCGGCGCGGCCGGTCGCGCGTGGGTGGAACGGGAGTGGCGCTGGGAGGCGCAGGCGCAGCGGATGGCCGCCCTGCTCGCCGGCTGACGGCGCCGACGCCGTGGTCGTGGTGGTTTCCGGCAGTGGGGCGGCGCGTCAGCGCAGGCGGGCCAGGACGCGCTCGGCGGAGTCCGGGCGGCCGAAGTGCCAGCCCTGGCCGGCGTCGCAGCCGATCGCCCGCAGCCGCTCCGCCTGCCCGGCGGTCTCCACGCCCTCGGCGGTGACGGTCAGGTCCAGCGCGTGGGCCAGCGAGACGAGCGAGGCGAGGATCCGCTCGTCGGCCCGGGCCTCCGGTGCCCGCAGCCCGGCCACGAACTGCCCGGCCACCTTCAGCTCGGTCACCGGCAGGTCCCGCAGGTAGGCCAGGTTGCAGTAGCCGGTGCCGAAGTCGTCGATGGCGATCCGGACGCCCAGGTCGGCGAGCACCCGCAGCGCCCGGACCGGCTCCTCGGCGGTGCTCATCATGGTGCTCTCGGTGATCTCCAGCTGGAGCCGCTCCGGCGACAGCCCGGTGTGCCGCAGCAGCGCGCGTACCTCCTGGACGAGACCGGCGCGGCGCACCTGCCGTACGGCCAGGTTGACGCTGACGAACGGGGCAGGCCCGGTGTCGACGGCCCAGCTCTCGGCCTGCCGGCACGCCTCGGCCAGCACCCAGCCGCCGAGCGGGACGATCAGCCCGGTCTCCTCGGCCAGCCCGATGAAGCTGTCTGGCCGCAGGACGCCCAGCTGCGGGTGCCGCCAGCGCACCAGGGCCTCCATGCCGAGCACCCGGCCGTCGCGCAGCGACGTCAGCGGCTGGAAGTCGAGGTAGAACTCGCCCCGCTCCAGCGCCGCGGGGATGGCCGCGGAGAGCGCGTAGCGGGCCAGGTCCTGGCGGTCCCGGTCGGCGTCGTAGAGCGCCCAGCGGTCACCGCCGGCGGCCTTCGCCCAGTGCAGCGTGCTGTCGGCCGCCCGCATCAGGTCACCGGGGGAGGTGCCGGCGACCTCCCGCTCGACGATGCCGATGCTCGCCGAGACGCTCAGCTCGTGCCCGTCCACGAGCACCGGCTCGCGTACCGCCGCGAGTGCGGCCTCGGCCACGGCGACGGCGTCGTCGGTGCCGGTGGTGCCCTCGACCAGGACGACGAACTCGTCCCCGCCCAGCCGGGCGACCAGGTGCCCGTCGAGGGCCCGGCGGAGCCGGTCCGCCACGGCCACCAGCAGCCCGTCGCCGACCTGGTGCCCGTGCGAGTCGTTGACCACCTTGAACCGGTCGAGGTCGAGGAAGCACACGCCGAGGCGCGCCGCGCCCCCCGTGGGCGAGTCGATGGCCGCGCGGAGGCGCTCCGTCAACAGCGTGCGGTTGGGCAGGTCGGTCAGCGGGTCGTGGGTGGCCTGGTGGCGGAAGCGTGCCTCACTGCTGCGCAGTGCCCGCTCGGCCTCCGCCCGGGCGGTCATCGCGGCCCGGCGGATCGTCTCCTGCTCGTCCAGCGTCCGGTCCCGCAGCGCGCGGGCGTACCCGGTGGTCACGGCGGCCAGCAGCCGGGCCAGCCGGTCCTCGACCTCCTCCTCCACCAGCCCGAGGTCGCGGGCCAGCCGGAGCTGGACGACCTCGACCGTGCGGCCCAGCGCTTCGGCCGAGGCGATGTGGGCGGCCACCAGTTCGGTGCCCACCCGGTGCCCGACCCGCAGGTCGATCGGCTCGGCCAGCAGCGCCGCCGCGAGTTCCTCGGTGAGGCGTTGCAGCAGCGCCTCGAGCTGGGCCTGGGTCATCGGCAGGTAGCTGGTGCCGGAGACGGCCTTGGCCCACGCCCGGGCGAAGGTCCCGGGGCGGGACGGGTGCCCCACGGTGGTGCCGGTCGGGGCGACCGCGGTGGCCCCGGGCGGCTCACCCACCGAGTCGCCCGACGCCGCCGATGAAGGCCGCCCGCTCGGCGTCCTCGGCGCTGTCGGGGGACTCCGGGCGCCACTGCGGCACCCAGACCACGCCGGGGTCGACCAGCTCGAAGCCGTCGAAGAGGGCGGTCAGTTCGCCACGGCTGCGGATCCACAGCGGATTGTCGGTCCGCCGGTAGACCCGCTCGGCGTCGGCTCGCTCGTCGTCGCCACGGCCGTCGCCGCTGGCCTGCGAGAGCACCAGGTAGCTGCCCGGCGCCAGCGCCTCGCGCAGCGTCCGCAGTAGCTCGGCCGGCCGGTCGTCGTCCGGCACGAAGTGCAGCACCGCCACGATCATCACGGCGATCGGCTGGTCGAAGTCGAGCAGCCGGCGGACGTCGGGGTGGGCGACGATGCGTTCGGGACGGCGCAGGTCCTCCTGCACCACGACGGCGCGGTCGTTGCCCTCCAGGATCTCCCGGCTGTGGGCCACCGCCACCGGGTCCACGTCGACGTAGACCACCCGGGCGTCGGGGGCGTCGCGCTGGGCGATCTCGTGCACGTTGCCGACGGTCGGGATGCCCGAGCCGACGTCCAGGAACTGCCGGACGCCGGCGTCGAGGAGGAACTGCACCGCGCGGCGGAGGAACGCCCGGTTCGCCTGTGCCATCAGCGGGGCCTCCGGCACCGCCGCCACCATCGCCTGGGCCGCCGCCCGGTCGACCGCGAAGTTGTGCGAGCCGCCGAGGTAGTAGTCGTACATACGGGCCACGCTGGGGCGTTCGATGTCGATCTCGTCGGGTGCCCAGTCCGGCCGCTGCATGCGCTCACCCCTCCTGTCGGCGTGCGGGACACCGTTGCCCGCGCCGGTATTCTGCCGGTTGCCCGCCCGGGAGACCATAGCGCGCCGCGAACCCTTCGACGCCAACGCTCAAGGCGACGACGACGGGTCCGCGCCGCCTGTCGGCGGTCGCGGACCCGTCGGTGGTACGTCGGGCTCCCGGCGGGAGCGGGTCAGAACTTCGGGGCGTCCGGCGCCTCGAGCAGACCGAGCCGCAGCGCGGTCATCAGCGCCTGGGCGCGGTTGGCCGCGCCCAGCTTCTCGTAGAGCTTCGAGATGTGGGTCTTGGCCGTGGACTCGCTGACGAAGAGCTGCTTCGCGATGCCCGCCACGCTCATCCCGTCGGCGAGCAGCCGCAGCACCTGCCCCTCGCGGGGGGAGAGCTGCGGCCCGGACGGGGCCAGCCGGCGCTTCATCGCCTCGGCCAGGTCGGCGGCCGTGAAGGCGCTGGGGGAGGAGGCGGCGTGCCGGGCGGCGGCGACCACCTCGTCGGCGGGCGCGGTCTTGGGCACGAAGGCGCTGGCCCCGGCCTCCAGGGCGCCGAAGAGCTGGTCGTCGCCGGCGTACATGGTGAGCACGACGATGCCCATCGAGGCGCTCGACTTGCGCAGCGCCCGGGTGGCCTCCAGGCCGCTGCCGTCGGGCAGCCGCAGGTCCATGATCACCACGTCCGGCTGCAGCGCACCCGCCTGGCGTACCCCCTCCGCCGCCGTGGCGGCCTCCCCGACGACCTCGAACTGCCGGTCGCGCTCGAACGCGTGCCGCAGGCCCTTGCGGATCAGGTCGTGATCGTCGACAAGGAGGACCTTGGTACGGGTGGCCGGTGTCGGACTTGTGGTCATCCTCGGGTTACTCCCCTTCTACTGCCGCTGCGCTACCGCGCACGTTATCGCGCCGGGGCGAGGAGCCGAGCACCACCGCCACGGTCGTGCCGCTCGGTTGCCGCGGCCTGATCTCCAACCGGCCCCGGATACGTTCCGCCCTCTCGGCCATGATCGCAAGACCGTAGTGCCCGTCGGAGCGCTGGTCAGCGATCCCCTGACCGTCATCCGACACTTCGATCTGCGCGTACGGCGGGTCGACCTCACAGGTGACCCAGAGATTCGACGCGCCCGCGTGCTTGCGCGCGTTGGTGACCGCCTCCTGGGCGATGCGCAGCAACTCGGCCTCGGTGGCGGCGGGCAGCCGCGCGGTGGACTCGTCCAGGGAAAGGTGGACCCGCAGCCCGCCGGAGGCGCCGACCGTGCGGGCGTACTCGGCGATCGCGGCGGCCAGGCCGCCGTGCCGGTCCACCTCGCTGCGCAGCTCGAAGAGGCTCAGCCGCAGTTCGGTGATGACCCGGGTCACCTCGCCGCGCAGCGTGCGCAGCGCTTCGGCGGTCTCCTGCGGGTCCTCGTCGACGTACGCCAGGGCGTTGTCGATCCCGTAGCCGACCATCACCAGTTCCTGCGCCACCCCGTCGTGGATCTCCCGGGCCAGCCGCTGCCGTTCCTCGTTGGTGGCCAGCGAGCGGACCTCGTCGAAGAGCAGCGCCGCCTCCAGCCGCAGCGCGGCCGGGCGGGTCAGCCCGGTCACCCGGGACACCACGCCGGGCGGGTACGCCTGCGCCGCGTCCGCCTCCAGCACCACCAGCCCGACGGTGCGCACCCCGGCCACCAGCGGCACGATCAGGGCGGACACGTCGCCGCCGCGGTGCGACCGGGCCTGCGACCGGGCCGCGGTGTGCGGCTGCTGGCTGGCCCACGCGTCGGCGATGGCCGAGTCCGCGTCCAGCGTCGTCTCCCAGTCGACCCGTTCCACGCCCACCTGGGCGAGCACCACCAGCCGGCCGCCGCCGCTGGCCGACAGCACGGCCGCCCGGTCCGCCCGGGCCACCGTGCGCAGCTCCTCCAGCAGGTGCTCGGAGATGCCGCCCGGGTCCAGGGTGGCCCCGGGCAGCTGCCGGGCCACGGTGCGCAGCTGGGTGAGCAGCCGGGTCGCCTCGGCGTACGGCTGGGGCTTGCCCTCGTTGCGGACCTGCATGACCCGGTGCAGGCCGCTGGCGGCGGCGAGGCCGAGCCCGGCCAGGATCAGCCACTGGGCGCAGACCACCAGGTAGCCGAGCTCGCCGATCTGCCGCTCGCCGTCGACCTCGGTGAGGGCACCCGCCACCAGCAGGGTGGCCGCGGCGACGGCCAGCAGGGCGACGCCCTCGCGGAACCGGCGGCGCAGCGCGGTGACGGTCACCGGAACCGCCAGGTAGGGCAGCACCGCCGAGGCGCCCAGCCCGCCGGCGTCCACGCCCAGGGTGGCCACGGCGGCGACCTGACTCGCGGCCAGCCCCAGCACCAGCACCTCGGCCACCCGGCTGAGCGGGCCGACCGGCCGGTGCTCGGGCGCCAGCAGGGCGGGCAGCCCGGCGACCGCCAGCAGGGCGATCCACCAGAGCTGGCCGGGGTCGTGCGTGGCGTACAGGGTCAGGACGGCGACGAGCGCCAGCATGACCACGCGCGCGGCGGCGGCGAGGGGATGCGGCTGGGGCCGGGAGGGCGTCGAGGCGGGCACGTGACGGATGGTAGTCAGCCCCGGTAGATGTCGGCGATCTCCGCCGCGTACGACTTGTGCACCACCTGCCGCTTGACCTTCAGCGACGGGGTCAGCTCGCCCGTCGCCTCGGTGAAGTCGTGGGGCAGGATCCGGAACACCTTGATCGCCTCGGCCTTGGAGACCGCCTGGTTCGCGGCGTCGACGGCGCCCTGGATCTCGGCGCGCAGCCCCTCGTGGTCGCGCAGCTTCTCGACGGGGGTGTCCTCGGGCAGGCCGGCCGAGGCGAGCCAGCGCGGCAGCGCCTCCTCGTCGAGGGTGACCAGCGCGGCGATGAACGGCGCGCGGTCACCGACCACCACGCACTGGCTGACCAGGGGGTGGGCCCGGACCTGGTCCTCCAGCACGGCCGGGGCGACGTTCTTGCCGCCGGCCGTCACGATGATCTCCTTCTTGCGGCCGGTGATGCTCAGGAAGCCGTCGTCGTCGAGCTGGCCCAGGTCGCCGGTGCGGAACCAGCCGTCCGCGCTGAGCGCCTCGGCGGTCGCCTCGTCGTTGCGCCAGTAGCCCTGGAAGATCAGGTCGCCGGCGATCAGGATCTCGCCGTCGTCGTCGATGCGGATGGTGACCCCCGGCAGCGGCCGGCCGACCGAGCCGATCCGGGTGGCGTCGGGCAGGTTCGCGGCGGCGGCGGGGGAGGTCTCGGTCAGGCCGTAGCCCTCGCACACGTTCACGCCGATGCCGCGGAAGAAGTGGCCCAGCCGCGCGCCGAGCGGGGCGCCGCCGGAGATGGCGTCCCGGCACCGGCCGCCGAGCGCCGCCCGCAGCTTGCGGTAGACCAGCTTGTCGAAGAGCGCGTGCTGGGCGCGCAGCGCCAGGCCGGGGCCGCCGGAGGTCTCCAGCGCCTCGCTGTACGCGATGGCGACCCGCTCCGCGCGGGCGAAGATCGTGCCCTTGCCGTCGGCCTCGGCCTTCTGCTTGGCGCCGTTGTAGACCTTCTCGAACACCCGGGGGACCGAGAGCACGAAGGTGGGGCGGAACTCCTGCAACTCGCCGACCAGGTTCTTGGGATCGGCGCAGTGCCGCATCGTGGCCCGCGCCTGCACCACGCCGATCTGGATGAGCCGGGCGAAGGCGTGCGCCAGCGGGAGGAAGAGCAGGGTCGAGGCGCCCGGCCGGAACAGGTTCGGCAGCACCGGCACCGCGTTGGCGATGTCGGCGTACATGTTGCGGTGGGTCAGCACGCAGCCCTTGGGGCGGCCGGTGGTGCCGCTGGTGTAGATGATGGTGGCGAGGTCGTCGGCGCGGACGGCGGCCCGCCGCCGGTCGATCTCCGTCGGGTCGACCGCCTCGCCGGCCCGGACCAGCTCGGCCACGGCGTCGAGGTCGATCTGCCAGACGTGACGCAGGTCGGGCAGCCGGTCCCGGACGCCGGCGACCAGGGTGGCGTGGGCGTTGCTCTCCACCACGCAGGCCACCGCGCCGGAGTCGGACAGGATCCAGGCGGCCTGGTCGGCGCTGGAGGTCTCGTAGATCGGTACGGTGACCGCGCCGGCCGCCCAGATCGCGTAGTCCAGCAGGGTCCACTCGTAGCGGGTGCGGCTCATCAGGCCGACCCGGTCGCCGGGCTGGACGCCGGCCGCGACCAGGCCCCTGGCCGCCGCGACGACCTCGTCGCGGAACTGCCGGCAGGTGACGTCGGACCAGGTGCCCCCCGCGCCGGTGGGGCGGACGAACTGGACCGTGTCCGGGGCGACCTCGGCGTTGTCCCAGACCGGGTCGGTGAGGTTGGCCGCGTCGCCGACGGTGACGATCGGCGGGACGGAGAACTCGCGCACCTGCACTCCCTCGTGCTCACTGGCCGGGCCGGCCGCCACCACGGGTCGGCTCTGTCGAAACCTACCCGCCCGGGTGACCGGGGCGAAAAGGCAGGTCGCCCAGGCTGCCCGCGGGTCGCCGCCGGACGCTTCGATCCGGCGTGCCCGGGGGCGGCGCGGCGTGGGCGCCGCCGGTGCCGGGTAGCCTCCCCCCATGGCGGACACCTCCACCCAGTCGATCATCATCGGCGCGTCACCGGATCGGGTGGCGGCGGTCATCTGCGACTTCCCGAGCTACCCGGAGTGGACCGAGGCGATGCGGCGGGTGGAGGTGATCGAGGAGTACGAGGACGGCTACGCCAGCCAGGTCCGCTTCACCATCGACGCCGGCGTGCTGGCCGACGAGTACGTGCTGGCCTACGAGTACGCCGAGGACCTCTCCCGGATCGAGTGGCACCTGGTGGCGCCCTCGAAGATGCAGAAGTTCCAGCGCGGCTCGTACGACCTGGACGGCAACCCGGACGGCAGCACGACGGTGACCTACACCCTGGAGGTCGAGCTCTCCGTCGGGATGCTCGGCATGTTCCGCCGCAAGGCCGAAAAAATGATCATGGATACCGCGTTGAAGCAGCTCAAGCGCCGGGTAGAAGCATCCGGTGCGGCGCAGTGACGCGTCCGGTGGCACGGTAGGGGAGCCGACCATGGGTGCAACGGATCCGGGTTCGGCCCGGGAAGAGGCCGAACGTCTGGTCGCCACGGCGCTGGCCGCCGCCCGGCTGGCCGCGGCCGGTTCGAAGGGCGGGCAGTGGGGTCCGCTCGGTGGGATCGTGTCGAGTGTCCTCGGTCACAGCGGTGGCCCGGGTGGCTCGGCCGGGCAGCCCGCGGGCGGTTTCGCCACCGGCGCGGCAGAGTGCTGCGTCTGCCCGGTCTGTCGGGGGATCGCCGCCCTGCGCGACCCGAGTCCCGAATTCGCCGAGCGCCTCGCCACCGGCGCCGGCGACCTGGCCGCCGGGGTGGCCAGCCTGCTGCGCGCCTTCACCCCGCCCGAGCCCTCCGCCGACGCCCCCTCGGGGCCGGCGGGCACCCCCGGGCCGGGTGGCGCGGACGACCACGTGTGGCGCGAGGCCACCCGTAGCGGGCATGATTCTCAGCCGGCACCGGAGCGGGACGTCTGGTCCGCCGCCACGCGGGCGGAGGACGAGGCCGCCCCGGCCGCCGTACCGCCCGTCGACGTCGCCGGGCAGGCCGCCGCGGTGACCGTCCGGACGTCCACCGACGGGCCCGTGGTCCCCGCGTCCCGGGCACCGGGGGACGAGGGCGAGCAACCCCCGGGCGACGGGGCCTGACCAACGCACATCCCGACCGCGCGCCGGCCGTCCGCCGGCGCCGGTGCGGGCAGCACAGCAGAGGGGAGTGGCAGCGGTGACGCTGACCATCGGAGTCGACGTCGGTGGCACGAAGGTGGCCGGTGGTGTCGTGGACGCCGCCGGCACGGTCCTCGTGCAGGCCCGACGGGACACCCCCGCCGACGACGTCGCCAAGACCCGTGACGTCATCACCGAACTGGTCCGCGAGCTGGCCTCCGGGCACGCCATCGAAGCGGTCGGCATCGGCGCGGCCGGCTGGATCGACGCCAGCCGCTCGACCGTGCTGTTCGCCCCGAACCTGGCGTGGCGGGACGAGCCGCTGCGCGACTACGTCAGCGCCGCCACCGGCCTGCCGGTGATCGTGGAGAACGACGGCAACGTGGCGGCCTGGGCGGAGTTCCGCCACGGCGCGGCCCGCGACGCAGACGACTCGATGGTCATGTTCACCATCGGCACCGGCGTCGGCGGCGGCATCGTGCTCAACGGGGAACTGCTGCGGGGCGCCAACGGCATCGCCGCCGAGCTGGGCCACATGCTGACGGTGCCGGACGGCCACCAGTGCGGCTGCGGCCGGCTCGGCTGCATCGAGCAGTACGCCAGCGGCAGCGCCCTGGTGCGGTTCGCCCGCGCCGCCGCCCGGCAGGAGCCGCACCGCGCCACCGGCCTGCTGGAACTGGCCGACGGCGAGGCCGAGGCGGTCACCGGACCCATGGTCACCGCCGCCGCGCAGGCCGGCGACCCGGTCTCCACCGAGGCGTTCGCGCAGGTCGGCCGGTGGCTCGGCACCAGCCTCGCCGACATGGCGCAGATCCTCGACCCGCAGGTGCTCGTCGTCGGCGGTGGGGTGATCGACGCCGGGGACCTGCTGCTCGGCCCGACCCGCCGGTCGTTCGCCGACGCCCTGGCCCAGCGCAGCCGCCTCCCGGTCGCCGAGATCCGCCCGGCCGAACTGGGCAACACCGCCGGCGTCATCGGCGCCGCCGACCTGGCCCGCCGGATCTGAGGCGGTGGCCGTGACGCAGAGCCCGGGCGTGCCGCTGCGCGTCGTGTCGTACAACATCCACAGCCAGCGGGACGACACGGCCGCGCTGGCCGCGGTGGTCCGCGACGCCAGGCCGGACGTGGTGATCGTGCAGGAGGGGCCGCGCCGGTTCCGGTGGCGGCAGAAGTCCGCGGCGCTGGCGGAGTCCTTCGGCCTGGTGGTGGCCGCCGGCGGGCTGCCCGCGCTGGGCAACCTGCTGCTGACCAGCCTGCGGGTGCGGGTGGTGGCCGACCGCTGCCAGCGCTTCCCGCTCACCCCCGGCCGGCACCTGCGCGGCGCCGCGTACGCCGAGTGCGTGGTCGCCGGCGCGGCCCGGTTCACCCTGGCCGGGTCGCACCTGTCCACCGACCCGGCCGAGCGGCCCGCGCAGGCCGCGCTGTTCAAGCGCGAGTTGGACGCCGCCACCACGCCGGTGGTCGCCGCGGCCGACCTGAACGAGGGGCCGGACGGGCCGGCCTGGGCCACCGTGGCGCGCGGGCTGACCGACGCCGCCGTGGCGATGGACCGGGCCGACCGGCTCACCTACTCCTGCACGAACCCGCGGCGGCGCATCGACGCCCTCTTCGTCGATCCCCGGATCACGGTGGTCGACTACGACGTGGTGGACACCCCGCAGACCCGCCGCGCCAGCGACCATTTCCCTGTCCTGGTCGACCTGCTGCTGCCGGCCGCCGACTGACCCTCCGGCGCGGCCGGGGCTGGACAACCCGCTCCGTAGTGGAGAGGATGCTGCGCGACCCGGCACTCGTGCCGCACAAAAGGAGATCCCGGTGTCCACCTCCACCGACCACGGCCGGCCCGACCCGGAGGCGAGCACTCTCGCCCTGACCCGCGACGGCCGGCCGGTCTCCGACCGGGGCGACACCGTCTGCGTCGTCGGCGCGGGGGCCAGCGGTCTCACGGCCATCAAGAACCTGAAGGAACACGGCTTCGGCGTCGACTGCTACGAGCGGGAGACGGGCGTCGGCGGCGCCTGGAACTGGCGGCACGACCGCAGCCCGGTGTACGCGAGCACGCACCTGATCTCGTCGCGGCCGTTCACCCAGTTCCCCGACTTCCCGATGCCGGACGACTGGCCGGACTACCCGCACCACAGCCGGCTGCTGTCGTACTTCGAGCGGTACGCCGACCACTTCGACCTGCGCGGGCACATCTGGTTCGGCACCGAGGTCGTCCGGGTGGAGCCCGTGGCCGGCGACCGCTGGGACGTGACCACCCGCAGCACCGGCGGCTACGGCCCGGAACGCACCTCCCGCTACGCGGCCGTCGTGGTCGCCAACGGCCACAACTGGTCGCCGAAGCTGCCCCGCTACGAGGGGCTGGAGGAGTTCCGGGGCGAGGTCATGCACGCCTCGTCCTACAAGGACCCGGCGCAGCTGCGCGGCAAGCGGGTGCTGGTGATGGGCGCCGGCAACACCGGCTGCGACATCGCCGTCGAGGCCGCCCAGCAGGCGTCGCGCTGCTGGCACTCGACCCGCCGGGGCTACTGGTACGCCCCGAAGTACGTCCTCGGCCGCCCCGCCGACCAGGTCAACGACGCGCTGCTGGCGCTGCGCGTGCCGCTGCGGGTGCGGCAGTGGCTCTACCACTGGACGCTGCGGCTGACCGTCGGCGACCTGACCCGCTTCGGCCTGCCGAAGCCCGACCACCGGGTCTACGAGACGCACCCGATCGCCAACAGCCAGCTCGTCTACTACGTGGGCCACGGCGGGATCGCGCCGGTGCCGGACGTCGTCCGCTTCCACCCGTACGCCGTCGAGCTCTCCGACGGCCGGGAGATCGACCCGGACCTGGTCGTCTTCGCCACCGGGTACCTGCCGCGCTTCGAGTTCCTCGACCCGAAGGTGCTCGGCGACGACGCGGGGGAGGGCCGCCCGAAGCTCTGGCTGAACGCCTTCGTCCCCGGCCGCCCCACGCTGGCCGTGGCCGGGCTGGTCCAGCCGGACTCGGGCATCTTCCCCCTGTCGCACTGGCAGTCGGTGCTCTTCGCCCGGCTGCTGCGGCTGCGCGTGACCCGTCCCGACCGGGCGGCCGCCTTCGCCGCCCGGGTGTCGGCGAAGGCGGGGGAGCGGTACGCCGGGCCCGTCAAGGACAGCAGCCGGCACTGGTTCGAGGTGGGCCACGCCGACTACCTGCGCGCCGTCCAGCGCGCGTTGGACAGCCTGGAGGACCGGTGAGCGCGAGGAGTGCAGCGCAGCGGAGCCCCGCAGTCGCGAACGAAAGGCCGGACCGGTGAGCGCGAGGAGTGCAGCGCAGCGGAGCCCCGCAGTCGCGAACGAAAGGCCGGAACAGTGAGTCACGTGCGGATCATGCGGGGGCGGGAGTGGGCCCGTCCGGTCCGCCCGGTCCGGCGTGAGGTGCTCGGCGCGGCCCCCGAGGTGGAACAGGGACGCCCGCCGCTGCTCTTCGTACCGGGCTTCGGGCACGGCGCCTGGGCGTTCGCCGAGCACTGGCTCGGCCACGCCGCGTCCCGGGGCTTCCCGGCGTACGCGCTGAGCCTGCGCGGGCACGGCGACAGCGGGCCGGCGCCGGAGGCGACGCTGCGGGCGTACGCCCACGACGTGACCCAGGTGGCGGCGGGCCTGCCGCGCCAGGCGGTGCTGGTGGGGCACGGCGCCGGGGCGCTCGTGGTGGCCCACGCGTTGGCCCGCTACCCGGCCCGGGCCGCGGTGCTGGTCGCGCCGGTGTTCGGCGGCTGGGCGACGTTCGGGACGGCGCTGCGCCGCAACCCGGTCGGCACGCTGCCGGCGGTGTTCGGCGGGCCGCTGCGGCTGCACCGCCGCCAGTTGTTCAGCCGGGAGCTGCCCGAGGCGGAGGCCCGCAGCTACGCGGGCCGGCTGGGGCGGGCCGGTCGGCGCGCCCAGTGGCAGCTGCTGACCGGGCGGGCCGCCGAGCCGGCGGTGGGCGACCCGCCGGTGCTCGTGCTGGGCAGCCCCGACGACCGGGTCGTCCCGGCGACGGCGCTGACCCGGGCGGCCCGGCGATACGGCTCCGCCCCGTTGCTCTTTCCCGGCATGGGCCACGACATGATGCTCGACGTGCGGTGGCGGGAGCCGGTCGACGCGATCCTGGACTGGCTGGAGAAGGACCCGGCGCCGACCGGCCGGCCCTGACCGACGCGGGCCGCGCCGCCGGCCTCAGCCGGCGGCGCCCAGCCGGGTCAGCAGCGAGCCGCTCTCGTCGAGGGCGGAGAGGTAGGAGCGGGCCCACGCCCGGATGTCGTGCCGGTGCAGGTGCGCCCGCATGGCCCGCATCCGCGCGCCGAGGTCGTCCGGGCCCGCCCGCAGCGCCGCGAGCAGCCCCTGCTTGAGCCCCTCCAGGTCGTGCGGGTTGACCAGGTACGCCTGCGGCAGCTCGGCGGCGGCGCCGGCGAACTCGCTGAGCAGCAGCGCGCCGGTGTCGTCGACGCGGGCGGCCACGTACTCCTTGGCGACGAGGTTCATCCCGTCGCGCAGCGGGGTCACCGCCATCACGTCGGCGACCCGGTAGAGCGCGGCCAGTTCGGCCCGGTCGAACGGCTGGGTCAGGTAGTGGATCGCCGGCTCGCCGACCCGGCCGTACTCGCCGTTGATCCGCCCGACCTCGCGTTCCACCCGTTCGCGGAGGATCTGGTACTGCCCGACCCGTTCCCGGCTGGGCACCGCCACCTGCACGAGCACGGTGTCGCGCACCTTGACGTGCCCGTTGGCGAGCAGCTCGCTGTACGCCTTGAGCCGCTGCTCGATGCCCTTGGTGTAGTCCATCCGGTCGACGCTGAGGATCACCTGGTCGGGACTGCCGAGGTCGCGGCGCAGCCGGGCGGCCCGGTCGGCCACGTCGGGCCGGGTGGCCAGCGCGGCCATCTCGACGGTGTCGATGGAGACGGGGAAGGCGCCGATCCGGACCACCCGGTCGTCGACGGCGATCCGCCGGTCGGTGGCGGGAACGTCCAGCACCTTCGCCACCAGCTGGGCGAAGTTGTGCGCGGCCTGGGAGCGCTGGAAGCCGATCAGGTCGGCGCCGAGCATCCCGCGCAGCAACTCGGCCCGGCGCGGGAGCTGCATGAACAGCTCGGGTGGCGGGAACGGCACGTGCAGGAAGAAGCCGATCCGCAGGTCCGGCCGCAGCTGCCGGAGCAGGCCGGGCACCAGTTGCAGGTGGTAGTCCTGCACCCACACCACCGCGCCGGGCTCGGCCATGTCGGCCGTGGCCTCGGCGAACCTCTGGTTGACCCGCTGGTACGCCTCCCACCAGCTGCGGTGATACTCCGGTTGCTCCACGGAGTCGTGGTAGAGCGGCCAGAGGGTGGCGTTGGCGAAGCCCTCGTAGTGGTCGCGCAGGTCTTCGGCGCTCAGCGGAACGGAGTGCATGCGGACGCCGTCCACGTCGGGCAGCGCCGGCGCCGGGCCGGTGCCGCCGGCCCACCCGACCCACGTCGCCGGGGTGTGCCGCAGGAGGGGATGGAGGGCGCTGACCAGGCCGCCGGGGCTGCGGCGCCATTCGCAGGCCCCGTCGGGCGCCACACTGTCGTCGATGGGCAGGCGGTTGGCCACCACCACGAGGGAACTCTGTCGCATCTCGGGCATTCCGATCAGCAGGGGAGCGACCGCCGCAGCGGAGGAACAACCGGGCAGTCAGCGAGGGATGTGACGGACAGCGGTATTCCTACTGACAGTAAGTTACACCAGTGTTGCGCCCCCGGCGCGGGGCGTCCGTCGTCCCGGGATGCGGGCAGGAGTGCCGGCGGTCAGACGACCGCGCCGTCGTCCGGGTCGCGGTCCTCGTCGTCGCCGGGCCGCAGCCGCCAGATCAGCGCGACGAAGCCGGCGAGGATGCCGGTGAAGCCGAACAGGTTGACCACCGAGGGGTCGGCCACGGGGAAGACCGAGGGGAAGAGGAAGAGCACGAAGCCGAGCACGATGGCGAGCACACCGACCACCGCGTACTTCGAGAAGCGCGGCAGGGGCGGGGGCGGCGGCGGGGTGTAACGCTCGTCCTCCGCCTCGTCGTCGGGCAGGTCGGCGCCGAAGGTGTCCAGCCCGTCGAGCAGCGACGGCTCGTCCTGCCGGCCACGGGAGAGGGAGACGCCCGAGATGTCGGCCGCGTACGGCAGCCGGCGCACGTCGGTGGCGGTCGGCCCGGCGGGCTCGTCGGGCGTGCCGAGGGTCACCGGTCCGCCGGCGGGCCCGGGCGCGTCGTCCACGTCCTCGGCGGCGGGCCACGGGTTGTCGCCACCGCGCGGGGCGGTGGTGTGGAAGCCGGCGACGATACGGGCCCACTCGGCCTCGATGTCCGGCTCGTCTTCGCGGGGCTTCTCGGGGGCCGTCTCGTCCGCGAGCTGGGTCAGGTAGTCCCGCGCGGTCCTCAGGTGGGACCGGTCGACGTAGAGCCGGTCGACGGGGCGGGACGGGACGGTGGTGGTCCGGGTGACCGGGTTCAGGTCGGCCGAGGGCTGGAGGTAGGCGGCGATCCCGCCGGCGGCCAGGACGTCGAGCAGGTGCTCGCCGACGCGCGGATCCACGTCGCCGGCGATGGCGTACTCGCTCGCGTCGAGCCCGTTGTCCCGCCGTCCCCGGCGGGCCCCACCCGCTGACACCGGACATCCTCCTCATCACGCGCCCGCGGCGCGGCCGCCTGAGCCCCCTCGGCGCCGACCGCACGCCGTGCCTTGAATCGTGACACGTCCGGACCCGGTTCCGGGAGTGCCTTGTGGCGCGGCGTACGAAGTCAGAGGCCCTGTCGCAGGTCGCGCCCGGGGATTTATGTCCGTTCTTGCTGAATGTTTTTCAACGGAGCCCCACCGACGGCGCCGCCCGGGGGGCGCCGGTGCCGGCGAACGCGCCGAGCGCCGGTCAGCCCGGGTCGGGCGGTGAGCCGGGCCGCACCAGGCCGCTCTCGTACGCCGCCACGACGAGCTGCGACCGGTCGCGGGCGTGCAGCTTGGCCAGCAGCCGGCTCACGTACGTCCGGGCGGTCGCCGGGCTGATGTGCAGGACCGCGCCGATCTCGTCGTTCGACCGGCCGGCGGCGACCTCGGCCAGCACCTCCCGCTCCCGGGCGGTCAACGAGCCCAGCCGGGCCGGGTCCGGCTCCCGCCCGCCGGCGCGCACCGCCGCCATGACCCGCCGCGTGACCGCGGGGGAGAGCAGGGCCTCCCCGGCCCGGACGACCCGCACCGCTCCCCGTAGCTCGTCGGGGCCGGTGTCCTTGAGCAGGAAGCCGGACGCGCCGGCCCGGATCGCCTCGAAGACGTACTCGTCGGTGTCGAACGTGGTGAGCACGACGACCCGTACGCCGGTGAGCCGCTCGTCGGCGACGATGCGGCGGGTGGCCTCGATGCCGTCCGTGCCCGGCATCCGGACGTCCATCAGCAGGACGTCGGGCCGCTCGGTGACCGCCAGCCGGTACGCCGCGTCGCCGTCGCCCGCCTCGCCGACGATCTCGATGTCCGGCGCCCGGTTCAGCAGCGCGCGCAGCCCCGCGCGGACCAGGTGCTGGTCGTCGACGAGTCCCACCCGGATCACGTGGTCCCTCCCAGGGGTAGTTCGGCGCGTACCTCGAAGCCACCGCCGGGTCGGTTGCCGGCGGTGACGGTGCCGCCGAGCAGGGCGGTGCGCTCCCGCATGCCGCCGAGCCCGTACCCGCGCGGGGCGTCCTCGTGCTGCCCACGGCCGTCGTCGCGGACGGCGACGGCGAGGGTGCGCGGGCCGCGGACGACGTCGATCTCGACGGTGCGCGCGCCGGCGTGGCGCAGGGTGTTGGTCAGCGCCTCCTGGACCAGCCGGTGGGCGGTCGAGTCGACCGCGGCGGGCAGACCGGTCAGCTCGCCCTGCCGGTTCACGGCGACCCGCAGCCCGGTGGCCCGCGCGCCGGCGGCCAGGGCGTCCAGCCCGGCCAGCCCCGCCACCGGTTGCCGGGGCTCGGCCACGGCCGGGTCGCGCAGGAGACCGAGGGTGGTGCGCAGCTCCCGGGCGACCTGCGTGGTGGCCGAGCGGACGTGCCCTAGGGCGGCCCGGGCGGCCGCCCGGTCGTCGTCGAGGGCCTCGTCGGCCACGCCGGCGTGCAGCGAGATGACGGAGATGTGGTGGGCGATCACGTCGTGCAGGTCCCGGGCGATCCGGAGCCGTTCCTCCTCGACCCGGCGCGCCGCCTCCCGGGCGTGGTCGCGTTCCAGCTGCCGCAGCCGCCACCGTTGCTCCCGGCGCCGCAGCCGCCGGGACCGGACCCCGTCGCCGAGGGCGACCGCGGCGGCCATGATGGCGACGCTGGAGGCCAGCTCGAAGCCGATGAGGTACGCGACGCTCGCGCCGTCCGCCGCGCGGAACGCGGTGGAGACGACGAGCAGGCCGAGCCCCACGAGCACCGCCCAGCGCAGCTGCCCGGCCTCGGCCGCCGAGTAGAGCGCCGCGGCGAGGGGGAGGGCCAGCCCGACCGGCGGGTAACCGGCCACGTAGTAGGCGACCAGGCCGGCGGCGCTGACCACCAGCACGGCGGTCGGCGCGCGGCGGCGCAGGAGCACGAGCGCGCCGAGCCCGACGGCGAACAGGTAGGCGGGGACGTCGCGTCCCCGGTCGCCGCCCACGTTCGCGGTGATCGCCAAGGCCACGACGGCCGAGACGGCGACGCCGATGAGCAGGTCCAGCACGGCGGCCCGGGGCAGCCGGACCAGCCTGCCCGCCGCCCGGCCCGCCCCCCGCTGCGTCTCGGCCACCCGCACACCTCCGAGCGTAGGTGCCGCCGGCCCACCCGCGGGGCCGACGGGTGTCCCGACCGACCGTCGCCCTGCGCGGTATCCGTGGCGGCCGGCGGTACGTCGACAGGCGACACCGCCCGCCTGCCGGCACGGCCGCCCGCCGCCCGGCGCTCGCCACCGTCCGCCGCGTCCGGGATGGACGCTCACGTCGCGCGGGCCGGATCACGTTGTGGCGGCCGGCATCGGGTTCGTAGGCTCATGCCCACGACGGCCCGCGGCGACGCGGCGGCGTCGCGACCACCTCTGGGAAAGGACGCCGGTGCTGTACTGGCTGATGAAGTACGTGCTCCTCGGCCCGCTGCTGAGGCTGGTCTTCCGCCCGCAGGTCGAGGGGCTGCACCACGTGCCCGACACCGGGCCGGTGATCCTCGCCAGCAACCACCTGTCGTTCTCCGACTCGATCTTCACGCCGCTGGTGGTGAAGCGGCGGGTGACGTTCATCGCCAAGGCCGAGTACTTCACCGGCAAGGGCCTCAAGGGCTGGCTGACGAAGATGTTCTTCGTCGGCTCCGGCACCATCCCGGTCGACCGCTCGGGCGGCCGGGCGGCCAGGGCCGCCCTGGACACCCAGCTGCGGGTGCTGCGCGCCGGTGGCATCGCCGGCATCTATCCCGAGGGCACCCGCTCGCCGGACGGGCGGCTCTACCGGGGCAAGACCGGCGTGGCCCGGCTGGCCCTGGAGAGCGGCGCCCTGGTGATCCCGACGGCGATGCTCAACGCCGACGAGATCCAGCCGCCCGGCAAGCTGATCCCCAAGATCGCCCGGGTGCGGATCCGGTTCGGCCCGCCGCTGGACTTCTCGCGCTACGCCGGGCTGGCCGGTGACCGGTACGTCGAGCGCGCGGTGACCGACGAGATCATGTACGAGCTGATGGAGCTCTCCGGCCGCGAGTACGTCGACATGTACGCCCAGAAGGCCAAGAACCCGCCCGCCGGCCCGGCCCCCCGCGAGCCGGTCCCCGCCTGACGGGCCGCCCGCCCGCGTAACCCGATCAGCAGGCCAGGGCGGTGTCGGCGGTGGTCGTCGGGGGGCGGGCCAGGTCCAGCAGGACGGGGGCGTCGTTGCGCAGCGCGAACGCGCGCAGCTCGGCCAGCTCCGCGCGGCCCGCCGTCGACTCGCCGGCCCGCTCCAGCTCCACCGTCGCGAAGGTCAGCGCCAGCATCCGGTCGGTCACGTCCGGGATGCCGGCGTAGATCTCGGCGCCGGCCAGATGCAGCTCCGCGGCCCGCCGGTGGTCGCCGTCCGCGGCGGCCAGCGCGCCGGTCACCGTCCGCCGCGCCGCCTCCGACCAGGGCGTGCGGTGACCCACCCGGTCCAGCATCGCGCGTACCCGGGCCGCCGAGTCCCGCCCGGCGAGGCTGGCCGCGTACCCGGCCGCCGCGATCCACTCGCCGCTGGCCAGGGCCGGCACCGCCGACCAGGAGTCGGCCAGCTCGTCGATCAGCGTCGCCGCCTCCTCCCGGTGCCCCTGCAACGCGCGGCACAGCGCGCCCATCCCCAGCATCGTCCAGTGCAGCCGGTGGAAGCCGCTGCGCCGCGCGGCGTCGAGCGCGGCCGCCACGTCGTCGCGGAACGCGGTGGCGCCGTCCTGGGAGCGCGCCGGCGGCACCCGCCCGCCCCGCAGCACCAGCAGGCAGGAGCGCAGGCCACGCACCTGCATGTCCCAGCTGCCGGTCGGGGTGTCCACGAAGGCCTCGGCGGCGGCCAGCAGCCGGTCGAAGTCGCCCTCGAACCAGGCGCGCATCGCCTCCGCCGAGTAGCTCGTGGTCAGCGTCTGCCCGCTGGCCTTGCGCGTCGGCAGCGACGAGAGCAGGGCGTCGGAGCGCAGCCAGTCGCCCTCCTCGCAGACGGCGTAGACGAGGTTCTGGATGGCCCGGGGCAGGGCGATCAGCTGGTTGGCGCGGCTGACCTCGACGATCGCGTGCAGCTCGTCCAGGCCGGACCGGTCGCCCGCCTGGTAGCGGGCGATGGCCGAGGTGATCTGGGCGTTGGTGCGGGTCTCGGTGAGCCCCAGCCGCTCGCCGATCTCCGCCGCCCGTTCGGCCGCGACGACCGCCGGATCCCGCTCGTAGTTCAGCATGTGCAGCCGGCCCAGCTCGGCGTAGGCGTCCGCCTTCTGGGGACTGTCCGGCAGCGGGGCGAAGAGCTGCACGGCCCGGTCCAGGCAGGCCAGGGCGGCGGCCCGGTCGGCCCGCAGCCACGCGGCCTGACCGAGCAGCGTCCAGGCGCGCGCCGCGCAGGCGTCGTCGCCGTGCGCCAGCAGCCGTTCGGCGAGCGCCTGCACCTGCTCGGGGCCGCCCCCGGAGAGGAAGCCGTTGCCGTCCCGGTAGAAGGAGATCTCCGTGCTGAGCAGCTCCAGCTGGAGCCGGCCGACCGGGTCGGAGTCGTCGGCCAGCCCGAGCGCCCGGCCCGCGTGGCTCGCCGCGACGTCGAGACTGTGCAGCGCGTACGCCCGGCGGGCCGCCCGGTGCAGCGCGGCCCGGGCGGGGCCGGCGAACCGGCCGACCTCCATGCCCAGCGACCGGGCGATCTCGTGGGCCGCCCACCGGTGGTGGGCCAGCACCTCGGCCAGGTCGGTGTCCCGGCTCTGCGAGAGCATGTCCAGCCACTGCGCCGTCCGCTCGTGCCGCGCCACCCGCTCGGTACGGGGCAGCCGCTGGTAGCAGACGTCGCGCACCAGCACGTGCCGGAACCGGTACTCCGGCTGCCCGGCCATCGTGGAGGCGGCCTGCTCGTGCACGAAGTCGCGCTGCTCGAGCCGGCGCAGCGCGCGCTCCACCGACTCGACGGGCTGCCCGAGCGCGGCGGCCACGGCCCCCGGCCAGAACTGCACGCCGACCACGGCGGCGGCCAGCAGCACCGTGCGCTCCTTGGCGTCGAGCAGGTCGATGCGGTTGGCGATGACGGCGTGCACGCTCTCCGGCATCGGCAGGTCGAGGTGCTTCTCCAGCGACCAGCCCCGCACGGACTGGCGCAGCGCGCCCTGCTCGATGAGCATCCGGACGTACTCGTGGGCGTAGAGCGGGTTGCCGCCGGCCACCTCGATCAGCGGGGTGAGCATGTCGGCGGAGAAGGCCGCCCGGCCGAACATGTGGGCGTAGAGCGCGGCGATGCCCGTGTCCCGCAGCGGGGGCAGGGTGATGGTCACCGAGCCGGTGATCGTCCCCGCCCAGCTCGGGTCCCGGTCGACGAGTTCCGGCCGGGCGGTGCAGAGGAGCAGCAGCGGCACCTCCCGGGCGGCGGTGCCGAGCAGCTCCACGAAGCGCAGCATCGCGTCGTCGGCCCAGTGCAGGTCCTCGAAGACCAGCACGGTCGGCCGGCGGGCGGCCAGGGCGAGCAGGAAACGTCGCCAGGCCGACTCGGTCTCCTCGGCCGGCAGCGCGGTCCCCGGCAGGCCCACCAGCGGCCGCAGGGCGTCGACGAGGCGTTGTCGCTCGCCGGGGCCGACCAGCTCACCGACGGCGGAGGCGAGCCGCTGCGCGGCGCTCGACGCCGGGTCGGTGTCCAGGATGCCGGCCTCGGCCTTGACGATGTCGGCCAGCGCCGCGAACGTCACGTTCTCGCCGAACGGGGGGCACCGCCCGATCCGCCAGGTCAGCGGCTCGTCGACCAGCTGGTCCACGTGTCGGTACAGCTCCCGGACCAGCCGGCTCTTGCCCAGCCCGGCCCGGCCGAAGACGGTCACCACCTGCGGGCGCCGGTCGCGCAACGACCGGTGCAGGGCGTTGACCAGCATCCCCAGCTCGTGCTCCCGGTCGATCAGCGGCGTGACGTCCGGCTGCCGGTCGGTCGGCTGCCGGCGCACCGGGGACAGGGCCAGCCACACCTCGGTCGTCGTCGACCGCCCGCGCAGGGTGACCGGCGGCTGCTCCGAATAGCGGATCGCGTCCCGGGTGAGGGCGTGCGTCACGCCGCAGACCAGCACCCCGCCGGGCGGCGCGACGGACTGCATCCGGGAGGCCGTGTTGACCACGTCGCCGGCCACGATCGCCTGGCCGCCGTCGCGGGCGGCGGCCACGTCGACAAGCGCCTCGCCGGTGGCCACCCCGACCCGGAAGCGCAGCGCGTCCGCGCCGGTGGGGGCGAAGCGGGTCAGCACCCGTTGCAGCTCCAGGCCCGCCCGCACGCAGCGCAGCGCGTCGGTCTCGGTCGCCACGGGCGCGCCGAACAGGGCCATCACCGCGTCGCCGATGTACTTCTCCACCACCCCGCCGTACTGCCCCACGACGCGGCGGGCGGCCGAGAAGAACCCGGTCTGCATGCCGCGGACCAGCTCCGGGTCCGCCCGCTCGACGTACGGGGTGAAGTCGATCAGGTCGACGAAGAGCACGCTGACGCGGCGGCGGTCCTCCTGCGGGGCCGGCTGCCGCTCGCTGCCCGGCCGGGCGGCACCGCAGGAGGTGCAGAACGCCACGTCCTGGGCGAGCGGGCGCAGGCAGTGCGGACAGACGGCGCCCAGCTCGTTGCCGCAGCCGCCGCAGAAGCGGTCGCCCGCGGCGGCCGTGCGTCCACAGCGGTCACACTGCGTGGCGATGACACCCTCCACTCGCGATCCCGCCGGTGCCGGAGGCGGCACCGTTCCGGTGTCAGTATCGCCGTCTGTCCAGCTGTCGGGTACCGGGCTGTTGGCTTGTGGACAGTCCACCGGCCGGTCCTGCGGTTACAGTCAGGCGGCTGAATGTCGACCATTGACCGCAGGGGGATTCCCGATGGTGTACGTGATGTTGCAGAGTGACTGGACCGACGGCAACGGGGTGAGCCACCTCGCGGGCGACTCCGTCGACGTGGACGCCGCCACGTTGGCCGCGCTCCAGGCGCAGGGGATCGTCAGCGAGCAGTCCGGTGGCGGCAAGGACGGCACGGAGTGGGTCGGGCCGGGCAGCACCAACTGGGTCGGGCCGGGCAGCAACACTCCCTGACACCCCGCACGAAAGGGCCGGAGCAGCCGCTCCGGCCCTTTTTCGCGTACGCCTCAGCGCTCGCTCATGCCGGCGCGGCGGCGCAGCGCCGCCACGTCGGTGACCACGATCCGCCGGCCCTCGGTGCGCAGCCAACCCCGGTTGGCGAACGACCCGATCGCCTGGTTGACGCTCTGCCGCGAGCCGCCGGCCATCTCCGCGAGCTGGCTCTGGTTGAGCTCGATGGTGATCATCGGGGCCTGGCTCTCGCCGGCCAGCCGGACCAGGGTCTTGGCCACCCGGCCGGGCAGGTCCAGGAAGACGTGGTCGGCGTTCTGCTCGGTCAGCCGGCGGATCAGCCCGCCGAGCGAGCGCATCACCGCGTCGAGGATGCGCGGGTTGGAGTGCACCAGCTCCATGAACGCGCCCCGGGACAGCGCGAGCGCGGCGCAGTCCTCGATCGCCTCGGCCGAGGCGGAGCGGGTGGAGGCGTCGAGCAGGGAGACCTCGCCCAGCACGTCCGGCGGACGGATCACCGACAGCACCGCGCGCTCGCCGGTCGGCGCGGTGCGGAAGACCGCGACCGCGCCCCGACGCAGGACGATGAGGGACTCGCCGGGGTCGTTCTCGACGAAGAGCAGCTGACCCTTGCGGTATGTCCGGGGGACCGCCGCGGCGATCACCCGCTGCCGGACCTCCGGCTCCAGCCCGGCGAACATCTCCACACCCGTGAGCGCGTCACCCGGCTCCGGAAGGCGCATCTCCACGGCCCAACCCCTCCCCCGGTCAAGGACCACAACTCGCTCACCGGGTGAACCTGAAGGCCCTCGACGAGGTGAACTGACACCGGTTCGGCGTCCGGTAGCGGTACACATCAGATCATGACGGTCCGGTCGCTTGCTGTACACCCCTCAAATCACTTCCGTGACACTCCCGAGCTGCGGCGATCGGTGTGGTGGGCGGCGTCCGGCCGCCCCGGTGGCCCGGCAGCGACGGGCGTGGGCGAGGATGACCGGTGATGGTCTACCGCTATTTCTACGACTGCGAGTTCATCGAGGACGGCCGGCTCGTCGACCTGGTGTCGATCGGCGTCGTCGACGAGTACGGCCGCGAGTTCTACGCCGTCTCGACCGAGTTCGACGACTCGCGGGCCGTGCCCTGGGTGCGCCGCAACGTGCTCGACAAGCTGCCCTCCCCGGCGAACCGCGCCTGGCGTTCCCGCGAGCGCATCCGCGACGAGCTGTACGACTTCCTCGTCGAGCCGGTCCGCGACCGCCCGGGCGAGCAGTTGGAGCTCTGGGCCTGGTACGCCGCGTACGACCACGTCGCCCTGGCCCAGCTGTGGGGCGCCATGCCGGCGCTGCCCCGGGAGATCCCCCGGTTCACCAAGGACCTGCGCCAGATCTGGGACGACCGGGGCCGGCCGCCGCTGCCGGACGCCGACGCGGCGCGCCACGACGCGCTGGTCGACGCCCGGCACAACCTGGCCCGATGGCGGGCGATGACCGGTTCGTAGGTTTGGTCGGTTCTGTCCCGGGCACCGGTGCGACGTCGAGCCGATGTGAGGGAGAGTCCCATGAGCAACGAACCGACCAACGCCGCCGAGGCCCGGCGCCGGGTGACCGAGCTGGTCCGGGAGGCGCGCATCTGCATGCTCACCACGACCGCCGTGGACGGCCGGATGGTGAGCCGTCCGATGGGCCTGCAGGAGGCGGAGTTCGACGGCGACCTGTGGTTCTTCGCGTACGCCGACTCCGCCAAGGTCCGACAGATCCGCGTGAACCCGGAGGTCAACGTCTCCTTCTCCGACTCCCGGCGCAACGCCTGGGTGTCGGTCTCGGGCACGGCCCGGGAGGGGTACGACCGGGCGAAGGCCGAGGAGCTGTGGAACCCGGTGCTCAAGGCCTGGTTCCCGGACGGGCTGGAGACTCCCGGGCTCACCCTGGTCAAGGTCCACGCCAGCTCCGCGGAGTACTGGGACTCGCCGTCGAGCACCGTGGTCAACCTGTTCGGCTACGCCAAGGCGGCGGTGACCGGCAAGCCGCCGAAGGCGGGGGAGAACCACGAGGTCAGCTACTGACCGGTAGGCCGACCGGCCGGTGGGACCGGCCCGGGGCGCGGTGTCGACGTGCGCCAGCGACGACTACAGTGCGCACTGACGGCCCGCCCCGGGCCGGCAACGGCGCCGATGGTCTGATTCGACACATATCCTGGGGCAAATCGGGCTACACCTGATGCTCCAGGAGGATGAGCAGATCATGCGTATCGGCGTGCTCACCGGCGGCGGCGACTGCCCAGGTCTCAACGCGGTCATCCGGGCGGTGGTCCGCAAGGGCGTCGCCAGCTACGGCCACGAGTTCGTGGGTTTCCGGGACGGCTGGAAGGGCCCGTTGGAGGGCCTGTCCCGCCCCCTGGGCATCGCGGAGGTCCGCGGCATCCTGCCGCGCGGCGGCACCATCCTCGGTTCGTCCCGGACGAACCCCTTCAAGATCGAGAACGGCGTCGAGCGGATCAAGGAGAACCTCGCCGCGCAGGGCGTGGACGCGCTCATCGCGATCGGCGGCGAGGACACCCTCGGCGTGGCCACCAAGCTGCACGAGCTCGGCGTCCACGTGATCGGCGTGCCGAAGACGATCGACAACGACCTCGGCGCCACCGACTACACCTTCGGCTTCGACACCGCCGTCAACATCGCGATGGAGGCGATCGACCGGCTGCACACCACCGCCGAGAGCCACCACCGCACCCTGGTGGTCGAGGTGATGGGCCGGCACGCCGGCTGGATCGCCCTGCACGCCGGCCTGGCCGGCGGCGCCAACGTGATCCTGCTGCCGGAGCGGCAGTTCGACGTCGAGCAGGTCGCCGGCTACGTCGAGAAGCGCTTCCAGCACCAGTACGCCCCGATCGTCGTGGTCGCCGAGGGCGCCCAGCCGCTGGACGGCCAGATGGTCCTGCACAACCAGGAGCTCGACGCGTTCGGCCACGTCCGCCTCGGCGGCATCGGCCAGTGGCTCGCCGAGCAGCTGGAGGCCAAGACCGGCAAGGAGGCCCGCACGGTCGTGCTCGGGCACATCCAGCGCGGCGGCACCCCGAGCGCCTTCGACCGGGTGCTCGCCACCCGGCTCGGCCTCCAGGCGATCGACGCGGTCCACGAGGGCGACTGGGGCAAGATGGTCGCCATGCAGAGCACGGACATCGTCCGCGTTCCGCTGGCCGACGCCACCCGCGAGCTGAAGACCGTGCCGCTGGAGCGGTACGCCGAGGCCGAGGTCTTCTTCGGCAGCTGATCCATCCGTGGCGTCGCGGCGGGCCGTCCGGCCCGTCGCGACGCCGGCTCACCGCGAGGGGGTACGACGGCGATGGCGGGTTCGGTGCACACGGTCGCGGTGATCGGGGCCGGCAAGATCGGCGAGCTGATGCTCTCCGGGCTGCTGCGCTCGGGCTGGCCGGTGGACCGGCTGCTGGCCACCGCCCGCCGACCCGCCCGCGCCGAGGAGCTGACCGCCCGCTACGGGGTACGGGTGGTCGACAACCTCACCGCCGTGGCCGAGGCGGACGTGCTCGCCGTCTCGGTCAAGCCGCAGGACGCGGCGACGCTGCTGGAGGAGATCGGGCCGAAGGTGCCCGCCGACAAGCTAATCATCTCGCTCTGCGCCGGCCTGCCGACCAGCTTCTTCAACCGCCGCCTGCCCGAGGGCACGCCCGTGGTGCGGGTGATGACCAACACCCCGGCCCTGGTGGACCAGGCGATGACGGCGATCTCCGCCGGCGCCCACGCCACCGGCACGCACCTCGCGCTGGCCGAGGAGATGTTCAAGCCGCTGGGGTCGACCGTCCGGGTGCCCGAGTCCCAGCAGGACGCGGTGACCGCGCTCTCCGGCTCCGGGCCGGCGTACTTCTACCTGCTCGTCGAGGCGATGATCGACGCCGGCATCCTGCTCGGTTTGCCCCGGCAGATCGCGCACGAGCTGATCGTGCAGACCGCGATCGGCTCGGCCGTGATGCTGCGCGACTCCGGCGAGCACCCGGTGAAGCTGCGCGAGGCGGTCACCTCGCCGGCCGGCACCACCATCTCCGCCGTGCGCGAGCTGGAGAAGCACGGCGTACGCGCGGCGCTGCTCGCCGCGCTGGAAGCGGCCCGCGACCGCGCCCGCGAACTGGCGGCCCAGGCCGACTAACTCTTCCACGCCGTACGTGGACCAGTGCCCGCCCCGTGATCGGGCGGCCGGCACTGCTGACCGTCCATGCCGCCCGCCACGCCCACGCCCGAGGTCCCACACGGTGAGTCGGTGAAACGCGTCAAGCCCGATCGGCGTCCAAGCTGATATGGCCTCGGCCTACGCCGATGCGTGGGGGAGTGAGCTTGAACCGTCGTCCCGTTCGACCGCTGATCGCAGGCGCCGCCATCGCGGTGGCCCTTGGCGGCTGGTTGGCCCACGACTTCCTGCGAGCGGGTGAAACGCACTCGGTGCACCCGTCCTACGCCGGAGAACGTCGAACTGTCGACCGGAGAGGCCGCCGCGATCCTCGGCGTCACCAGGCCCACGGTGGTCAAGCTGATGAACGACGGTGTGCTGCCCTATACCCGCCCCAATTCCAGCCGGCGAGTCGCATTGCATGACGTGCTGGCTTACAAGGAGCGGCGATCGAGGGCGCGCCGTGAGGCTCTGGACGAGCTGACTGCGGACGCGATCGACATGGGCGTCTACGACGAGGCGATCCGGCGTGGCCGTCAGCCGTCAGCCGATCAACCAGCGCGTGACGGCAATTGATGATCGTTGCCGTCTTGGACGCCTGCGTTCTCGTGCCGAGCGTGCTCGCCGACACCCCTCTGCGCTGCGCCGAGCAGGACCTGTATCGCCCGGTCTGGGCTCGGACGATCCTTGACGAGATGCGTCGCAACCTTCCGCCGTCGGTTCTCGGAGCCAAGGCTGAGCGCCGGGTCGAGGTCATGCGGGAGCACTTTCCGGAAGCGATGGTCTCCGGGTATGAGCACCTCATCAACGAGATGACCAACCATCCCAAAGACCGTCACGTGCTCGCCGCCGCCGTGGCAGCCGACGCGGAGGCGATCGTCACGGCCAACCTTCGTGACTTTCCGGACCATGCGCTTGCTCCGTACGCCATCGAGGTGCTGCACCCGGACGATTTCCTGTGCACGCTGCTGGACGAGTCGCCGAATCGGATCCTGGACATCATCGCGGACCAGGCGGAGGCGACCGGCAGGGGTGAGCGCCCCAAGCTCACTATCGATGATGTCCTGAGTGGCCTCGCCGGATGCCGGGCGATCCGGTTCGCCCATAGGGTTTCTCTCGAGATGGCAGGCGGGCGGTAACTGCCTGCCAACGCCGAGGACCCGTAGCTCGCCACCGCCGTCGATCCTCCGGGGAGCAGCCGCCTGCCCGTCATGTGGTCCGCAACGCCGGGATCGAGAACGTCTGCCATGCGCTCGACCTCGACGCCGACCCGGCCAGCCTTATTGCCCGGGTCGGCGCCTTGGCCGGCCGGATCATCAGTAGAGCAGGTGGGGCTTGCGGCGGCGGTTGAAGTCCGCCAGCTCGTCGGCCCAGGCGCCGACCACGTCGTCCACGTCTGCGCCCGCGTCGATCATCGTGCGCAGTCGCGGCGACCCGGTCAGCTTGTCGATCCAGTACGGCCGCACGGCGTCCCACGAGTCGCGCCGCCACGCGAACGCCTCGTACTTGTGCGCCTCCACCAGCATCGCGACCGCCGTGCGGATCGGGTCGTACTGCGCGCGGTCGACGACCTTGACCTCGACCCCCGCGCAGAGCTTGTTGAGCAGCGCGGGCTTCTGCCCGGCGGACGTCGGCGTGAAGTACGCCTCGCGGAACTCGACGCCGGGCAGCTCGCGGGCGTTGAGCCGGTCGGACCAGTGGTAGTCGAAGTCCTCGGCCAGCCCGCCGATGAGCTCGAACGGCTTGCAGGTGCCCCGGCCCTCGGTGAGCGAGGCGACGCCCTCGAACAGGCCGGTGCCGGGGTAGACCAGCGCGGTGTCCGTGGTGGGCATGTTCGGGCTGGGCAGCACCCAGGGCAGGTCGGTGTCGGCGGCCAGCTTGTCGCGCTTCCAGTGCCGGCACTCCACGACGTGCAGGTCCACCTGGCGGCCGGCCTCGGCGGGCAGGAACTCGGCGTTGAAGAACCGGGCCAGCTCGCCGACGGTCATCCCGTGCTGCTGGACGATCTCCTTCAGCCCCACCCCGGAGGTGTAGCCGGCGGTCATCATCGGCCCGTAGGCCCGACCGCCGACCGGGTTCGGCCGGTCCAGCACCACGTACCGCTTGCCGGTCCGGGCCGCAGCCATCATCGAGGTGTACATGGTCCAGATGTACGTGTAGAAGCGGGCGCCGACGTCCTGGATGTCGAAGACGACGGTGTCGACGCCGGCCTGGGTGAACATGGTCTCCCACTTGGCCAGCGAGGCGCCGTACGCGTCGTAGACGGTGATCCCGGTGCGGGCGTCGATGCCGGTGCCCTCGCTGCCCCCGGCCTGCGCCGAGCCGCGGAAGCCGTGCTCGGGGCCGAACGCGGCGGCCAGCCGCACCGTGCCGGAGGCGTGCATCAGGTCGACCAGGTGCCGGTAGGCCGAGTCCACGCCGGTGGGGTTCGAGATCACCCCGACCCGCTGGCCGGCCAGTTCGGCGAAGTCGGACCGGACGAGCACGTCGAGCCCGGTCTCCACGCGGCGGATGCCGGGCGCGGCGTGACCGGCCGCGCCGGATGCCGTCGCCGCGACCGCGCCAGCGGTCACCGCACCCGCTCCGGCCAGGAACTTCCTTCGCTCCATGTCGACCCTCCCTCGGTTTGGTCGAAACTTAGCTACACGTTGATGCCCCGTCAAGGAAGGTTAGCTACAAAGCCGGGGTGGACGGGGTCGGCCGGCGGCGCTGTCGGAACCGCCGATCCGGTGGCGCGTGGTGCGGACCCACCGGTCGGGCGGTGCTCCATACTGGCCCGGTGTTCACCCTCGCCCAGGCCCGCCACCTGATCGCCACCCTGCGCCCGCGCGTCGACGAGCTGATCCGGCTGCGGGCCGACCTGGCCGAGCTGCGCGTCGACCTGGCCGACCGGGGCGTCAGCCCGCTCGGCGGGCTGGCTGAGGTCAAAGGGCTGGAGGCGCGGCTGCACGCCCTCGTCGAGGAGCTGCACTCCCACGACATCCAGGTCAAGGGCATCGCGCCGGTGCTGCTCGACTTCCCCGGCGAGCGCGACGGCCGGCCGGTGCTCTGGTGCTGGCTGGAGGGGGACACCGACGTGCGTTGGTACCACCGGCTGGAGTGCGGCTTCGCCGGCCGCCGCCCGGTCTGATCCGCCGGCGGGGTCACCCCGCCCGGGTCGGTGGGGGAAGGCGGGCCGGGCCCGTCGCCCGCGCCGGTGGCGCTCAGGCCAGGGACGCGAGCATGGCCGGGGAGACGTTCCCGCCGCTGAGGACCAGCACGGTACGGGTGCCCGGCGCGGCGTCGACCAGGCCGGCCCGCAGCGCGGCGAGGGTGACGGCGGCGGACGGCTCGACCAGGAGCTTCGTCGCGTCCAGCAGCTCCCACCAGGCGGCCCGGATGTCCTCCTCGGACACCTCGACCACCTCGTCCACCAGCGCGCGGACGTGCGCCAGGGTGTGCCGCCCGGCGAACGGCGCCGCCAGCCCGTCGGCGATGGAGGTCGGCCGTGCCGCGAGGGCGTCGCCGTTGGTGCGCAGCGCGTGGCCGACCGCGTTGGCGGTGGCCGGCTCGACCCCGACGATTCGGGCGGTGGGGACGGCCGCCCGGACCACCGACGCCACCCCGCTGATCAGCCCGCCACCGCCCACCGGGACGAGGACCAGCTCCGGCGGCGGGCCGTCGGCCAGGATCTCCCTGCCGACGGTGGCCTGGCCGGCGATGACGTCCGGCTCGTCGAACGGGTGCAGGAGGTGGTAGCCGCGCTCCGCCGCGAGGGCCTGGCAGGAGCCCAGCAGGTCGTCGGTGAGGACGACCTCGCCGCCGTACCGCCGGACCGCCTCGATCTTGGTCGGCACCGCGTGGGGTGGCATGCAGACGACCGTCGACAGGCCGAAGGCGCGACCGGCGAAGGCCACGGCCGCCGCGTGGTTGCCGGCGGAGAAGGCGGTCAGCCCGGCGGGCGCCCCCTCCCGTTCGACGCGGGCGAGCAGCGCGTTCAGCGCGCCCCGCACCTTGAAGCTGCCGGTGTGCTGGAGGTTCTCCGCCTTGACCGCGAGGTCGAGCCGGAGCGGGTCGCCGAGGCGGGGGCAGGGCAGCAGCGGCGTGCGGACGACCCGCCCCTCGATGCGCCTCTCGGCCGTGATGATGTCGTCCACGGTGGTGAGCTGCACGGCCGCAGCCTAGCCCGACCCCGGCCGGTCGCACCGCCCGTGGTGACGGTGACGCAGGACCCGATCGAACGGTGCGACCGGCGGGGCGGCGGCGCGACCGCTCAGCGGGTGGCTTCGGTCAGCGCGGCGCGCACCGTGGCGGTGTCGGCCGGCGCCTCGCGCTCCCAGTCCGCCGGGTCGGCCGAGTAGATGGTCCCGTACGCCGGGGTGTCCGGCTGGTAGCGCCAGCTCTCGGCGAGCGTCCCGGCGTCCACGGCGTCGTAGCCGATCCGGTCGAGGAAGGCCGTGGCCTCCGCCTTGGCGCCCGCGTCGTCGCCGGCGACGGGCAGCGCGCTGCGGTCGTCGGCGCCGGCCGGCCGGGCCAGCGCGTGCAGGTGCTTGAAGAAGATGTTGTTGAACACCTTGACCACCCGCGACTGCGGCAGGTGCCGCTGGAGCAGCTCGCTGCTGGTGGTGGAGCCCGAGTCCAGCTCGGGGAACCGGCCGTCCCGCTCCGGGTAGTAGTTGTTGGTGTCCAGCACGAGCTTGCCGGCGAGCGGCTCGACCGGCACGTCCCGGTACGCCTTCAGCGGGATGGTGACGACCACCAGGTCGCCGGCCTCCGCGGCCTCCCGGACCGTGGCCGCCCGGGCGCGCGGGCCCAGCTCCTCGACGAGGTCCTTGAGGGTCTCCGGGCCGCGCGAGTTGCTCAGCACCACGTCGTAGCCGGCGGCCACCGCCAGCCGCGCCACTGTGCCGCCGATGTGTCCACTGCCGATCAGTCCCACAGTTGTCATGTCGGTTCCCAACCTCGTTCGCGGTGAGGGTATTCCCCACCGGTGTGGTCGACAATTCCGCCCGGTGCCCGGTGCCCGGTGCCCGGTGCCCGGTGCCCGGTGCCCGGTGCCCGGTGGGCCGCCGATCGGCCGACGGCGTCGGGCCGGGTGCGGGTCGGCGGCCGGAGGGGGCGGTCCGCGCGCCCGTCCGCCCAACGTACTGCCGGCCGGGGCGCGGGGGGCCGGCTTCGGGACAACGCCCGCCGGCGGCCCGCATCGCCGTCGCTGGGGGACCGGTGTCGGCCCTGGCGGCTAGCCTGCCTCCACTTGCGAACACGGAACGGGGAGTGCGATGGGCACGTGGGCGGCGGGACCGTTCGACAACGACGTGGCGGCGGACTGGTGCGGCGACCTCGACGAGGCGTCGCCGGAGCGGCGACCCCTGCTGGTCGAGCAGGCGCTGCGCGAGGCGGCGGGGGAGGATGACTTCCTGGACTCGTGGCCCGGCGCCAAGGCGGTCGCGGCGTCGGCGGTGGTCGCCGCGCACCTTCCCGGCGGCCCGCCGGTCGACTCGGCGTACGCGCCGGACTTCCTCACCGCCGGCGGGCGCCTCACGCTCTCCGCGGAGCTGCCGGCGCTGGCCCTGCGGGCGCTGGACCGGGTGCTCGCCGACGGGTCCGAGTTGGCCGAGCTCTGGGACGAGGCCGGGGAGCTCGACGAGTTCGCCGCCGCGCTCGCCCCGATCCGGGCCGCGCTGGCCGACCCGACCGGGGCCGCCGCCGTCGAGGGCTGAGGCGAGGTCACGGCCGGCGGGGGCCGGGCGGGATGCGCCCCGACCGACCACCCGGATCGCCGTCGCGCCGGACCGCCGTCACCACCCGCTCGACGCGTACGCCGGTCGTCGGGTCGGTCCAGACGAACACCACCGGCCTGGCCGCCGCGAAGAGTGCCCAGACGAACGGCGGCAGGTCCTCGGGCGACATGCGGATGTAGGACGTCGCGTCGTCGACCCGACCGAGCAGGTGCTCCAACGTGAAGCGGTGCCGCCCCGAGCCGTCGAGGTGCTCGGGAGCCGGCGGGACGTGGCGCAGGCTGCCCTGGTCGCGCAGCACGTCGTCCGGCACGGCGGCGTCGAGCACCACCAGGCCGGCGTCGAGCGGGCGCTGGATGCTGACGTGGTGGTCGGGCGGGACCTGGCCCGGCGCGAGCATCCCCTGCACCGCGAAGAACATCCCGACCCCCTCCGCCCGGACCGTCCCGGGTGTCGCCGATCGTAGTCCGCTCGGCACACAGCGGCACGATCGAGGCGGGTGGCGTCAGGCCGCCGGGGGCAGCACCTTCTCGATCGCGGCGCGCAGGTCGGTCGAGCCGGGCTCGACGGTGGGCGCGAACCGGGCCGCCACCGTGCCGTCCGGGGCGACGAGGAACTTCTCGAAGTTCCACCGCACGTCGCCGGCGTGGCCCTCCGCGTCGGCCGTGCCGACCAGCGCCGCGTAGAGCGGGTGGCGGCCCGGGCCGTTCACGTCGACCTTCTCGGTCAGCGGGAAGGTCACCCCGTAGTTGACCTGGCAGAAGTCGCTGATCTCGGCGGCGGTGCCCGGCTCCTGGCCGGCGAACTGGTTGCAGGGCACGCCGAGCACCACCAGGCCTCGGTCGGCGTACTCGTCGTGCAGCGCCTGGAGGCCGGCGTACTGCGGGGTGAGGCCGCAGCGCGAGGCGACGTTGACCACCAGCAGCGCGCGTCCGCGGTACTGCGCGAGGTCGGCCGGGCCTCCGGCCAGGGCGTCGATCCGGGTGTCGAAGACGGTCATGGGCCGAGGCTACGCGCCGCCGCCGGGCCGCCGCCCGCGCCACCACCGGGCCGCCGTCGGGCCGCCGCAGGCCGCCGTCGAGGGGGAGCGGCCGGAGGACTGGTCGCGCTCCCAAAGGGAAATCGATACATGCACATCTTGACGAAGGGATGACGGCGTGAGTAGCGTCTCACCATCAATCTGGAAAGTTTCCTAACTGTTTAGGGAGACGCCGCATGAAGAGATCGCTCCGCCGGGCCCTCTGGGTCGGCGCCGTGATGGCGGTGACCGCCGCCACGGTCCCGATGGCCAGTGCGTTCGGCGCCGGCAGTGTGACCGCCGGGTTCGCCAAGGCGCAGGACTGGGGGACCGGTCACGAGACGCGGGTGACCGTCACCAACGGGACGAGCGCCCCGGTGAGCACCTGGCGCATCGAGTTCGACCTGCCGTCGGGCACCAGCATCAGCAGTTCCTGGGACGCCGACGTCACGCGTACCGGCGACCACTACGTCGCGGTCAAGAAGAGCTGGGCCGGCCCGATCGCGGCGGGCGCCTCGTTCAGCTGGGGCTACAACGGCACCGGCGCGTACAAGGCGCCGCTGAACTGCACGATCAACGGCGCGCCGTGCGGCGGCGGCACCCCGCCCCCCACCACCGCGCCGCCCACGACCACCCCGCCGACCACGGCGCCGCCCACCACCCCGCCGCCGAGCACGCCTCCGCCCACCACCCCGCCGCCGGGCCCGGGCGGCAAGAAGGTTGTCGGCTACTTCGCGCAGTGGGGCGTCTACGCCCGCAACTACCACGTGAAGAACATCCACACCAGCGGCTCGGCCGCCAAGCTGACCCACATCCTGTACGCCTTCGGCAACACCACCGGTGGCCGCTGCACCATCGGTGACAGCTACGCCGACTACGAGAAGGCCTACACCGCGGCGGACAGCGTCGACGGCGTCGCCGACACCTGGGACCAGCCGCTGCGCGGCAGCTTCAACCAGCTGCGCAAGCTCAAGAAGATGTACCCGAACCTGAAGGTGATCTGGTCCTTCGGCGGGTGGACCTGGTCGGGCGGCTTCACCCAGGCCGCGCAGAACCCGGCCGCGTTCGCCGAGAGCTGCCACAACCTGGTCGAGGACCCGCGCTGGGCGGACGTCTTCGACGGCATCGACGTCGACTGGGAGTACCCGAACGCCTGCGGGCTCACCTGCGACAGCAGCGGCCCGAACGCCTTCAAGAACGTGGTCAGCGCGTTGCGGTCGAAGTTCGGCTCGTCCGCGCTGGTCACCGCCGCGATCACGGCGGACGGCAGCAACGGCGGCAAGATCGACGCCACCGACTACGCCGGCGCCGCGACGCACCTCAACTGGATCATGCCGATGACGTACGACTACTTCGGCGCCTTCAACGCGCAGGGCCCCACCGCCCCGCACTCCCCGCTCACCTCGTACGCCGGCATCCCGCAGCAGGGCTTCTGGTCCGACGCGGCGATCCAGAAGCTCAAGAGCAAGGGCATCCCGTCGGACAAGCTGCTGCTCGGCATCGGCTTCTACGGCCGGGGTTGGACCGGGGTGACCCAGACCGCCCCGGGTGGCACCGCCACCGGCCCCGCCCCGGGCACCTACGAGCAGGGCATCGAGGACTACAAGGTCCTCAAGAACACCTGCCCGGCCACCGGCACCGTCGCCGGCACGGCGTACGCCAAGTGCGGCAGCAACTGGTGGAGCTACGACACCCCCTCCACGATCAACGGCAAGATGACGTACGCGAAGAACCAGGGCCTCGGTGGCGCCTTCTTCTGGGAGCTCTCCGGTGACACCGGTAACGGCGAGCTGATCGGCGCCATCAAGGGCGGTCTCGGCTGAGCCGAGGGCCGACGCACCACCCACACGGCGGGGAGGGACCGCGCACCGGTCCCTCCCCGCCCGCTGTGCCCGGGTCGACGTGGGGAGCGTCCCGCGTCGACCCGGTCGGGCGGCGGGTGGCGCTCGGTGACGGGCACGTCGCGGGCGGGGCCGGACGGTTCGGGCGCGGCGGCGTCCGGGCACATGTGTCGATGTGACAGACTCGCCGCTCAACGGGCTCGATGTCCACGGCGACGGAGGTGGCGATGCGCGCGACGCGCGGGAGGCTCGCGGCGGGCGCCGTGCTGCTCGGGACCCTTCCCCTCGTCCTGCTCGGCTGCGGCATCGGCGAGGAGGAGGATCCGGCGACCAGGCCCGGGCGGGCCCCGGCCGAGGAGGCCACCACGAAGTCGCGGGAGCGGGTGCAGGCCTACCTCGACGCGATGACCGCCAAGGACGTCGCGGCCGGGCGCAGCCAGCTCTGCGCCGCCCTCCAGGAGAGCTTCGACGCCGCCGCGACCGGCCCCAACGGCGACTTCGCCGACCACTTCAAGGTGCCGCGAGCCGAGATCACCGACATCCGCTCCGGCCCCCGGGGCCAGGAGGTGAGCGCGTCGATCTCGGTCGCCGCCGGCACCCGCACGCTCACCCGGCCGCTGCTGTTCACGGTCACCCGCGACGGCGCCGACTGGTGCATCGCCGCCGAGGCGCCGGGCGGCAACACCCCGGCCCCCGCCGCCACCGGCTGACCTGCCTCCGGGTGAGCCCGCTCTCACCTGCCGGAACCATCCCCCTCGCCGGTCGGTCGCCGGGCCGCTCGCCGTAGGCTTTCGTCATGCGCCATGAGTGGCATCAGCTGAGCCATCCCGCGGTGGGCAGCCCTGGGCTGCAGACCAGCCGTCCGACCGTCGACTCCGCCGAGGACGCGGCCCTCGGCCTCGACCGCTGGCGGGAGCTGCCGCGTGAGCAGACCCCGCCCTGGCCGGACCCGGCGGGCGTCGCCGAGGTCTGCAAGGTGCTCGACACCGTGCCCTCGGTGGTGGCGCCCTACGAGGTCGACCAGCTGCGGCAGCGGCTGGCGCTGGTGTGCGAGGGCAAGGCGTTCCTGCTCCAGGGCGGCGACTGCGCGGAGACCTTCGTCGACAACACCGAGAGCCACCTGCTGGCCAACGCCCGCACCCTGCTCCAGATGGCGATCGTGCTCACCTACGGCGCCTCGCTGCCGGTGGTCAAGGTGGCCCGGGTCGCCGGGCAGTACACCAAGCCCCGGTCGCTGCCGACCGACGCGCGCGGCCTGCCCGCGTACCGCGGCGACATGATCAACTCGCTGGAGGCGACGCCGGAGGCCCGGGCCGCCGACCCGCAGCGCATGATCCGGGCGTACGCGAACTCGGCCGCCGCGATGAACATGCTCCGCGCGTACCTGGCCGGCGGGCTGGCCGACCTGCACGCCGTGCACGACTGGAACAAGGGCTTCGTCAAGAACTCCCCGGCCGGCGAGCGCTACGAGGCGATCGCCCGGGAGATCGACCGGGCGCTGGCCTTCATCCGGGCCTGCGGGATGACCGACGACGAGGCGCTGCGCACCGTCACCCTCTACTGCTCGCACGAGGCCCTCGCCCTGGAGTACGACCGGGCGCTGACCCGGGTCTCCGACCGCCGGGCGTACGGCCTGTCCGGGCACTTCCTGTGGATCGGCGAGCGCACCCGGCAGATCGACGGGGCGCACATCGACTTCATCTCCCGCATCGCCAACCCGATCGGCGTGAAGCTCGGCCCGACGACGACCCCGGACGAGGCGATCGAGCTCTGCGAGAAGCTCAACCCGGAGAACGTCCCCGGCCGGCTCACCCTGATCAGCCGGATGGGCAACCACCGGGTCCGCGACGCCCTGCCGCCGATCGTGGCGAAGGTGACCGCCGCCGGCGCCAAGGTGGTCTGGCAGTGCGACCCGATGCACGGCAACACGCACGAGTCGTCCAACGGCTACAAGACCCGGCACTTCGACCGCATCGTCGACGAGGTGCTCGGCTACTTCGAGGTGCACCGGGGCCTGGAGACCCACCCGGGCGGGCTGCACGTGGAGCTGACCGGCGAGGACGTCACCGAGTGCCTCGGCGGCGCCCAGGGCATCGAGGACCTCGACCTGCCCGGCCGGTACGAGACCGCCTGCGACCCGCGACTGAACACCCAGCAGTCGCTGGAGCTGGCCTTCCTCGTGGCGGAGATGCTCCGTGGCTGACGCGAGGAGTGAGCTTGCGAGCCCCGCAGTCGGCGGCCGAAGGGATGACAGTGCCTGATCAGTTCGTGGACCTGCGTTCGGACACCGTGACCCGGCCGACCCCCGGGATGCGGGAGGCGATGGCCACCGCCGACGTCGGCGACGACGTCTACGGCGAGGACCCGACCGTCAACGCGCTGGAGGCCGAGGTCGCCGCGCTGTTCGGGCACGAGGCGGCGCTGTTCGCCCCGAGCGGGTCGATGGCCAACCAGATCGCCCTGCAACTGGTGGTGCCGCCGGGCAACGAACTGCTCTGCGACGCCGACGCGCACGTGGTGACGTACGAGATCGGGGCCGCCGCGGCGTACGGCGGAATCTCCTCGCGGACCTGGCCGGCGGTCGGCGCGGACATCGACCCGGACGCGGTCGCCGCCATGGTCCGCCCGGACGGTTACTGGGCGGTGCCCACCCGGGCGATCGCCGTCGAGCAGACCCACAACCGGGGCGGCGGCGGGGTGATCCCGCTGGCCACCCTGCGCGAGCTGCGCCGGGTCGCCGACGACGCGCAGGTCGCGCTGCACTGCGACGGCGCCCGGATCTGGCACGCGCACGTCGCCGACGGTGTGCCGCTGGCCGACTACGGCGCCCTCTTCGACACCCTGTCGGTCTGCCTCTCCAAGGGCCTCGGCGCGCCGGTCGGTTCGTTGGTCGTCGGCAGCGCCGACAAGATCGAGCGGGCCCGGTTCGTCCGCAAGCGGATGGGCGGCGGGATGCGGCAGGCCGGCATCCTGGCCGCCGCCGGCCGGTACGCCCTCGCCCACCACGTCGACCGGCTCGCCGCCGACCACGCCCGGGCGGCCCGGCTCGCCGAGGCGATCGCCCCGTTCGGGGTGCTGGCGACGACCGTCCGGACCAACCTGGTGCCGCTGGACCTGACCAAGTCGCCGCTGGACGCGCACGCGCTGGCCGCCGCCGCCCGCGCCGAGGGCGTCCTGGTCTCGGTGCTCGGCCCCCGCACGGCCCGCCTGGTCACCCACATGGACGTCGACGACGCCGGCATCGACCGCGCCGTCGATGTCCTCACCCGCATCCTGCGGGGCTGACCGCCCCGCCGGCCCGCGTCAGGGGTGCAGGCGCCGGAGGGTGGCGATGTCGGCGGCGTGGCCGACGTGCTTCTCCGTCGGCGTCTCCACCACGACCGGGACGCCGGCGGTGGCCGGATGCGCCATCAGCTCGGCGAACGCCGGCTCGCCGATGGTGCCCTTGCCGATGTTCTCGTGCCGGTCCCGGGTGGAGCCGCAGAGGTCCTTCGAGTCGTTCGCGTGCACCAGCCGCAGCCGGTCGGCCCCGACCGTCGCCACGAGCGTGTCGAGCGTCGCGGTCATGCCGCCCTCGGCGGCCAGGTCGTGCCCCGCGGCCCAGGCGTGGCACGTGTCGAAGCAGACCCCCAGCCAGGGGTGCCGTTCCACCGCGTCGAGGTAGGGCCCGAGCTGCTCCACCCGGGAGGCGAGCGAGCGACCGCCGCCCGCGCTCGGCTCGACCAGCAGCCGAGGGCCCTCCGCTGCCGCCGCCTCGTCGAGCAGCGGCAGCAACGTCTCGCGTACCTGCCGCATGGCGGCCTCGGCGTACCCCTCGTCGACCGCGCTGCCGGCGTGGAAGACCACACCCTCGGCGCCGATCGCCCGGCCCCGGCGCAGCGCGTGGGCGAGCGTCTCCGCCGAACGCTCGACCGTGTTCGCGGTGGGGGAGCCGAGGTTGACCAGCAGCGACGCGTGGATGAAGACGGGCACGCCCCGCTCGCCGCAGCCGTCGCGGAACAACGTGTCCTGGGCCGGGTCGCCCGCCGGCAGCGCCCAGCCCCGCGAGTTGGACACGTAGACCTGCACGACCTGTGAGCCGGCCGCGTCGACGTACGGCAGGGCGGCCCGCGCCAGGCCGCCGGAGGCGGGCGTGTGCGAGCCGACCAGCCGCTGCGGTGCCGGCATCGTTACATGCATCCGAGGGTGACCGGGGTGGCCGGCGGCACCTGCGTGTTCTCCGGCGGGTTCTGGAACCGGGTGACGCCGTTCGGGTTGAACTGGATCGCCACCGGGAAGCCCTGGCTCTCCAGCAGCTGCTTGGCCTGCTGACAGGGCAGGTCGATGACCCGGGGCACGGCGACCAGCGGCGGGCCCTTGCTGAGCTCCAGCTTGACCTTCGCTCCCCGCTCCACCCCGGTGCCGTCGGCCGGGCTCTGCCCGAGGATCTCGTCCCTGGGCTTGTCGGAGTCCTTGTAGGTGGGCTCCACCAGCTCCAGGCCCAGTTGGGCGAGGATCGTCCGGGCCTCACCCAGGGTCTTGCCGACCAGGTTGGGCACGGAGATCGGGGCTTTGCCCTTGCTCAGGACGACCGTGACCTTGTCGCCCGGCTTCACCTCGGTGCCGACCTTCGGGTTGGTCTCCAACACGACGCCCGCGGGCAGGTTGTCGTCATAGCGGGCGGTGCCCTTGGCCACCACCAGCTTCGCGTCGAGCAGGTCCGCCTCGGCGAGCTCGAACTCCTTGCCCACCACGTCGGGCACCGGGAAACGCTCCGGCCCGAGCGAGAGGGTCAGCGTGATCGTGCCGCCCTTGACGATCCGCGTGGCCGAGACGGGATCCTGCGCCAGCACGGCGTCCTTCGGGACCTTCTCGTCGTAGCGCGGTTCGGCGTAGCTGAGGACGATCCCGGCGCGGGCGGCCTGCGCCTCCGCGTCGGCCTTGGTCATCGCCACCAGCTGCGGGGCCTCCGTGTAGCGCCCGGCCGCGAACCACCAGCCGCCGCCGGCGACCAGCAGGACCAGCACCACCGCGGCGGCGATGGCCGCCATGCGGCCCCGCGGGTCGCCCATCACCCGGGTGCGCAGCGCGGCCAGCCGCGACCACAGGGTCTCGTCCTCCTCGGGCTCGGCCCGGCGACGGCCCGTCCGGGGGCCGCCGCCCTCGGGCAGCCGGGCCCAGGCGGGCCGCTCGGCCGGCCGGACCGCCGCGACCATCATGGTCGGCCCGGCCATCGGCTCGTCGGACACCCGGCGCAGCACGGCGGTACGCGTGTTCGCGTCGCCCAGGTCGTCCCGGACCGCCTGCACCTCGGCCAGCAACGCGCCGGCGTCGGTCGGCCGGGCGCCCGGATCACGCCGGGTGGCCCGGGCGACCAGTTCGTCGAGCGCCTTGGGCAGGCCGGGCACCAGGGTCGACGGCGCCGGGACGTCGTTGTCGACGTGCTGCCAGGCGACGTCGACCGGGCGGTCCCCGTCGTAGGGCACCCGACCGGTGAGCATCTCGAACAGCACGATGCCGGCGGAGTAGACGTCGGTGCGGGGGTCGGCGTGCCCCTCGGTGACCAGTTCCGGGGCCACGTACGCGACCGTGGCCATCAACTGGGTGCCGTTCTCGTCGTCGGCGCTCGCCTCGACCGCCTGGGCCAGCCCGAAGTCGGCGACCTTGACCACGCTGTCGACCAGATTGGCCGCGCCGCCGGTGGGGGCCTCGGCGACCAGCACGTTCTCCGGCTTCACGTCGCGGTGCACCAGCCCCGCCCGGTGCGCGGCGGCGATCGCGGCGAGCATCTGCTCGGCGATGGCCAGCGCCTCGTCGGGGTTGAGCCGGCGCCGCTCGGCGAGCACGTCACGCAGGGTGCGACCGCGGACGTACTCCATCACGAGGTAGGGCAGGCCGGAGTGGGTGCCCTGGTCGTAGACCGCGACGACGTTGGGGTGGGTCAACCGGGCGATGGTCTTCGCCTCGTCGGTGAACCGCTCCACGAAGCCCGCCGCCCGCGCCCGCGGTTCCGGGGCCTGGGACGGATGAATGATCTTGAGTGCGACGGTGCGCTCGAGGCGCTCGTCGGTGGCGGTGTACACGGTCGCCATGCCGCCACGGGCCACGCGACCGCGGATGCGGTAGCGCCCGTCGATCAGCGAGCCCAGCAACGTGTCGGCGACCTGTGTGTCCATCGGCAGGGAGTCTATGTGTCCAGGAGGTGAAGGTTGAACAGGATGCTACAGATGGGGTGCGACAAGGGTCGCGCCGCCGCGCTCGCCTGCCCCGCCGGCCCTGCTCAGCCGGCTCGTGGGGGTGCCGTTGGCCCCGACCGGGCGGGACATGGCAGGGTGGTCCGGTGACCGACTCAGTACCCGCCGACCGGGCCGTGCCCGGCGCCGAATCCGCCGGCCCCGCCGATGCCGCCGACTGGCTGACCCTGCCGGACGTGGCCGAGCGCCTCGACGTGTCGATCAGCAAGGTCCACCAGATGATCCGCGACCGGGAGCTGATCGCGGTGCGCCGCGACGGCGTCCGCCGGATGCCCGCCGACCTGGTGGCCAACCAGACGGTGCTGAAGCACCTGCCCGGCGTGCTCAACCTGCTGGCCGACGGGGGCTACGACGACGAGGGCGCGCTGCGCTGGCTCTACGAGCCGGACGACACCCTGCCCGGCGGCAGCCCCGCGAAGGCGCTCGCCGGCGACCAGGCGCGCGAGGTGAAGCGCCGGGCCCAGGCCCTGGGCTTCTGACCCGCCCCCACCGCCCGCCCCGGGCGGGGCGGGCGGGTCAGTCGGCGCGGCGGGTGGCGGCGATGGCCAGGTCGACCAGGGCCTGTCGGGCCTCGGTGTCCAGGTCGACGGCGGCCAGCGCGGCCAGCGCGGTCTCGGTCAGCGCGCCGATCCGCTGCTCCGTACGCGCCAGCGCCCCGCTGCCGTCGATCAGCTCGCGCAGGCGGGTGACCCCGGCCTCGTCCAGCCCGGGGTCGCCGAGCCCGCCGAGCAGCAGTTCCCGGCCCGCCCCGTCGGTCGTCTCCAGGGCCGCCGCCACCAGGTAGGTCCGCTTGCCCTCCCGCAGGTCGTCACCGGCCGGCTTGCCGGTCTGGGCGGGATCGCCGAAGACCCCCAGCACGTCGTCGCGCAGCTGGAACGCCTCGCCCAGCGGCAGCCCGTACGCCGAGTACGCCGCCCGGACCTCCGCCGACGCGTCGGCCAGCGCGGCCCCGAGCAGCAGCGGCCGTTCGACCGTGTACTTCGCCGACTTGTAGCGGGCGACCTTGCCGGCCCGCTCCACCGAGGTGTCCCCGGTCACCTGGGTCAGCACGTCCAGGTACTGGCCGACGGTGACCTCGGTGCGCATGGCGTCGAAGACGGGCCGGGCCCGGGCCACCGTGTGCGGGTCCAGCCCGGCGGAGTGCAGCAGCTCGTCCGACCAGACCAGGGACAGGTCGCCCAGCAGGATCGCCGCGGCGTCGCCGAAGCCGTCCGCGTCGCCGCCCCAGCTGGACGCCCGGTGCCGCGCGGCGAACCGCCGGTGCACCGCCGGCTCGCCGCGCCGGGTGTCGGACCGGTCCATCAGGTCGTCGTGAATCAGCGCACTGGCCTGCACGAACTCCAACGCGGCCAGGGCCGTGACCACCTGGTCGGTGTCCACCCCGCCGGCTCCCCGGAACCCCCAGTAGGCGAACGCCGGCCGCAGCCGCTTGCCGCCGCCGAGGACGAACGCCTCGATCGCCTCGGCGAGCGGGGCCAGGGCGTCGTCGACCCCGGCCATCCAGGCGCGCTGGCTGGCCAGGAACTCGGTCAGGGCCTTGTCGATCCGTTGACGCAGCCCGGCGCGGTCGACGGGGGAAACAGGAGCAGCGTGGGTCACCCCACGACGCTAGCCGGTCGGGGCGGACCCCGTCGCGCCACCGGGGGGCCGACGCGCCGCACGCCCCGTGGGAGCCCGCCGGCCGGCCGGCCCAGGTGGCGGCCCCGGACGGGGCAGGTACGGAGCCGCCGCGGCGGCGAGCGCCCGGTACCGCCGCACGGCCGGCTCGTCGCCGTGCCCGGCCAGCCGCCGGCGTACCTCCGCCAGTTGGCCGAGTGCGCGCGGCGACCCGGCGCGGACCGCGTCGAGCAGCGCCTCGCCGGCCACCGCGCAGGCCCGCTCCACCTCGCCGAGTTGCAGGTAGCCCCGGGCCAGCCAGCCGCCGTAGATCGCGGCGGTGCGGGGGCCGCGCCGCCGGACGGCGTGCAGCGGCGCCTCGGCCGGGAGCGGTCGGCCCAGTGCGACCAGCGCGCGCCCCCTCATCGCCGCCAACTCCGGCCCGTCGAGCCAGTAGAGCCACGGCGGCTCGCGACCCGGCTCCGGCGCGTCGGTCACCCGGCGTGCCGCGTCGAGCGCCTGCCGGGCCGCCCCCGCCCGCCCGCCGAGCGCCGCGGCCAGGGCCACCCGGTGCAGCAGCAGGGCGCGCAGGCCGGGGCTGGCCGAGCGCCGTGCCCCGGCGTACGCGGTGCGGGCCAGCACCAGCGCGCCCGCCGGGTCGCCGACGCCGGTGAGCAGGTGGCTGGCCGAGCCGAGCACGTGCCCGCCGAGCGCCGGGTCGCCGGCCGTCGCGGCGGCGCGCAGCGCCAGCCGGTACGCGTGCAGGGCGCCCGCGGCGTCCCCCGCGTCCGCGGCGAGCCAGCCGGCGAGCTGGGCGGACTCGGCCAGCTCGGGCAGCAGCCGAGGGCGTGCGGAGGGGGCGCACCCGGACAGCGCCCGCACCGCCCGTCCCAGCCGGTACGCCCCGAGCCCGGCCAGGTCGGCCCCGCCGACGAGGTCGTCGAGCCGGCGCAGCTCCGCCAGCCGTACCGGCCCCGCGCCGTCGCCCCGGTCGGCGTGCCGGGTGGGCACGCCGGGCAGCAGCACGGCGCGCGGGTCGGCAAGCCAGCGCTGGGCCAGGGCGAGCAGCGCCGCCCGGGGCCGGGACCCGCCGAAGGCCGGCGGCGGACCGAGGCCGCGGGTGCGGGCCGCGGCGGTGACCAGCAGCTCGACCGGCACCGCGAGGACGACGGCGAGCCAGCCGAGCCAGAAGTCGCCGGGGACGCGCAGCTGCCGCTCCCACCGGGAGACCTCGTGCCGGCTGAGGGTCGGCACCCCGGACGCGGCGCAGAGTTCGGCCGCGACCCGTAGCTGGCTCCAGCCCCGGGCCAGCCGGAGCTGGGCGAGCAGCGGCCCGAGCAGTTGCGGGCCGGGCGGCGGGGGCGGCGTCATCGGTCCTCCGGGCGGGTGTCGGCGCGGCGGCGGCGCGGGCCCCGGAACGGGACCGGTGCGCCACCGGTGGATGCTGACCCCCGCGCGTGCCCCCGGCGGGTCGGCCTCCGGCCGGGCCCACCCCGCGCAACCCCATGACTACTCCGGGGGTACGACGCTTTCCGGCCCCGGCGGCTCCGCGTTCGTGCGGTCCTGCGTCCGCCAGTGTGGGAAGGTCTCGGCCCGGCGGGCCCGGCCCGCTAGAGTCGGGACGTGGCGCTCGGTCTTCCATCGGTCCTCCCCAATCCGCAGCCGGCGATCGGGGAGCTGATCCGTGACCGCCAGCCGACCTTCTCCTTCGAGTTCTTCCCGCCCAAGACCGCGCAGGGCGAGCGGCTGCTGTGGCAGGCGATCCGCGAGCTGGAGTCGCTGCGCCCGTCGTTCGTCTCGATCACCTACGGCGCGGGCGGGTCGACCCGCGACACCACCGTCGCCGTCACCGAGCGGATCGCCACCGAGACCACCCTGCTGCCGATGGCCCACCTGACCGCGGTCAACCACTCCGTGGCCGAGCTGCGCCACGTCATCGGCCGGCTCGCCGGGGTCGGGGTGCGCAACGTGCTCGCCGTGCGGGGCGACCCGCCGGGCGACCCGGGCGGCGACTGGGTGCGCCACCCCGAGGGGGTGCTCTACGCCGAGGACCTGGTCCGCCTGGTGCGCGACGCCGGCGACTTCAGCGTCGGGGTGGCCGCCTTCCCCTACAAGCACCCGCGTTCACCCGACGTGGCCAGCGACACGGAGCACTTCGTGCGCAAGTGCCGGGCCGGCGCCGAATTCGCGATCACCCAGATGTTCTTCGACGCCGACGACTACCTGCGGCTGCGCGACCGGGTCGCCGCCACCGGCTGCGACACCCCGATCCTGGCCGGCGTGATGCCGGTGACCCAGATCGGCACCATCGAGCGCTCCACGCAGCTCTCGGGGGCGCCCTTCCCGCCGGCCCTGGCCGACCAGTTCGCGAAGGTCGCCGACGACCCGGAGGCGGTACGCCGGCTCGGCGTCGAGCAGGCCAGCGAGATGTGCCGGCGGCTGCTAGACGAGGGCGTGCCGGGGATCCACTTCATCACCCTCAACCGTTCCACCGCCACCCGCGAGGTGTGGCAGAACCTCCAGGTCGCCGCGCGGATGTGACCCCGCTGCCGCGACACCTGAGCGGCGGTGCGACGGTTGTTCCGTGGTGGGCACACAGCTGAACTGGGATGAGTACGCCACGGCCTGGGCACGGCTGCACGGGGGCTTCGACCCCCGGGCGGCGGCCCCGGTCGTCCGCGCCTGGCTGCGGTTCGCCTACCACGTCGGGTTCGTGCTGGGCCGGCTGCGGGTCGGCCCGACCCCGGTCACCGTGGTCGGCGTGCTGCTCTGCGCCTGCGTGCCGCTGTTCGCCGTACGGCCGCAGGACGGTCCCTTCCTCGCGGCGCTGTTCGTGCTCCTCGCCGCGGTGGCGGACAGCGTCGACGGCGCGGTGGCGGTGGCCACGAACCGGACCACCCGGCTCGGCTACGTCTACGACTCGCTGGCGGACCGGCTCGGCGAGGTCGCCTGGCTGGCCGCGTTCTGGCTGATCGGCGCGCCGGGGCCGCTCGTCGTGACCGCCGGTGCGCTCTCCTGGCTGCACGAGTACGTCCGCGCCCGGGCGGTCTCCGCCGGCATGCGGGAACTCGGCGCGGTGACCGTGGGGGAGCGCCCCACCCGGGTCTCGGTGGCCCTGGTCGGGCTGCTGCTGGCCGGGCTGACCGCGCTGATCGAGCCGGACCTCGCCGCCGGCACGATCACCATGGCGACCGCCGTGTGGGTGCTGCTGGCCGGCTTCGGCCTCGGCCAGTTGCTCTCCGCCGTCCGCCGCGCCCTGATCGACGCCGGCTGACCGCGCCGGCCCGGTCCGCCCGGGCTGCCGGGAAGGCCCGGCGGTCGACGCGGTCCCCCCGCCCGTCGGCAGCTACCAGGCGGGGCCGATGTCGTCGGCGACGATCTGGGCGGAGAGGGTCACCATCGGCAGGCCGCCGCCCGGGTGGCTGGAGCCGCCGACCAGCCACAGCCCGTGCGCCGGGCCCCGGTTGGCCGGGCGCAGCAGGCCGCCGGCGGTGCCGTAGATCGACCCGCCGGGCGCGCCGGTCGCGTCGTCCAGGTCGGCCGGGGTGCGGACCTCCCGGAACACCAGCCGGTCCCGCACGTCGACGCCGCGCCCGGCCAGCACGTCGAGGACCCGGTCGGCGTACGCCTCGGCGAGGCCGGGCCGGCGCCAGTCGACGGCACCGCCGGCGGTGCCGTGCCGGGGCGCGTTGACCAGCACGAACCACGCCTCGTGACCGGCGGGCCGGACCACCGGGTCGTCGGCCACGGTGACGAAGACGGTGGGATCGGCCGCCGGCCGGGCCCGCACGCCGCGCCCCGGGTGGCCGAAGACCGCGTCGAACTCGGCGTCGTAGTCGCGGGGGAAGAACACGTTGTGGTGGGCCAGCCCGGAGTCGCCGGCGACGCCGAGCAGCAGCACGAAACCGGCCAGGCTGCGGTCGGTCAGCCCGGCCAGCCGGCGCGGGCTGGGCAGCAGGTCCCGGTAGAGGGTGAGCGCGTCGACGTTGGCCACCACCACGTCGGCGGGGACCGGGGCGGTGACGCCGCGCAGGCGTACGCCGTGCACCCGCCCGCCCGCGGCGTCGATCCGGGTGACGGTGGCGCCGGTCTGCACGACCACGCCGAGATCCAGGCAGCGGGTGAGCAGCGCGTCGGCGAGCGTGCCCAGCCCGCCGCGCAGGTACCAGCCGCCGAAGGTCAGCTCGGCGTAGGGCACGGCGACCAGCGCGGCCGGCGCCCGGCGCGGGTCGGCGCCGGTGTAGGTGGCGTACCGGTCCAGCAGCATCCGCAGCCGGGGGTCCGACAGGTGCCGTCGGCCCAGCCCGCGCAGCGTCCGGCCCGGACCGATGGCGGCCAGGTCGCCCAGCCGCCAGGCCAGCGCGGCCAGGTCCAGCGGGGAGTCGATCGGGCGGCGCAGGATGTCCCGGTGCGACGCCTGCCACACCCGCGCGGCCCGGCGCCACAGCCGCTGCCAGTCCGTGGCGGCCCGGTCGCCGAAGGCCGCGCCGATCCGGGCGGCGAACTCGGCCGGGTCGGCGCAGGAGTCGAGGGCCGGGCCGCCGCCGGGGAAGACGTGCCGCACGATCGGGTCCACCGGCGCCAGGTCCAGGTACTCGTCGAGCTTCGCGCCGGTCGCCTCGAACAGGTCGTGGAAGACGTCGGGCAGGGTGAGCAGGCTCGGCCCGGTGTCGAAGTGGAACGGGCCCGCCGGGGTGTCGCGCACGTACCGGCCGAGCTTGCCACCGACGGTGCCCGCGCGTTCGAGCACGGTGACCTGGTGCCCGGTGGCGGCCAGCCGGGCGGCGGTGGCCAGCCCTCCCACCCCGGCGCCGACGACCACGATCCGCGCCATGCCGCGCCTCCCTAGGTGACGGGGCGGCCGCGCCAGGACAGGCGACGCCGCTTCCGCAGATGGTACGACCGCAGGGTCAGCCAACCGAGGACCACGACCGACACGGGGTGTGCCAGCGCGTCGGGCCACCACCGGCCACCGGTCGCCCGGGCGCTGACCGCCCGCCCGGCCACCCCGAGCAGGTAGGCGGCGAGCGCCGCGGCGGCCACCGTCGGCGCGCCGGCGGCCAGGGCGACGACCGCCAGCAGCGGGGGAGCGGTGTAGAGCAGGAGCAGCAGGGTCACGACGACGGCCGCCGCCCCCGGGTGGCCGAAGGTCGCCCAGAGCGACTTCGAGTAGCCGTCGCGCAGCTGCGGCCAGTCCTCGTACATCCGGCAGGCGGCCAGCCGCGAGCCGTCGGCGAGGGCGATCCGGCCGCCGCCCCGCTTGACCGCGCGGGCCAGCTCGACGTCCTCCAGGATCTTCCCGGCCACCACGGCGTGCCCGCCGGCGGCCTCGTAGCCGGCCCGGTCCACCACCAGGAACTGCCCGCCGGCGGCGGCCAGCGACGGCCGCCGCGAGCGCTCCATCGCCCGCAGCGGCAGGAAGGTGAGCCACAGCCACTGCAACAGCGGCTGGACCAGCCGGTCGGCCACCGTCGCCACCAGGATCCGGGGGTACGGCGACAGCAGCGTCACCCGCGCGGCACGCAGCTCGGTGACGGCCGCCGCGACCGCGTCCGGGGCGAGCACCACGTCGGCGTCGACGAAGACCAGCGCGGTCGCCGCGGGGTCGGCCCGGGTGGCCAGCTGCCAGCAGGCGTGCGGCTTGCCCAGCCAGCCCGGCGGCGGGGCGACCCCGTCGAGCAGGGTGACCCGGGGGTCGTCGCCCGCCACCGCGCGGACCACGTCCGCGGTGCCGTCGGTCGACCCGTCGTCGAGCACCACCACGCGCAGCCGCGGCACGCCCCGCTGGGCGAGCAGCGCGCGCAGGCACGGGGTGACCCGCGCGGCCTCGTCGCGCAGCGGCAGCAGCACCGCCACGGGCTCGGTGACCGGCGCCGGCCGCTCGGCCGGGCGGCGCAGCCAGCGGCCGGCGTTGACCAGGGTGTGCGCGGTCAGCGCGGCCACGCCGAGCAGCAGCGCCAGGACGGCGGTCATGCCGTCGCGTCGACGCCGGGGCGCTGCGGCTGACGGGACCGGTGCCTATCGTCGCGGCGGGAACGGAGCAGCATGACCGCCAGCGGCACGGCGGCCACCGACATGCCGACCGCGCCCCAGAGCGCCGAGGCGGGCAGGTCGAGGAAGACCGCGTGGGCCAGCACGCTGGAGAAGTACGTCCACAGCCAGAGCGCGAACATCGGGCCGTCCCGCCCGTCGGTGGTGGCCACGGCGGGCCCGGCCAGCGGGCGCAGCGCGCTCATCATCAGCACGGCGAAGAGCATCCAGCCCAGGTAGTTGCTCACCGGGATGCCGGGCAGGCCGGGCAGTGCGGGGGTGGCGTCCCGCCAGACCCAGTAGCCCTCGGCCACCATCTGCGGGTCGAGGAAGAGGTCCCAGGCGGCCAGCCCGACGGCGGCCAGCGCGATCCGCCGGACGGGGAACCGGCCTCCCGGCCGACCACCGCTGCCCGGCCCGCTGCCGGGGGCGCCGCCGGCCCCCAGTGGCCCGCCGCCGGCGTCGCCCCCGGTCAGCCGGGTGGCGGCCAGCCAGGCCGGCCAGGCCATCCAGGTCCAGGCCAGCGGGATGATCAGCGGCACCCCGGCCAGCTTCGGCCCCAACTCGCCGGAGTAGTCGTAGCTGCCGAACGGGAAGCCGGTGGCCACGCCGAGCGCCTCGATGGCGAACCCGCCGCCCGTGGCCACCGCGACCAGCGCCGCCGCCGTACGCGGGCCCCGGCTGAGCAGCGCGTGGCCGACCGAGAGCAGGTAGCCGAGCACGACGGTGGCGACGGTCAGCCGGGCCCGGGTCTCCCCGGTGGTCAGCGGGTAGCAGATCTGCGTCAGCACCAGCACGGCCAGCAGCGCCCAGGACAGCCGTCGGGTCACGCGGCGCCCCGGCCGGGCGGGGTGGGTGTCGGCGGCTCCAGCGGCAGGTCCCGGCCGAGCACGCCGAACGGGCGCTCGTCGCCGGGGAAGTGGAAGTCGCGCAGGACGTCGACGAAGCCGAACCGGCGGTACAGCCGCCAGGCCCGGGACCGCTGTTCGTCGGCCTCGGGGGTGGAGAGCAGCGTGGTCGTGCCCTCCGCCAGGCTGAGCAGGGCCCGCAGCTGCCGCGCGCCCAGGCCGTGACCCTGCGCGGGCGGGCGGACGTGCAGCTCGACCACCTCGAAGCAGTGGGTCAGCCAGTGCTGCCGGGTCGGGGCGTCCAGCGCCCGCCATACCTGGTCGTGCCACCACTGCCCGGAGCCGCCCAGGTAGCCGTAGCCGAAGCCGGCCAGGTGGCCCTCGCTGGTCAGGCTGGCTACGGCGCGGAAGCCGGGTCGGCGTACGTGGGTGGCGATGTAGCCGCGCCGGGACTCCAGCAGCTCCGGGCGGTACCCCATCGCCTCGCCGTAGACGGCCACCACGTCGTCCAGCCGTCGGACGAGATCGTCCGGCGTCCACCGCACCAACCTCATGCCCGTACACCCTCCGCCGCTCCCGGATCGCCGTCCGCGACCCACCCCAGCACCGCCCGGTCACCCACCACGTCGCGCACCTCGAACCGCGCGAAGAGCTCCTCCGCGTACCACCCCTCGGTGGGGGTCCGCATGATCGCCGCCCGGTGCTCCGGGTGACGGTACGCGAACGCCACGAGGTCCGTTGGCTCGCGCCACACGCTCACCGTGCCCTGCCAGCCCAGCGGGGCCTCGCCGACGCCGAAGCGGGCCAGCAGGCCGGGTGCGGCGTGCAGCGCGGCGGCCACCGGGGGGATCGCCCGCCAGAAGGTGGCCGCCCGCCGTGGCCGCAGCCGGGCCCGGGTCAGCGCCAGCACCGGGCCGGTGACCCGGCCGCCGGGCGGCTCCCCGAACGGCCGGCGCCCCGACCACTCGCCCCGGCTGCTCAGCGGGCGCAGGTCGACCCGGACGGACGCGCGGGCGATCCGCGCCCAGGCGCGCCCCACCGGCGAGCCGTCGAAGCCGGCCGCGGCGGCGGGGGAGTCCCACACGGTCAGCGCCGCCCACCGGGTGAGGTCGGCGTCGCCCGGCCCGAAGCCGGTGCCGGTCCCGGTGCCGAGCAGCTTGCCGAACCGCACGCCGGGCACGGCGCGCAGCCGGCGGGGGTCGACCGCCATCCGGGTCAACGCCCGGGGCAGCGCGGCGCGGGAGGTGCGCCACACGTGCAGCGTGACCAGCTCCGGGACGTCGGTCCCCATGGTTCGCTCGCTCCGCTCGCTCACGCCACCGCCTCGCTCCGCTCGACGGCGGCGCGAGGCGCCACGCTGCTGAGCCCCATGGTTCGCTCGCTCCGCTCGCTCACGCCACCCCGGTCGGGACGCCGCCGGTGACCCGCAGCAGCTCCGGGTACGTGGTGGGGAAGACCGCCCGCGGCACGCCGCCGGCCGCCCAGATCTCGTCGTACGACTCCAGGGCGGTGTCGACCAGGGTGCGCAGCGGGCGCGGGTGGCCGACCGGGGCGACCCCGCCGATCACCTGCCCGGTGTGCGCGCGGACGAACTCCGGGGTGGCCCGGCGCAGCCGGCCGACCCCGATGGACGCGGCCAGGCCGGCGGTGTCCACCCGGTGCGCGCCGGAGGTGAGCACCAGCAGCGGCGCGCCGTCCGCCTCGAAGACGAGCGAGTTGGCGATCTGGCCGACCGCGACGCCGAGCGACTCGGCGGCGGCAGCGGCGGTGTGGACCGCGTCGGGCAGCAGGCGGACGAGGCTCGGGGCGCCGGACCCGTCCCGGGCGCCCGCGGCGTCGAGCACGTCCTGCACCGCCCGCACGTTCGGGTGTGGCTGCATGTCGACCATTCTTCCCGGTACGCCGGTCGGCGGCTCAGTCGGCCGTGCCGGGCCCCGACCGGACGGGGCGGGACGCCGTCCGGCCGGCTCCGGGCGGGACGGTGACGGCGTCCGGGGCGGGCGGCGCGGCGGTCCGGGCCGGGGCGACCCGGGCCGTCTCGGCCAGCGCGACGCCGACCAGCACCAGGAGCCCGCCGGTGAGCTGGGCGGTGTTGAGCGCCTCACCGGGGCCGATCACGATCCAGGCGACCGTCGAGGCGAGCACCGGCTCGGCCATGCCGATGATCCCGACGCTGGTCGCGGGGAGGTGCCGCATCGCCCCGGCCACCAGCAGGTACGGCGCGATGGAGCCGAGCACCACCGTGTACGCGCAGAGCAGCGCCACGGGCACGCCCCCCTCGGTGTCGGCGGCCAGCGGCTCCCAGCCGCCGGTGCCGACGGTGACCGCGCGGGTGAGCAGGCCCGCCACGGCGGCGGCGCCGAACGCCCAGGTGCACAGCGACAAGGTGTCCCGACGCGCCGTGCCGTGGGCGCCGAGCACGTAGTACACGGCGAGGAAGACCGCGGCGCCGAGACCGGCGAGCACGCCGAGGCCGTCCAGCTTCAGCTCGCCCCACACCTCGGCCACACAGCCGAGGCCGACCAGGCTCAACGCCAGGCCGGCCCAGAGCCGCGGGCGTACCCGGTGGCGCTGGCCGAACCGGGCCCAGAGGGCGACCAGCAGCGGGGCGGTGTACTCGAACAGCAGCCCGATCCCGACCGGCAGCCGGGAGATGGCGACGAAGTAGAGCATCGGTACGGCGAAGAACCCGGCCAGCCCGTACCCGATCAGCAGCGGCAGCTGGCCGGGGGTGACCCGGAGCCGGCGGGCCCCCGGACGCAGCAGCACGCTCAGGACCAGCAGCCCGGTGACGGCCCCGGCGGCGCGCAGCAGGGTGAGCTGCGGGGCATCCAGGCCGGCGCGGAGCACCAGCTTGGAGACGGTGCCGTTGACGGCGAAGAGCCCGGCCGAGGCGAGCACCATGGCGACCCCGAGGACGGGGCGGGGGGTTGTCACGAGCGGAGGCTACCGCCGTGGTCCCTTGCCGGCGCCCGCCACGGTCGCGGCGGCGGGCGCCGGGGCCGGCACCTGCCGGGACGTCGACCGACGCCCGCGTGCCACACGTTGCGTTTTCGTCGGTGGGAGGGTGTACTGTCAGCAGCAGTTAGAACGAGTGTTCGATTGCCTCGAACGCCCGTTCCAACAGACCCGGGGCGGTGTTTCGCGGCGCGGCTCCGGGCGGTGCGGCTCCGCGGGCCGCACCTGGGTCCCGGGCAGTCGCGAGTCCGGGCCCGTCAGGCAGGAGCGTCGCCCGCCGCCCACGACCCCCGGGCGGCGGGCGACGAACCCGCCGGTAACGCCGGCCGGGTGTGGTGTGGGGAAGCGTCCACACCGGCCGGCCACCACCGGTGCGTCTTCCTCCGCACCACTCGACCCGGCGTCCCGCCGGCGGCCCAGGGCCGTCTCCGGGGCGGCGCCTCGGCCACGTGGAGGAGACAGTCCCATGCCGACCAACCCGGCTCAGGCACCGACGGTGCCGGCGCACGTGCTGCCGCACCGCACCCCCGCCCAGCTTCTCGCGGTGGCCCGGCGCGGGCTGGCCGAGGCCGCCCAGACCCGTCCCGACGGCCTCCGTTACGCCGCCGCCCACCTGGCCGCGCTCCGGGCGGCCGCGGCGGTGCTCGCCGCCCGGGCACGTCCCGCCCCCGCCCGACGCCACCGGGTCACCAGCGTCTGGGTCCTGCTCTCCGGTGTCGCCCCCGAGCTCGACGAGTGGGCCCGGTTCTTCGCCCTCGGCGCCGGCAAGCGGGCCGCCGCCGAGGCTGGCATCCCACGGGTCGTGACCGCCCGGGAGGCCGACGACCTGCTGCGCTCCGCCGAGCAGTTCGTCACGGTCGTGGAGGCCGCGCTCGGCGTGGCCCACCAACCGGCGCTCGACGGCCTCGCGGCCTGACCCGGGCACCCGGCCGCCGGCCGCCGGCCGCCCGGCGGCGACCGGTGCCCGGCGCGCCACGCGCACGTCTGATCCGACAGCACGACGGGGGGTAGGTCCGATGGCGGGCCGGATGGTGGTCGGTTCCGCCGCACTGGCCGGTCTGGTGCGCCCGGCGAGCGCGCCGGACCCGGCGGCCGGTCACCGGCTGTTGCCGGTGGCCCCCGAGCTGACCGGGCTGCTGCCCAACCGGGGGTTGCGACGGGGCAGCACGATCGCGGTCGCCGCCGGCCAGCCCCGGCGCAGCGGCGGCACCTCGCTGGTCCTGGCGCTGCTCGCCGAGGCGTCCCGGGCCGGCTCGTGGTGTGCCGTGGTCGGGGTCCCGACGTTCGGGGCGGGCGCCGCCGCCGAGTTGGGCATCTCCCTGGACCGGCTCGCCCTGGTGCCCCACCCGGGCCCGGAGTGGGCCACCGTCATCGCCGCGCTGATCGACGGGGTGGACGTCGTGGTCACCGCCGTGCCGACGGCGGTCTCCGCCTCGGTCGCCAACCGGCTGGCCGCCCGGGCCCGGCAGCGCGGCAGCGTCCTCGTCCCGTACGGGCGGTGGGACGGCGCGGACGTGACCCTCCAGGTGGTCCGGGGCGCCTGGGAGGGGCTCGGGCAGGGGCGGGGCCGGCTGCGTCGCCGCGAGGTCACCGTCTCCGCGCGGGGCCGCGGGGCCGCCGCCCGCCCCAAGGAGATCAAGGTCTGGCTGCCCGGGGACGGGCTCACCCGGGTCATTCCCCGCTCCGCTCCCGCCGCCGCCGTCTCCGCCACCGGCCGGTCGACCGCCGGCCGGCTCCGCCAGGTCGGCCCGGCCGTCGCCTCCGCGCCCACCGGCCCGCCCCGTCGTGCCGCGCTCACCCTGGTCGGTCCGACGTGACCGCCGCGCCCGCCCTGGACCCGACGTGACCGTCGTGCCCGTGCGGACCCTGCTGCTCTGGTGCCCGGACTGGCCGGTGCTCGCCGCGGAGATCGTCGACGGGGTGCCGGCCACCGACCCGGTCGCCGTGCTGCACGCCAACCGGGTGGTCGCCTGCTCCGAGCGGGCCCGCGCCGAGGGGGTGCGTCGGGGGCTGCGCAGACGGGAGGCCCAGGGCCGGTGCCCGCAGCTCACCGCCGTCGAGTACGACCCCGGGCGGGACGCCCGGGCGTTCGAACCGGTGGTCGCCGCCGTCGAGGAACTGGTCGCCGGCGTCGAGGTGGTACGCCCCGGCGCGTGCGCGGTGGCGGCCCGTGGGCCGAGCCGCTACCTCGGGGGCGAGGAGGCGGCCGCCGAGCGGATCGTCGAGCACGTCGCCCAGGCCTGCGCGGTGGAGAGCCAGGTCGGCATCGCCGACGGGGTGTTCGCCGCCGGGCTGGCCGCCCGCGACGGACGGGTCGTTCCGCCCGGCGGGACACCGGGGTTCCTCGCCGACCTGCCGGTCGAGGCACTCGGCCGCCCGGCCCTGGCCGACCTGCTGCGCCGGCTCGGCGTACGCACCCTGGGCGACTTCGCCGTGCTGCCCGCCGGCGACGTGCTGGCCCGGTTCGGCTTCGACGGTGCGCTGGCCCACCGGTTGGCGGCCGGGCGGGACCACCGTCAGCTCGCGGTCCGGCGTCCCCCGGTCGACCTCGCGGTCACCGCCGACCACGACGAGCCGCTCGACCGGGTCGACGCGGCGGCCTTCGCCGCCCGGGCGCTGGCCGAACGGCTGCACGACCGGCTCGCCGCACACGGGCTGGCCTGCACCCGTCTCGGCATCGAGGCGGTCACCGCGCACGGCCAGGAACTGCACCGGGTCTGGCGGCACGACGGGCTGCTCACCGCCGCGGCCATCGCCGACCGGGTGCGCTGGCAGCTCGACGGCTGGCTGTCCGGCAGCACCGGCCGGGCCGGCACCCGCCCGACCCGCCCGACGGCGGGCATCATCCGGCTGCGGCTGGTCCCGGACGGGGTGGTCGCGCAGGCCGGCCTGCAACCCGGCCTGTGGGGGGAGACCGGCGAGGAGCGGGAGCGGGCGCACCGGGCGTTGAGCCGGGTGCAGGGCATCCTCGGCCCCGAGGCGGTGGTCACCGCGGTGCTTGGCGGCGGGCGCTCGCCGGCGGACCAGGTGCGCCTGGTGCCGTGGGGCGACGAACGCCTGCCGGCCCGGCCCGTCCCGCCGCCGTGGCCGGGCCGGCTCCCGCCACCCGCGCCGGCCGTGGTGCTGCCCGACCCGCTCGCCGCGGTCGTGCACGACGCCGCCGGCGAGCCGGTCGAGGTCAGCGCGCGACTCCAGGTCAGCGCCGAGCCGGCCCGACTGACCGTGGGCGCCGCCCGGCCGGTCGAGATCGTCGGCTGGGCGGGTCCGTGGCCGGTCGACGAGCGCTGGTGGGCGCCGGCCGAGGCCCGCCGCCGGGCCCGGTTCCAGGTCTGTCTGGCCGACGGTACGGCCCTGCTGCTCGCCGTCGAGGCCGGGCGGTGGCTGGTGGAGGCGATCTATGACTGAGCGCCCGCCCACGGTCACCGACCGACACCCGCCCCGCCCCCGCCGCCCCGCTCGACCCGACGCCCTGCCGGCGCGTCGGCTCGGCCGGGGTGAAGCCCTGCCGGCGTGCCGGTCCGGTGCGCTGCCGGCGCGTCGGCTCGCGCGGGGTGAAGCCCTGCTGGCCTGCCTGCCGGCGCTGTCGAGCTGCCCCGTTGACGCGACCGCCGGACGTTGGCTTTCGGATCTTGGAGAGTTTCGGCCCCTCCAGGGGCCGAAACTTCCCAAGATCTCTCCGGCTGCCCGCACGGAGGGGCTCTGATGAGCTTCCACAACCCGAAGCTGCCCTGGTCGGAGTTGGAGCGCGTGCTCTCCGGCCGGGAATCCGGCACCGGCCGACCGCGTGCGGGTGCGGGCCGGTCGGGTGTGGGTCGGTCGGGTGGGGGCCGAGTGGGTGCGGGCGGGTCGGGGGAGGGGCGGGCCGGCGGGGAGGGCGGCCGGGTGCGCGACGAGCGGCACCTGCACGTGGTCGACCCGTTGGCCGTGGACGCCGACGGCGGCGACTCTCCTGCCTGGAGCCGCAGTCGGGAGCAGTACCAGCCGCCCGAGGTGGCCCGCCCCGACGACGCGGTGCCGTACGCCGAGCTGCACGCGCACACCAACTTCAGCTTCCTCGACGGCGCCAGCCACCCGGAGGAGCTGGCCGAGGAGGCGGCCCGGCTGGGCCTCACCGCGCTCGCCGTCACCGACCACGACGGCTTCTACGGGGTGGTGCGCTTCGCCGAGGCGGCCCGCGCGTTGCACCTGCCGACGATCTTCGGCGCGGAGCTCTCCCTGGACCTACCCGGCCCGCAGAACGGCGAGCCGGACCCGCTCGGGCGGCACCTGCTGCTGCTCGCCCACGGCCACGAGGGGTACGCCCGGCTGGCCGCGATGATCGCCCGCGCCCAGCTGCGTGGCGGGGAGAAGGGCCGCCCGGTCTACGGCGACCTGGAGGAGATCGCCGCCGAACTGCGGGACCACGTGCTGGTGCTCACCGGCTGCCGCAAGGGGCACGTGCCGTCGGCGCTGCTCACCGAGGGGGTGGACGCGGCGGCCCGGGAGCTGGACCGGCTGACCGCCCTGTTCGGCGCGGAGACGGTGGCGGTGGAGCTGACCGACCACGGGCACCCGGTGGACGCCGACCGTAACGACGCGCTCGCCGAGCTGGCGGCGACGGCCGGGCTGCCCACGGTGGCCACCAACAACGTGCACTACGCCACCCCGGGCCGGCGCCGGCTGGCCACCACCGTGGCCGCCGTACGGGCCCGGCGCAGCCTGGACGAGATCGACGGCTGGCTGCCCGCGGCCGGCACCGCCCACCTGCGCGGCGGCGTCGAGATGGCGGCCCGGTTCGCCGCGTACCCCGGCGCGGTGGCGCGGGCCGCCGAGTTCGGCGCCGAGCTCGCCTTCGACCTCCAGCTCGTCGCGCCGCGGCTGCCGGCGTACCCGGTGCCGCCCGGGCACACCGAGATGAGCTGGCTGCGCCACCTGACCCACGCCGGCGCCCGCGAGCGCTACGGCCCGCCCGAGGCGCACCCGAGGGCGTACGCGCAGCTCGAACACGAGCTGAACATGATCGAGGAGCTGGGCTTCCCCGGCTACTTCCTGGTGGTCTACGACATCGTCACGTTCTGCCGCGAGCAGGACATCTACTGCCAGGGTCGGGGCTCGGCGGCCAACTCGGCGGTCTGCTACGCGCTGCGGATCACCAACGTGGACGCCGTCCGGCACCGGCTGCTCTTCGAGCGCTTCCTCGCCCCGGAGCGCGACGGCCCGCCGGACATCGACGTCGACATCGAGTCCGACCGCCGGGAGGAGGTGATCCAGCACGTCTACGCCCGCTACGGCCGGGAGCACGCCGCGCAGGTCGCCAACGTCATCTCCTACCGGCCCCGCTCGGCGGTGCGCGACGTGGCCAAGGCGTTCGGGTTCTCGCCCGGCCAGCAGGACGCCTGGAGCAAGCAGATCGACCGCTGGGGCTCCGTGGCGTCCGTCGACGTGGCGGACATCCCCGAGCAGGTGGTCGCGTACGCCAACGAGTTGCAGACGTTCCCCCGGCACCTGGGCATCCACTCCGGCGGCATGGTGATCTGCGACCGGCCGGTGATCGAGGTGTGCCCGGTGGAGTGGGGGCGGATGCCGGGCCGCAGCGTGCTCCAGTGGGACAAGGACGACTGCGCCGCCGTCGGCCTGGTCAAGTTCGACCTGCTCGGGCTCGGCATGCTCTCCGCGCTGCACTACGGCTACGACATGATCGGGATGAGCCTGGACCTCGGCGACATGACGCTGGACGACCCCGAGGTCTACGACATGCTCTGCCGGGCCGACTCGGTCGGGGTGTTCCAGGTGGAGAGCCGCGCCCAGATGGCCACCCTGCCCCGGCTGAAGCCCCGCGAGTTCTACGACCTGGTGGTCGAGGTGGCGCTGATCCGGCCCGGCCCGATCCAGGGCGGCTCGGTGCACCCGTACATCCGGCGCAAGAACGGCCAGGAGCCGGTGACCTACCCGCACCCGCTGATGCGCAACGCGCTGGAGAAGACCCTCGGCGTGCCGCTGTTCCAGGAGCAGCTGATGCAGCTCGCCATCGACCTGGCCGGCTTCGACGCGGCGGGGGCCGACCAGCTGCGCCGGGCGATGGGCGCGAAGCGTTCCGCCGAGCGGATGGCCCGCATCGCCGACCGGCTCTACGCGGGGATGGCCGCGCGGGGCATCACCGGCGGACTGGCCGACGACGTCTACCGCAAGCTCTCCGCGTTCGCCAGCTACGGCTTCCCGGAGAGCCACGCGATGAGCTTCGCCTACCTGGTCTACGCCAGCTCCTGGCTCAAGCGCTACCACCCGGGTCCGTTCCTGGCCGCGCTGCTCAACGCCCAGCCGATGGGCTTCTACTCGCCGCAGACGCTTGTCGACGACGCCCGCCGGCACGGGGTGGAGGTGCGCCGGCCGGACGTCAACGCCAGTGGCGCACTGGCGGTGCTGGAGTCCACCCCGCAGACCCGGTGGGGCAGCGCGCCGGGCGAGCCGCCGCACGCCTGGGGGCTGAACGGGCCCGCCGTCCGGCTCGGGCTCTCCGGCGTGCGTACCCTCGGCGCCGGGGTGGCCGAGCGGATCGAGGCGGAGCGGGCGGCGCGCGGGCCGTACCGCGACATGCCGGACCTGGCCCGGCGCGTGGGTCTCACCGCCGCGCAGCTGGAGGCGCTGGCCACCGCGGACGCCTTCGCCTGTTTCGGGCTGTCCCGGCGGCAGGCCCTCTGGGCCGCCGGCGCGGCGGCCCAGGACCGGCCGGGCCGGCTGCCGGGCACGGTGACCGGCGCGACCGCGCCCACCCTGCCCGGGATGGAGGCGGTGGAGCGGCTGGTCGCCGACGTGTGGGCGACCGGGCTGTCACCGGAGAGCCACCCGGCCCGCTTCATCCGCCCCCGGCTCGACGCGCTCGGCGCGGTACCGATCGCCCGGCTCGGCCAGGTGGAGCCGGGGCGGCGCATCCGGGTCGGCGGGATCGTCACCCACCGGCAGCGGCCCGCGACCGCCGGCGGGGTCACCTTCCTCAACCTGGAGGACGAGACGGGGATGCTCAACGTCACCTGCTCCCCGGGCCTGTGGCAGCGCTACCGGCGGGTGGCCCGCACGAGCGCCGCGCTGGTGGTGCGGGGCCAGCTGCAGCGGCACGAGGGAGTGATCAACCTCACCGCCGACCGGCTGGACGCCATCGAACCGCCGGTCAGCCCGCCCTCGCGCGACTTCCGCTGACGGCAGTGATCCACATTACGGTTTTCCGCGCCCGATGGAGGGACACTCCAGCTCGCGCGGGCAGAGTGGCCCGTGCGAGCACGAGGGGGACAACGATCATGGGAAACAACGAGCGTAGCGGTGGGGTGGCGAACTCCCGGCGGACCCGGCTCGGCGCCGGTTGGACCCCGAGTCACCACACGGAGCCGCGCGAGTACGAGATCGTCGAGGGCCCGGTGGCCAACGCCCTGCGGTCGCGGGCCGAGGACGACGCCGCCGCCGGCGAGTCCTGATCTCCCACCCCGGAGCCGGCCGGGCCGCCGGCTCGGTGCGGCTGGACCGGGTGACTAGGCTCGACCGGGTGGAGCAGACCCCAGGCCGGCTCGCCGGGCCGCCGCTGACCCCCCGTACCGCCGTGATCTGGTCGGTGCTGCGCGCCGAGTTGGAGCGTCGCGCCGGCAACGCGCTGACCGTGCTCGACGTCGGCGGCGGCACGGGCGGCTTCGCCGTGCCGCTGGCCGAGGCCGGGCACCGGGTCACCGTGGTCGACGCCAGTCCCGACGCGCTCGCCGCACTGACCCGCCGGGCCTCCGAGGCCGGCGTGGCCGAGCGGGTCCGCGCCGTGCAGGGCGACGGCGACGCGCTCGCCGGCCTGGTCGAGCCGGGCAGCGCCGACCTGGTGCTCTGCCACGCCGTGCTGGAGGTCGTCGACGACCCGGCGGCGGTGGTGGCGGCGTTGGCCGCCGCGCTGCGGCCGGGCGGCGCCGCGAGCGTGCTGGTCGCCGGCCGGGCCGCCGCCGTGCTCGGCCGGGCCGTCAACGGGCACCTGGACGTCGCCGCCGCGCTGGCCGCCGATCCGGCCGGCACCGCCGGCACCCGGGACACCCTGCGCCGCCGCTACGACGCCGACGGCGCCGCCGCGCTGCTCGCCACCGCCGGGCTCGTGGTCGAGCAGATCCACGGCGTACGCGTGCTCGCCGACCTGCTCCCCGCCGCCGTCGCCGACGGCCAGCCCGCCGCCCTGGTCGAGCTGGAGCGGGCGCTCGCCGCCCGGGCGCCCTGGCGGGACCTCGCCGCCCAGCTGCACCTGTTCGCCCGCCGCCCGTGACCGACCCGCTGGAGATCGTCGGGCCGCGCTACGGCGACGCCAGTCTCGCCGACATCCTGCCCGGCGCGCTCGCCGTGCTCGGCGTGCCCGGCGCCGCCGACCCGCTCGGGCTGGTCACCGCGCTGCCCGGGGTACGCCGGATCGCGGTGCTGCTCGTCGACGGCCTCGGCTGGCACCAGATCCCGACCGCCGCGCCGTACGCGCCGACCCTGGCGGGGCTGGCCGCGACCGCCGGCCGGCCGCTGACCTGTGGCTTCCCGTCGACCACGCCGACCAGCCTGGTGACCCTGGGCACCGGTGCCGCGCCCGGCGCGCACGGCGTACTCGGCTTCACCGTGCGGGTACCGGGGACCGACCGGGTGCTCAACCACATCGAGTGGGCGGCCGACCCGGCGCCGCTGCGCTGGCAGCCGGTCCGTACCCAGCTGGAACGCGCCCGCGCCGCCGGGGTCGCGGTGACCGCGGTGAGCCGGCCGGAGTTCGGCGGCAGCGGGTTGACGCTGGCCGCCAACCGGGGCGGCGACTACCGCGGCGCGGCCGGCGTCGACGCGCTCGCGGAACGGATGCTCGCCGCCCTGGCCGCCGGGTCGGGGCCCACGCTGGTCTCCGGCTACCACCCCGACCTGGACCGGCACGGCCACCTCACGGGCGTCGACTCGGCGCCCTGGCGGATCGCCGCGGGCGAGGTGGACCGGCTGCTGGCCCGGCTCGTCGACGGGCTGCCGCCCGACGCCGCGCTGCTGGTCACCGCCGACCACGGCCAGCTCGACATCCCGGCCGGACACCGCTTCGACCTGGACACCGACCCCCGGCTGCGCGCCGGGCTGGAGGTGGTCGCCGGGGAACCCCGGGTCCGCTACCTGCACGTCACCCCCGGCGCCCTGGACGACGTCGTGGCCGCCTGGTCGGCGGTGCTCGCAGACGCGGCCCGGGTGCGTACCCGCGACGAGGTGGTGGCCGCCGGCTGGTTCGGCCCGGTGGCGGAGGAACACCTGGCGCGCATCGGCGACGTGGTGGTGATCTGCAACGGCACGTACGCGGTGACCGCCTCCCGCTCCGAGCCGCCGGCGGTCTCCCGGCTGGTGGCGTACCACGGGGCGGACACGGCGGCCGAGATGGCGATCCCGCTGCTGGTCGTACGCGGCTGACCGCGCCGACCCGGCCGTGGCGGGTCGCCGGCCCGGGGTCCCGTCCGGGCGGGATGTCGCAGGTCCGGGCTAGCCTGCGGGGATGGGCCGCAGCCAGTCGTTGCCCGGGGGCGGCGATCCCCGGTTCGGGCCGGACGCCGACGACTCCGGCTGCCCGATCCTGCACGTCGACATGGACGCCTTCTTCGCCTCGGTCGAGGTCCGCCGCCGGCCGGAGCTGCGCGGTCGGCCCGTCGTGGTCGGCGGGACCGGCCCGCGCGGGGTGGTGAGCTCCGCCAGCTACGAGGCCCGCCGCTACGGGGTGCGCAGCGCGATGCCCACCGCGCGGGCCCGGGCGCTCTGCCCGCAGGCGGTCTACCTGCCGCCCGACTTCCCGCAGTACTCGGCGGCCTCCGCCGCCGTCATGCAGATCTTCCGCGACGTGACTCCGCTGGTCGAGCCGCTCTCCCTGGACGAGGCGTTCCTCGACGTGGCCGGCGCCCGGCGGCTCTTCGGTCCGCCCGCCGCCATCGCCCGGCGCATCCGTGAGCGGGTCGCCGCCGAGCAGGGGCTGACCTGTTCGGTCGGCGTCGCCCCGAGCAAGTTCGTGGCCAAGCTCGGCTCGACCCGCGCCAAGCCCGACGGGCTGCTCGTCGTCCCGGCCACCCGGGTGCTCGACTTCCTGCACCCGCTGCCGGTGTCGGCGCTGTGGGGGGTGGGGGAGCGTTCCACCGAGACGCTGCGGCGGCTGGGCCTGGCCACGATCGGCGATCTCGCCGAGGCGCCGGTCGGCATGCTGCGCAAGGCGCTCGGCGAGGCGTCCGCCGCCCACCTGCACGAGCTGGCCTGGGGGCGCGACCCGCGCCGGGTCAGTTCCGAGCAGGTGGAGAAGTCGATCGGCGCGGAGGTGACCTTCGACGTCGACGTCACCGACCCGCTGGAGATCCGCCGGGCGCTGCTCGCCCTCGCCGAGAAGGTCGGCATCCGGCTGCGCCGGGCCGGGCAGGTCGGGCGCACCGTGTCGCTCAAGGTGCGACTGGCCGACTTCCGCACCGTCAGCCGTTCCCGCACGGTGGGCGTGCCGACCGACGTCGCCAGGGAGATCTTCGACACCGTCTGGGCGCTCTACACCGTGCTCGACCCGGGTGAGCCCGTCCGTCTGGTCGGCGTACGGGTCGAAGGGCTCGCCGCCGCGCGGGAGACTCCCCGACAGCTCACCCTCGGCGCGCCCGAGCGGGGCTGGCGGGAGGCGGAGGCCGCAGCCGACGCCGCTGCTGCCCGTTTCGGGCGGTCCGTCATAGGTCCGGCCAGTCTGCTCGGGGCCCGCGAGGGGCGACGAAATGAAAATCCACCCCGGCCGTAGGTCGTCCCGCTTTCCGACGCGCGAGGGCCCTCGTAGACTTGCGGGTAAGCAGCCGGTTGGCTGCCACGGTCTGTCGGCCCGACCGGGCCGACCAACGTGACCGGGGAGGAGTGCCGTGCCGCTCTCGGAGCACGAGCAGCGGCTGTTCGAGCAGATCGAGCGGTCGCTTGCCGAGGACCCCAAATTCGCCTCGGCCGTGCGCGCCAGCGATCCGCGCTTCCACGCGCGGCGTCGCCTGCTCGTCGCTGCCGGCGTGATGATCGCTGGGCTGGCCCTGTTGGTCTACGGCGCGGTGATCAAGACTCCGCCGCTGGCAGTGGCGGGTTTCGTCGTCATGCTGGCCTCGGCCGCGTTCGCGGTGCAGTCGCACCGTCGGGCGCAGTCACCGGACCTGCACGTCGTGGGCGGGACGACGAGTCGTCGTCGCCCCCGCGGTCGTTCGGGTCGTCGGCCCTCGATCCTGGATCGGATGGAGGACCGGTGGCGGCAGCGTCCGGAGGGGCACCGCTGAGCCCGACCCGCCCCTGAGGCGGGCCGCGCGACGACCAGTCGGTCGCCGGTACGCCCCGGCGGCAACCGACGATTCCGCACGCCCTCCGGGCGTGCGTCCTCGCATGTCCCCATGTCCGGCGTCCGGCCGGCTCCCGTCCGCCCCTGATCCCGGTCGGCCCTGACGGCTCCGTCGGATGTCAGCCCGGTCGGCCCCGGCGGTCCGGTCGGCCCTGACGGCCCCGGCGGCCCTGACGACCTCCGTCGGATGTCAGCCCGGTCGGCCCTGGCGACCCCGGCGGCCCCGTCGGCCGGCACCCGGGCATCCGGTCTCACGACGTCAGTCCCGCGAACGCGACGGGCCGGTGGGGGCGATGCCCCCAACCGGCCCGTTCGTCTGTCGGTCTTCGTCTCGGTCAGCGGGCCATGCGGCCGGCCATCAGGCGACGCGGGTTCCAGCGCAGCAACCGGTGCCGGGCCCAACCGCCCGCCACCACCAGCCGGGACGACGCCTCGGCCGTGCCCGTGCGCCAGCGCAGCAGCACCGACGGCGGCAGCACGGCCGCCACCAGGCGGGTACGTCGGTCGGTCTGTGCGGCGAGCGCGGCGCGTACGGCGCGCAGGGCCGGCAGGAGTTGCTCGCCGGTCAGCGGATCGCGGGCGTAGCGGGCGCGTTCCTCGGCGCGGCCGAGCAGGCGTACCGCCGTGGTCGCCCCCGCGTCGGCGGTGAGTGCCTCCCGGGACAGCCGGTCGGCGGTCGCCCGGGGGGTCTCGGTCCGGTCCACCCGGACCCGGTAGTCCACCAGCGTGTCCAGCAGTTCGTCCCAGGCGGCGTGCGCGTCCGCCCGCGCCCGCTCCGCGTCCGCCACCACCACCATGCGTCGCCCGTCCGCGGGCGCGTCGCCGGCGGCCCCGGGGCGCACCGCCGTCGCGGCCGGCTTCGCCGGGCCGCTGCGCTTGCGGCGCAGGGCCGTGCGGCGCAGCGCCGGCAGGGCGAGCAGAGCGAGCAGGGCCAGCACCGCCGCGGCGGCGTACCAGGGCCAGACCGGGCCCTGGTCGGTCGGGGTCGCGCCGTTGATGGCCAGGCCGGAGTCGATGTCCTCCTCGGGGCCCTCCGGCCCCGTCGGGCCGGCCGACGGGTCGACGCCATCGGGGGCGCTCGACGGGCCGGAAGTCGGCGTCTCCTCCTCCGGGGCGTCGATGTCCGGCGCCCAGGCCGACCGGGTCGAGCCCTGCACGCCGTACGCCGGAGTGGGGTCGAAGGGCACCCAACCGACCTCGTTGAAGTAGACCTCCGTCCAGGCGTGCAGGTTCCGGTTGGTCAGGGTGTACGTGCCGTCGCCGGAGTTGCTGCCGTTGGCGAAGCCGAACGCCACCCGGGCCGGGACGCCGGCGGCCCGGACCAGCCACGTCATCGCGGCGGCGTACTGCTGGCAGAAGCCGACCTTGTTGTCGAGGAAGTCGACGATCTCCCGCCCGCTGGTGCCGCCCTTGGTGCTCAGCGAGTAGGTGAAGCCGTTGTCCGCGGAGAAGTGGTCGTAGATCGCGCGGACCTTGTCGTACTCGGTGTCCTTGCCCCGCACCAGGGTGGAGACCAGCTCCTCCACCTCGGGCACGGGCGGCGGCGCGGGATGCAGGCGCCGTACGGCGTGGTCGGCCGGCAGCGGCTGGGACCGGCGCAGGGCGGCCGGCGTGTACGTCGAGCGCACGTAGTCGAACGCGTAGCGCTTCTCGCGGGAGTTGTCCCGGTGGGAGAAGACCACCTGGAGGCTGGGGTCGTACGCCCAGTTGCCGTTGAGGTCCTCGGCGCGCACCGGTTCGGTGTAGACCGGCAGCAGCGGCATGGTGAGGTTCTTCGTCACCTCGACCGTGGCCCGGTACGTCCGCTGCTCGACCCCCTTCGCGGACGGCGCCGGCAGGTCCGCGACGGGGCGGCCCGCGGGGGTGCCCTCCCGGAAGCCGGTCGACGTGAGCTTGTCGGCCACGCCGAAGCGCAGGTAGAACGGGCTGGGCTCGTTCGTGGTGACCTTGACCAGGTCGGCGACCTCCGACTGGTTGAGCTGCCCGCTGAGCGCCGCGAACAGGTCGATCCGGCCGGTGCCGCCCTGCCCGGGGCGCCCGTTGCCGTTGCCGTTGCCCGAACCGCCCAGCGTGTCCAGCAGCCCGCCCGTCATCCCCGGCACGGCCAGCGGCAGCACCACGGCCAGTGCGACACCCACCGCCGCCAGCCGCCGGCCGGCGGCGGCCAGCGGCGAGGCCTCCCAGACGTCGACGTCGCGCCCGTCGCCGGTGAACCGCCGGCCGAACCGGCGGACCCGGTCGACGTTGTCGGTCACCAGCAGCCAGAGGAACCCGGCGGCGCCGACGACGAACGGCACCGCCGGGACGCTGTCCACGTAGACCGCGACGGGCACCGAGTAGATCGCCAGCATCGGCAGGCCGGCCAGCGCCGGCCGGCGCAGCCCGACGGCGAGCACGTCGACCACCACGGCCACCCCGCCGATGCCGAGCACCGTGACGAACAGCAGCGGGTCGGTGTCGGGAACCTTGACGCCGTACGAGCGCATGTCCTCCAGCGAGCCGTCGAGCAGTTCGCCGAAGTGCGTGAAGGTCGACGGGGTGGGCACGATGCCCAGCAGTTCGGTGCCGCCGGGGAAGAGCCAGGCCAGGGCCAGGGTCAGGCCGGCCAGCATGCCCAGCGCCTGGCCCCAGAGCGGGACCCGCGCCAGCCGGGCGAGCGCGGCCACGGCGGCGACCACGGCCACCGCGATCGTCGCCTGGATCAGCCACGTCCAGCGTTCGAAGATGGCCGACAGCGGCGCGGCGGCGAGCAGCGTCGCCGCGGCGGCCACGAAGCCCAGGTTCCGGTGGGCGATCATGAGGGGACCCTTCCGTTCATCGCATGCCGCCGGCCACCGTCTCGGCCATGGCCGCCCGCAGCGCGAAGCCCTGCGAGCCGCGGGCCGCCTGCGGCCACAGCGCGGGCAACTGCGTGCCGTGGTCGACGCCGATGACCCGCCAGCCGCTCTGCAACATGGCCAGCGCGGCGGCGCCGTGGGCGTGGTCGGCCTCGGCCCGGGCCTTGGTGGGCAGGTTCAGCCAGGTGGAGCTGTCGAGCAGGAAACCGACGCAGGTGGCGCCGTTGCCCCGCAGCCCGGCCAGCAGTTCGGCCTCGGCCGTGCTCACCGAGCCGAACAGGCCGATGATCAGGCCGCCGTCCGCCCGTTGCCGGACCCGCTGCACCAGCGTGGTCAGCTCGCCGAACTTGTCGAGCCGGACCTCGGCGAGGTGGTCGAGGAGCACCCCGTCGCCGGCAGCCTCGGACGCGTCCACGTCCGCGCCGGAACCGGTGACCAGACGCAGCTTGTAGCCGGCCTGCCGCAGGTGCACCGCGATGCTGGCCGCGGCGGAGACCGCCCACTCGAAGGAGGCCGTCGGCCCGTCGCCGCGGTGGCCGTACGCGCGGGTGTCCAGCACGACGGTGGCGCGGCTCTCCCAGGGCTGCTCCTCCCGGCGCACCATCAGCTCGCCGGTGCGCGCGGTGGACTTCCAGTGCACCCGGCGCAGGTCGTCGCCCACCCGGTACTCCCGGGTGGCGGCGTCGTCCTCGCCGTGCACCGCCACCGAGCGGGCCCGGCTGTCGCCGCTGCCGGCGTATTCGCCGGGCAGGCGCACCGAGGGCAGCGGGGTGACCTGCGGGATGACGGTCAGATGATCGGTGCTCGGGAAGGCGCGGCTCAGCTCGCACAACCCGAACGGGTCGGTCATCCGGACCACCAGCGGGCCCACCTCGTAGCGGCCACGCACGTCGGCGCGCACCGTGTAGGCCACCGAGCTGGCCTGGTGGGCGCCGAGCCGCTCCAGCACCACCCGGGGCCGGCTGCCCAGCGCGTACGGCAGCCGGTCCTCCAGCAGCAGGGTGCCGGTGGGCAGGCGGGACATGTTCTGCAACCGCAGCACCACCCGGGAGCTGGCCCCGACGGGCACCCGGTGCGGGTCCAGCGACCGGTTGCAGGCCAGCTTGTAGCGGCTGCGCCCGACGTAGGCCGCGGCGAGCAGCGGCAGGACGGCCAGCAGCACGGCCACCCGGAGCAGGTCCTTCTCGCCGAGGATGCCGGCCGAGACCGCCGCCGCGACCGCGGCCGCCAGGAACGAACGGCCGCGGGTGGTCAGCCCGCGCAGCCCGTCGCGCACGTCACCGCCTCCGCGGCTCGTACGTGGCTCGGCCGTTGCCCTCGCCCGTCGGGCGGGTGTCGTACGGGGAGCGCCCGCGGTCGTGCGGCAGCGGCAGCCGGTGCACCAGCTCGGAGACGATCGCGTCGGTCGTACGCCGGGCGAGCTGGGCGTCGGCGGTCGGGATGATCCGGTGCGCGAGCACCGGCACGGCCAGCACCTGGAGGTCGTCGGGGAGGACGTAGTCGCGCCCCTCCAGGGCGGCCACCGCGCGGGCGGTGCGCAGGAGCTGGAGGGTCGCCCGGGGGGAGGCGCCCAGGCGCAGGTCGGAGGATTCGCGGGTGGCGGTGACCAGGTCGATCGCGTACTGCTTGACGGCGTCGGCGACGTGCACCTGCCGGACGTGGCCGATCAGCTGCCGCACGGTGTTGGCGTCGGAGACCGGACGCAGCTCGTCCAGCGGGTCCGTCGCGCCGTGCCCGTCGAGCATCGCCAGCTCGGCGCTCGGGTCCGGGTAGCCCATCGCGATGCGGGCGGTGAACCGGTCGCGCTGCGCCTCGGGGAGGGGATAGGTGCCCTCCATCTCGATCGGGTTCTGGGTCGCGATGACCATGAACGGCGTCTGGAGGTGGTAGGTGACGCCGTCGACGGTGACCTGGCGCTCCTCCATGCACTCCAGCAGCGCCGACTGCGTCTTCGGCGAGGCGCGGTTGATCTCGTCGCCGACGACCAGGTTGGCGAAGACCGCACCCGGGCGGAACTCGAAGTCGTGCGTCTCCTGGTTGTAGACGCTGACCCCCGTGACGTCGCTGGGCAGCAGGTCGGGGGTGAACTGGATGCGGCGCACGGAGCAGTCGATCGACCGGGCCATCGCCTTGGCGAGCTTGGTCTTGCCGACCCCGGGCACGTCCTCGATGAGCAGGTGGCCCTCGGCGAGCAGGACGGCCAGGGCGAGTCGCACGGTGGCTGTCTTGCCCTCGATGACCTGCTCGATGTTCGACACGATGGCTTCGCTGGCGGCACGGAACTCGTCGTGCGGCAACGCGCCGCCCACCTCGTCCCAGGTCTGTTGTGTCACGGGCCTCCTCCTCGTCGCCGGACGGCAGCTCTGTATAGAGCAGCTGGACCCGCCGTAGGGTTCGCGACGCCGAGCCTCGTCTGCCGCAGAAATCTCACTGGTCTCTCAGGCTAACCATGTTTGTCGCTGTCGCCGACCCCCGCAGGTAGACGGTCGGTTACGCACCGAATATTCGCTGGGTCGGGGGATCGGGCCGTCGCTCTCGGTGCCGCTGATGATCACGAAGGGCTGTTGCGGCCCGCGTACGTCCGGGGTCGGCGTCCCGACCCGTGGCGGCGGGCGACGTGCGGGACCGGGCGGCGGGGTACACTCCCGGTCATGGCCGGATTCTTCCTGCTTCTTACCGGGCCGTGCTGATGCGCTGACGCGCGACAGCACGGCGGCCCCTCCTGCGCGAGGGGCTTTTTTGTGCCCTCCGCCGGACGCCCCGGCGGTCGGCACCCGGCACCGGCGCCGGCCCTCGGGCGGCGCGGCGCCGGCGGCGGACAGACCCGAGCCAGACCGACATGACCGCGCCGAGCGAGGTCAGCACCCAGCCCGGCCGTGGCGTGGCCGGCGGCGACGAGCGAAGCGAGGAGACGCCATGAGTGAGGCAGCACCGGCCGACATTCCCCCGTTCCGGTACACCGCGGCCCTGGCCGAGGAGATCGAACAGCGCTGGCAGGACGCCTGGGCGCGGGAGGGGACGTTCCACGCCCCGAACCCGACCGGCCCGCTGGCCGACCCCGGTCACCCCCGCGCCGGGGCGGAGAAGCTGTACGTCCTGGACATGTTCCCCTACCCGTCGGGCGCCGGCCTGCACGTCGGGCACCCGCTGGGCTACATCGGCACCGACTGCTTCGCCCGCTACCAGCGGATGGCGGGGCGCAACGTGCTGCACGCGATGGGCTTCGACGCGTTCGGCCTGCCCGCCGAGCAGTACGCGGTGCAGACCGGCACCCACCCGCGGACCACGACCGTGGCCAACATCGAGCGCTACAAGGAGCAGCTGCGCCGGCTGGGCCTGGCCCACGACGAGCGCCGCTCGGTGGCCACCATCGACACCGACTTCTACCGCTGGACGCAGTGGATCTTCCTGCAGGTCTTCAACTCCTGGTACGACACGGAGGCGAAGCGGGCCCGCCCGATCGCCGAGCTGATCGCCGAGTTCGAGGGCGGCAACCGGCCCACGCCCGACGGGCGGCCGTGGGCGGAGCTGTCCGTGGCCGAGCGCCGGTCCGTCGTCGACGACCACCGGCTGGCGTACGTCTCGCAGGCGCCCGTCAACTGGTGCCCGGGGCTGGGCACCGTGCTGGCCAACGAGGAGGTCACCGCCGACGGCCGCTCCGAGCGCGGCAACTTCCCGGTCTTCAAGCGCAACCTGAAGCAGTGGATGATGCGCATCACCGCGTACGGCGACCGGCTGCTGGACGACCTGGACACGCTGGACTGGCCCGAGCCGATCAAGCTGATGCAGCGCAACTGGATCGGCCGCTCCACCGGCGCGCACGTCGACTTCCCGACCACGGTCGCGCCGATCCGGGTGTTCACGACCCGGCCGGACACCGTCTTCGGCGCCACCTACATGGTGCTGGCTCCCGAGCACGAGCTGGTCGACGCGCTGACGCCGGCCGCCTGGCCCGAGGGGACGAAGGACGCGTGGACCGGCGGACACGCCAACCCGCGCGCGGCTGTGGAGGCGTACCGCAAGGCGGCGGCGGCCAAGACCGACGTCGAGCGGCAGGCCGACACGAAGGAGAAGACCGGCGTCTTCGTCGGGGCGTACGCCACCAACCCGGTCACCGGTGGGCGGATCCCGGTCTTCGTCGCCGACTACGTGCTGGCCGGCTACGGCACCGGCGCGATCATGGCGGTGCCCGGCCAGGACGAGCGGGACTGGGCGTTCGCCGAGGTCTTCGATCTGCCGATCGTGCGTACCGTGCAGCCGGCGGAGGGCTTCGACGGCAAGGCGTACACCGGGGACGGCCCGGCGATCAACAGCGCCGCGCCCGAGCGCGGCCTGGACCTGAACGGCCTGGGGGTGGCCGACGCGAAGGCCCGGATCATCGAGTGGCTGGAGGCCAACGGGCACGGCACCGGCGCGGTGACCTACCGGCTGCGCGACTGGCTGTTCTCCCGGCAGCGTTACTGGGGCGAGCCGTTCCCGATCGTGTACGACGAGACCGGAGCGGCCATCGCCCTGCCGGAGGAGATGCTGCCGGTCGAGCTGCCCGAGGTGGACGACTTCTCGCCGCGCACGTTCGACCCGGAGGACGCCGACAGCAACCCGGAGACCCCGCTGTCGCGCCGGCGCGACTGGGTCGAGGTGGAGCTGGACCTGGGCGACGGCCCGAAGCGCTACACCCGCGAGACCAACGTGATGCCGCAGTGGGCCGGCTCGTGCTGGTACGAGCTGCGCTACCTGGACCCGACCAACTCGCAGCGCTTCGTCGACGCGGAGAACGAGGCGTACTGGATGGGGCCGCGCGGCGAGGGCGACTGCGGTGGCACCGACCTGTACGTCGGCGGCGCCGAGCACGCCGTGCTGCACCTGCTGTACGCGCGGTTCTGGCACAAGGTGCTGTACGACCTGGGGCACGTCTCGTCGTTCGAGCCGTTCCGCAAGCTGTTCAACCAGGGCTACATCCAGGCGTACGCCTACACCGACGCCCGGGGCGCCTACGTGCCGGCCGAGGAGGTGACCGAGCGCGACGGCGGTTTCTACCTGGGCGACACCCAGGTCAACCGCGAGTACGGCAAGATGGGCAAGTCCCTGAAGAACGTGGTCACGCCGGACGAGATGTGCGCCGCGTACGGGGCGGACACGTTCCGCGTCTACGAGATGTCGATGGGTCCGCTGGAGGTGTCCCGTCCGTGGGAGACCCGGGCGGTGGTCGGGTCGTACCGGTTCCTGCAGCGGGTCTGGCGGGCGGTCGTCGACGAGCAGACCGGCGCGCTGCGGGTCACCGACGCGCCCGCCGACGAGGCGACCCGGCGGCTGCTGCACAAGGTGGTCGACGGGGTCCGCGGCGACATGGAGGCGATCCGGTTCAACACCGCGATCGCCAAGCTGATCGAGCTGACCAACGGGCTGACCCGGCTGACGGAGACCCCGCGCGAGGTGGCCGAGCCGCTGGTGCTGATGCTGGCGCCGTTCGCCCCGCACGTCGCCGAGGAGCTGTGGCGCCGGCTGGGGCACGACACCTCGCTGACGTACGCGGACTTTCCGACCGCCGACCCGGCGCTGCTGGTGGCGGAGACGGTGACCTACCCGGTGCAGATCAACGGCAAGGTGCGGGGCCGCGTCGAGGTCCCCGCCGACGCGTCCGAGGAGACCGTCCGCGCGGCGGCCCTGGAGGCGGTGGCCGGTTCGCTGGCCGGCAAGGAACCCCGCAAGGTCATCGTCATCAAGGGCCGCATGGTCTCCGTAGTGGCCTGACCCGCCCCCGACCCCTCGCGTCGATCATGCAGTTGTGGTGGGGGACGAAGTCCCCGGGCCGGGATGAACCGGCCACCGGAACTGCATGATCGACGCGCCGGGGCGGGGCGGGGCGCGGACCCGGGGCGGGGTGGGTCAGGGGTCGCGGTGGTGGGTGAGGGTGATCGCCGTGAGGGTGGCCGTGAGGGACCAGGTGGCCAGGGTCAGCCAGGAGCCGGTGACGGTGGCCGGGTACGGGTCCGGGTTGAGGACGTCGGGGTGCACCTCGATCAGCCGCAGCCAGGCGGTCAGCGGCAGGGCGTTGTACAGCTCGGCGATCCACCGGTGCTCGTCGCTGTCCACCGCCATCGGCACCAGCACGAGTACCGACGTGGCCGCGGCCACGGCCCCGGCGGCGTGTCGGGTGAGCGCGCCCAGACCCATCCCGACCAGCGCGCACACGGGCACCAGCACGGCGCTCGCCGCGACGGCGCGCAGCACGCCCGGCTCGCCGATCGACCAGCCGGCGCCCCGGTCGGCGAGGATCGCCTGGGACACCCAGAACGAGGTCGCCGCGGTGACCGTGCCGAACACGAGCATGACCCCGGCCAGTACGGCGGCCTTCGCCGCGACCACCGCGCGGCGGGCCGGGACGGCGGCGAACGTGGCCCGGATCAGCCCGCTCTGGTGCTCGCCGACGATCGTCAGTGCGCCGATGGTGGCCGAGGCGAGGATCAGCAGCAGGTAGCCGGCCTCGGGGAAGGCGTCGCGCACCGGCCCGTACAGGCGGAACATCTCCCGGCGCCCCTCGGGGTACGCCGGCCAGTTCCGGTGGTCGGCGAGGCTGGCGTTGACGCTGACCCCGACCACGAACAGGTGGACCAGCGGCAGCGTCCAGCGGGTCGAGCGCAGCGACCAGAGTTTGATCCACTCGGCGGCCAGCAGGTCGCGGAAGCGGGCCGGCGCCCCGGTCACGGCCGGTCGGCGGGTCGGCCCGGTCACGGCGGTCATCGGGTCCCCTCCCCGGCGAGATACTCGACGCTGTCGGCGGTGAGTGCCATGAAGGCCTCCTCCAGCGAGGCGGTACGGGTGGTCAGCTCGTGCAGCCCGACGCCGTGGGCGAGCGCGAGGTCGCCGATCCGCGCGGCCGTCAGGCCGGTCACGACGAGCGCCCCGGCGTCGTCCGGCCGGACGTGCGCGCCCTCGGCCGTGAGCACGGCGGACAGCGTCGCCCGGTCGGGCGTACGGACGGTCACGGCGGCCCGGGTGCTCCCGGCGGCGAACTCGGCGAGGCTCTGCTCGGCGATCAGCCGGCCCCGGCCGATCACCACGAGCCGGTCGACGCAGTTCTGCATCTCGCTCATCAGGTGGCTGGAGACGAAGACCGTGCGCCCCTCGGCGGCCAGCCGCCGGAACAGGTCCCGTACCCACCGCACCCCCTCCGGGTCGAGGCCGTTGAACGGCTCGTCGAAGAGCAGTACGGGCGGGTCCCCGAGCAGCGCGGCGGCGATCCCGAGCCGCTGCCGCATGCCGAGCGAGAAGCCGCCGATGCGCCGCCGCGCGACGGCGGACAGGCCCACCTCCCGCAGCACCTCGTCGACCCGGGCGCGCCCGATGCCGTTGCTGCGGGCCAGGGCCGACAGGTGGGCGACGGCGCTGCGCCCGCCGTGCACGTCCCCGGCGTCGAGCAGCGCGCCGGCGTGCCGCAGCCCGCGCGGCCGGTCGGCGAACCGGACCCCGTCCACGGTGACGGTGCCGCTGGTCGGCGCGGTGAGCCCGATGATCATCCGTAGCGTGGTGGACTTGCCGGCCCCGTTGGGGCCCAGGAACCCGGTCACGTGGCCGGGGCGCACGGTCAGGGTGAGGTCGTCGACGGCCGTCGTGCGGCCGTACCGTCTCGTCAGGGCGTTCAGTTCGATCACGCCACCCACGCTGCCGGGCGGCGGGCGGCGGGGCGTCGCCCCGGCGGCCACACCCGGCGGCCGGTGACCCGCCCCGGGGTGTACGCCCGTGGGCCGATGCCCGGGCGGCGGCGGGCTGGCTACCGTGTGCGGCATGGATGCGACCGCACCGCCGCCGCGCCGCGCCCCGGCGCTGGTGCGGGCGGTGCTGCCCTGGATCGGCGTCGCGGCGCTGCCGGTCGCCGTGCTCATGGCCCCGGTCGTGGCGTCGAGCCGCAACGGCGTGGGGTTCGGCGACTGGTGGCTCTCCGAGCGCTACCTGGTGCCGCTGCTGGCCCTGGCCCCGCCCGCCGGCCTGCTGCGCCGCCGGCCGGTGCTGGCCCTGGCGCTGATGCTCGTCGCGGCGTGCGTGGTCACCGTGGTCGTCAACGTCCCGGAGGACGGCTACCTGGCCGACATCTGGTACGCGCAGTTCCTGGCGGTGGACACGGTGGCGGGGCTGATCGCGGCGAGGAGGTCCCGCCGCGTCTCGGTGCCGGTGGCCGTCGTGGTGCTCGCCGTGCAGATCACCGCGAGCTTCGTGAACCCCTCGACCGACCCGGTGAGCCGCGCCATGATCTCCGTGCTGGCGGTCGTCACCGCGTGGACGGTCGGCAACTCGGTGCGGGCCCGGCGCGGCTACGCCGAGGCGCTGCGGTCGCACGCCGCCGCCGAGGCGGTCACCGCCGAGCGGCTGCGCATCGCCCGCGAGCTGCACGACATGGTCGCGCACAGCATCGGGGTGATCGCCATCCAGGCCGGCGTGGGGGCCCGGGTCATCGACACCCAGCCGGCGCAGGCGCGCGCCGCGCTGGCCACCATCGAGGCGACGAGCCGCGACACCCTGGCCGGCCTGCGGCGTACGCTCGGCGCGCTGCGCCGCCCGCAGTCGGAGTCGGCGTCGCTGGATCCGACGCCCGGGCTGGACGACCTCGACCGGCTGGTCGCCGCCGCCGCCGACGCCGGGGTGCGGGTGGACCTGCGGCGCGACGGCGAACGACGGCCGGTCCCGGCCGAGGTCGACCTCGCCGCGTTCCGGATCGTGCAGGAGGCGCTCACCAACGTGGTACGACACGCGGGCAGCGACCGGTGCCGGGTCACCGTCACGCACGCCCCCGACGAGGTCGCCGTGGAGGTCGTCGACGACGGTCGCGGCGGCGCGGTCGGCGGCGAGGGGCACGGCATCGTGGGTATGCGGGAACGCGTCGCCCTGGCCGGCGGCCGGTTCCACGCCGGACCGCGCCCGGAGGGCGGCTTCCGGGTGGCGGCGTCGCTGCCGGTGCCACCGTTGGCGGCGGTGTCACCGGTGTCGCCGGCGGCGGTGGAGCCGGCCGGGGCGGGGGAGCGGTGAGCGTCCGGGTGCTGCTCGTCGACGACCAGCCACTGGTCCGCGCCGGCCTGCGGGTGCTCATCGCCGACGCCCCCGACATCGACGTCGTCGGCGAGGCGGGCACGGGGGCCGAGGCGGTGCGGCTGGCCCGCGAGGTCGTGCCGGACGTGGTGCTGATGGACCTGCGGATGCCCGGCATGGACGGCATCCAGGCCACCCGCGCGATCACCGCGCACGGCGGCGTCACCCGCGTCCTCGTGCTCACCACCTTCGACGACGACGAACACGTGCACGCCGCGCTGCGCGCCGGCGCGAGCGGGTTCCTGGTCAAGGACATGGCGCTGGACGACATCCTGGGCGCGGTCCGGGTGGTCGCCGCCGGGGACGCGCTGATCGCCCCCGGGGTCACCCGCCGGCTCATCGCCGAGTTCGCCCGCCGGCCGGCCCCCGCCGCCCCGACCCGGGCCCTCGACGGCGTCACCGAGCGGGAGCGCGAGGTGCTGACGCTCGTCGGCCGTGGCCTGTCCAACGGCGAGATCGCCGCCGAGCTGGTGATCAGCGCGGCCACCGCCAAGGCGCACGTGGCCCGGCTGTTCAGCAAGCTGGGCGCCCGCGACCGGGTGCACCTCGTCATCGCCGCCTACGAGGCGGGGCTGGTCTCCCCGGCGGGATGAGGCGCGCGACCCGGGTGGGGCGGACGCGCTCCGGGCGGTCAGCGCAGCGCGGCCGCCGTGGCGGGCACGGAGCCGGTCAGCGCAGCGCGGGCCGCCGCGCGGCGCGGAGCGGGTCAACGCAGCGCGGCCGCCGTGCGGCGCGGAGCGGGTCAGCGCAGCGTGGCCGTCACCACCCGGCGGTGCTCGGCCAGCCAGTCGTACCAGCCGCGCACCATGTCGGCGACCCCCGCCGCGCGGAGCTGGCGCATGGCCGGGGCGCCCCGCTCCGCGCCGGCCGCGATCCCGCGCCAGGTCCCGTCGATCTGGGCGAGCATCACGTCGACCAGTTCGGCGCGGGGCAGCGCGAGCGACCCCGTGCCGGCCGCCTCGTAGGCGTCGCAGAGCAGCCGGGCGCGCCGGCCCAGCTCCACCGGGTCGGCTCCCGGCCCCGGCGCCGCCCAGTGCCAGGCGGCGAAGGCGACATCCTCGACCCGCCGGCCGGGCGCGGCGAGGTCCCAGTCGATCAGCGCCACGGGCAGCGGGCCGGCGGGGGAGTCCCGGTACACCGTGTTCTTCGGGGACAGGTCGCGGTGGCAGACCGTCTCGGCGTCCCCGGCCAGCGGGCTGCCCGCGCAGGCGTCGTGCAGCCGCCGGACCAGCTCGGCCAGCCGGGTCAGCGCCGGGTCGGCGAAGTACGCCGGATCCTCCCTGTCCCGCCACGGCACCCGGCCGTCGACGTGGCTGAGCACCTGCCGACCCTGCTCGTCGGTGCCGAGGTGGCGGGGCGCGACGTCCACGCCCACCCGCTCCAGGTGCCGCAGCAGCGCGGCGACGAACTCGGCGTTCTCCGGTGGCGTACGCCGGACGGTGTCGCCGACCCGAACCACCTCGGCGATGAAGCCGCCGCGCAGCCGCTCCTCGGCGACGGTCGGGTCGACGCGGCCGGTGGCGCCGCCCGGCTGCCGCCCCTCGTGTTCCGGCCCGGCGCCCTCGCCCGCTCCGGGCGACCCGCTGCGCACGCCGGCCTCAGCTCGGCCCGAGCCGGCGCTGCCGCTCGGCGCGCCACCAGCGGCGGATCAGCACCACGCTGGCGACGAGGCCGAGCGCGGCCGGAGCGGCGCCGAACCAGTTGACGTCGCCCGGGGAGGTGACCGCCGCGCCCACCGCCGCGTAGCCGAACGCGGTCGGCGCGGAGGCGATCACGCTGCCGGCGAGGAACGGCAGCACCCGGGCGCCGGTGGTGCCGTAGCCGTAGCTGACCAGCCCGAAGCCGGCGATCGGCAGCAGCCGTACGGTGATCACGCCGAGGACGCTCTGCCGGGCGAACCAGCCGTCCAACCGGGCCAGTCGGCCGCGTGCCCGGTCGGCGACGAACTCCCGCCCGAGCAGGCGGCCGACCGTGAAGCCCAGCGCCGCGGCGAGCAGCGCGGCGCCCAGCGCGTACGCGGCGCCCTCCAGCGCACCGAAGATCGCCCCCGAGGCGAGCGTGATGAAGGTCCGGGGGACCAGCGCGACCAGCAGCAGCGCCCCGCCGAGGACCGCCGCCACGGGGGCGAGATCGCCCAGCCGGTCGGCCAGCCGGGGCAGCTGGTGCGCGTCGGGCAGGTCGACGACGAGCAGCACCGCTCCGAAGGTGACGAGCAGGAGCAGCAGCAGGGCGAACCGGACGGCCGACGGCTGCCGCAGCAGCCGCCGGACGGCGGGGATCATGCCCGGGCGGCGGCGGCCACCGCGGCGCGGCGCTCGGCGCGCAGCCGGTCCGACCAGGTGTCGTCCAGCGGCGGGAGCTGGTGCGCACCCGTGGCCCAGCGCAGCAGCAGGTCCGCGAGGGCGGGATTGCGGGCCAGGGCCGGGCCGTGCGAATACGTGCCGAGCAGCTTGCCCCGCCACGCCCCCTCGGTGGCGCCGTCGTTGCCGACCCCGGCGGTGACCCGGGCCAGCGGGGAGACCCCCGGGCCGAGGTGGGTGCGCCCGCCGTGGTTCTCGAACCCGGTCAGCGCCGGCACGCCCAGGCGCGGGTCGATCTCGCCGGCCAGTTCGCCGACGGCGCGGGTCGGCCCCCGGTCGGAGGAGAGGTCGAGCAGCTCCAGCCCGGCGCAGAGGGTGCCCTTGGCGAAGAAGGAGGTGCCGAGGAGCTGGTAGCCGGCGCAGACCCCGAACACGACCGAACCCTGGGCGACCGCCCGGTGCAGGCCGCCGTCGGCGAGCAGCCGTTGCGCGCCGAGCGCCTGCGGGCCGTCCTCACCGCCGCCGATGAGGTAGATGTCGGCGGTGGAGGGCAGGCGCTGGTCGGAGCGCACCTCCAGCACCTCCACCGGGAAGCCGCGCTGCCGCGCCCGGCGGGCGAGGATCAGGGCGTTGCCCCGGTCGCCGTAGGTGGAGAGCAGGTCGGGGTAGATCCAGACGATGCGCAGGCTCTCAGTTGACACGGTCCAACTCCGCTCGGATGTCCTGGAACGCGGTGTAGTTCGCGATGACCTCCAGGCGCCCCGGGGGCACCGACCGGACGGCGTCGGCGAATGTCCGCACATGCTGGAAGGGCACGTCGTTGACCTCCAGCCGGACCGCGAGGTCGTACGCGCGGTCGCCGGTGATCAGCACCTGCCGGCCCCGGAGCGGGGCGAAGTCGACGTCGAAGAGCCACGAGGTGTCCAGCCCGTCGGGGTCCCGGGCGTTGATGGAGAGCAGTGTCGGGGCGACGTCGGCCATGTCGAAGGCCTCCAGCCAGCTGGCCGGGTTCTTCGCCAGCAGCAGCCGGATGTTGCGCCCGTCCCGGTCGACCTGCGCGTAGCGGCCCGCCACGGAGGTGACGGTGCCGAGCTGGAGCACCGCGTCCACGGGCCGGACGCCGAACTCGGCGGCGACGGCCAGCGCGGTCGCGGCGTTGCCGACGTTGACCTTGCCGGGGAGCTGGAGCTTGACCTTGTGCCAGGCGCCCGTCGGGTCGAGCACGCCGTCGTCCTCCACCGTCCACTGCGGCTCGGGCCGGCGCAGCGGGCAGCCGCTGCACCACCACTGGTCGCCGGAGCGCTGGATGGTGGAGCCGCACTCGGGGCAGACCCAGGAGTCGTCGTGCCAGCGCTGCCCGGCGCTGAACCAGGTGACGTGCGGCGGGGCGATGCGGTGGTCGTGGTTGGGCGGCGGGGTGGCGGCCCACACCACCATCGGGTCGTCGGCGTTGGCGACGACGCGCACGTTGGTGTGCCGGACCAGCGCGGCGCGCCAGAGCTGCGCCATCATGGCGACCTCCTTGGCCCGGTCGAGCTGGTCGCGGGAGAGGTTGAGCAGCGCCACCACGTGCGGCTCGGTGGCGTCCAGCACCTGGGCGAGGTAGTGCTCGTCCACCTCCAGCACGGCGTAGGGCGTGCTGCCGGCCTTGGCGAGCGCCGAGGTGTGCCCGGTCGGCATGTTGGCGCCGAACGAGTTGGTGGCGACACGGCCGAGCACCCCGACCGCCGCCGCGGTGAGCCGCGTGGTGGTGGTCTTGCCGTTGGTGCCGGAGATCAGGGCGATGGCGCGCCCGGCCGACAGGTGGGCCAGCAGGTCCGGGTCGATCTTCAGGCCGATCCAGCCGCCGATCACGGAGCCGTCACCACGCCCCGCGGCCCGCGACAGCGCCGCGGCGGTCCGCGACACCGAGCTGGCCACCTTTGCCCGCAGGGGCATCTTCGCGTCCGTCACCCGAGCGAGGTTACCGGACCGGCGACCCCGCCAGATCGCCGCCGACGGCGAACCGTTCGGCCGGGGTGACCCGACGGGGTGGTCGGAACGCGCTCAGCCGGACGGAGTCGATCTATGTCGGAAAGCGGACCGGCCCGGCGGGCCCCGCGGCCCTCCACTCCGCTCCACCCCGGTTGACGTGCGGTTTTGCGCGCCGAAAGGCCGCGCCACGCGGGCGATTCTGGTTGCGGGTGGAGGGAAGTGGAGTAGAGTGGGGCGCAGTGGTGAGGCCGGGAGGGCCCACCGGCCCGGGGGGTCAGCGGCGCCGCGAACGCCGCTCAAGGGCGAGGGGGTTGGGCCGATGTTTCTCGGCACCCACACCCCACGCCTGGACGACAAAGGCCGGTTGATCCTCCCGGCGAAGTTCCGGGACGAGTTGGCGGGGGGTGTCGTGATCACCAAAGGGCAGGATCGTTGCCTCTACGCCTTCCCGATGCCCGAGTTCCAGCGGATCGCGGAGCAGTTGCGCGCGCAACCGATGACGAACAAGGCGGCCCGAGCCTACAGCCGGGTCTTCTTCGCCAGCGCGCACGACGAGGTGCCCGACAAGCAGGGCCGGGTGACGATCCCGGCCCACCTGCGGGCCTACGCCGCACTCGACCGGGATCTGGTCGTGATCGGCGCGAGCACCCGGGTGGAGATCTGGGACAAGGCTGCCTGGGAGACCTATCTCGCGGAGAGCGAAGACGACTTCGCCGACATCGAGGAGGGGGTGCTGCCCGGCGGTCTGTAGGGCGTGACGGCGCCCGACGTACTGCGAGATCTCCACCCGCTTTCGAGTTCCTGGCACCCCTTCCCCGGTGCCAGGCGCACGATCCGATCGGAGGGCCGCGGCCTCCGACGGGCGGGAGCGGATGGGGATCTGGCGGTACGACGGCACGGCGTCGTCCGACGACAGACGCGTGAAGGACGAAGGTTTCACACCAGTGGGGGTCGACATGGGGGAGCTACGCGGCACGCACGTGCCGGTGCTGCTCGAGCGGTGTCTCGAGTTGCTGGCCCCCGCGCTGGGCCGGGGCGGGCGGACGGTCCACGTCGACGCGACGCTGGGCCTGGCCGGGCACGCCGAGGCGGTGCTCGAGGCGCATCCGGAGACGGTGCTGATCGGGCTGGACCGGGACACCGAGGCGCTCGCCCACGCACGCGTCCGGCTGGCCCGCTTCGCCGACCGCGTCCACCTGGAGCACGCCGTCTACGACGAGCTGCCGGAGGTGCTCGGTCGGCTGGGCTACCCGGCGATCGACGGGATCCTGTTCGACCTGGGCGTCTCCTCCCTGCAACTCGACGCACCCGACCGCGGGTTCGCCTACGCGCAGGACGCTCCGCTGGACATGCGGATGGACCAGACCCGGGGGGTGACCGCCGAGGAGGTGGTCAACACGTACGCCCATCCGGACCTGGCCCGCGTGCTGCGGGTCTACGGCGAGGAGAAGTTCGCGGGCCGGATCGCCTCGGCGATCATCCGCGAGCGCGAGCGGAGCCGGATCACCTCGTCGGCGCGGCTGGCCGAACTGGTCAGGGAGTCCATTCCGGCACCCGCCCGACGAACCGGGGGACACCCGGCCAAGAGAACGTTTCAGGCTTTACGGATCGAGGTAAACAAGGAGCTGGCAGCGCTGGAGACGGCGCTGCCGGCCGCGCTCGACAAGCTCAACGTGGGCGGCCGCATGGTGGTCCTGTCCTACCACTCGCTGGAGGACCGGCTCACCAAGGCGGCGCTCAGCGACCGGGTCCGCAGCAAGGGCCCGATCGACCTCCCGGTCGAACTGCCCGGGTCCGGTCCGACGTTCCGGCTGCTCAGCCGGGGCGCCGAACTGCCCGGGGAGGCGGAGGTCGCCGCGAACCCGCGGGCCGCGTCCGTGCGGCTGCGGGCCGCGGAGCGACTCGACCCGGACGCGGCGCAGCAGGGGGGTACCGACCGCGAACGGTACCGCCGGCGGGTCAAGGCGATGCACCAACCAGGGGCGGGGTCCCCCGGATCCGACACGGATCCGACGGACCCCGGGGGACGGGACAGGGACGGACGAAGAGGGGGAGGGACATGACTATTGACAAGCGCGACCGCCGGGACATCGCCGGCGGCGGGCAGCGCGCACCGCGGTCGGGGGGCCGGACCGCGGCGGAGCGGGCCACGCGCATCGGGACCGGCACGCCGCGGGCGGACCGCGCGAACCGGCAGGGGGAGACTCGCGCCCGGGGGGCGCGCGAGTTCCCGACCCAGGGCAGCGCCGCGCTGCGGCCGGCCGAGCGGGACGGCGCCGTCACGGCGCGTCCGCCCCGGCTGCGGGTGGCGCCGCCGCCGCCGGTGAAGGTGCCGCGGGCGCCCTTCGCCGCCCTGGTCGTGGTGCTGGTGGTCGGCGGGGTGCTCGGCATCCTGCTGGTCAACACGAAGATCAACGAGAACGCCTTCCGGCTGGAGAAGCTCCAGGAGCAGCAGGCCAAGCTCGACGTGGAGCAGCAGCAGCTGAACAAGCAGATCGCCGACGCGGAGGCCCCGGGCAACCTGGAGGCCCGGGCCCGCAAGCTCGGTCTGGTGGAGGCGGGCGAGCCGGCCTACATCCGGCTGCCCGACGGCAAGGTCATCGGCGTGCCGCAGCCGGCCGGTGGCCAGCCCTCGATCACCAGCCAGCAGGGCGCGGGAGGCTGACGACCGTGCCGCCGAGATCGGAGGAACCGCGCCGGGACGCCACAGGCTCCCGGCGCGGTTCGTCGCGTAACGCCGGTGGCCGGGGCGGCGAGCCGCGCTCCGGCGAGCCGGGGGTCGGTGGCATCTCCGACGCCCGGGCGTACACCCCGCGCGGGCGCACCGTGCGCGAGCAGCGCGCCGGCGGTCGCGCCGAGCGGGACGCCGACGCCGGCCCCGCCGAGCAGCGCAGGACGCCGCGCAGCACCCGCTCGGGGGACCCGTTCCGCCCCGCCCTGCAGGTCCTCGACGGCGGGCGCGCGGGCGCCGGCCGGGCCGGCCGCCGGGAGGCGGCGGGCCGCTCCGGCGTCGTCCGCACCGTCACGCCGCGCACCCCGCGCCACGACGACGAGCCGCCGGCGCCGAGCCGCCGCACCGCGCCGCGCCCCGCGCGCCGGCCGGACCGTCCCGCCGCCCGGCGGCCGTCGCGCAAGCCGCCGAAGCCGCCCCGGCTGGCCGATCCCCGGCGTCGGCTGCGGCTGGGCACCGTGCTCACCCTGACGCTCTTCGCCGTCATCGGCATCCGGCTGGTCGTCCTCCAGGCCGTGGAGACTCCGGCGTACGCCGGCGGTGGCCTCGCCGACCGGCTGCGCACCGTCACCCTGCCGGCGGCGCGCGGCGCCATCTACGACCGGGACGGTGCCCCGCTGGCGCACAGCGTCGAGGCCCGCTACGTCTACGCCGACCCCACCCAGATCGAGGACCAGCAGGCCACCGCCAAGGCGCTGTCCCCGCTGCTCGGCATGCCGGCGTCGGAGCTGGCCGAGAAGATGAAGCCCCGCAAGCGGGTCAACGGCGTCGACTCGCAGTTCGAGTACCTCGCCCGGGGGGTGGACATCGACCGGGCCCGGCAGATCACCGCGCTGGAGCTGCCCGGCATCTACACCCACCGCGACGAGCGGCGCGAGGTGCCCGGCGGGGACCTCGCGGCCAACCTGCTCGGCTTCACCAGCCAGGACATGGTCGGGCTGGAAGGGCTGGAGGCCCGCTACGACGACGTGCTGCGCGGCAAGGACGGCAAGCGGGTCTACGAGGTCGGCCTCGGCGACCTGGCCGCCCCGATCCCCGGCGGCTACAGCGAGACGACGAAGGCCAAGCCGGGCAGCTCGCTCCAGCTCACCATCGACCGCGACCTGCAGTTCATGGTGCAGCGGATGCTCAGCCGGCACATGGCGCAGAGCAAGGGCAGCACCGGCGCCGCCGTGGTGATCGAGATCCCCTCCGGCGAGGTGCTGGCCCAGGCCAGCCACCCCACCTACAACGCGGCGAAGCCCGTGCCGAGCGACCCGACCGACCGGGAGGACGCGGCCACCAGCTTCGTGGTCGACCCCGGCTCGGTGCACAAGGCGATCACCTTCGGCGCCGCGCTCCAGGAACGGGTGATCACCCCGGACACGACGATGCCCGTCGCGAACGTGATCATGAAGGGCGACACCCCGTTCACCGACACCCACAAGGCGCACGGGAAGCGGATGAGCCTGCCCGGCATGATGGCGTACTCGTCGAACGTCGGCACCATCCAGATCGCCGACAAGCTCGGCCCGGAACGCCTCATCGACTACCAGAAGCGCTTCGGCCTCGGCGAGCCGACGCGGGTGGGCATGCCCGGCGAGGCCAGCGGGCGGCTGCTGCCGGCCGACGAGTGGAGCGGGTCGTCGGCCGGGTCGGTGCCGATCGGGCACAGCGTGGACGCCACGCCGCTGCAGATGGCCGCCGTCTACGCGACGATCGCCAACAACGGCACGTACGTGCAGCCGCGCCTGGTCAAGGAGGTGATCGGGCCGGACGGGAAGCGTACGCCGACCGACCCTCCGGTCACCCGGTCGGTGCTCAGCCCGGAGAACGCCGCCGCGCTGCGGCACATCCTGGAGGCGGTCACCACGGTCGAGGACGCGACCGGCAGGGCCGCGGCGATCCCCGAGTGGCGGGTCGCCGGCAAGACCGGCACCGGCTGGCGGCTGGTCGACGGGCGTAAGCAGCTCGGCGAGGTGGCCTCGTTCATCGGGATGGCCCCGGCCGAGAAGCCGCGCTACGTGATCGCGGTCTTCGCGCACACCCCCGCCGGCGGGGGCGGGGACATCGCGGCCCCCGCGTTCCGGGACATGATGCAGTTCACGCTGCGTCACTACGGGGTGCCGCCGAGTGGGGAGAAGGCCCCGAAGTTCACGGTCTATCCGCGTTGAGCGGCCACGCCGCGACATCATCGGTGAGTGCGGACGAACCACCGGGGCGGCAGTGCGGCCGGAACCGGACGACCGGGTAGGGTCTGACGCCGTGCCCGGCAATCCTCGTCCCCGTACTGTGATCGGTGTCCGGCTCGGCGACCTCGCCGCCCGGCTCGCCGTCGAGCCCCCGGAGGGCGCCGCCGAGCTGGTGGTGACCGGGGTGACCCACGCCAGCCAGGAGGTCCGCCCCGGCGACCTGTACGCGGCCCTGCCGGGCGCCCGCCGCCACGGGGCGGAGTTCGCCGCCGGCGCGGCGGCCGCCGGCGCGGTGGCCGTGCTGACCGATCCGGCCGGCGCCGCCGCGGCGGCCGAGGCGGGCCTGCCGGCGCTGGTGGTGTCCGACCCGCGCGCGGCGCTGGGCACCCTCGCCGCGGCCGTCTACGGCGACCCGACCGATCACCTGACGGTGATCGGGGTGACCGGCACGGCCGGCAAGACCTCGACGGCCTACCTGGTCGAGTCCGGCCTGCGCGCCGCCGGCCACACCACCGGCCTGATCGGCACCGTCGAGACCCGCCTCGGCGACCTGGCGATCGACAGCGTGCGCACCACCCCCGAGGCCACCGACCTGCACGCCATGCTGGCCGCCGCCCGCGAGCGCGGCGTCACCGCCGTGGTCATGGAGGTCTCCAGCCACGCCCTGGCGATGGGCCGGGTCGGCGGGGTCCGGTTCACGGTCGGCGGCTACACCAACTTCGGCTCCGACCACCTGGACTTCCACGCCGACACGGCGGACTACTTCGCCGCGAAGGCGCAACTGTTCGACGGGCGCTGCGCGGTCGAGGTGCTCAACCACGACGACCCGGCGCTGAAGTCGCTGTACGGCCCGGCGACGGTCACCTACTCGGCGGCCGGCGACCCGACCGCCACCTGGTGGGCCGACGGGATCGGCGGCGAGGGGTACGCGCAGCGGTTCACCGCGCACGGCCCGGACGGGCTGACCCTGCCGGCCGGCGTGGCGCTGCCGGGCCGGCACAACGTGGCCAACGCCCTGCTGGCCATCGCCGCGCTGGTCGCCGCCGGGGTGGACCCGCGGACCGCCGCCGCCGGGGTCGCCGCGTGCGGCGGGGTCCCCGGCCGGCTGGAGCTGGTGGACGCCCCCGGGCCGGTCCGGGGCGTGGTCGACTACGCGCACAAGGCGGACGCGATCGTCGCCGCGCTGGCGGCGCTGCGGGAGTACGGCGCCGGCCGGCTGATCTGCGTGATCGGTGCCGGCGGGGACCGGGACCGGGGCAAGCGGCCGGTGATGGGCGCCGCCGCGGCGGAGGGAGCCGACGTGGTGCTGGTGACCGACGACAATCCGCGCACCGAGGATCCGGCGGCGATCCGGGCCGAGGTGCTCGCCGGCGCCCGGGGGGCCGGCGCGGCGGCCCGCGTCGAGGAGGTGGCCGACCGCCGGACGGCGATCGACGCGGCGGTCCGGCTGGCCGAGCCGGGCGACGTGGTCGCGGTGCTCGGCAAGGGCCACGAACGCGGGCAGGAGATCGGTGGCGAGGTGCTCCCGTTCGACGACCGCACCGAGCTGGCCGACGCGCTGCGGGCGCGCTTCGCCGACCCGGCGGGTCAGCGGTGATCCCGCTCAGCCTGGCCGAGGTCGCCTCGGCGGTCGACGGGCGGCTGGCCGGCGCCGACCCGCAGGCCCGGGTCACCGGTCCGGTCGAGTTCGACTCGCGCAAGGTGCGCCCGGGTGCGCTCTTCGTCGCCTTCCCGGGCGAGAAGGTGGACGGGCACGACTACGCCGCCGGTGCGGTGGCGGCCGGCGCGGTGGCTGTGCTCGGCACCCGCGCGGTGCCCGGCGTGCCGATGGTGCTGGTCGACGACGCGCTGGCCGCGATGGGCCGGCTGGCCCGCGCGGTGGTCGACCGGCTGCCCGGGCTCACCGTCGTCGGGTTGACCGGCTCGTCGGGCAAGACCACCACCAAGGACCTGATCGCGCAGCTCACCGCGCGGCTCGGCCCGACCGTCGCCCCGCCCGGGTCGTTCAACAACGAGCTGGGGCACCCGTACACGGCGTTGCAGGCCGGGCCCGAGACCCGCTACCTGGTGATGGAGAAGGGCGCCCGGGGGGTGGGGCACGTGCGCTACCTCTGCGACGTGGTGCCGCCCCGGATCTCCGTGGTGCTCAACGTCGGGGTGGCGCACATCGGCGAGTTCGGCTCGGTGGAGACGATCGCGCTGGCGAAGGGCGAGCTGGTCGAGGCGTTGCCCGCCGACGGCCTGGCCGTGCTGAACGCCGACGACCCGCTGGTCGACGCGATGGCCTCGCGTACGGTCGCCCGGGTGGTCCGCTACGGCGAGGCGGCGCACGCCGACGTGCGGGCCGAGGACGTGACGCTGGACGACCGGGGACGGCCCGCGTACACCCTCGTCACCCCGGAGGGGACCGCGCCGGTGCGGCTCGGGCTGACCGGCCGGCACCAGGTGTCCAACTCGCTCGCCGCCGCCGCGGTGGCCCGCGAGCTGGGCATGCCGCTGGCCGAACTGGCCACCGCGCTGGGCGCCCTGGGGCTGGTCTCCACCCGTCGGATGGACGTCTTCGAACGCGCCGACGGGGTGACCGTGATCGACGACTCGTACAACGCCAACCCCGCCTCGATGGCGGTCGCGCTGCGCGCGCTGACCGGCATCGGGCGGGAGCGGCGCACCGTCGCGGTGCTCGGCTACATGGCCGAGCTTGGCCCCTTCGAACGCGACGGGCACGCCGAGGTCGGCCGGCTCGCGGCCGAACTGGGCGTCGACCGGCTGCTCGTGGTGGGCGAGCCGGCCGCGCCGATCCACGAAGGCGCGACATCGGTAGGTGACTGGGGAGGAGAGTCGGTGCTGCTCACCGATCAGGCGGCGGCCGTCGAGGTGCTGCGGAGCGAACTACGGCCGGGCGACGTCGTCCTGGTGAAGGGCTCCCGGTACCGCACCTGGGAGGTGGCCGACGCGCTGCGCGCGGAGGCCGCCGGTGGCGGGGCGAACGGGCAGGCGACGGGGGGCGGCGCCGCATGAGGGCGGTCATCGTCGCCATCGGGGTGGCCTTCCTGGTCTCGCTGTTCTGCACCCCGATCGCGATCAAGGTGTTCGCCCGGCTGAAGGCCGGCCAGCCGATCCGATCAAACCTCGGGCTCGCCAGCAACGAGGGCAAGAAGGGCACGCCGACGATGGGCGGCGTGGTGTTCATCCTCGCCACGGTCATCGCGTACGTGGCCGGTCACCTGGCCCTGACGACCCTGCCGGACGCGCAGATCGCCCAGGTCGAGCCGACCATCACCGCCCTGGTGCTGCTGGGGCTGATGGTCTTCTCCGGCGCGGTCGGCTTCATCGACGACTTCCTCAAGGTGCGCAAGCGGCACAGCGGCGGTCTCAACAAGCGCGGCAAGCTGCTCGGGCAGATCCTGGTCGGCGCGGTCTTCGGCGTCGTGGCGCTCTACTTCCCGAGCACCATGACCGACGCCTCGGGGGCCGAGACCAACACCGAGACCGTGGGCAGCACGACGCTCAGCTTCATCCGGGACATCCCGGCGCTGGACGTCACCAAGATCGGTGCGGTGGTCATCTTCATCTTCGTGGTGATGGCGGCCACCAACGGCGTCAACCTCACCGACGGCCTCGACGGCCTGGCCACCGGCGCCTCGGTGATGGTCCTCGCGGCGTACGCGCTGATCGCCTTCTGGCAGTACCGGCACTGGTGCGCCGACCCGAACTACACCCAGGACTACTGCTACGCCGTCCGGGACCCGCTGGAGATCGCGCTGATCGCCGGCGCGGCGGCCGGGGCCTGCGTCGGCTTCCTGTGGTGGAACACCTCACCGGCGCGGATCTTCATGGGCGACACCGGCGCGCTGGGCCTCGGCGGCCTCATCGCCGGCATGGCGATGTCCACCCGGACGATCCTGCTGCTGCCGATCATCGGTGGCCTCTTCGTGATCATCACGATGTCCGTGGTGATCCAGATCATCTCGTTCCGTACCACCGGCAAGCGGGTGTTCCGGATGTCGCCGTTGCAGCACCACTTCGAGCTCGCCGGGTGGAGCGAGGTCAACATCGTGGTCCGGTTCTGGATCATCGCCGGCATCGGCGTGGCCATCGCGCTGGGCCTGTTCTACAGCGAGTTCCTCGCCAACATGACCTGAGCCCGCCGGCCGTTCCCGCCGCGGGGCCCGGGCGCGTGTCGCCCGGGCCCCGCGGCGCGTCGGGCCGCCGGGACGCTCCGCGCGCCCGGCGCAAGCCCGACACGCCGACCGGGCGGTTGCGCCGGTGGCGACCCCGGGGAACCGCCATGATGGTCGGGTGGGGGAGGGACGAGGCAACGAGGTCACGGCGGAGGGCACGTCCGGGCGGTCGGCGGGAGGCAGGCGTACGCGCGACGCGCCCGCCGCGACGCGGGGGCCGGACGATCCCGGTCCCCAGGTGCCGCGCGGGCTGGACCCGGTGGGCGGGCTGGCCGCGCTGCGCGGGCTGCTGGACCGGCCGCTGGCCTCCTACTACCTGCTGCTGTCCAGCGCCGGCCTGCTGCTGCTGATCGGCCTGACCATGGTCTTCTCCGCGACCAGCGTCCGGGACTACGCGGAGAACGGCAACGCCTCGACGTCCCTGGTCAAGCAGGCGATCTTCGCGGTGATCGGCATCGTCGCGTTCTGGGCGTGCCAGCGGCTGCCGGCGACGACCTACCGGACGCTGGGCCGGCCGCTGCTGTTCACCGCCATCGGCCTGCTGCTGCTGCTCAACCTGCTGCTCGCGTACGCCCGGCTGACGAACCAGGAGTCCGCCCGGATCGGCCCGCTCGAGGCCCGGCTGCTCTGGCTCTTCGTCGGCGGCATCCAGGTGCAGCCCTCCGAGTTCGCGAAGTTCGCCCTGGTGCTCTGGGGGGCCCACGTGATCGCCCGCAAGGGCGCCGCGCTGGGCTGGTGGCGGGAGCTGGCGACCCCGCTCTTCCCGGTGGTGGGCCTGCTCTTCGTCCTCGTCGGCTACAACGACCTGGGCACGATGCTCTGCCTGCTGGCCCTGGTGGTGGGGCTGCTCTGGGCGGCCGGGGTGCGGATGCGGGTCTTCGCCGCGCTCTCCGCGGTGGGGCTGCTCGGCATCGGCGTGCTGGTCGCGGTGGCCTCGCTCGGCGCCGGCTCCGGCGAGACGGGCGAGAAGAACTACCGGCTGGCCCGGCTGACCGCCTTCATCAACCCGCCGCCGCCGGACCTGTGCAAGCTGGAGGACTGCTACCAGATCGCCCAGGCCCGGTACGCGATCGAGAACGGCGGGTGGTTCGGCGTCGGCCTCGGCAAGAGCATCGCCAAGTGGCAGTGGCTGCCGGCGGCGGAGAACGACTTCATCTTCGCCGTGGTCGCCGAGGAGCTGGGCGTCGTCGGGTGCGTCGTGGTGGTGGCGCTCTTCGCCGTGCTGGCGTACACCGGGCTGCGGATCGCCCGCCGGGTCGAGGACCCGTTCCGCCGGCTCGCCGCCGCGGCGGCGACCACCTGGCTGGTCGGCCAGGCGGTGATCAACATCGGCGGGGTGGTCGGCCTGCTGCCGCTGACCGGTGTGCCGCTGCCGTTCATCTCCGACGGCGGGAGCGCACTGGTCGTCACCCTCGCCGCCATCGGGATGCTCGCCTCCTTCGCCCGTGCCGAACCTGACGCCGCCAGAGCGCTGCATGCCCGTCCGCCGGCCCGATGGGTCCGACTACTCTGGGCCCCGTTGCCGCCGCTTCCCGGGCGGCGCCGCCGTCCGGCGGCGCCCCCGGCTGCCCGAGGGTCCGTACCCCGGTCGCGGGAGCGGCGGCCGGACGATGTGGCCGCACCGCGCGGCGTCCGGCTGGCCCGGACGCGCCGCGGGTCGGCGGACGAGAGGAGACGTTGATGGGTCCGCTGCGTTCGGTGGTGCTCGCGGGAGGTGGCACCGGGGGGCACATCTACCCGTTGCTCGCCTTCGCCGACTGCCTGCGCCGACACGACCCCGGCGTCCGGATCACCTGCCTGGGCACACCGAGGGGCCTGGAGAACGAACTGATCCCGCCCCAGGGCTACGACCTGCGCCAGATCCCGGCCTACCAGCTGCCCCGGTCGGTGAACATGAACCTGGTCAAGACCCCCGGCCGGATGTGGACCGCGGCCCGCGCGGCGGGCAAGGTCATCGACGAGGTGCGCGCCGACGTGGTGGTCGGCTTCGGTGGGTACGTCTCCGTGCCCGCCTACCTCGCCGCCTGGCGCCGCGAGCTGCCGATCGTGATCCACGAGGTGAACGTGCCGCCGGGGGTGGCCAACCGGCTGGGGATGCGGTTCACCAACCACGTGGCGGTCGGCTTCCCGCACCAGCCCGCCCAGGCCGAGGCCCTGCGCGACGCCCGGGTCGTCGGCGTGCCGCTGCGCCGGGGCATCGCCGGGCTGGACCGGTTCGCCATGCGCAACGCGGCCCGGGCCCACTTCGGACTCCGCCCCGACCTGCCGGTGCTCTTCGTCGCCGGTGGCTCGCAGGGCGCCCGTTCGATCAACCTCGCCGTCGCCGGCGCGGCCAAGGAACTCGCCCGCAACGGGGTGCAGGTGCTGCACGTGATCGGCGCCCGCAACGAGCCGGTGCCCGTGCCGACCGACCTGCCGGTGCCGTACGTGACGCTGCCGTACCTGTCCGAGATGGAGGCCGGCTACGCCGCGGCGGACCTGATGCTCGGCCGGGGCGGGGCGATGACCTGCGCGGAGGTGGCCGCCATCGGGCTGCCCACCATCTACGTGCCGTACCCGCACAGCAACCAGGAGCAGAAGCGCAACGCGCTGCCCGTGGTGGAGGCCGGCGGCGGGCTGCTCGTCGACGACGCCGAGCTGACCCCCGACTGGGTCGAGCGGACGGTCATCCCGCTGATCCGCGACCCGCACCGGCTGCACGCGATGGGCGCCGCCGCCGCCGCGTACGGCCGCCGCGACGGCGACGAGGCGCTGCTCAACTTCGTCTACGAGGCGGTGGCCAAGTGAGCGCGAGGAGTGAGCTTGCGAGCCCCGCAGCCGCGAACGACGGTGGCCCCGTGACTGGGCGCACCGCGACGGGAAGGTACTCGGCATGAACACCGCACAGTTCACCCCGGCCGGCACGCTCACCGCCGAGGACCTGGGCACGATCCACCTGATCGGGGTCGGCGGGGTCGGCATGAGCGGGCTGGCCCGGCTCTTCCTCACCCGGGGCATCCGCGTCTCGGGCAGCGAGCTGCGGGAGTGGCCCAGCCTGGCCGGCATGCGCGCCCTCGGCGGCACGATCCACATGAGCCACGAGGCGTCCAACCTCGACGGCGTCGACACGGTCGTCTACTCCTCGGCGATCCCGCAGGACCACCTGGAGATGGTGGAGGCACGCCGGCGCGGCCTGCGCGTGCTGCACCGCTCCGAGGCGCTGGCCGCCGCGATGACGGGCCGCCGGACGGTGGCGGTCGCGGGCACCCACGGCAAGACCACCACCACCTCGATGGTCACCATGGTGCTCCAGCAGGCCGGGCAGGACCCGTCCTTCGTCATCGGCGGGGAGATCTCCGAGGTCGGCTCGGGCGCCCACCACGGCACGGGCGAGCACTTCGTGGTCGAGGCGGACGAGAGCGACCGCTCCTTCCTGATCTACCGGCCGTACGTGTCGATCATCACCAACGTCGAGGCCGACCACCTGAACACCTACGGTGACCTCGCCACGCTGGAGGCGGCCTTCGCCGAGTTCGCCCGGCTCACCGACCCGGACGGCTTCATCATCACCTGCGCCGACGACCCGGGCGGGCGGCGGCTGGCCGAGACGCTGCGCGCGGAGGGCCGTCGGGTGCACACCTACGGCGAGGCGGCCGACGCCGACCTGCGGCTGACCGACATCGCCTCGTCGGCCCGGGGGGTGCGCTACCTGGCGAGCATCGACGGGCGGTCGCTCGGCGAGTTCCGGCTGCCGGTGCCCGGGCGGCACATGGGGCTCAACAGCGCCTCGGCCGTGCTGACCGCGTACCTGCTGGGCCTGCCGTTGGAGGCGGCGGAGGGCGCGCTCGCGGCGTTCCCCGGCGTGCGGCGGCGTTTCGAGCGCAAGGGCCTCGCGGACGACGTGCTGGTCTACGACGAGTACGCCTACCACCCGACCTCGATGACGCTGGCGTTGCGGACGCTGCGCGAGGTGGCCGGGGACGGCCGGGTGATCGTGGTCTTCCAGCCCTACCGGCTCTACCGCACCCGCGACCTCCAGGCGGAGATCGCCGAGTCGCTGGCCATCGCCGACGAGCTGGTGCTGCTGGAGGTCTTCGGCCCGGGCGAGCTGCGCGAGCCGGGGGAGGGGTCGGCGGCGCTGATCGAGGCGGTGCCGTTGCCGGCGGAGCGGAAGGTCTTCGTGGACTCGTGGGAGGCCGCGCCGGTGGAGGTGGCCCGGCGGGCCCGCCCCGGCGACGTCGTGGTGACCATGGGCGCCCCACCGATCTCGCTGATGGGGGACCAGCTGCTGGCCGCGCTCTCGGCGCGTACGGCCGATCTGGCGGCGCCGGCGGGCACGACGCCCGGCGGCGACGCGGGCGGGACGACGACCATCGGCGGCACCGTCCCCGGCGTCGGCGGTGCCGGCGGCGCGGTCCCGGACGGCGCGGCGCCCGCGGCCGGATGAGTCCCGGTCCGGCGCGGGGGCGCACCACCGGCGCGGACGGCGGCGGCCGGCGCGGGCCGGAGCGCCGGTGGCAGCTGGTCCGCGCCGGCAGCGACGCGGTCCCCGCCTCGACCCGCCGGTTCATGGCCCGGGCCCGGCAGCGTCGGATGCGCGCGGCGCTGCCGTGGGCGGTCGCCGCGGGCGTGCTCGCGGTGGCCGGGCTGGTCGCCTGGACCCTGCTCGGCACCGGCCTGTTCGGGGTGCGCGAGGTCCGCGTCGAGGGCGCCGTGCTCGTCACGACGGTGCAGGTCCGCGACGCGGCCGCGGTGCCCGACGGCGCCCCGCTGGCCCGGGTGGACCTGGCCGCCACCGCGCGGCGGGTCGGCGGGTTGCCGGCGGTCCAGCGGGCGGTGGTGACCCGGGACTGGCCGGACACGCTGGTGGTCCGGGTGACCGAGCGCACCGGCGCGGCGGCGGTGCCGCGCGGGGAACAGTTCGTGGTGATCGACGGCGCGGGCGTGGTCTTCCGGACCGTGCCACGGCCACCGGACGGCCTGCCGGTGGTCCGGCTCGCCGAGCCGGGCCCGGACGACGGGTCGACCCGGGCGGCGCTGGAGGTGCTCGGCGCGCTCACCCCGCAGCTGCGCGCCGAGCTGGTGGACGTGACCGTCGAGGGGCTGGCCCGGATCACGTTGCGGCTGCGCGGCGACCGGGTGGTGGTCTGGGGGGACGCGACCCGGGGCGCGGACAAGGCCCGGGTAGCCAGCGCCCTGCTCGACCGGAAGGCCAACACCATCGACGTCAGCGCCCCGGACGTGGTGACCCTGCGGTGACCGGTGGCTCCGCCCGCGACGTGACCCGTCCCGCTCCGGCGGCGACACGCCGAGCGGGTCCTTGGCTCATCGCGTGAGGGCGCTTACGTTGCCCCGAAGGGGATCAGTGGTTGACATAACTGTAAGCCTCTAGTAGAGGGTGAGGGTTTAATCCTGATCCTCACTGGTGACAGCTTTCGTCGGCCGCTGGTCTGGCCAGGCCTTACCCGGTCGGCCCATGCCAATCTCGAAGGGAAAGGACCGGAGATGACACCTCCGCACAACTACCTGGCGGTCATCAAGGTCGTCGGCATCGGTGGCGGCGGCGTCAACGCCGTCAACCGGATGATCGAGGTTGGGCTCAAGGGCGTCGAGTTCATCGCGATCAACACCGACGCGCAGGCGCTGCTCATGAGCGACGCCGACGTGAAGCTCGACGTCGGCCGTGAGCTGACCCGTGGGCTCGGCGCCGGGGCCAACCCCGACGTCGGCAAGAACGCCGCCGAGGACCACCGCGACGAGATCGAGGAGGTGCTCAAGGGCGCCGACATGGTCTTCGTGACCTGCGGCGAGGGCGGCGGCACCGGCACCGGCGGGGCGCCCGTCGTGGCGAACATCGCCCGCAAGCTCGGCGCGCTGACGATCGGCGTGGTCACCCGGCCGTTCTCGTTCGAGGGCAAGCGCCGCCAGGTGCAGGCGGAGTCCGGAATAGACGAGCTGCGCAACCAGTGCGACACGCTGATCGTCATCCCCAACGACCGGCTGCTGGCGCTCGGCGACCGCAACATCAGCATGATGGACGCGTTCCGCACCGCCGACCAGGTGCTGCTCTCCGGTGTCCAGGGCATCACCGACCTGATCACCACCCCGGGTCTGATCAACCTGGACTTCGCCGACGTGAAGAGCGTGATGAGCGGCGCGGGCAGCGCGCTCATGGGCATCGGCAGCGCGCGCGGCGAGAACCGCGCCGTCGAGGCGGCCGAGGCGGCCATCTCCAGCCCGCTGCTGGAGCAGAGCATGGACGGCGCGCGCGGCGTGCTGCTCTCCATCGCCGGCGGCTCGGACCTGGGCCTGTTCGAGATCAACGACGCGGCCCAGCTCGTCACCGACGCGGCCCACCCCGATGCCAACATCATCTTCGGCGCCGTCATCGACGACGCCCTCGGCGACGAGGTGCGGGTCACCGTCATCGCGGCGGGCTTCGACGGGGGCGCGCCGGCGTACAAGGCGGCCGAGCCGCCCCGCAAGAGCAACCAGAACCAGCCGACGCAGCCGAGCACCCCGGTCGCGCCGCCGGCCACCATGCCGGCCCCGCAGCAGTCGCCCCGCCGGGTGCTCTTCGACGACGTCGACGTGCCCGACTTCCTCAAGAACGGTTCCTGAGTACCGCCGATGACCGACAGCCCAGCCCCGGTGCGCCCGGACCGGCGCGCCGAGATCGCGGCCGGCCTGGGCCGCGTACGGTCCCGGATCGCGGACGCCTGCGCCGCCGCGGGACGGGACGACTCCGAGGTCACCATGATCGCGGTGACCAAGACCTACCCGGCCGGGGACGTGGTGGCCCTGGCCGGGCTCGGCGTCGTCGACATGGGGGAGAACCGCGACCAGGAGGCGTCCACCAAGTCGGCCGAGGTGGCCGCGGCGGGGGTGACCCCGCGGTGGCACTTCATCGGGCAGTTGCAGCGCAACAAGGCCCGGTCGGTGGTCCGCTACGCCGACGTCGTGCACTCGGTCGACAGTGTCCGGCTGGCGCGGGCGCTGGACGCGGCGTCGGCGGCGGCGCGGGACCGGCCGCTGGACGTGCTGGTCCAGGTGAGCATCGACGGTGACGCGGCCCGGGGCGGGGCGCTGCCGGACTCGGCCGACCCGGGCGCCGGGCTCGGCGCGGTGGCCGAGGCGGTGGCCGGCGCGGAGGCGCTGCGGCTGGCCGGCCTGATGGCGGTGGCGCCGCTGGGCTGGGAGCCGGAGCGGGCGTTCGCCCGGCTGGCCGAGGTGGCCGCCGGGTTCCGGACGGTCCACCCGGGAGCCGCCGCGCTCTCCGCCGGGATGAGCGGCGACCTGGAAATCGCGATCCGGTACGGCGCGACACATGTCCGCGTCGGCAGCGCGTTGCTCGGAATGCGTCCCACGCTGCGGTAGCCTGACCGCGGGAAGCAAATTACATCTGTGTTGTTTGAGGGAACGGCGTCCCGTTGTCGGGGGTCGTGGCACGCGACGCGAATCGCGTGCCAGGGGATTGCCGATCCGCTCCGGTGGGCAGAAGTGGTCCACTCGCGACAAGCGACACGGTACGGGGGCGCGTGCCGCACGGCGGACGGGAAGGGCGCGGGATGGGTGCACTGCGCAAGGCGGGGGTCTGGCTCGGTCTGGTCGAAGAGGACGACGAGCGGGCCTACGACGACGGTGGCTACGACAAGGGCGGCTACCGCGATTCGCGTTACCGGCAGAGCCGGTACTCGGAGGAGTTCGCCGACGAGGACGAGGACGACTCCGAGGAGCCGCCGGCGCCCCGGTCCCGGCTGAGCGACCGTGGCCGGCTCTCCGAGCGCGCCGCCGCTCGGGCGGCCGACGCCGAGCGGGGCGACAGCGACCGGGCGGAGCGGGTCGAGCGGTCCAGCGTCCGCTCCATCACCCGGCCGTCGGCCGGTGAGACCTCGGGCGCGCTGACCTACCACACCCGCGACAACCTGGCCCTGGCGCCGCAGGCGCAGGCCCGGGAGCGCGCGGTGGTCGCCGAGGAGGAGCAGCGCTACCAGATCACCACGCTGCACCCCACCACGTACCGCGAGGCGCGCACCATCGGTGAGCACTTCCGCGACAACGTTCCGGTGATCATCAACCTCACCGAGATGGACGAGGCCGACGCGCGCCGACTTGTGGACTTCGCCGCCGGCCTCGCGTTCGGGCTGCGGGGTACGATCGAGCGCGTGACCAATCGGGTGTTCCTGCTCTCACCGGCCAATGTCCAGGTCACCGCAGAGGACAAGGCCAAGATCGCCGAGGGCGGCTTCTTCAGCCTGAGCTAGCCCCGCCCGACCCGAGGGACGTCGCCTGCCGTGTTGTCGATCGTGCTGCAAGTGCTGTACTTGGTGCTCTACTTCTTCCTGCTCGTCCTGCTGGCCCGGTTCGTCCTGAGCGCCGTCCTGCAGTACGGCCGTCGCTGGCAGCCGGGGCGTGGGGCATCGGTGGGGCTGGAAATCGTGTGGAGCGTCACTGATCCCCCTCTCAACACGTTGAGGCGTGTGATCCCTCCGTTGCGAATTGGTACCGTGAGCATCGACCTGGCCTCACTTGTGCTCCTGGTTATCCTGTTCGTGCTGATGGAGTTCGTGTTGAGGCGGTCGATCATCGGCACCGTCTGATGACCGACGCGCTTTCGCGGCCGCAACTGACCCGAGGAGTTTCGATGCCGCTGACCCCGGCCGACGTCCACAACGTCGCCTTCAAAAAGCCGCCGATCGGCAAGCGGGGCTACGACGAGGAGGAGGTCGACGCTTTCCTGGACGAGGTCGAGCGCGAGCTTGCCCGTCTCATCGAGGAGAACAACGAGCTGCGCGCCCAGGTGGAGCGCGGCGGCCGTGGTGGCGCCCCCGCCGGCCCCGGTGGCGACGCCCGTCTCGCGGCGGAGCTCAACGACGTCAAGGCCCAGCTCGACCGGGTGCAGCGCGACAAGGCGGCGGCCGAGCAGGCCGCCCGCGCGATGCAGGCCGAGCTGGAGCAGGTCCGTTCCGCCGGTGGCCCGGCCGTCGGCGGCGCCGACGGCGAGCAGCAGGCGCTGCGGGTGCTGATGATGGCCCAGCGGACCGCCGACGACCACGTCTCCGACGCCCGCCGCGAGGCCGACCAGCTGCTCTCCGAGGCCCGTTCCAAGGCCGAGGAGGTCACCCGCGAGGCCCGCGCCAAGGCCGACGCCCTGGAGCGCGACGCCCGCCAGCGGCACCAGGAGGCCATGGGCGGCCTGGACGCCAAGCGCACGGCCCTGCAGAAGCACATCGAGGAGCTCAAGCAGTTCGAGCGCGAGTACCGCACCCGGCTCAAGGCCTACCTGGAGAGCCAGCTGCGTGACCTCGACGGCCGCGGCCAGGGCCTGGAGGTCGAGATGACCCGTGGTGGTGAGGGCACCCGGGCCGCCGGTGGCGGCAACGGGCTGGCCACCGCCGGGCTCGCCGGCTCCTACGGCGGCGGCGGTCGTTCCGGCGCTCTCGAGACCGGTCGCTGAACCATCGGTCGGCGACCGTCGTCACGATGACGGTCGCCGACCTCGCCTCATCAGCACGACGCGGCGGGGGTGAGCCGTGATAGTCGCCAGTCTCCTGCTCATCCTCGTCGCGGTGGTGCTGCTGGTGCTCGGCCTGGCCGGTGGCTCCAGCGTTCTCCTGATCATCTCCATCGCGGCCAGCCTGCTGGCCGCCGTCGCGCTGGTCGCGGGCGCCCGCCAGGCGGCCGCGGGCCGGGCGGCGGCGGATCCGGGCCGGCCGGTCTGGCGGCCCCGTCGGGCGACCCGCCCGGCCGGGTCGGCCTTCGCCGGCGGGCCGCCGGTGGAGCCGGACATTCCCGTCCAGCACGTTCCTTCCACGGTCGACGCCGACGGCACCGGGTGGCGGCAACCGCCCGAGCCGCCGGTGACCGACGGCGCCGTCCCGGCCGCCGCGCCCGGGGCCGGCCCCGCCGTGCCGTACGACGACGAGCCGCCCGCGCAGGACGTCACGCCGGTCGAGGCCGCCCGGGTGGCCCGCCTCGCCGCCGAGGTGCGGGTGGTCGACGGGCGGCCCCGCTACCACCTGGTCGACTGCGCGTACCTCGTGGGGCGGGAGCACGAGCCGCTTCCCGTGGCCGAGGCCGTCGACCTCGGCTTCACCCCGTGCGCCCGCTGCGCACCCGACACCGCCCTGCTCGCCGACGCCGGCCGGATCTGAGCGGCGGGACGCTTCCCGATGGACGCCACGCTGACCGTCGCGGTCCGGGTGAAGCCCGGCTCCGCCCGGGCGCGCGTCGGCGGTCGCTTCGACGGGCCGCACGGGCCGGCCCTGGTGATCGCGGTGCACGCCCCGGCCGTGGACGGGCGGGCCACCGAGGCGGCCCGGCGGGCGCTGGCCGGCGCGCTGGGCGTACGGCCGGCCGTGGTGTCGTTGCGGGCCGGCGCGGCCAGCCGCGACAAGCTCTTCCTGGTCGAGGGCCCCGCCCCGGAGCTGACGGAGGCACTGCGCCGGCTGCGTGACGGGGCCGCCGGGTGACCGACGCCGGGGCCGGGCGGCGGTGACGCCGGGGCTGGATCTCGCGCTCCTGCTCGGCGCGGGTGTCCTGCTGGTCGCGGTCGGCGCGGTCCGGCTCTCCACCCGGCTCGGCGTGCCGAGCCTCCTGGCCTACCTGGCGCTCGGGGTGGCGATCGGGGAGGCGGGGCTGGGCATCCGCTTCGACGACGTCGAGCTGACCCGGACCCTGGGCTTCTGCGCGCTCATCGTGATCATCGCCGAGGGCGGGCTGACCGCCCGGTGGAGCACCCTGCGTCCGGTGCTCGGGCTGGCCGCCCTGCTCTCCACGGTCGGCGTGATGGTCAGCATCCTGGTCGTCGGCCTCGTCGTGCACCTGCTGCTGGGACTGGACTGGCGGCTGGCCCTGCTCTACGGCGCGGTGCTCTCCTCCACCGACGCGGCGGCGGTCTTCGCCACACTGCGCCGGCTGCGGCTGCCGCCCCGCCTGGTGGCCACCCTGGAGGCGGAGTCGGGGATGAACGACGCCCCGGTCGTGCTGCTGGTGGTGCTGCTGTCCCGGGAGGGTGTCACCCACCCGTGGTGGTACGAGATCTCGCTCGTCAGCTACGAGCTGGGCGCCGGTGCGGCGGTCGGCTTCGCGACCGGCGTCGCCGGGCGGTGGGCGCTGCGCCGGGCGGCGCTGCCGTCGGCGGGGCTCTACCCGATCGCGGCGGTCGGGCTGACCGTGTTCGCCTATGCCGCCGGCGCGGTGCTGCACGCCTCGGGCTTCCTCGCCGTCTATGTGGCGGGGGTGATCCTCGGCAACGCCCGGCTGCCGCACCGGCAGGCGATCCTCGGCTTCGCCGACGGCCTCGCGTGGCTGGCCCAGATCGGGCTCTTCGTGCTGCTCGGGCTGCTCGTCTCGCCGGGCCGGCTCGGCTCGGCGGTGCTGCCGGCCGTGGTCGCCGGGCTGGCGCTCGTGCTGCTGGCCCGGCCGCTGTCGGTGGCGGCGTCCGCCCTGCCGTTCCGGTTCGACCTGCGCGAGCAGGCGTTCCTGTCCTGGGCGGGGCTGCGCGGGGCGGTGCCGATCGTGCTCGCCACCATCCCGCTGTCGGAGCGGGTGCCGGGCGCCGACCGGCTCTTCGACTCGGTCTTCGTACTGGTGGTGATCTTCACGCTGTTGCAGACCGGGACATTGGGGCCGGTGGCCCGCCGGCTGCGGGTGACCGCGCCGGCCGAGGCGACCGAGATCCGGGTGGAGACGGCGCCGCTGGAGCGGATGGGCGCGGACCTGCTCCAGCTGGAGGTGCCGCCAGGCTCCCGGCTGGCCGGGGTCCACGTCGACGAGTTGCGGCTGCCGCCGGGCGCCTCGGTGACGCTGGTGCTGCGCGACGGGGCGGGCGTGGTGCCCGGCCCGGACTTCCGGCTCAAGACCGGCGACAGCATGTTGATCGTGGCGACGGCCGGGGTGCGCGACGAGGCGGAGCGGCGGCTGCGGGCGGTCAGCCGGCGGGGTCGGCTGGCCCGCTGGTTTGGCGAGTACGGCCGAGGGCCCGACACGTGATCTGCTAGCGTTCCTTTTGCCCCAGTTAGGGATGGCTAGGGGCCGAACGGTCGGTGCGTCGGAGCGGCACGTTGTCGTGCGCCTGTACGTTCCGTATTCTTGCGAATCTCCGGAGTGCGCGGCCCCGTCGCCGCGCGCCCCTTTTGTACCTGGGGGCGCCGATGCCGGCGGCCCCTGTCCAGGTGCCGCGGAACGCCGCGGTTCCGCGGCCGAGGGAGCGACGATGGCGAAGCCAGCCGACACCAGGACCGCCGGCCGGAAGCCGGTGGCGAAGGCCACCCGCAGCGCTGCGGAGACCGAGAAGATCCGGGCGGCCCTGGCGGCGCGGCGTGACGAGTTGCGCGCCGAGTACGATCGGACGCTGAGCGAGATCACCGAGCTGCAGCGCGACCGGCTGACCGACTCGGCCGGGGACGACCAGGCCGACACCGGGACCAAGACGTTCGAGCGTGAGCAGGAGATCTCACTCGCCAACAGCATCCTGGAACGGAGCACGCAGGTCGAGCGGGCGCTGGAGCGGCTCGACGAGGGTGGCTACGGCTGGTGCGAGCGGTGCGGCAACCCCATTCCGGTGGAGCGGCTCGCCGCCTTCCCGTCGGCCACCCTCTGCGTGACGTGCAAGCAGCTGGAGGAGCGGCGCTGACGCCCGCTCCCCGGCGGCCATGGGAGGCGGCGCGCGAGCGCCGCCGCGAGCGTCGATGGGGAGCAGATGTCCGAAGCACCGCCCGCCGGTCCCGGCAGCGCTGAGCCGGGTGCCGACAGCGCCGAGCCGAGGGCCGGCACGCCCCACCGCCGGGCCGCCGCCATCCTGTTCGGCATCGCGCTCACCGTGCTCGCCGCCGACGCGGCGACCAAGCACCTCGCCCTGGGCGCCCTGGAGGACCGCGAACCGGTCCGGCTGCTCGGCGGCGCGGTCTACCTCAGCCTCACCCGCAACAGCGGCGCGGCGTGGAGCATCGGCGCCGACCACACCTGGGTCTTCCCGCTGATCACCCTCGGGGTGGTCGGTTGGATCGTCTGGATGGCGCTGCGCCTGCGCTCGCTGCCCTGGGCGATCTCGCTGGGCCTGGTGCTGGGCGGGGCGCTGGGCAACTTCACCGACCGGGTCTTCCGCGCCCCGGGCTGGTTCGTGGGGCACGTGGTGGACATGGTCAGCGTCTTCGCCCCGTACGGCCGGGTGTTCCCGGTGTTCAACCTGGCCGACAGCGCCCTGGTCTGCGGCGTGCTGCTCGCCCTGGCGCTGGAGCTGACCGGCCGGCAGCGCGACGGCAGCCGGATCGGCCACGGCGAGCCCACCGACGAGGCGGCGGCCCAGGCCGACGCCGGGCAGCGGGAGCGGGCATGACCGCCGCCTTCGCCGCCGGCGGCGACCACCGTTCCCTGCCCGTCCCCGACGGCCTCGACGGCTCGCGGCTCGACCAGGCCGTGTCGCGGCTGTTCGGGCTGTCCCGCACCGCCGCCGCGGCCCTGGTCGACGCCGGCGACGCGCTGGTCGACGGGGTCGCCCGGCCGAACTCCCACCGGGTGAAGGCCGGCTCCTGGCTGGAGGTGACCCTGCCCGCGCCGGTCGCCCCGCCCACCGTGGTGCCGCAGGCGGTGCCCGGGCTGCGGGTGGTCTACGCCGACGACGACATCGTGGTGGTGGACAAGCCGGTCGGCGTCGCGGCCCACCCGAGCCCCGGCTGGACCGGCCCGACCGTGATCGGCGCGCTGGCCGCCATCGGGCACCGCATCTCGACCAGCGGCGCCGCCGAGCGGCAGGGCGTGGTGCACCGGCTCGACGTGGGCACCACGGGCATCATGGTGGTGGCCAAGAGCGAGCAGGCGTACACCGCGTTGAAGCGGGCGTTCAAGTACCGCGAGGTGGAGAAGCGCTACCACGCGGTGGTGCAGGGGCACCTCGACCCGCTGCGCGGCACCGTCGACGCCCCGATCGACCGGCACCCCACCCACGACTACCGCTGGGCGGTGGTCTCCGGCGGCAAGCCGAGCATCACCCACTACGACACGGTGGAGGCGTTCCCGGCGGCGAGCCTGGTCGACGTCCGGCTGGAGACCGGGCGCACCCACCAGATCCGGGTGCACTTCTCCACGCTGCGGCACCCGTGCGTGGGCGACCTCACGTACGGCGCCGACCCGACCCTGTCCGCCCGGCTCGGCCTGACCAGACAGTGGCTGCACGCCCGGTCGCTGAGCTTCCTGCACCCCCGCACGGGGGACGAGGTGCGCTTCGTCAGCGACTACCCTGACGACCTGGACCGCGCGCTCGAGATCCTCCGCGACTGAGCGTCGTCCCGCCCGTGACGATCCGACGAGGGGATCCCGCCCATGCGCCCCGGTGCCCCGGAACCGACGGTGGGCGAAACGTCGGAACCCGCACCGGGCGTGACGGAACCCTCACCAGGGTCGGCCGGACCCGCCCGCGGCGGGTCGCCGCCGGTGGCCCGGTCGACCTCCCCCGACGCCGGCATCAGCGGCGTACCGGGGCCCGTGCCGTGACGGGAGGAAGAACCGAAGGTGCGTAGACGGGTGTGGTCCGAATAGGGTTTCGTTCGTAGCCTGTCAGACGGGCATCGATGGCGCTGGGAGGGCGAGCCGTGGAGGGCAGCGAGACCGGCTGGGGGCGGCCGGCCGAACCAGCACCGCGGTGGCGGGCGCTGCTCGACCGGGCCCGGCACGGCAGCCGCACGGCTGAGCAGGCCGAGGCCGACCGGCACGCCGATCCGCCGCCCCTCCCGCCGGAGCCGCTGCCCCGCCGCTCGTCGGGCAACGGCTTTGCCGCGCGGGTGCCGGCCATCGGGCGGGCCCCCGAGCCGTACGCGCCGGAGCCCGGCCCACCGCCGTACGGCGCGGAGTACGGTCGCCCGGTCGACGCGGGCTACCGGGCCGAGGCCACCTACCGGGTGGAGCCGGCCTACCGGGCGGACCCGCTCGACCCCGCCTACCGGGTGGAGCCGGAATACCCGATCGAGCCGTCCTACCGTTCGGATCCGGTCGAGCCGTCCTACCGTTCGGATCCGGTCGAGCCGTCCTACCGGTCGGACCCCATTGAGCCGTCCTACCGGTCTGATCCGGTCGAGCCGACCTACCGGTCGGACCCCATTGAGCCGACCTACCGTTCGGATCCGGTCGAGCCGTCGTACCGTTCGGATCCGGTCGGACCGTCGTACCGGTCTGATCCGGTCGGACCGTCGTACCGGTCTGATCCGGTCGAGCCGTCGTACCGGGCGGAGCCGGAGTATCCGGCCGAGCCGGCGTACCGCGTGCCGGCCCAGCCCCCGCCGCCGCGCATCGAGACCGAGCCGCGCCGGGGCCCGGGGCCGACCGAGTCGCGCTACGCGGTGCTGGACAACGGCTACCGGCACGAGCCGCCCCCGGTCGAGTCCCGGTACGCGGTGCTCGACAACGGCTATCGCTCCCAGCGCGCTCACCAGGCACCGGCCCCGCCCCCGCCGCCCCCGGCCGTGGTGCCGCCCCCCGCCGCGCCGCCGCCGGTGGTGCCGCCGCCCGCCGCGCCGGTGGCCGCCGGGGGCTACCCGGCGCGCGTCGAGTGGCGCCCACGCGGCACGGAGAACGAGCTGGAGCGGGCCGTCGGGGTGCTCCGCCGCGACCTGGGCACCCCTCGGGTGCTCGCGTTCGCCAACCCGAAGGGCGGCGTGCACAAGACCACCGCCACCGTGCTGGCGGCGGCGACCGTCGGCAGCGTACGCGGGCGGGGCGTGCTGGCCTGGGACGACAACGAGCTGCGCGGCACGCTCGGGCTGCGCGCCGGCAGCGCCCGGCACGCCCGGACCATCCGGCACCTGGTCAGCGATCTCGCGCACGTCGAGATCAAGGAGGGCCCCGAGCTGCTGGAGCACCTGGACGACTACCTGCGGCACGCCTCCGACGGCTCGTACGACGTGCTGGCCGGCGAGGAGAGCCCGCGCTTCGCCCAGCGGCTCGACCAGTTCACCGTCCGGCGGGTGCTGGAGCTGCTGCGGCGCACCCACGACGTGGTCTGCGTGGACACGGGCAACAACGTGGAGAGCGCCAACTGGCGGACCATCATGCAGGCGGCGGACCAGCTCGTGGTGACCACCGTGCCCCGGGAGGACGCCGCGTTCAGCGCCGACTGGATGCTGGACCTGCTGCACGAGGTGGGGATGGGGGAACTGGCCGACAACGCGGTCACCCTGATCTCCTGCCCCACCCCCGGCCGCTCGCCGTTGCAGGACGACCTGGAGCGGCACTTCGCCACCCGCACCCGGGCCGTCGCCGTGGTGCCGTACGACCCGGCGCTGGAGACCGGCTCCTCGATCGAGTACCACCAGCTCCAGCAGGAGACCCGGCAGGCGTGGCTCAAGGCCGCCTCGGTGATGCTGGAGCCGTTCGCCCGGTGAGCGGGTGTGCCGCCACCGACCGCCCACGCTGCCCGCGGGCCTGAGAGGATCACCGGGTGAGCGCGGACACCCCCGAACCCGACCGGCCCGGCCGCCGGCCCGACGAGCCGGGGGCACCGGCCGCCTGGGCGGCACCCGACCCGCCGGCGCGCGTCGGCCCCGCCGACCCGCACGCCGCCGGGGAGCCCGCCCCGCCGCACGACGCCACGACCGGCCTCCCGCCGCACGCCACGACCGGAGTCCCGCCGTACGTCACGACCGGAGTTCAGCCGCACGGCGGGACGGTGGAGTACGCCCCCGGCGGGACCGGCCTGGAGTACGCCGCCGGCTACCCGCTCGCGCCACCGGCGGAGCCGGACCTGCCGCGCGGGCGGGCGGTGCGGCTCGCCCTGCTGGCGGTGCTCGCGTCGAGCGTGCTCGGGGTGCCGCTCGGCCTGCTCTGGGCCGCGCTCGCGCCCGACACGCCGGTGCTCAAGGTCGCCGACGGGGCGATCTACGCCGAGCCGCAGCCGGAGCAGCCGATCGCCGCCGACGGCTGGTTCAGCCTGCTGGGGCTGGGCTTCGGGGTGCTCGCCGCGCTCGCGCTGTGGTTCCTGCTGCGCCGGGTACGGGGACCGGTCGGGCTGCTCGCCGCCGTGCTCGGCGCCTTCGGCGCGGCGCTGGTCGCCTGGCAGGTCGGCCGGCGGACGGGGCTGGCCGACTACGAGCGGCTGCTGGCGGGCGCGCCCGTCGGGCAGGCCTTCGAGAAGCCGGCCGACCTGCGGGCCGGCGGGATCGAGTGGGTGCTCGGCGTGCTGCCGGTGCCGCACGGCAACCTGCTGCTGCCCGCGTTCGGCGCGGCCGTGACGTACACCCTGCTGGCCGGCTGGTCCCGCTGGCCGTCGCTGCGCCCGGAGCGCGAGCCCGGCGTGCCCGGGCTCAGTTGGGAGTCGGCGGAGACGCCAGCTCCGTCAGCGGCACCGGAACCGCCCGCACCTGGCGCAGCAGCGCCGCCTCACGGTTGAGCAGGCGCAGCTCGGCGCGCAGCCGGGCGGCGGTGTCGTCGATGGCGAGCAGCCGCTGCCGGTCGGCCACGGTCAGCACGGCTGTCGCGGCCACCAGGTGCGACAGCACCGTCGGGTCCTCCGGCAGCTGCTCGGACAGCTCCTCGGGATCGGCGCGGATCAGGCCCAGGTACTGCCGGAAGACCGAGATCACCCGGGCGGCGAGCAGGTCGGCGACCTCGTCGGGCCCGCCCGGCTCGGGCAGCCACTCCACGTCGGCGGTGAGGTAGGGCTCGGTGTCCCGGTCGACGTCGGCGACGCGGAACCTGCGCTTGCCCACCGTGACGATGTCGAAGCCACCGTCGGGACGCTCGGTGACCTGCCGCAGCTCGGCGGTGCAGCCCACCTCGTGCAGGGTGACGTCGCCGCCACCGGGCAGCGGCCGGCCGTCCGGCCCGGTGGGGGCGACCTCCCAGCCGGCCCGGATGGCCACCACGCCGAACTCGCGCGGGGCGTCCTCGGGCAGCGCGACCAGGTGCCGGACCAGGGCGCGGTAGCGCTCCTCGAATATGTGCAGCGGCAGCACCAGACCGGGGAAGAGGACCATTCCGAGCGGAAACACCGGCAGCCGCGCAGTCACGCGTCGAGCGTAGCCCGATCCCGGCGTCGCGGCGTGGCCCGGCTCACCGTCCCGGCGTACGGGCGGCGCCGGTCGCCGTCCGGACGGGCCGCCTAGACTCGCAAGGGTGTTGAACCGGATCGACCTGCGCGGCGGCGTCCGCGACCCGCGCCGCCTGCTGCCCCGTGCCCAACTCGACGTCTCCGTGGCCGTCGAGCGGATCCGCCCCCTCGTGGAGGCGGTCCGGGAGCATGGCTACCCGGCGATCCGGGAGGCCAGCGAGCGCTTCGACGGGGTCTCGCCCGAGGTGCTGCGGGTGCCCGCCGAGGCCCTCGCCGAGGCGGAGGGCGCCCTCGACCCCGAGGTGCGCGCCGCGCTGCTGGAGTCGATCGCCCGGGCCCGCAAGGTGCACGCCGACCAGCGCCGCACCGACCACACCACCCAGGTGGTGCCGGGCGGCACGGTGACCGAGCGCTGGGTGCCGGTCGACCGGGTCGGCCTCTACGTCCCCGGCGGCCTGGCGATGTACCCGTCGACCGTGGTGATGAACGTGGTGCCGGCCCAGGCGGCCGGGGTGCGTGCGCTGGTCGTGGCGAGCCCGCCGCAGAAGGACAACGGCGGCCTGCCCGACGCCCGGGTGCTCGCCGCCTGCGCCCTGCTCGGCGTCGACGAGGTCTACGCCGTCGGCGGCGCCCAGGCCGTGGCGATGCTGGCGTACGGCGCGGCGGTCGACGCCGAGGGCGGCGCGCACTGCGACCCGGTCGACATGATCACCGGCCCGGGCAACATCTGGGTCACCGCCGCCAAGCGGCTGCTGCGCGGCGTCGTCGGCATCGACGCCGAGGCCGGACCGACCGAGATCGCCATCCTGGCCGACGACACCGCCGACCCGGCGCACGTCGCGGCCGACCTGGTCAGCCAGGCCGAGCACGACCCCCTCGCGGCCAGCGTGCTGGTGACCCCCTCGGTCGAGCTGGTCGAGGCCGTGGAGCGGGAGCTGGCCCGGCAGGTGCCGGCCACCAAGCACGCCGAGCGGGTCACCACCGCGCTCACCGGCGAGCAGAGCGGCGTCGTCCTGGTCGACGACCTCGACGCCGGGCTGCGGGTGGTCGACGCGTACGCGGCCGAGCACCTGGAGATCCAGACCCGGGACGCCCGCGAGTGGGCGCTGCGGGTGCGCAACGCCGGGGCGATCTTCGTCGGCGCCTGGTCGCCGGTGTCGCTCGGCGACTACTGCGCCGGCTCCAACCACGTGCTGCCCACCGGCGGCTGCGCCCGGCACTCCTCCGGGCTGTCGGTGCAGTCCTTCCTGCGCGGCATCCACCTGGTCGACTACTCCGAGCAGGCGCTGCGCGAGGTGGCCCCGCACGTGGTCACCCTGGCCACCGTCGAGGACCTGCCCGCGCACGGCCGGGCGGTCCAGGTGCGCTTCCCGGGGGAGCTGGGATGAGCGGGCTCGACGACCTGCCGATCCGCGACGACCTGCGCGGACTGTCGCCGTACGGGGCGCCGCAGCTCGACGTGCCCGTGCGGCTGAACACCAACGAGAACTCCTACCCGGTGCCCGAGCCGGTGGTGGACGCGATCGGCAAGGCCCTCGCGGCGGAGCTGCGTGACCTCAACCGCTACCCGGACCGCGACGCCGTGGCGCTGCGCGCCGACCTGGCCGGCTACCTGGGCCACGGGCTCACCGGCGAGCAGGTGTGGGCCGCCAACGGCTCCAACGAGATCCAGCAGCAGCTGCTCCAGGCGTTCGGCGGGCCTGGGCGCAGCGCGCTCGGCTTCACCCCCGCGTACTCGATGCACCCGCTGCTGGCGCTGGGCACCGGCACCCGGTGGGTGCCGGCCCGCCGCGGCGTCGACTTCGGGCTGACCGCCGACGAGGCGGTCGCCCAGGTCCGCGAGCACGCCCCGGACGTGGTCTTCCTCTGCTCGCCGAACAACCCCACCGGCACGGCCCTCGACCCGGCGGTGGTCGCCGCGGTGCTGGACGCCGCGCCCGGCATGGTGGTCGTCGACGAGGCGTACGCGGAGTTCGCCCGCCCCGGCACGGTCAGCGCCCTGGCGGTGCTGCCCGGGCACCCGCGGCTGGTGGTGACCCGGACGATGAGCAAGGCGTTCGGGTTCGCCGGTGGCCGGCTGGGCTACCTGGCGGCCGACGCGGCGGTGGTGGCGGCGGTGCAGCTGGTGCGGCTGCCGTACCACCTCTCGGCGCTCACCCAGGCCGCGGCCCGGGCGGCGCTGGCGCACCGCGACGCCCTCCTCGACACGGTGGCCGCGATCTGCGAGCAGCGGGACCGGATCGTGGCGCGGCTGCGCGAGCGGGGGCTGCGGGTGGCCGACAGCGACGCCAACTTCGTGCTGTTCGAGGTCGGGGGCGACCAGGCCACCGCGTGGCGCACCCTGCTCGACGCCGGCGTGCTGGTACGCGACGTCGGCCTGCCGGGCTGGCTGCGGGTCACCGCCGGCACCCCCGCCGAGACCGACGTGTTCCTGACCGCGATGGAGAAGATCTAGTGGGAGCGCGAGGAGTGAGCTTGCGAGCCCCGCAGTCGCGACCGAAAGGCAGGCAATGAGCCGGACCGCCCGCGTGGAGCGGATCACCAAGGAGACGAAGGTGCTCGTCGAGATCGACCTCGACGGCACCGGCCGGGCCGAGATCGGCACCGGGGTCGGCTTCTACGACCACATGCTGCACCAGATCGCGCGGCACGGCGGCTTCGACCTGACCGTGCGCACCGTGGGCGACCTCGAGATCGACGCCCACCACACGATGGAGGACACCGCGCTCGCCCTGGGCGCCGCGTTCGACCAGGCGCTGGGGGACAAGGCCGGCATCCGGCGGTACGGCTCGGCCACCGTCCCGATGGACGAGGTCCTCGTCCGGGCCGCGGTCGACCTCTCCGGCCGCCCGTACGTGGTGCACGACGAGCCGGTGCTGGCGCCGTACATCGGGCCGGTCTACCCGACCAGCATGACCCGGCACATCTGGGAGTCCTTCGGCCAGGCGGCCCGGATCACCCTGCACGTGGACGTGCTGCGGGCGGCCCGCCCCGGCGGTCACCCCGACGCCCACCACGTGGTGGAGGCCCAGTTCAAGGCGGTGTCCCGCGCGCTGCGCGAGGCCACGGCGATCGACCCGCGCGCGGCGGGCGCCATCCCGAGCACGAAGGGAGCCCTGTGAGCGTGAGCGCGAGGAACGCAGCGCAGCGGAGTCCCGCAGTCGCGAACGGAGGGTGGGCGCGGTGAGCGCGAGGAACGCAGCGCAGCGGAGTCCCGCAGTCGCGAACGGAGGGCGGCTCTGATGGGTGGGGTGCTGCCGTCGTTGCTGCTGATCCTGGCCGGTGTGCTGGTCGGCGGGGCGTGGTCGCTGCACCGGCAGGGCGCCCCGCGCGGCGCGGTGGTCGTCACCGCGCTGCTCGCCGGCCTGGCCACGGTCGCCGGAGTGCTCTGGCTGCTGCCGGGGGAGGGCGCGTGAGGCGTGTGGTGGTGCTCGACTACGGGTCGGGCAACCTGCGCTCGGCCGAGCGGGCCCTGGCCCGCGCCGGCGCGGACGTGACGGTGACCGACGACCTGACCGCCGCCGCCGAGGCGGACGGCCTGGTGGTGCCGGGCGTGGGCGCGTACGCCGCCTGCATGGCCGGGATCGAGGACCTCGGCGCCGGCCCGATGATCGCCGAGCGCGTCGCCGCCGGCCGTCCCGTGCTGGGCATCTGCGTGGGCATGCAGGTGCTCTTCGAGCACGGCGACGAGCACGGGGTGGTGACCAAGGGGCTCGGGCTGCTGCCCGGCGGGGTGACCAGGCTGGCCGCCCCCCGGCTGCCGCACATGGGCTGGAACACGGTCGCGGCGCCGGCGGGGTCGGTGCTCTTCGCCGGCCTGCCCGCCGACAGCCGCTTCTACTTCGTGCACTCGTACGCGGTCGGGGACCCGTCCGCGCTGGTGGACGCCGGAGCCACGGTCGTCACCGCCCACCACGGGACGGACTTCGTGGCGGCCGTGGAGCGGGGTCCGCTCTGCGCCGCGCAGTTCCACCCCGAGAAGTCCGCCGACACCGGTGCCGCGCTGCTGCGCAACTGGCTCGCCACGCTTCCCACCGGTGACTGAGCGCCTGTCCGGTGCGGCGGGCCCGCTCCGGCCCGCCGCCGGCCGTCCTTCCGCCCGGCCACGGTCGCTCGGACGGCCGCGCCGCGAGCGGGGGACGACGTGAGCAAGGAGCGGGCCCGGCGTCGGGCGGCCCGGGAGGCCGAGGCCGCCAGGGCGCGGGTCGTCCGCGAGCGGCGGGCGGCCCGGCGGTCGCGGCGGCGGGCGCTGGTCCGTCGGATGACGCCGTCGCTGCGCCGGGGGCGGACGGGCCGGCTGCCCCGGCACAGCCGCGGCGAACGCGCCGCCATCGTGCTGCTGACCCTGGCGGCGATGGCACTGATCTGGACGTTCGTCGACGACCTGGCGCTGCGGATCGCGCTGGTCGTGCTGTTGCTGCTCGTACTGCCGGCGATCGTGGTGATCGCCCTGGACCGTCGCACCTGACTTCGAGGAGAAATACCGTGAGCCTCACCCTGTTGCCCGCCGTGGACGTCGCCGACGGCCAGGCCGTCCGACTCGTGCAGGGCGCCGCCGGCAGCGAGACGACGTACGGCGACCCGTTGGAGGCCGCGCTCGCCTGGCAGCGGGACGGCGCCGAGTGGATCCACCTGGTCGACCTCGACGCCGCGTTCGGCCGCGGCTCCAACGCGCACCTGCTGGCCGAGGTGGTGCGGCAGCTCGACGTGAAGGTGGAGCTGTCCGGCGGCATCCGCGACGACGAGTCGCTGCACGCCGCGCTCGGCACCGGCGCCGCCCGGGTGAACATCGGCACCGCCGCCCTGGAGGATCCCCTCTGGTGCGACCGGGTGTGCGGGGAGTACGGCGACCGGGTGGCGATCGGGCTGGACGTGCGGGGCCGTACCCTCTCCGCCCGGGGCTGGACGCGCGACGGCGGCGACCTCTTCGAGGTGCTGGAGCGGCTGGACAAGGCGGGCGCGGCGCGCTACGTCGTCACCGACATCACCAAGGACGGCACCATGCGCGGGCCGAACCTGGAGTTGCTGCGCGAGGTCTGCGCCCGCACCGACGCCCCGGTGATCGCCTCCGGTGGCGTCTCCACCCTGGACGACCTGCGGGCGCTGGCCACCCTGGAGCCGATCGGCGTGGAGGGCGTGATCGCCGGCAAGGCCCTGTACGCGGGCGCCTTCACCGTGGCGCAGGCGCTGGAAACCCTGGCGGCGGCGTGACCGTCACGCGGCTCGGCTCGGGCGGCCCGTGGGAGCCGGTGTACGGCTACTGCCGGGTCGTCCGGGCCGGCGACCTGGCCTGGACGGCCGGGTGCACCTCGACGGTGGACGGCGTGGTCACCCACGTCGGGGACGCGGCGGCGCAGACCGCGCAGGCCCTGCGGATCGGGCTGGACGCGCTCGCCGAGGTGGGCGCGGAGCCCGGGGACGTGGTGCGGACCCGGATGTACGTCACGGACCGGACGTACGCCGACGAGGTGGGCCGGGCGCACAACGTGGTCTTCGGCGCGGTCCGCCCGGCGGCCACCATGGTGGTGGTGGCCGGCCTGCTCGACCCGGACCACCTGGTCGAGGTGGAGTTGGAGGCGTACCTCGGCGACCGCTGAGCCCCGACGGGACGGTCCGGGCCGCGCGGGCTCGCGCACGGACCTGCCCTCCCGGGGCGCGCGAGGCGGCCGGTGGGACGCGCCGGGACGGTGCCGCTACGTGCGGCCTGATCAGTTGCGCACAATCTAATTGCGCGCTAGCGTTCCCAGGGTGACCGACGATCTGGTGCTGCGCCGGCAGGTGTGCTTCGCGCTCTATGCCGCGTCGCGCGCCCTCACCGACGTCTACCGGCCCGTCCTCGACGAGTTCGGCCTGACCTATCCGCAGTACCTGGTGCTGCTGGTGCTTTGGGAGCGCGACGACGCCCCCACGGTCTCCGAGCTCGGCGCCGCCCTGCGACTGGACTCCGGCACGCTCTCCCCGCTGCTCAAGCGGCTGGAGGGGGCGGGGCTGGTGGTCCGGACCCGGTCGGCGCGCGACGAGCGGCGGGTGGAGGTGGGCCTGACCGGCGACGGGCGGGCCCTGCGGGACCGGATGGGCGAGGTGCCCCTGCGGGTCGCCCGCGCCACAGGCCTCACCGAGGCGGAGCTGGTCGCCCTGCGCGACACCCTCACCCGGGTCACCGAGACGATCCACCGACAGAAGGAGCAGTGACCACCATGCAGGTGCTCTACACCGCGTCCGCCCGGGCCACCGGGGACGGTCGGGACGGCCACGTCCGCACCTCCGACGGCACCCTCGACCTGGGCCTGGCCGTGCCGAAGGAGATGGGTGGCGCCGGCGGCGCCGCCAACCCCGAGCAGCTCTTCGCGGCCGGCTACGCCGCCTGCTTCCACTCGGCGCTGCGCCTCGTCGCCCGCAAGGCGAAGGCCGACGTCTCCGGCTCGGTCGTCGAGGCCGAGGTCGGCATCGGCGCCAACGGCAGCGGCGGCTTCGGGCTGACCGTCGCCCTCGCGGTCGACCTCCCGGCCGTCGAGCGCGCCGCCGCCGAGGAGCTGCTCGCGCAGGCGCACCAGGTCTGCCCCTACTCGAACGCCACCCGCGGCAACGTCGAGGTCGCCCTCACCGTGCGCGAGGCGCTGTGAGCACCCGCAACCGGGAGATCCACCTGGCCTCCCGGCCGCAGGGCTGGCCGACCGCGGACAACTTCCGGCTCGTCGAGACCGAGGTGCCCACCCCCGGGCCGGGACAGATCGTGGTCCGCAACCGGTACGTGTCGGTCGACCCGTACATGCGGGGGCGGATGAACGACGTCAAGTCGTACGTGCCGCCGTTCGCGCTCGACGCGCCGCTGGACGGCGGGGCGGTCGGCGAGGTCGTGGCCAGCGAGGCCGAGGGCGTCCGGCCCGGCGACACCGTCCTGCACGGCCTCGGCTGGCGCGAGTACGCGCTGCTCGACGCGCGGGCCGCCCGGAAGGTCGACCCCGACCTCGCCCCGGTCACCGCCTACCTGAGCGCGCTCGGCATGACCGGCCTGACCGCGTACGCCGGGCTGCTGGAGGTCGCCGGGATGAAGCCGGGGGAGACGGTCTTCGTCTCCGCCGCCGCCGGCGCGGTGGGCAGCCTGGTCGGCCAGATCGCCAAGCTCCGGGGCGCGGCGCACGTGGTCGGCAGCGCGGGCTCGGCGGCCAAGGTCGAGCGGCTGCGCGCGCTCGGCTTCGACGCCGCGTTCGACTACCACGACGGGCCGGTGCGCGACTCGCTGAAGGCCGCCGCCCCCGACGGCGTCGACGTCTACTTCGACAACGTCGGCGGCGACCACCTGGAGGCGGCGATCTCCGCGATGAAGGTGCACGGCCGGGCCGCGATCTGCGGAATGATCGCGCAGTACAACGACACCGAGCCCCCGGCCGCCCCGCGCAACCTGGCGCTGCTCATCGGCAAGCGGCTCACCCTGCGCGGCTTCCTGGTCGGCGACCACAACCACCTGCGCGACGAGTTCGTGCGCGAGATGGCCGGCTGGCTGCGGGACGGCAGGGTCTCGTACGACGAGACGGTCGTCGACGGCATCGAGAACGCCCCGGAGGCGTTCCTCGGCCTGCTGCGCGGCGAGAACCTGGGCAAGATGCTCGTCCGGGTGTGACCCAGGGCGCCGCTCCCGGCGCCCGGGCCCCCCGACGCGGTGGCCGGCCTCACCGGCCGGTCACCGCCGGCGCCGGGAAGGATAGGCTCGCGGCATGACGGTGGCGGTGCGGGTCATCCCGTGTCTCGACGTGGACGCCGGTCGGGTGGTCAAGGGGGTCAACTTCCTCGACCTGCGCGACGCCGGCGACCCGGTGGAGCTGGCGGCGGCGTACGACCGGGCCGGCGCGGACGAGCTGACCTTCCTCGACGTCACCGCCTCCTCCAGCGACCGGGGCACCATGCTCGACGTGGTCCGCCGCACGGCGGAGTCGGTCTTCATCCCGCTGACCGTCGGCGGCGGCGTCCGGCAGGTCGCCGACGTCGACACCCTGCTGCGCGCCGGCGCGGACAAGGTCGGGGTGAACACCGCCGCGATCGCCCGCCCCGAGCTGATCGCCGAGATCGCCGACCGGTTCGGCCGGCAGGTGCTGGTGCTCTCGCTCGACGTGCGGCGCGCACCCGACGGCGGCACGGCCAGCGGCTTCGAGGTGACCACCCACGGCGGTCGGCGCGGCACCGGGCTGGACGCGGTCGAGTGGGCCCGCCGCGGCGCCGAGCTGGGCGCGGGGGAGATCCTGCTGAACTCGATGGACGCCGACGGCACCAAGGCCGGCTTCGATCTCGAACTCATCGGCGCGGTGCGCCGGGTGGTGGACGTGCCGGTGGTGGCCAGCGGCGGCGCGGGCGAGGTGGCCCACTTCGCGCCGGCGATCGGCGCCGGCGCGGACGCGGTGCTCGCCGCCAGCGTCTTCCACTTCGGGGAGCTGACCGTCGCCGAGGTCAAGGACGCGCTGCGCGGGGCCGGGCACCCCGTCCGCTGACCGCCCGCGCGGTCCGGCTGGGCCCGCTCAGTCGCGGCGGGACCGGTTCTCGGGGGAGCGCCGGGGCGCCGGGATCGACCGCACCACGTACTCCTGCACGGCGGCGGCGTGGTCGGCCTCGTCCAGGTGCCAGTCGGCGCTCACCGGGGCGTGTCGCCGGACCAGCACGCCCTGCACGGTGTCCACCGTGGTGGCCAGCCCGGCGCTCGGCCTGGTGCGCCAGAGGCGCTCACCGTCGGCGGTGATCCGGAACCAGCCGTCGGTGACGCTGACCAGCCCGGCCCCGACGAGCCGACGGACCGCCGCCTCCACCTCGTGTCGTTCGGGGATCGACTGGTTGAGGTGGTCGGCGGTGGAGAGCACGTCGGCGAGGCGTACGCCCTCGGGGCGGCGGCTGGATGCCGCGCGGCGGTGCCGTCCCGCACCGCTGGCGATCACCACCGAGACGAAGATCCAGGCATCGCTCCAGCGCCATCCGTTCTCCCCCATGCGAGGATTCTGCCGGGCGTGGCGTCCGAAGGGAACACCGGCGTCCGGGTCGGGTCAGGCGGCGGGGAGCGGCGCGACCGGGCCCGGGGCGGGGTCCTGCGGCCCGGGGACCGTGAACAGCGGCAGGAAGACCTGGGTCAGCGGGCCGATGGCCAGCGCGTAGACGATCGTGCCGACGCCCACCGTCCCGCCGAGCAGCCAGCCCAGCGCCAGCACCGTGACCTCGATGACGGTGCGGACGAGCCGGACCGAGCGGCCGGGCCGGCGGGCGACGTAGCCGGTCATCAGGCCGTCGCGGGGGCCGGGCCCGAGGCGGGCGCCGAGGTAGAGACCCGTCGCCGCCCCGTTGGCCACGACGCCGGCGAGCAGCATCCCGGCCCGTACGCCCAGCGACCCGCCGGCCGGCAGCAGCGCGAGCGTCGCGTCGACCACCAGCCCGACGACCAGGACGTTGCTGACCGTGCCGAGGCCGGGGCGCTGGCGCAGGGGTATCCAGAGCAGCAGCACCAGCGCGCCCACCGCGATGGTGACGGTGCCGAAGGAGAGGCCGGTCAGCTCGGACAGGCCCTGGTGGAACACGTCCCACGGGTCCAGGCCCAGCCCGGAGTTGATCATCAGGGCCATGCTGACGCCGTAGAGGACGAGGCCCGCGAAGAGCTGGATGAGCCGCCGCGCGGGGCGATGCCGGAGATTGCCAATCGGTGCCACCCATGCCACGCTAAAGGCCAATTGGCGCAGCGTAAGAGCCAATCCGGGAGGAGTGGCCATGACGAGTCAGGTTCGGGGTGTCCAATTGGCCCGGCTCCTCGGTCAGTGGCATGCGCTTCCCGGCCGCCGTCGCAGCCCCGACTACGCCGCCCTGGCCGGTGCCGTACGCGGTCTGCTCGCCGACGGCCGCCTGCCGCTGGGCGTGCGGCTGCCCGCCGAGCGGGAGTTGGCCGAGGCGCTGAAGATCAGCCGGACCACGGTCACGGCCGCGTACCGGGAGCTGCGGGAGAGCGGCCATCTCGCCAGCCGGCGGGGGGCCGGCAGCTGGACGATGCTCCCGGGCACCCACCGGGTGGCGAGCACCGGGCTCTGGACCCCGCTGGACGACCGCGACATGATCGATCTCGGGGTCGCCGCGCTCGCCGCGCCGCCCGAGCTGCTGCCGGCCGCCCGCGCGGCGGCCGAGGACCTGCCCCGCTACCTGGGCGGCGCCGGCTACCACCCGACCGGCATCATCGAGCTGCGCGAGGCGGTGGCCCGCGCCTACACCGACCGGGGCCTGCCCACCTCGCCCGACCAGATCATGGTCACCAACGGCACCCAGCACGCCCTCGACCTGGTGCTCCGGCTGGCCCTCGCCCCCGGCGGCAACGTGCTGGTCGAGGCGCCCAGCTATCCGAACGCGCTCGCCGCGCTGGCCGCCCGCCGGGCCCGGATCACCACGCACGGCCTGGCCGTCGAGGAGCCCGGGTGGGACGCCGACCTGCTGCTCGGCGGCCTCCGGCAGGCCCGGCCCAAGCTGGCGTACCTGATCCCGGACTTCCAGAACCCGACCGGGCACCTGATGCCGGCCGCACTGCGCGAGCGGGTGGTGGCCACCGCGCACGCCGTCGGCACCGACCTGGTCGTCGACGAGTCGTTCGTGGACCTGCCGCTGGACGGGACGGTGCTGCCCCCGCCCACCGCCAGCTTCGACCGGCACTCCCGGGTGATCACCATCGGCGGGATGAGCAAGCCCTTCTGGGGCGGCCTGCGCATCGGCTGGGTCCGCGCCTCCGCCCCGCAGGTGCAGCGGCTCGCCGCCGCCCGGGTGGGCGTCGACATGGCCAGCCCGGTCCTGGACCAGCTGGTCGCGGTCCACCTGCTCGCCGACGCGCCGGCCATCGTCGCCGCGCGCCAGGCGCAGCTGACCACCCAGCGCGACGCCCTGCTGGCGGCGCTCGCGCAGCGCCTGCCCGAGTGGCGGGTCACCGTCCCGCACGGCGGGGTGACCCTCTGGGCCGAGCTCGACGGGCCGATCTCCAGCGCGCTGGCCCGGGCCGCCGAGGAGGTCGGCGTACGCCTGGCGCCCGGTCCCCGCTTCGGCCTGGACGGCACGCTGGAGCGCTTCCTGCGGCTGCCGTTCACCCTGCCGGCCGCCGACCTGGTCGAGGCGGTCGGCCGCATCGCCGCCGTCCGCTACGACCTGGACCGGGGCGGCCGGTCGCAGTGGCGGGAGCCGACGGTCATCGCCTGAGGGCCGGGCCGGCGTGCCGGCCGGAACGGGCCGCCGGGTCGGTCAATCGCGCCTGCGCCCCGCCTCGCGGCTGCGAGACTGCGCAGGTGGGGGACGCGCGGGGGATACGGTGGCCGCGCGGGATCCTGCCGAGCGCACCGGGCTCCCGGACCACCCGGCTCGAACTCTTCTACGACCTCGTCTTCGTCTTCGCCTTCCTCAACGTCACCACGGTGACGGCCAGCAACCCGACCCCCCGCGGACTGGTCCAGCTCCTGGTGGTGCTCGCCCTGCTCTGGTGGTGCTGGAGCGGCTTCGCCGCGCTGGGCAACGTGGTCCGCACCGACCAGGGGATCGCGCCGCTGGTCGGTTTCGTCGTCTCCGCCGCCGTCTTCGTGCTCGCGCTGAGCCTGCCGAAGGCGTTCGTCGACCGCCCCGGCGGGCTGCCCGGCCCGGTGGTCTTCGCCGTCTGCTACTTCCTGGTCCGCGCGACCCAGGTGACGGTCTTCCTCTGGGCCGTACGCTCCGACCGGGAGGTGCGCCGGCGGATGCCCGTGCTGGCCCTGCCGTTCCTGCTGGCGACGGGCCTCATCCTGACCGCCGCGCTGGTGCCGCAGCGACTCCTCGACGGCCGCGCCGAGATGATGCTGCGGCTGGTGCTGTGGCTCGCCGCGCTCGGCGTCGAATACGGTTCCGGCCTGGCCCAGCACCGCGCGGGCTGGACGGTGCTCTCGGCGGGGCACTGGGCGGAACGGCACGCGCTGATCATCATGGTGGCGCTCGGCGAGTCGATCATCGCGTTGGGGATCGGGCCCGGCACCACCGCCGCCCTGCCGCTGACCTGGCCCGTGATCATCGCGGCGCTGCTCGGCATCGCGGTGGTCGCGGCGCTGTGGTGGGCGTACTTCGACACCCTCGCCCTGGCCATGGAGCAGGTGCTGCACCGCACCCGGGAACGGCGTACCCGCGCCGGGCTGGCCCGGGACGTGTACACCTACCTGCACCTGCCGTTGATCACGGGCGTGATCCTGTTCGCCCTGGGCCTCAAGGGACTGATCCACGAGGGCGCCGACCCGGCGACCCCGCAGTGGGGGGTGCCGCTGCCCGGCTTCGACATGCTGGCCCTCTACGGCGGGGTCGCGCTCTACCTGCTCACGCTGATCCTGCTCGGCAGCCGGATGCTGGGGGCGGCGCGCTGGCCGTCGATCGGCGGGGTGGTGCTGATCGTCGCGCTGACCCCGGTGGCCGGGCGGCTGCCGGAGCTGGTCGCCCTGGCCATGCTGGCGGTGGCCGCCGTGCTGACGGTCGCGGTGCAGACGGTCGTCGACGCCCCGCGACGGCGGCGCGTGCGGCAGGTGGCGCTGGAGGAGCAGCTCGCCTCGGAGGCCGAGCAGACCCGGTGGCGGGGCCACCACCTCTGACTCCGACCCCGTGTGGTGGACGGCCCGCCTGCGGAGCCGGGGCCCCGGCCCGAGGCGGAGCACGGAGCGCAGGCCGACGTCGGCGGTCCCGCACCGCAGCGCGGGCCGCCGACGTCGCGTGCTCAGAGCTCGGCCAGCGTGCCCGCGTACATCTTCTCGATCTCGCCGGCGAAGTTGCTCTCCACGCCGCGGCGCTTGATCTTGAGCGACGGGGTGATCTCGCCGTCCTCGATGGTCAGGTCGCGCGGCAGGATGGCGACCTTCTTGATCGTCTCCCAGCGGTTGAGCTTGGCGTTGAGCTCGGCCACGTATCCCTCGACCATGGCCTTCGCCTCCGGCGAGGCGACGATGTCGGCGTAGTCGCGGCCCTCCAGCGGGGTGCCGGCGGCCCAGCCCTTGATCGCGTCCGGGTCCAGCGTGACCAGCATCGTGCAGTAGTTGCGGGCCTGGCCGATGACCACCGCCTGCGAGGTGTACGGGCAGGTGGCCTTGAACATCCCCTCGATGTGCGAGGGCGCGATGTACTTGCCGCCCGAGGTCTTGACCAGGTCCTTCTTCCGGTCGGTGATCTTGAGGTAGCCGTCGGCGTCCAGGGTGCCGATGTCGCCGGTGCGGAAGAAGCCGTCCTCGGTGAACGAGGCCGCGGTCTCCTCCGGCAGGTTGTGGTAGCCGCGCATCACCGGCCGGCCGCGCACCAGGATCTCGCCGTCGGTGTCGATCCGGCACTCCAGGTCGCCCATCGCCTTGCCGACGGTGCCGATCCGCAGCCCGTCCGGCGGGTTGACGAAGTTGCCGGCGCTGGTCTCGGTGAGGCCGTAGCCCTCGGAGATCGGCAGGTTCGCCGCGGCGAAGAAGGTGGCGATCTCCGGGCTGAGCGGGGCGGCGCCGGAGACGAGGACCCGGATCCGGCCGCCGAGGCGGGCCTGGAGCTTGCTGAACACCAGCTTCTCGGCCACCGCGTACTTCAGCTTCAGCCCGGTCGGGAGGGGCCTGCCGGCCTGCTCCAGGGCGACCTTCTCCTTGCCGACCCGGACGCCCCAGGCGAAGATCTTCGCCTTCGCGCCGCCGCTGTCCTGCGCGGTGGTCACCGCCTTGTTGTAGACCTTCTCGAACACCCGGGGCGCGCCGCACATCAGCGTCGGCCGGATCACCGAGAGCAGCTCGACCAGCTTGTCCACCCGGCCGTCGACGTACGTCGGCAGGCCCACGTGGATCGCCCCGCAGAGCAGGGTCTTGCCGAACGAGTGCGACAGCGGCAGCCAGAGGTACTGCAGGTCGTTCTCGCGGAGCAGCCCCAGCTCGGCCTGGGCCACGCCCTCCCAGCACCAGCCGCCGTGCAGCAGCTCGACGCCCTTCGGGCGCCCGGTGGTGCCCGAGGTGTAGATCAGCGTGGCCAGGTGCTCGGGGCCGATCCCGGCGACTAGCATGTCGATCAGGTCGGGCTCGGCGGCCAGCGCGCGGGCGCCCTGCTCCTCCAGCTCGGCGAGGGTGAGCTGGGGGACGGCGGCGGCCGGGTCGGCGGCGCCGTCGAAGAGCACGACGTGGGTCAGCGCCGGCAGGTCGGCGCCCGCGATCTTGGCGGCCTGGGCCGGGTTCTCGGCGAACAGCACCCGGGAGCCGGAGTCGGCGATGATGTAGGTCGCGTCGTCGGGCTCCGTCGTGGGGTAGACGGTGGTGGTGGCGCCGCCGGCGCACATGATGCCGAGGTCGGCGACCACCCAGTCGAGCCGGGTGTTCGCCAGGATCGCGACCGGATCCTCCAGGCCGACACCGAGGCCGTGCAGCCCGGCGGCGACCGCCTTGGCGCGACGGGCCATCTGCTCCCAGCTCAGCCAGACCGGCCCGGAGTCGTCGGGGGCCGGGTGGGCGAAGGCGTCGCGGTCGGGGGACGCCGCCACGCGCTTGAGGAACATGTCGGGGATGGAACGGTACGGTACATCGAGAGCCATCGCTGTAGCCGCCTTCGGGGGTGGAGACGTGACCATGGTCACGTCGGCGTTCGTTACCGAAGGGTATTGCCTGCGCCCGGGCATCGGCTAGCCCTGTGGATCACGGCTGGGCCACGTCTCGGAAGATGGAACCCCGGTTCAGGCGTACCGGGCCGCCCCCAGCGACCAGTCGTAGGTGGCGCGGATCCAGTTGCGCCGCGCGATGAGGGCCGGCCGCAGGTCGTCGTCGCCGGTGGCGAGCAGCGCCGCCTCCGTCGCCAGGTACGCCGTCAGGCCCTCGTTGAACCGGTCGGCCGCCGCCCGCAGGGCCGACGACTCGTCGCCGTCCGTCCGCCCGGCGGCGATCACCGCGACCAGGTTGTGCGCGTCCGGCTGGCCGAGGTGCTCCTTGCCGTACGAGAAGACGTCGTTGCACCAGCAGATCAGGTCGGCGGCGAGCAGGTCGAGGGCGACCAGCGACGGTTCGGTGCGGTGGGTCGCCCCCGGCAGCGCCCCGGCGGCCAGCTCGGTGAGGGTGAAACTCGGGTGGACCCCTCCGGTGTGCCGGCGCATCTGGACGTACTCGGCCAGCCCCGGCGCCCGCCCGTGCTCCCGGTTCGCCGCCTCCCAGAGCAGCGCCAGCAGGTACTCCCGCACCTCGCCGACGAAGCGCAGCAGCGCCACGGGCCCGCCGGCGGCGTGGGCCCGCCGGCACAGGTCGCCCAGCGCCTCGCCGAGCGGCCCGGCCGCGGTCGCCGGCGCGTCGGTCCGTTCCCCGTGGCCGTCCAGGACGTCCAGCAGGGCGGCGACTGTCGGCGCCAGCCGGGTGGGGGAGTCGCCGAGGCCGTCCTCGTCGCAGGCGTCGTCCATCACGAACAGCCAGGAGATCAGGTCGGTGAGCAGTCGCAGCCCGTCCACCGGGCCCTCCGGGCAGGCCCGCCCGGCCAGCCCGGCGGCGTCGGCCCGGCGCAGCCGGTGCAGCCGGTGCCCGTTAGCGATCAGCCCATGGCTGAGCGCCCACTCGGTGCTCTCCCGCGCCACCCGTGGGGTGGCGTCGTGCTGGCGCGCGGGAAAGGGGGGTTCCCGTAGCGCCGAGACCGCGAAGGTCCGCATGGTGCCCCCTGTCGCGCCGCCCCACGGCGGGACGGCGCGGGACAGCGTACGGGAGCAGAAATCGGTCGCGGTCGTTGGGTAACCGCTTTTCCGAATGGCGCTGTGACCGTTTATGCGCAGCGCGTCACATGCCCAGGTTGGCGCCCCGGAGTCGCTCGGCCGGTGCCGCCGGCCCGTCGATCTGCACCCGGGACACCCGCTGCCGGCCGCTGAGGAACAGGGCCAGTTCGCCCGGCGCGCCCACCACCCGCACGGGTTCGCCGCCCCGGCCGACGGAGAGCTCCCCGTAGCCGGGCGCCTGGACGAAGACGTCCGCCGGGAACCGGCGCAGCGCCAGCCGGGCCAGCCCGGCGCACCGCTTCCAGAGTGCCGCGTTCAGCCCCGCCGCCAGGTCGCGGGGGAGCCAGCCCGGGCGGGCGCGCCGCACGTCCTCGTGGTGGATGAAGAACTCCAGGGTGTTGGCCAGCTCGTCGGTGAGCGGGTTGCTGACCGGACTCCACACCGGCGGCCGGCGCACCTGATCGATAAGGCGTGGCCAGGGGCGCGCGGCGACGCGCAGGCGCACCCGTTCGGAGTAGCCGCGCAGCGGCGGGAGCAGGATGCCGCCGGCGGCGTCGGGCCGGCGTTCGCGCAGCACCAGGTGGGCGGCGAGGTCGCGGGTGCTCCACCCCTCGTTGACCGTCGGCGCGTCCGGTCCCAGCGTCTGCATCAGGTCGGCGAGCGCCTCGCGCTCCGATCGGGCGTACCGCGGCATGCACCGATCGTAGGCGCGTACGGCCCGCTCGGCGCGTCGAGCGGGCAGGCGGCCGTGACGGTGGACATAGCGGACCGGGGCGGCGGAGCTGGCCCGGACCGGTAAGGATGAGGAAGATAAGTACGGCTTACGGCGGGGGAGAGCGTGGCGAGCAGGACAAGTCGGGACGTGCTGGTGCGGGGGCTGGCCGTCCTCGGGCGGGCGATCCGGGAGGAGCCGCGCATCTTCGCGGTCGCGGTGAGCGGCAGCGTGCTCTTCGGCGCCATGACGGTGGCCAGCGCGTACGTGGTGGGCGCCGTGGTCGGCGACGTGGTGGTGCCGGCGATCGAGCGCGGCGCGGTCGGGGTCGGCGGGCTGGCCCTGGCGGCCGTCGCCCTGTTCGGCATCAGCGTGCTGCGGGTGGCCGGCATCTTCGGCCGCCGGCTCGGCGCGGGCTACATGCAGTACCGCCTCCAGGCCGCCTACCGGCGCTGGGTCACCCGCCGCTACCTGGAGCTGCCGCTGTCCTGGCACCACCGCAACGCCACCGGCACGCTGCTGTCCAACGCCAACTCCGACGTCGAGGCCGCCTGGTATCCCATCGCCCCGCTGCCGTTCGCGGTCGGCACCCTGGTGATGCTGGTCGGCGCGGTGGGGTCGCTCTTCGCCACCGACTGGGCGCTGGCCCTGGTCGGCGTCGCGGTCTTCCCGGCGCTCTTCGCGCTCAACGTCGCCTACTCCCGCCGGATGGCTCCCCGCCAGGCCCGGGCCCAGCGGCTGCGCGCCGAGGTCAGCGGCATCGCGCACGAGAGCTTCGACGGCGCCCTGGTCGTCAAGACGATGGGCCGGGAGGCGCAGGAGACCGACCGGTTCGCCGCCCGCGCGGGCGAGCTACGCGACTCGCTGGTGGCGGTCGGGCGGCTGCGCGGCGTCTTCGACCCGATGCTGGAGACCCTGCCCAGCCTCGGCACCCTCGCCGTGCTGGTGGTCGGCGCGATCCGGCTGCGGCAGGGCGCGATCAGCGTCGCCGAGCTGATCAGCGTGGCCTTCCTCTTCACGGTGCTGGCGTTTCCGGTACGGGCCATCGGTTGGGTGCTGGCCGAGCTGCCGCGCAGCGTCGCCGGCTGGGACCGGGTCCGCCGGGTGCTCGACGCGACCGGCGAGATGGCGTACGGCGACACGACGCTCGACGTGACGGACCCCCGCCCCGCCACCCTCGCGTTCGACGGCGTGCGGTTCGGCTACGAGCCGGCCGAGGCGCACCTGCCCGGCACGGAGGTGCTCGGCGACGTCTCCTTCACCGTGCCCGCCGGGAAGACCGTGGCCCTGGTCGGGCCGACCGGCTCCGGCAAGTCGACGATCGCCTCGCTGGCCGTGCGGCTGGTCGACCCGCTGGCCGGCACGGTGTGCGTGGACGGGGTGGACGTCCGCCGGCTCACCGCCGCCTCGCTGGCGGGCACCGCCGCGCTGGTCGCCCAGGTGCCGTTCGTCTTCGACGACACGGTGCGCGCCAACATCACGCTGGACCGGCCGGGCATCGGCGACGACGACGTCTGGGCCGCGCTGCGGCTGGCCGAGGCGGACGGCTTCGTCGCGGCCCTGCCCGACGGTCTCGACACGAGGGTCGGCGAGCGGGGCACCTCGCTCTCCGGCGGCCAGCGGCAGCGGCTCACCCTGGCCCGCGCGCTCGCCGGCCGGCCACGCCTGCTGGTGCTCGACGACGCGACCAGCGCCGTCGACCCGCGGGTGGAGGCGGCCATCCTGGCCGGGCTGCGCTCCTCGGCGGGGCAGGCCGGGGCGCCGGCCGCGTCGATCCTGGTGGTCGCCTACCGGCGGGCCACCATCGCGTTGGCCGACGAGGTGGTCTACCTGGAACAGGGCCGGGTGCTCGCCCGCGGCCCGCACGCCGAGCTGCTGGCCACGGTGCCGGGCTACGCCGACCTGGTCACCGCCTACGAGCAGGCCGAGGTCGACCACACCAAGGACGAGACGTACGACGAGGTCGCCCCGCTGCCGTCGGGCCTGGAAATCGAGGTGGACCGGTGAGCGCGAGGAGTGCAGCGCAGCGGAGCCCCGCAGTCGCGAACGGAAGGCGGGCCCGGTGAGCGCGAGGAGTGCAGCGCAGCGGAGCCCCGCAGTCGCGAACGAAAGAGGGATCCGGTGACCACCACCACGGACACGGCGCGGAAGACCGGGAGCGCCGAGGCGCCTGAGACGCCCGAGGCGCCCGAGACGACGTGGCAGACGCTGCGCCGGGGTCTGGCGCTCTCCCCGGAGCTGCGGGTCGGCCTGGCCGGCACGCTCGGCCTGGCCCTGGTCTACATGGTCGGCCGGGCGGCCGTTCCGGTGGCCGTGCAGCAGGGCATCGACAACGGCATCGTGGGCGGCCTGGACCTGGGCGTGATCTGGAAGGTGGTGGCCGCCACCGCCGCGGTGCTGATGGTGACCACGCTCTGCGGCTACCTGATGATGCGCCGGCTCTTCACGGTCAGCGAGACCGCGCTGGCCAACGTGCGGATCCGGGCGTTCCGGCACGTGCACGACCTGTCGATGCTGCACCAGCAGTCGGAGCGGCGCGGTTCGTTGGTCTCCCGGGTGACCAGCGACGTCGACCAGATCACCCAGTTCCTCCAGTGGGGCGGCGTGATCCTGGTGATCAACCTTGGCCAGCTGGCGGTCACCACGCTTGTCATGTTCGCGTACTCCTGGCAGCTGACCCTGGTGGTGTTCGCCGCCTTCCTGCCCGCCGTGTTCGTGATCCGGCGGCTGCAGCGCCGCCTCGCCGGGGCGTACGGGGTGGTCCGGCAGCGCACGGGGACGCTGCTCGGCGCGATCGGGGAGAGCGTGGTCGGCGCGCCGGTGATCCGGGCCTACGGGATCGCCGGCCGGACGGCCCGCCGGCTCGACGAGGCGATCGACGGGCAGCGCCGGGCCCAGCAGCGGGCGATCAGGATCAGCATCATGGGCAGCTCGGTCGGGGAGCTGGCGGCCGGCCTGGCGCTGGCCGGTGTGGTGGTGCTCGGGGTGACCCTCGGCGCCGACCGCACCCTGAGCATCGGCGAGGTGACCGCCTTCCTCTTCCTGGTCACGCTCTTCATCCAGCCGGTGCAGATCGCCACCGAGGTGCTCAACGAGGCGCAGAACGCCATCGCGGGCTGGCGCCGGGTGCTGGACGTGCTGGACGTCGAGCCGGACGTCGCCGACCCGGGCGAGCAGGGGCGCGAGCTGCCGTCCGGCCCGCTGGACATCCGCTTCGCGGGGGTGCGCTTCGCGTACCCGGGGGGGCCGCCCGTGCTGCACGACGTCAGCCTGGAGATTCCGGCGAAGAGCCGGGTGGCGGTGGTCGGGGAGACCGGCAGCGGCAAGACCACCTTCGCCAAGCTGCTCACCCGCCTGATGGACCCGACGGCCGGCCAGGTGCTGCTCTCCGGCGTGCCGCTGGACCGGGTCCGATTCGCCTCGCTGCGCTCGCGGGTGGTGATGGTCCCGCAGGACGGCTTCCTCTTCGACGCCACGGTGGCGGAGAACGTCCGCTTCGCCCGCCCGGAGCTGACCGACGAGCAGCTCGGGGCGGCCTTCACCGAGCTGGGGCTGGCGGACTGGCTGGACGGGCTGCCGTCGGGGCTGCACACGCCGGTGGGGGAGCGCGGCGAGGCGCTGAGCGTGGGGGAGCGGCAGCTGGTCGCGCTGGCCCGCGCGTACGTGGCCGACCCGGACCTGCTGGTGCTGGACGAGGCGACGAGCGCGGTCGACCCGGCCACGGAGGTGCGGCTGCAACGCACCCTGGACGCGGTCACCCGGGGGCGCACCACCCTCGCGATCGCGCACCGGCTCTCCACGGCACAGGCCGCCGACGAGGTGATCGTGGTGGACAAGGGCCGGATCGTGCAGCGCGGTCCGCACGACGAGCTGGTCCGCGACCCGGAGTCGGTCTACGGCCTGCTCTACGCCTCCTGGCTGGAGCAGACCCGCTGACCCGGCCCGCCGTGCGGACGCGCCGACCCGTTTCGGCCGGCCCGGCCCGGCGCGCGGCCCGGCTGCGCGCCGGGCCGCGCGGTGGTGGTCAGCGGGAGTAGAACTCCACCACCAGTTGCTCGTCGCAGATCACCGGCACCTCGTGCCGGGCGGGCTCGCGCAGCAACGTGGTCCGCAGCTCGCCCAGCTCCACCGACAGGTACGGCTGGCCGGGTCCCTCGGTGGCGTTGGCGCCCGCGGCGGCGAGCTGGAACGGCACGGATGTGCGGCTGCGTTCGCGGACGGCCACCACCTGGCCCGGACGCAGCCGGTACGACGGCCGGTCGACCTTGCGTCCGTCGACGGTGAAGTGGCCGTGCGCGACGAGCTGCCGGGCCTGGTAGATGCTGCGGGCCAGGCCGGCCCGGTGCACCACCGCGTCGAGCCGTCGCTCCAGCAGCGCGACCAGGCTCTCGCCCGTCTTGCCGGCGCTGCGGGCGGCCTCGTCGAAGACGCGCCGGAGCTGGGTCTCGCTGACGTTGTACTGGTGACGCAGGCGCTGCTTCTCGAGCAGCCGCACCTGGTAGTCGGAGGTCTTGCGGCGCTGCCGGCCGTGCACTCCGGGCGGGAAGGGGCGCCGCTCGAAGTACCGCACGCACTTGCGAGTCAGGGGGATGCCGAGGGCGCGGGAGAGGCGGGCCTTGGGCCTGGGTTGGTTCACGCTGGACGTCTCCGATCCGGTGCTCTAGTCTCCGAGTTAGGTAAGGCTAACCTACGAAGGAGTCGTTCATGCGGCCCAGCCCGGCGGAGATCGTCCGCACCCTCGTCGCGGGCCGGCTGCCCGGCATCGCCCACGTCGCGCACCGGCCCGGCCCGCACCAGGTCCGGCACGTGACCGACCCGGACGGCCGGGTGCTGCTGCTGGTGCCGGTCGTCAGCGACCTCGCCGCCGCGCTGCGCCCCGCCGACGGCGACTGCGAGGTCGCGCTGGTGCTGGACGTGCTGGACCTGCCGCCCGCCGCCGGGGCGCCGAGCCTCGGCCGGGCCTGGGTCTCCGGCTGGGCGGCCCGGCTGGACGGGGAGGAGGAGCGCCGCGCCGCGCTGGACTTCGCGGCCGTGGAGCCGGCCGGCGACCTGCTCGACGTCGGCACCCGGTTCCGGCTGCACCGCTTCGAGGTGGTCGAGGCCCGCTGGGAACGCGGCGACACCGTCTGCCGCATCGACCCCGAGGCGTACGCCGAGGCGGAGCCCGACCCGCTGCACGCCGTCGAGGCCGAACTCCTGGCCGACCTCGCCGACCACCACGCCGCCGAGGTGGCCGCGTACCTGCGCCGCCAGCTCGGCCTCGCCGACGGCGCCCCCGACACCGCCCCCCGGGTGGTCCGGATCGACCGGTACGGCCTGCTGGTCGCCCACGGCCGACCCGGTGCCCGCCGGCGCGTGCGGCTGGCGTTCCCGCGTCCGCTGGACTGCCAGGCGGAGCTGACCCGGCTCCTGCATCCGCTGGTCTGCCGCCACGCCTCGTCGTCCCGGCACGCCGACCACGCCTGACCGGTGCCGCCGCCCCGGCCGTCCGGTCAGCCGGCGAAGACCTCGGCGAGGTCGCCGGTCAGGTAGCGCTGCACGGTGGGGCCGACCGCCGCGACGAGCGTCTCCGGGGCGGCCGAGGCGACCGGTTCCAGCCGGACCACGTGCCGCATCATGGCCAGCCCGATCAGCTGGCTGGCCACCAGCGAGCCGCGCAGCGGCAGCTCGGCCGGGTCGGCGTCGAGCTGGTCGAGGACCCTGCGCAGCACCTGGGTGACCAGGAACTCCCGCAGCAGCCGGGCGGTCCACTCGTTGCTCACCGCCGAGCGCAGCAGGGCCACGCCGGCGGTGCCGGCCGGGGAGTCCCAGACGCCGAGGAAGGTGCGCACCAGCCGCTCCCCGAGCCCCGCGCGGTCGCCCGCGAGCACGCTCGGCAGCAGCTCGGCCGGGTCGACCGGCGCGTGCATCGCGGCCAGGAAGAGCCGGTCCTTGCTGCCGAAGTAGTGGTGCACCAGCGCCGGGTCCACCCGCGCGGCGGCGGCGACGGCCCGGATCGAGGCCCCGTCGAAGCCCCGCTCGGCGAAGGCGGCGCGGGCCGCGTCGAGGATGGCCTGCCGGGTGTCCGGGTTGCCGGGTCGTCGTCCGGTCCGCCGCGCCATCGTCGCCCTCCGCTCAGCCGCTGCGCCGCCGGAGGGTGGCCGCGGCGAGCACCAGCGCCAGCGCCGCCGCGCCGGCGACCACCGCCACGTCCCGCCACATCGTGCCGGTCGGCTCGGCGTGGGCGCCGACCTCCTGGAGGGCCTCGACGGCGTACGACAGGGGCAGCGCGTCGCTGACCGCCTGCAACCAGCCCGCCATCTCGCCCCGGGGCACGAAGAGCCCGCAGAGCAGCAGCTGGGGCACCACCACGACCGGCATGAACTGCACGGCCTGGAACTCGGTGCGGGCGAAGGCGCTGCAGAACAGCCCGAGCGCGACGGCGAGCACCGCGTTCAGCGCGGCGACCAGGACCACCAGCCCGCTGTGGCCGGCGGTGTCCAGCCCGAAGACCCCGTACGCGACCACGGACGCGACGACCGCCTGGACCACCGCGGCCAGCCCGAACGCGATGCCGTAGCCGAAGAGCAGGTCGAGCTTGCCCAGCGGGGTGGTGAGCAGCCGCTCCAGCGTGCCCGTGGTGCGCTCGCGCAGCATCGCGATGCTGGTCACCAGGAACATGACCACGAAGGGGAAGAAGCCGAGCATCACCAGGGCGACCCGGTCGAACGTCGACGGCTGGTCGACGTACATGGAGTGGACCAGGGCGAGCAGCGCCGACGGGACCACCAGCAGCAGCGCCACGGTGCGCCGGTCGTGCCGCAGCTGGCGCAGGATGCGGCCGGTGGTGGCGGCCAGGATCCGGGGGTTCACGTCGCCTCCCGTCCGGCGGCGCCCGCCCTGATCAACCGCAGGAACGCCTCGTCCAGGTCGTCGATGCCGGCGGCGGCGCGGACCGCGTCGGGGGTGTCGTCGGCGATCAGCCGCCCCTCGCGGATCAGCAGCAGCCGGTCGCAGCGGGCCGCCTCGTCCATGACGTGGCTGGAGACCAGCAGGGTGGTGCCGGCGGCGGCCATGGCGTGGAACCGGGCCCACAGGTCGGCCCGCAGCACCGGGTCCTGACCGACGGTGGGTTCGTCGAGGACGAGCAGTTCCGGTTCCCCCACCAGGGCGCAGGCCAGCGACGCCCGGCTGCGCTGCCCGCCGGAGAGGGTGCCGACCAGCTGGCCGGCGGCGGACCCGAGCCCGACCTCGGCGACCGCCCGGTCGGCGTCGGCCCGCCCCCGGCCGTGCAGGGCGGCGAAGTAGCGCGCGTTCTCCCGCACCGTCAGGTCGGCGTAGACGCTGGGCGCCTGGGTGAGGTAGCCGACGCGGCGGCGCAGCTCCGGCGAACCGGCGGGGCGCCCCAGCACGGTCACCGTGCCGGCGCCGACCACCTGCACGCCGACCACCGCCCGCAGCAGCGTGGTCTTGCCGCTGCCGCTGGGGCCGAGCAGCCCGGTGACCGAACCGCGCGGCACGCGCGTGCTGAGGCCGTGCAGCACCCGCCGCCCGCCCCGCTCGACGACCAGGTCGCGTACGGCGATCGCCTCGTCCACCGGCGCCTCCGGGGAAACTCATCATCCGTTGAACTCCACCCTAACGGAGATGTCCGCCGGGCGGGGGTCGCCGGGGCCCGGTACCCCGAGGCGACCGTGCGATTGGTCGGGCATTAGCCTTCGGATCCGGACAGCGGGTCCGCCAACGGGCATCAGGCGCGGCATAGGGCATTGCGCCCTGATCGGACGTACGGCACGATGGCGCCGTGGGTCACGCTGCGTCACCGGACGAGAGGTTCCTCGGCGAATGGGCGGCCCGGTTGCGGGCCGGCGCCGAGCAGCCCGTGGTCGGCATCATGCTGCGCGGCAGCCACGCCCGGCGGGCCGCCACCGCGCACAGCGACGTCGACGTCGACGTGCTGCTCGCCGGCGCCCCGTACGCCGCCCGCCGGGCGTTCCTGGCCGAGCACGGGGGCCGGCTGACCCACGTCTCGGTGGCCGCCCGCGACGTCCGCTCCTGGCTGAGCCGCCTCGGCGAGCCCGCCGACTGGGCGTTCGGGCTGCCGGTGACGGCGCCGGTCCGGCTGCTGTGGGCGGACCCGCACTGGCGGCCCCGGATCGACCTGCCGGTGCTCTGCCATCCCGCCGGTGAGCCGCAGTTGGAGGAGCTGATCGCGACGCTCGGTAAGGTGGCCGGCGCGCGGGACGCCGACGACCACCTGGGCGTCCGGCTGGCCGCCGCCGACCTGGCCCGGCTCTGCCCGTCCGTGCTGCGGCTGGCCAACCCCACGGTCCGGGTGACCTCCCGGCGGGCGGCCTTCGCCGCCGCCCTCGACCTGCCCGTGGCGCCCCCGAACTACCGGGAGGACCTGCTGCTCTGCCTCGGCCTGCGGCCCGGCTCCGCCGGCCAGCTCTGCGCCGCCGCGGCCCGCCTGGTCGGCGGCGTTCTGCCGCTGATCCGCCCGTACGCCGCCGAGGTCGCGCGGGCCGCCGGCGCGGACCTGGCCGACGCCCTGACCGACGGCCGGCTGGACCGCTACGTCGACCAGCTGACCCGGCCCGCCCACCGGCCGCCGCGGCCCCGGCGGGAGCCGTCACCCGTGCCCGCCCCGCGTCCGGGACAATGGGTCACTGTGCCCGTACCTGACGCGCCCGCGACCGGCGCCCACCCCAGTCCGCAGGAGCCCGCGGCCGACGGCGCGGTCCGTCCGTCCCGGCTCGACCCGGCCATCGCCGCCCGGCTGCGCCGCACCCCAGACGGCCTGGTGGCCGCCGTGGTCCGCCAGCACGACTCCGGCGAGGTGCTGATGGTCGCCTGGATGGACGACGAGGCGCTGCACCGCACTCTGACCACCGGCCGGGCCACCTACTGGTCGCGCAGCCGCCGGGAGTACTGGGTCAAGGGCGCCACCTCCGGGCACCACCAGTACGTCCGCGCCGTGGCGCTGGACTGCGACGGCGACGCGCTGCTGGTCGACGTCGACCAGGTCGGCGCGGCCTGCCACACGGGGCACCGCACCTGCTTCTTCACCGAGCTGCCGGTCGGCGGGGACGGGGCGGGTGCCCGGTGAGCGCGCCCGGTCCCGCCGCCGCGAACGGCGGGCGGTCCCGCACCGACGGCGCGGTCAGCCCGGACCCGGCCACCTTCACCGAGCTGGCCGCCCGCTGGCGGGTCGTGCCGGTCACCCGCCGGCTGCTCGCCGACGCGGAGACCCCCGTCGGCGTCTACCGCAAGCTCGCCGGCGGCCCGGGGACGTTCCTGCTGGAGTCCGCCGAGCAGGGCGTCGGCTCGGCCGGCCTGGCCTGGTCGCGCTACTCGTTCATCGGCGTACGCAGCAGCGCCACGCTGACCGAGCGGGACGGCGCCGCGGTGTGGACGGGGCGCCCACCGGCGGGCCTGCCCACCTCCGGCGACCCGGTCCGGGTGCTGCGCGAGACCGTCGAGGCGCTCGCCGGCCCGGCGTGGGACGCGGCCAGCGGCATGCCCCCGCTCACCGGCGGCATGGTCGGCTACCTGGGTTACGAGCTGATCCGGCGGTTCGAGCGGCTGCCCGAGCTGACCGAGGACGACCTGGGCGTGCCCGAGCTGGGCATGATGCTCGCCACCGACCTGGTGGTGCTGGACCACTACGACGGCTCGGCGATCCTCGTCGCCAACGCGATCCTGCCGCCGCTGTCCGAGCCGGACCGCGACGCTGAGGTCACGGCGGCCTACCACCACGCCGTCGGGCGGCTCGACGCGATGACCACCGCGCTGTCCCGGCCGATCCCGCCGATGGTCTCGACCGTCGGGCGACCCCCGGCGGGCGAGGTGCGCAGCCGTACGCCCGAGGGCGGCTACCCGAAGGCCGTCGAGGCGGCCAAGGAGGCGATCCGGGCCGGCGAGTGCTTCCAGATCGTGCTGGCCCAGCGGTTCGAGCGGGACACGCACGCCGACCCGCTGGACGTCTACCGCGTGCTGCGCACGACCAATCCCAGCCCATACATGTACCTGCTGCGCTTCGACGGCTTCGACATCGTCGGGTCCTCGCCGGAGGCGCACCTGAAGGTGACCAGCGACGCCGAGGGGCGGCGGCGGGCGTTGCTGCACCCGATCGCCGGCACCCGGCCGCGCGGTGGCACCCCCGAGGCCGACGCCCGCCTCGCCGCGGAGCTGCTCGCCGACCCGAAGGAGCGGGCCGAGCACGTGATGCTTGTCGACCTGGGCCGCAACGACCTGGGCCGGGTCTGCCGCCCGGGCACGGTCGAGGTGCCGGAGTTCGCCACCATCGAGCGCTACAGCCACGTCATGCACATCGTCTCGACCGTGGTCGGCACGCTGCGCGAGGACCGTACGGCCTTCGACGCGCTGGCCGCGACCTTCCCCGCCGGCACTCTCTCCGGCGCGCCCAAGGTGCGGGCCATGGAGATCATCGAGGAGCTGGAGCCGGTCCGGCGCGGCATCTACGGCGGCACCGTGGGCTACTTCGGCTTCGGCGGCGACCTGGACATGGCGATCGCGATCCGCACCGCGCTGATGCGCGACGGCAGGGCGTACGTGCAGGCCGGGGCGGGGGTGGTGGCCGACTCCGACCCGGCCGCCGAGGACCAGGAGACCCGGAACAAGGCCGCCGCCGTGCTCGCCGCCATCGCCGCCGCCGAGACCCTCCGGCCCGCCCGGTGACGGCCGCCGAGCCGGGGACCGCTCCGGCGAGCGACGCGGGCCGGGGCGCGCAGCGGCGCGAGCTGACGTACGCCGTGCTGCTCTGCGTGGCCGGCGCGGGCCTGGCGCTGTGGGCGTCGACCCGCACCTGGGCGGTCGAGCTGACCGCCCGGCCCACCCCGCTGCCGCCGGTACGCGACGCCCGCACGGGCGCCGGCCTGCTGCCCTGGCTGCCGGCGCTGGCCCTGGTCGGGCTGGCCGGCGGCGGGGCGGTGCTCGCCACCCGGGGGCGGGCGCGGCGGCTGCTGGGCGGGCTGCTGTGCGTGCTCGGCGCGGCCGTGGCGGCCGGCGGCGGCTACGGCCTGGTCGCCGCGTTCGACGGCGAGGTCGCCCGGCACTGGCCGGCGCTCTGCCTGCTCGGCGGGGTGCTCGCCACGGCGGGCGGGCTGCTGACGGCGCTGCGGGGGCGCCACTGGCCGGCGATGGGCGCCCGCTACGAGCGGCGGCCGGCGGGGGACGCCGCGCCGGCCGCCCGGGGTGGGAACGGCCGGGGCGAGGGCGACCGGGTCACCGGCCGGCAGACCACCGAGGCGTGGGACGCGCTGGACCGGGGCGAGGACCCGACGGTCAGCTGACCGGCTGGCGCTCGCGGGCGGCGGCGCGGGCCGCCGCCAGCTCCGCCACCAGGCGGTCGAGCTCGGCCCGCTGCTCCGCCCGGGCCCGGTCGGCGCAGACCGCCTCCCAGGCGTTGCCCCGCGCGGTGCGCATCCGTGCCTCGCCCACCACGGCGCGCTCCAGGGTGTGGACCACGCCGACGGCGAGCGACGCGACGGTACGGGAGACGGTCGTCAGTCCGATGGGCTGGTGCGGCTCGACAGTGCTCATGATCACCCCGCGGAGGATCGTTGGTGACGGTGGGGCAGGCGCGTCATCGAGTCTGCCCGAGGACGATGCTCGCCGGTTCACGTTTCGCCGTGGTGACCGACACGTCAACACTGCTCGCAGGCCCGCCACCAGGCAAAGGGCCGTTCGACCTTGAGGTAGGTCACACCATCGACGGGCGTCGGCGGCGGGCGCCGGACCGGGCGGCCGACCGCGCCACGAGATAGGATCACGTCGATGACCTGGGGGGCGGAGGCGGGGATGGTCGGGTGGCGTTCGTCGTGGGGCATGGTCGCCCTGCGTGACATTCCGTTCACCGGAGGTCGGCCATTATGCCCCAGCCCATCTCGTGAGGCACGCCATACCCCCGGCGCCCGTCGCCAGGTGGCGCCCCCTAGCATCGGCCCATGACACCCGGAGAGGGGAGTCCGTTGGTGACTGCTGAGCATGCGCACGCGGAGGGGGACGAGGCCGGTCCGGCGGCGTCCGTAGGCGTGCTCGACGAGATCCTGGCCGGCGTGCGTGAGGACGTCGCCCGGCGACAGGAGCAGGTTCCGCTGGAGCGGATCCGCGACCTGGCCGCCGCCGCGCCGCCGCCGTTGGACGCGTACGCGGCCCTGCGCAAGCCGGGCGTCGCCGTGATCGCCGAGGTGAAGCGCTCGTCGCCGTCCAAGGGGCGGCTGGCCGAGATCGCCGACCCGGCCGACCTGGCCGGCGACTACGCCGCCGGCGGCGCGCGGGCGATCAGCGTGCTCACCGAGGGGCGCTGGTTCGGCGGTTCGCTCGACGACCTGGCCGCCGTCCGCGCCGCCGTCAGCATCCCGGTGCTGCGCAAGGACTTCGTCGTCTCCAGCTACCAGGTGCACGAGGCCCGCGCGCACGGCGCCGACCTGGTGCTGCTGATCGTCGCCGCGCTGGAGCAGAACGCCCTCGTCGGCCTGCTGGAGCGGATCGAGTCGCTGGGCATGACCGCGCTGGTCGAGGTCCACGACGAGGAGGAGGCCGACCGCGCCCTGGAGGCCGGTGCCCAGGTGATCGGGGTCAACGCCCGCAACCTGCGTACCCTGGAGGTCGACCGCTCGGTGTTCGAGCGGATCGCGCCCGGCCTGCCCAGCAGCGTCGTCAAGATCGCGGAGTCGGGGGTGCGCGGCCCGCACGACCTCATCCGGTACGCCTCGGCGGGCGCCGACGCGGTCCTGGTCGGCGAGGGCCTGGTCACCCAGAAGAGCCCCCGCGAGGCGGTGGCCGAGCTGGTCAACGCCGGCAACCACCCGGCCACGCCCCGCCCGGTGCGCTGATCACGCGCCGGTTCGTCAGCACCGAGAGGACCATCTCATGAGCGCCGACGCGTTGGCCGCACCGGCCGGTCCGCTGCCCGACCCCGCCGGCCACTTCGGCCGCTTCGGCGGTCGGTTCGTACCGGAGGCGCTGGTCGCGGCGCTCGACGAGCTGGACGCGGCGCACCGCGCGGCGATGGCCGACGAGTCGTTCCGGGCCGAGTTCGGCGCCCTGCTGCGCGACTACGCCGGCACCCCCTCGCTGCTCTACGCGGCGCAGCGGTTCTCCGCCAAGGTGGGCGCGCGGGTGCTGCTCAAGCGCGAGGACCTCAACCACACCGGGGCGCACAAGGTGCGCAACGTGCTCGGCCAGGCCCTGCTGACCAAACGGATGGGCAAGCGCCGGGTGATCGCGGAGACCGGCGCCGGCCAGCACGGCGTCGCCACCGCCACCGCCGCCGCCCTGTTCGACCTCGACTGCGTGGTCTACATGGGCCAGGTCGACACCGAGCGGCAGGCGCTCAACGTGGCCCGGATGCGGATGCTCGGCGCCACCGTCGTCCCCGTCACCAACGGCTCGCGCACCCTCAAGGACGCGATGAACGAGGCGATGCGCGACTGGGTCGCCAACGTCGACGACACCCACTACCTGATCGGCACCGCCGCCGGGCCGCACCCCTTCCCGGCGATGGTCCGCGACTTCGTCCGGGGCATCGGCGACGAGGCGCGCCAGCAGTGCCTGGACCTGACCGGCGCGCTGCCGGACGCCGTCACCGCCTGCGTCGGCGGCGGCTCCAACGCGCTGGGCATCTTCCACGCCTTCGTCGGCGACCCCGACGTGCGCCTGTACGGCTTCGAGGCCGGCGGCGACGGGGTGGAGACCGGCCGGCACGCCGCCAGCATCACCGGCGGCTCCGCCGGGGTGCTGCACGGCACCCGGACGTACGTGCTCCAGGACGCCGACGGGCAGACGTGCGAGTCGCACTCGATCTCCGCCGGGCTGGACTACCCGGGCGTCGGGCCGGAGCACGCCTGGCTGCACGACAGCGGCCGCGCGACCTACCTGCCGGTGAACGACGACGAGGCGATGGCCGCGTTCGAGCTGCTCTGCCGCACCGAGGGCATCATCCCGGCGATCGAGAGCGCCCACGCGCTCGCCGGCACCCTCAAGATCGCCCCGAAGCTCACCGCGGAGCTGGGCCGGGAGCCCACCATCGTGGTCAACCTCTCCGGCCGGGGCGACAAGGACGTGCACACCGCCGGCGACTACTTCGGCATCCTCGACAAGGAGCAGTGAGAACGTGAGCCGGATCGGGGTGGCCTTCGACAAGGCCCGCGCCGACGGGCGGGCCGTGCTGGTCGGCTGCATGCCGGCCGGCTTCCCGACCGTCGAGGGCAGCATCGCCGCGATGACCGCCATGGTCGAGGCCGGTGTCGACGTGATCGAGGTCGAGATCCCGTACTCCGACCCGGTGATGGACGGGCCGGTGATCCAGAAGGCCAGCGACATCGCCCTCGCCGGCGGCGTACGCACCAGGGACACGCTGCGCGTCATCGAGGCGGTCGCGGCCACCGGGGCGCCCGTGGTCACGATGACCTACTGGAACCCGGTCGAGCGGTACGGCGTCGACGCCTTCGCCCGGGACCTCGCCTCGGCCGGGGGCACCGGGCTGGTCACCCCCGACCTGATCCCCGAGGAGGCCGGCGAGTGGCTCGCCGCCTCGGACGCGTACGGGCTGGACCGCACCTTCCTGGTCTCGCCGTCCTCGACCGACGCGCGGCTGGCGATGACCGTCGGGCACTGCCGGGGCTTCGTCTACGCCACCGCGATCATGGGAGTGACCGGCGCCCGGGCGCAGACGTCCGACGCGGCGCCCGTCCTCGTGTCGCGGGTGCGGGAGGTCACCGACCTGCCGGTCGGCGTCGGGCTGGGCGTCGGCACGGGCGCGCAGGCCGGCACCGTCGCCGGGTACGCCGACGGCGTCATCGTCGGCAGCGCCCTGATCCGCTGCCTGCTCGACGCGTCGGACGAGGCGTCCGGGCTGGCCGCCCTGCGCGCGCTGAGCGCGGAACTCGCCGAGGGCGTCCGCAACCCTGCCCGCTGAGCCCGACCGCGCCCTCCCCGCCGCCGAGTGGGGTGACCCCGACCCGGCGGGCCAGGTCGCGTTCCGCCCCGGGGTCAGTGCTGGGGTGTCCGGTCGGCCGGCGGGGTGCTCCGCTGCCCCGGTGGGTGGCCCGCCGCCGGCGCCGGATCGCCCGGGGCGGCGTCACGCAGCACGCCGGAGCGGCCCGCCAGGGCGTCGGTGAGCGCCGCCCGGGTGGTCGGGGTGAGCGCCTCGGGCAGGGCCGAGGGGTGGTGCCAGGACAGCCGGCAGCCGCCCGCCGGGTCGCCGACCGGCCCCGACCCCCGCGTACGCGCACGGAAGACGTGCACCAGGACGTCGGGCAGCGGCCCGGCCCGCCCGGCCGCCGAAGCCGCGCGCGCCACCGGCGACGGCCCGCACCACCCGGCGAGGTGGTAGAGGCCAACCAGGTCGACGACCTCGACCTCCCACCCGGTCTCGGCCCGGATGTCGCGCGTGGCGGCGTGCACGGGGCTCTCGGCCGGGCGCAGCCGCCCACCGGGCAGCCCGTGGCGCTCGCCCCGCCCCTGCCGGCACAGCAGCACCCGGCCGGCGTCGTCGGTGACGACCGCGGCGACCGCCCAGGTGAGCGCGCTCATGGACAAAGAGCCTACGGCGGCGCAAACCAGAAGTCACCGGTACCGGCGGACGGTGGACCGGGGTGCCACCGGAGGGGCCCACGGCGGTAGCGTGTGCATCCGTGACTCTCGCCTCGCTGACCCCCCAGGCGGCTCTGCCCAGCCCCAGCACCGCCGTCTGGCAGCTCGGACCGGTGCCGATCCGGGCGTACGCGCTGTGCATCATCGTCGGCATCGTGGTGGCCTGCTGGGTCACCGAGCGGCGGCTGCGCCAGCGCGGCGTCGCCCCCGGTGCGGTCCTCGACATCGCGGTCTGGGCGGTGCCGGCCGGCATCATCGGCGCCCGCATCTACCACGTGATCACCTCGCCGGAGAAGTACTTCGGCACCGGCGGCGACCCGATGAAGGCGTTCGCCATCTGGGAGGGCGGTCTCGGCATCTGGGGCGCGGTGGCCGGCGGGGCCGTCGGCGCGTGGCTCGCGGCCCGGCAGCTCGGCATCCCGTTCGCGGTGGTCGCCGACGCGCTGGCGCCCGGCCTGCCGCTGGCGCAGGCGATCGGCCGCCTCGGCAACTGGTTCAACAACGAGCTCTACGGCGGCCGGACCAGCCTGCCCTGGGGGCTGGAGATCCACCGGATGGACCCGGACAACCCGGGGCACGCGCTGCGCGACGACGCCGGCCAGCCGATCCTCGAACCGGGCCTCTACCACCCGACGTTCGCCTACGAGCTGCTGTGGAATCTCGGCGTGGCCGCGCTCGTCCTCGTCCTCGACCGCAAGCTGCGTCTCGGCCGGGGACGGGCGTTCGCGCTCTACGTGATGGGCTACACGGCCGGGCGGTTCTGGATCGAGCTGATGCGCACCGACGAGGCGAACACCATCCTCGGCGTACGCCTGAACGTCTGGACCGCCGGCCTGGTCTTCCTCGGCGCCCTGGCCTACTTCGTGCGGGTGCGCGGCCCCCGGGAGTACCTCGTCCCGGTCGGCCCCGCCGCGACGCCGGAACCGGTCGTCGACTCCGACGTCTCGCAGGTCGACCTGTCCGCGCGGGAGGCCGGCGCCCGGCCGGCCGCCCCGGAGGGCTACCGCGTGGTCAGCGAGGAGCAGTACCGGCACTGGCGGGAGACCGGCGAGGCGCCGGCCGGGCCGGACGGGGCGGCCGCGCCCGGGTCGGTCGACGCGCCGTCGGCCGGTGCGGACGCCGCCCCCGGGTCCGGTGCCACCCCCGACGGGGAGACCCCGGAGGACCGGGCCGGGGCCACGGGCACCCGGCCCGCCGACCGCGACAGCTGAGAAGGAGCACCCCATGCGTAGCGCGGTCGTGGTCGGCGCCGGGATCGGCGGCCTCGCGGTCGCCGGCGCGCTGGCCCGCTCCGGCTGGCGGGTCACCCTGCTGGAGCGTGCCGACCGCGTCCGTCCCGAGCCGACCGCCGTGGCGCTCTGGCCCAACGGCGTACGCGCGCTGCGCGCCCTGGGCCTCGGCGCCGGCCTGGAGGCGATCGCCACCGGGCTCCCCGACGGCGGGGTGCGCCGCCCGGACGGGCACTGGCTGGTGCAGCCCCGCCCCACCCCGGCCGACCGGATGCCGGTGGTGGTGCACCGGGAGGACCTGCACGACGCGCTGATCGCCGGCCTGGGCGACGAGGTCGAGCTGCGCACCGGGGTGACCGTGCGGACGGTCCGCGCCGTGTCCGGGGAGCGCCCCTCGGTCGGCGACGGCCGGCACACCATCGAGGCCGACCTGGTCGTCGCCGCCGACGGCACCGACAGCGCGGTCCGCCGGCAGCTCGCCCCCGAGTCGGGCGTAATCAGCTCCGGCTGCGCCGCCTGGCGGGCGGTGATCCCCTGGTACCGGGCCCCGAAGCTGCCCGCCGACCGGCCCGTCGGCGGCGAGGTGCTCGGTGCCGGCTACCGCTTCGTGTCCGCCTCGCTGGGCGAGCGCGGCTCCTCGGGCGGCTCCAGCCGGGGCGGCATCTACTGGGTGGCCACCGCCGTCGGCGCGCCCCGCCCGGAACCGCCGGAGACCCAGCTCGCCCTGCTCCGCCGCTGGTACGCGGGCTGGCCCGCGCCGATCGCCGACCTGCTCGACGCCACCGACCCGACCGACCTGGTGCAGCAGGAGATCCGCGAGCTGCGGCCGCTGCCGAGGTCGTACGGCTTCCCGACCGGCCCGGGCGGGGTGGTGCTGCTCGGCGACGCCGCGCACGCCATGCCGCCGCACCTCGGCCAGGGCGCCTGCCTCGCCTTCGAGGACGCCGCCACCCTCGCCTCGCTGCTGCGCGAGTCCCGGCTGCCCGACGCGGTGACGGCGTACGACCGGGTGCGCCGGCCCCGGGCGGCGACGGTGGTCCGGCAGACCCGCCGGATGTCGGCGGTGCTGAAGGCCCGGGGCCCGCTGGCGCTGCGCGCCCGCGACGTCGCCCTGGGCGCCCTGAGCCCCCGCCTGCTCTCGACGGCCGCCACCACGGCCGCCCAGTGGCGCCCCCCGACCTGACCCCTCCCCACCCCCGAGGGCTCACCCCCCGCTGCTGCCGGGGTGGGGCGCCCGGTCAGGGGGTGACGGGGGTGGGTTCGGCGATGCAGGCGGTGCCGACGCGGCGGAAGCCGACGCGCAGGTAGACCCTGGCGATGTCCTCGCTGCCCGCCGAGAGGAAGACCAGGTCGGTGCCGGCGGCCAGCAGCTCGCGGGCCAGCGTGGCGGTGACCGCCGCACCCAGGCCACGGCGGCGGGCGGCCGGCAGGGTGGCCACGCCGGCGATCTCGGCGACGTCGCCGACCCGCATCGCGATCCCGCTGGCCAGCGCGCCCTCGGCGGGCGTCTCCGCCAGCACCGACAGCCGCCGGCCGTCCGCGACGCTGGTCCGCTCCTCGTCGAGCGCCGCCTCGTCCAGCTCGGCCATCGCGGCGTCCCGCTGGGCGGGGCCAGCCTCGCCGGGCGCGGTGCCGGCCGCGGAGAACCCGACGGCGGCGACCGCCCCCCGCGCCGCCACGTCCGCCGCGAAGTCGGGCGCCGCCCCGTCGAGCACCCGAAGCGGTACGTCGGTGAGGGTCCCCGGGTCGGGCAGGGCGGCCGGGTCGAGCACCATCAGCGGCGCCTCCAGCACCGACAGCCCCGCCGAGCGGGCCACGGCCAGCAGGTCGGGGGTGGTCTCGTGCACCCATTCGAGGGCCTCGGGCAGGCCGAGTTCGCGCTGCCGCTCGCGTACGGCCGTGATGTCCGCCAGCGACGGCGCCTCGGTGGCGTCGAGTCGGGGCCGGGCGTAGAACGGCCAACCGGCGCCTTCGCGGACGAAGAGGACGAGGGCGCCGTGCTCCTCCGTACGGGCCGCGTCCCGGGGCACCGCGTCGTAGAAGCGCTCCAGCCGACCGAACAGGTCCCTGTCAAGAAAATCCACCGCGCGAGACTACACGTCCCAGAGTCTGGAAGGTGTGATCAATCTGCACTGGCCTTGCGCTCCGGACCCTAACGTAGACTCAATAGACCCTTGAGGGCCGACGTCGTCCCGATCGAGATCCACCCTGAGCGACGACAGGAGGCCCGGTGGCCTTTCCGTACCCTCACAGCAGCCCGAAGCAGGCCCCGCACCTCGGCCCGGGAGCGCCCGCGGCCGGGCTCTACGACCCCGCGCAGGAGCACGACGCCTGCGGTGTGGCCTTCGTGGCGGACCTGCACGGGCGGCGCTCGCACGCGGTCGTGGTCAACGGCCTCGACGCGCTCTGCCGGCTGGACCACCGGGGAGCCCGAGGCGCGGAACCCAACACCGGCGACGGCGCGGGCATCATGATCCAGATCCCGGACGCGTTCCTGCGCGCGGTGGTGGACTTCCCGCTGCCGCCCGCCGGCGAGTACGCCACCGGCCTGGTCTTCCTTCCCGACGACGACGCCGCCGAGGCCCGCGCCCGCCGCGTGGTGGAGAAGTACGCGCTGGTCGAGGGGGCCGACGTGCTCGGCTGGCGGGACGTGCCGGTCGACCCGGGCGGCCTCGGCGAGACCGCCCTCGCGGCGATGCCCCGGGTGCGGCAGCTCTTCCTCGCCGCGCACCGGCTCACCGACTCGGCGGCCGGGCCGGCCGGGTCGCCCCTGGGCGGCGTCGAGCTGGAGCGGGTCGCGTTCTGCGTACGCAAGCAGGCCGAGCGGGAGAGCGCCGAGCGGGGCGTGCCGGCATACTTCCCGTCGCTGTCCGCACGGACCATGGTGTTCAAGGGCATGCTCACCCCCGACCAGCTCCCGGCGTTCTACCCGGAGCTGGCCGACGAGCGGGTGGAGAGCGCGATCGCGCTGGTGCACTCCCGGTTCTCCACCAACACGTTCCCGTCCTGGCCGCTGGCGCACCCGTACCGGCTGATCGCGCACAACGGCGAGATCAACACCATCCGCGGCAACCGCAACTGGATGCAGGCGCGCGAGGCGCTGCTGCGTACCCCGAACCTGCCGGGCAACATCCGCCGGGTCTTCCCGGTCTGCACGCCCGCCGCCTCCGACTCGGCGAACTTCGACGAGGTCCTCGAACTGCTGCACCTGGCCGGGCGGAGTCTGCCCCACGCGGTGCTGATGATGATCCCCGAGGCGTGGGAGAACGACCCCGACATGGCCGCCGACAAGCGCGCCTTCTACCGCTTCCACGCGAGCCTGATGGAGCCGTGGGACGGGCCGGCCTCGGTCGCCTTCACCGACGGCGACGTCGTCGGCGCCGTGCTCGACCGCAACGGGCTGCGCCCGGGCCGCTGGTGGCGTACGGACGACGGGCTCGTGGTGCTGGGCAGCGAGGCGGGCGTGCTCGACCTCGACCCGGCCCGGGTGGTCGCCAAGGGCCGCCTCCAGCCGGGCAAGATGTTCCTGGTCGACACCGTCGCCGGCCGCATCGTGCACGACGAGGAGATCAAGGCGGAGCTGGCGGCCGAGCAGCCGTACGCCGACTGGCTGCACGCCGGGCTGATCGAGCTGACCGACCTGCCCCCGCGCGAGCACACCGTCTACACCCACGACTCGGTACGCCGCCGCCAGCAGACCTTCGGCTATACCGAGGAGGAGCTGAAGATCCTGCTCGCGCCGATGGCGCGCACGGGCGCCGAGCCGCTCGGCTCGATGGGCACCGACACCCCGATCGCCCCGCTGTCCACCCGGCCGCGGCTGCTCTACGACTACTTCCACCAGCTCTTCGCGCAGGTCACCAACCCGCCGCTGGACGCCATCCGCGAGGAGCTGGTGACCAGCCTGGCGTCGACCATCGGGCCGGAGGGCAACCTGCTCGACCCGGGCCCGGCGAGCTGCCGGCAGATCGTGCTGCCGTACCCGGTGATCGACAACGACGAGCTGGCGAAGATCCTCTCCATCGACGAGGACGGCGACCTGCCCGGGTTCAAGGCGGTCCGGGTCTCCGGGCTCTACCGGATCCGGGAGGGCGGCGCTGGGATCAAGGCCCGGCTGACGGAGATCTGCCGGCACGTCTCCGAGGCCATCGAGGACGGCGTACGCATCCTGGTGCTGTCGGACCGCGACTCCAACGCCGACCTCGCCCCCATCCCGTCGCTGCTGCTCACCGCCGCCGTGCACCAGCACCTCGTGCGCGAGCAGACCCGCACCCAGGTGGCGTTGATCGTGGAGTCCGGCGACTGCCGCGAGGTGCACCACGCGGCGGTGCTGATCGGCTACGGCGCGGCGGCGGTGAACCCGTACCTGGCGTTCGAGTCGGTGGAGGACATGATCTCCACCGGGGCGCTCGTCGGCACGGATCCGGCGAAGGCGGTCCGCAACTACGTCAAGGGCCTCGGCAAGGGCGTCCTGAAGATCATGTCGAAGATGGGCATCTCGACGGTGTCGTCGTACTGCGGGGCGCAGGTCTTCGAGGCCGTTGGGCTGGACGCCAAGCTGGTCCAGCGCTACTTCCGGGGCACCCCGAGCAAGATCGGCGGGATCGGGTTGGACGGCATCCACGCCGAGGTCGCCGCCCGGCACGCCGTGGCCTGGCCGCCGCCTGGCGCCGAGGCCACCGGCCGGCTGGAGGTGGGCGGCGAGTACCAGTGGCGCCGCGAGGGCGAGCTGCACCTGTTCAACCCGGAGACGGTCTTCCTGCTCCAGCACGCCACCCGCAGCCGCCAGTACGATGTCTTCCGCCAGTACACGGCCAAGGTCGACGAGCTGGCCGCGAGGGCCGGCTCGCTGCGCGGGCTGTTCACCCTGCGTACCGGCGTGCGGCCCCCGGTGCCGATCGACGAGGTCGAGCCGGCCACCGAGATCGTCAAGCGGTTCGCCACCGGCGCCATGTCGTACGGGTCGATCTCGGCGGAGGCGCACGAGACCCTGGCGATCGCGATGAACCGGCTCGGCGGCAAGTCCAACACCGGCGAGGGCGGCGAGGACGTCGAGCGGCTGCACGACCCGACCCGCCGTTCCGCCGTGAAGCAGATCGCCAGCGGCCGGTTCGGGGTGACCAGCGAGTACCTGGTCAACGCCGACGACCTCCAGATCAAGATGGCGCAGGGCGCCAAGCCCGGCGAGGGTGGGCAGCTGCCCGGCAACAAGGTCTGGCCGTGGATCGCCCGTACCCGGCACGCCACGCCGGGCGTCGGCCTGATCTCCCCGCCGCCGCACCACGACATCTACTCCATCGAGGATCTCGCGCAGCTCGTCCACGACCTGAAGTGCGTCAACCCGTCCGCGCGGGTGCACGTCAAGCTCGTCAGCGAGGTCGGCGTCGGCACCGTGGCGGCGGGCGTGGCGAAGCTCAAGGCCGACGTCATCCTGATCTCCGGCCACGACGGCGGCACCGGCGCGTCGCCGCTGAACTCGCTCAAGCACGCCGGCACCCCCTGGGAGCTGGGGCTGGCCGAGGCGCAGCAGACGCTGCTGCTCAACAAGCTGCGCGACCGGGTCACCGTGCAGGTCGACGGGCAGCTCAAGACCGGCCGGGACGTGCTGGTCGCGGCGCTGCTCGGGGCCGAGGAGTTCGGCTTCGCCACCGCGCCGCTGATCGTCGAGGGCTGCGTCATGATGCGCGTCTGCCACCTCGACACCTGCCCGGTCGGCATCGCCACCCAGAACCCGGTGCTGCGGGAACGCTTCACCGGCCGGCCGGAGTTCGTGGAGAACTTCTTCCTGTTCCTCGCCGAGGAGGTCCGCGGCTACCTGGCCGAGCTGGGCCTGCGGTCGATCGAGGAGGCCATCGGGCAGGCCGAGCTGCTCGACGTCGCCCCGGCGATCGCGCACTGGAAGGCCGGCGGGCTCGACCTGACCCCCGTGCTGCACCTGCCGGAGCTGCCGGCCGGGGCCGCGCGCCGGGGCGTACGCGCCCAGGACCACGGCCTGGAGCTGGCGCTGGACAACGAGCTGATCGCCCTGGCCGGGCCGGCGCTGCACGACCGTACGCCGGTGCGGGTGGAGGTGGCGGTGCGCAACGAGCACCGCAGCGTCGGCGCGATGCTCGGCGGCGAGGTGACCCGCCGCTTCGGCGGGGCCGGCCTGCCCGCCGACACGATCGAGTTCACACTGCGCGGCACCGCCGGCCAGTCGTTCGGCGCGTTCCTTCCGGGCGGGGTCACCCTCCGGCTGCACGGCGACGCCAACGACTACGTGGGCAAGGGCCTCTCCGGCGGTCGGCTCATCGTGCGGCCGGACGCCGCCGCCCCCTTCCTCGACGGCGACGCCGCGCCGGGGCAGCGGGCCGAGGACCAGACCATCGCCGGCAACACCATCCTCTACGGGGCCACCGCGGGCGAGCTGTTCCTGCGGGGCCGGGTGGGGGAGCGGTTCGCCGTACGCAACTCGGGCGCGGTGGCCGTCGTCGAGGGCGTCGGTGACCACGGCTGCGAGTACATGACCGGCGGGACCGTGGTGGTGCTGGGCCCGACCGGCCGCAACTTCGCCGCCGGCATGTCCGGCGGCACGGCCTTCGTGCACAAGCTGGACCGGCGCCGGGTCAACACGGAGCTGGTCGACCTGGCGACGCTGTCCGAGGAGGAGCAGGCGGTGCTGCACGAGCTGGTGCAGCGGCACTTCGCCGAGACCGACTCGGCGGTCGCCGAAGGGCTGCTCAAGCGCTGGCCGGAAGCGGTGGCGGAGTTCACCGCCGTGGTGCCCCGGGACTACCGCCGGGTGTTGGAGATCATGCGGGCCGCCGAAGCCGCCGGCCGCGACGTCGACGACGCGGTGATGAGCGCGCTCTCCGCGCCCGCCGCGAAGTCCGTGCCGACCATGCCCGTCCCGCGGGTGACGGTCCAGGAGGTGGCTCGTGCCTGACCCGAACGGTTTCCTGCGCTACAACCGGCGGCTGCCCGCGCGCCGCCCGGTGCCGGTGCGGATCAGCGACTGGCGCGAGGTGTACCCGCCGGCCGGCGAGGAGCTGATCCGCGAGCAGGCGACGCGCTGCATGGACTGCGGCATCCCGTTCTGCCACGACGGCTGCCCGCTGGGCAACCGCATCCCGGACTGGAACGACCTGGTCCGCACCGGCAACTGGGACGCCGCGGTGGACTCGCTGCACGCCACCAACAACTTCCCCGAGTTCACCGGCCGGCTCTGCCCGGCGCCCTGCGAGGCGGCCTGCGTGCTCGGCATCGGCGGCGGCGAGCCGGTCACCATCAAGCAGGTCGAGGTGGAGATCGCCGACGCGGCCGTCGCGCGCGGCGGGCTGTCGCCGCGCCCGGCGTCGACGCCGACCGGCCGGTCGGTCGCCGTGGTCGGCTCGGGGCCCGCCGGTCTCGCCGCCGCGCAGCAGCTCGCGCGCGCCGGTCACGCCGTCACGGTGTACGAGCGCGACGACGCGATCGGCGGCCTCCTGCGGTACGGCATCCCCGACTTCAAGCTGGAGAAGGTCCACATCGACCGGCGCGTGGCCCAGCTCTCCGCCGAGGGCGTGCGCTTCCGCACCGGGGTGAACGTCGGCGTCGACGTCACCGCCGAGCAGTTGCGCGCCGAGCACGACGCCGTGCTGCTCGCCTGCGGCGCGCTCCAGGGCCGGGACACCCCGGAGACCCCGGGTCGCGGGCTGCGCGGCGTGCACCAGGCGATGGACCACCTGGTCGCGGCCAACCGGGTGGTCGCCGCGGCGGCGGGCGGCCGGCCCGACACGGCGGTGCTGCCCGACGGCAATCCGATCGACGCGGCCGGGAAGCACATCGTGATCATCGGTGGCGGCGACACGGCGGCGGACTGCCTGGGCGTGGCGCACCGCCAAGGCGCGGCCGGCGTACACCAGTTGGACCTCTACCCGCAGCCGCCGCAGGCCCGGGACGAGGCCCGGGACCCGTGGCCGACCTGGCCGTGGCTGCTGCGCAGCTACCCGGCGCACGAGGAGGGCGGCGAGCGGGTCTTCGCCGTCGCGGTGCAGGAGTTCGTCGACGACGGCACCGGCCAGGTGCGGGCGGTGCGGATCGCCGAGGTGACGGTGGAGAAGCGCGACGGGCGGCGCATCGTCACCCCGCTGCCCGGCTCGGAGCGGGAGCTGCCGGCCGACCTGGTGCTGCTGGCGATCGGCTTCGAGGGCACCGAGGAGCAGCCGCTGCTCGACCAGCTCGGGGTCGGCCGCAACCCGCGCGGCGCGATCGACTCCCGGCCCGACTGGCAGACCGGCACCGACGGCGTCTTCGTCGCCGGCGACATGCACCGGGGCGCCTCGCTGATCGTCTGGGCGATCGCCGAGGGCCGGGCCGCTGCCGCCGCCATCCACGCCCACCTGGGTGGGACGGGCGCCCTGCCCGCCCCGGTGGACCCGGCCCGCCAACCCCTGGCCGCGCGCTGACCGGCGATCCCGGCCTGTCCCGGGCGGGCCTGTCCCGAAGAGACCTGTTCCAGCGGCCTGTCTCGGACGGGCCTGTCTCGGGCGGGCCTGTCTCGGACGGGCCCGGCGCGTGCGCGGTCCGCCTCTGGCGCACCGGGTGCGGGTGCCCGCCCGTGAGTCGGCGGGCACCCGCACCCGCTCAGCGGGTCAGGAGCCGGTGCGACTCGCGGAGCTTGGTCCAGGACCTCGGCTCGGCCGGCGGGCCGGCCTTGCGGGCCGCCCCGGCCACCTCCGGCGACCGGGGGTGAGCAGCCAGGTGGTGAAGAAGTCGTCCAGGTCCAGCCCGGAGATCCGTTCGGCCAGGGCCTGGAACTGGGCGGTGGTGGCGTTGCCGTGCCGGTGCGCGGCCGTCCAGGCCGGCAGGAGCGCGAAGAACGCCTCGTCGCCGATGGCCAGCCGCAGCTGGTGCACCGTCATCGCGCCCCGGTCGTAGACCGCCGCGTCGAAGATCCTGCCCGGTCCGGGCGCGCCCGGCGGCACCTGCCAGAACTCGTCGTCGCCCGGGTAGCTGGCGTACGTGAAGTCGAACAGTTCCTGCGCGGTGCCCTCGCCCTGCTCCTCCGTCGGGGTGTACGCACCGGCCAATCTAATCGACGATCGTGAACCTGTCGGTCCCTTCGTCCGATCCGACCCATTCCATTGATTCGAATGTTTCGATAGCATTACCGCCTGGTAACAAGCACCGTCCCTGGCCACGCGCGCGGTCACCGGCCCCACCGTCCCCTGCCCCGTGGAGGTCCCGCATGCCCCACCGCCCGCTGGCCCGCGCCCTCGCCGCGCTGGTCGCCCTGTGCACCGCCGCCCTCGGCGCGGTGCTCGCCCCCGGCACCGCCCAGGCCGCCGCCGCCGTCAACTACGTGGCCCTCGGCGACTCCTACTCCTCCGGCGTCGGCGCCGGCCCGTACGACCTCTCCACCTGCCTGCGCAGCCAGAAGTCGTACGCCCCGCTGTGGGCCGCCGCCAACGCGGTCACCAGCTTCAAGTTCCCCGCCTGCGGCGGCGCCGTCACCGCCGACGTCATCAACGACCAGGTCGGCTCGCTGAGCACCAGCACCACCCTGGTCACCATCACCATCGGCGGCAACGACGCCGGCTTCGCCGACGTGATCACCAGCTGCCGCTTCGGCAGCACGTCGAGCTGCACCAACGCCGTCAACGAGTCCAAGGCGTTCGCCACCACGACGCTGCCGGGCCGGCTGGACGCCACGTACGCCGCCATCCGCGACCGGGCGCCCAACGCGCGGCTGATCGTGCTCGGCTACCCCCGGCTGTTCGAGACCGGCTCCTGCGGGCTGCTCGCGATGAGCACCTACAAGCGGACCATCCTCAACGAGGCCGCCGACGTGCTCGCCACCGTCATCTCCGGCCGGGCCGCCGCGGCCGGCGCCACGTTCGCCGACACCCGCCCCTACTTCGCCGGGCACGGGGTCTGCGCGGCCGACCCGTGGATCCGTGACGTCAGCGGCGTCATCGAGGCGTACCACCCCGACGCCGACGGCTACCGCCACGGCTACCTGCCGGCCCTCAACGCCGTCACCGGCTGACCGCACCGCCGGGCGGGTGACGACCCGCCGCGCCGGGCACCGGCCCGCGCCGGCGGCCTCGATCCACCCCGCACACGCTGGCGGGCCCCTTCCCGCAGGTCTGCGACCAGGGAGGGGGCCCGTCCGCGCGCCATCGTGGAGCGTCCGCCCGCCGACGCGCCCGGCTCGCCACTGTCCGGTGTCGCCGGTGTCCGTTAGGGTCCTTGGGGACCAGGCGGGGCGACGGCGACGGGAGCAGAAGGTGGGCAGGCTCGCGTCGGCGTACGGGCAGGCGGTCGCGGCGCACCGGGCGGCCCGGGCGCACCTCGACACCGCCCGCCGGGCGCTCGCCGGGCAGCCGCCCCAGGCCGCCCCGGCCGGCGCACCCGAGCTGGTCACCCGGCTCGCGGCGCTCGGCGGCGCGCTCGCCACCCCGACCCCCGGGGCCACCCCCGTGACCGCCGTCCCCGTGCCCGTCCGCGTCGGCGAGGCGTCCACACCGGACGGCGCCTTCCCCGTCCTCGTACCGCTGGGCGGCGGCCACCACCTCGCCGTCGACGCGGACGCCCGCGACCCCCGGGTGGCCGGCCTGCTGCGGGCGCTCGTGCTGCGGCTGCTCGCCACCGCGCCGACCGGCGGCGTCCGGGTCGCCGGCATCGACACCGCCGCGCTCGGCGCGACCTTCGGGCCGCTGCGCCCGCTCATCGACGCCGGCGTGCTCGACCCGCCGGCCACCGGCGAGGCCGAGGTGACCGCCCTGCTCGACGCCGCCGAACGGCATGCCCGCACCGCCCGGCACGCCGACCGCCCCGACCAGGAGCTGCTGCTGGTCGTCGCGGCGTCGGCGCCGCCGCCGCGCGAGGCGGCCCGACTCGCCGCGCTCACCCACGCCGGGCCGGCCGCCGCCGTCTGCGTGCTGGTCGCCGGCCGGCCCACCGCCGCGTCGGCGGAGCCGGCACCGCAGCTCGGCGCCACCACCACGATCCGGCTGTCCGAGCGGTACGCCCACGTCGGCGACCCGCCCGGGGCCCCGTTCAGCCACGACGGCACCGGCCTGGCCGCCCCCGTGCTGCTCGACGGCGACCCGCCGGCCGCGTCGGTGGCCGCCCTCGCCGCGCACCTCGGCGACGCCGCCCGGCGCAGCGACGCCGTGGGCTTCGCCGAGCTGCTGCCCGAGCGGCGCTGGGTCGAATCGGCGGGCAACGGGCTGCGCACCGTGGTCGGCCGAGCCGGCCGCGACCGGGTCACCGTCGCCTTCGACGACGCCACCCCGCACTGGCTCGTCGGCGGGCGCACCGGCGCCGGCAAGACCGTGTTCCTGCTCGACGTGCTCTACGGGCTGGCCGCCCGCTACTCGCCGGCCGAGCTTCAGCTCTACCTGCTCGACTTCAAGGAGGGGGTGAGCTTCACCGAGTTCGTCCCCACCGTCCGCGACCCGTCCTGGCTGCCGCACGCGCGGGCGGTCGGCATCGAGTCCGACCGGGAGTACGGCGTCGCCGTGCTGCGCGAGCTGCGCCGCGAGCTGTCGCGGCGGGCCACCACCCTCAAGCGGCACGGCGTCACGAAGCTCGCCGACCTGCCCCGCGACATCCCGGTGCCCCGCATCGTGGCGGTGATCGACGAGTTCCACGTGCTCCTCGCCGGCAACGACGCGCTGGCCCGCGAGTCGGTCGACCTGCTGGAGGAGTTGGCCCGCAAGGGCCGCTCGTACGGCGTGCACCTGGTGCTGGCCAGCCAGAGCATGACCGGCGTCGAGGCGCTCTACGGCCGGGCCGAGGCGATCTTCGGCCAGTTCGCGCTGCGGGTGGCGCTGCCCGGTGGCGGCGGGGTGCTCGACCCGTTGAACGAGGCCGCCCAGACCCTGCCGGTCGGCTCGGCCGTGCTCAACACCGCCGCCGGCGCGGTCGGCGCCGACACCGTCGTGCGCTTCCCCGACGCGCACGCCGCCGCCGGGGAGCTGGCCGGGCTGCGCCACGAGCTGTGGCAGGCCCGACCGGCGGGCGCGCGTCCCCCGTCGGTCTTCAAGGGCTACGAGGCCGCCCGGGTCGAGGACGACCCGACGTTCGCCGGGCTGCGTCCGGGCGGGCGCCGCCCGCTGGCCCTGGTCGGGCGTACGGTCGACGTCGAGGGCACCTCCGCGCTGTTCATGATGGACGCGACCCCCGGCCGGCACCTGGCTGTGGTCGGCACCTCGGCCACCGGCGCGGAGGTGCTGCGCGCGGCCACCCTGAGCCTCGCCCGGCAGCACTCCCCGGGCGACGCCCGTTTCCTGCTCGCCGCGCTGGTGACCGCCGCCGAGCCCGCCGCCGACGACACCGCCGCGATCCTGGCCGCCGCCGGCCACCCGGTCGACCGCCTCGACGCGACCGGGCTGCGCCGCCACCTCGGCACCCTCGCCGCCGCGCCGGCCGCGCCGTCCGCCCTCGCCGAGCCGGGCGGCAGCGCCGAGCTGGGCGGCCTCGCGACGGGCGGCAGCGCCCCGGTGGCCGGCCGCACCTATCTCGTCGTCTTCGGCGTCGACGCCGCCAGCGGGGTGCTCGCCGCCACCGACCCGGACACGTTCCGCTCCGGCCACGACGACCTGCGGACCGTGCTGCGCCAGGGGCCGGGGCAGGGGACGCACCTGCTGGGCTGGTGGCGCGGGCTGCGTCGCCTCGCCGACGACCTCGGCGGCGCCCACAACCGCGACGACGTCGCCTGCCTGGTCGCCCTGAACGTGCCCGGCGCCGAGCTGGGGCTGCACCTCGGCGTGCACGACCTCGCGTACGCGCCCCGGCCCGACCGGGCGCTCCTGGTCGACCGGCACGACCAGCGCACCCGGCTCATCGTGCCGTTCGCCCGCGACGGGCACGGCCCGGACGGGGAGGACTGAGGGCGTGTCCACCTTCGACGAGTACGCGGCACTGGCCCGGCAGCTCGCCGAGCAGCGGCGGGCCGGCGAGCGCGGTGCCGCCGCCGACGCCGACCGGCGCCGCAACCTGCACGCCGCCGCGGACTACCTCCAGCACCGGCTCACCGCCCAGGGGCAGCGCCTCGACCAGCTCGGCCAGGCCATCGGCATCCCGGCGTCCAGCGTGCCCACCGGCCCCGCACCCGCGCCGCCCGCCGCGTCGGCCGGCGACGGTGGTCGCGGTGGCGTCCCGTTCGCCGGCGCCGGGCCGGGGGAGGGGGAGCCCGCCGGCGCAGCCGGTGCGCCGGGGCGGCCGGGTGTCGGGGCGTACTCCCAGGTCGGGGTGGGGGAGACGAGGCTGGCGCTGCCGACGGCGGTGAGCCCGGCGGCGGGCGGGGTGCCGGCCCCGCGCCCGGCGGAGGTCGACCCGACCGTCGAGCTGGAGCTGGCCCGGCGCTACGCCGACGAGTCCGACCGGCACGGGCAGCAGACCGAGCTGCTCGCGCAGCGGCCGGCGCTGCTGCCGGACTGGTCGCCGGTGGCCCGGGCGGTCGCCGTCTACGCGGGCTGCGCGGCCGTGGGCGCGATCCTCATGATGATCATGGTGCTCGCCTCCGGCGTCGGGCTGGTCGACGGCTTCACCCTCGGCGCGTGGATCTGCGCGGGGCTGCCGGCGCTGTCCTTCTTCGCCGGCTACCTGGTGCTCGGCCGCTGGGGGCGACCGGCCATGGTCGCCGGCACCCCGCCCCGATACGTGCACCTGGGCTTCCTGATCTGCTTCGCGGCCGTGCCGGTCGCCTACGTGGCGTTCCTGCTGCTGTTCCGCGTCCTGCGCTGACGCGCCGCGCACTCACCGGCGTGCACTCACCGGCGTGCACTCACCGGCGTGCACGCACCGGTTCGGGCGCTGGCGTTCCTGACCGCTTGGGCGAAGCGCCACCGCTTCCCGCTGGGGTTCCGTCGGCTCCTCGCTGGTTGCCCGGTCGGCCCTGTCGAGCTGCCCCGGGCATGAGACCACCTTCCAGTCCGGACGCCCGACGAGCCCCGCGGCCACCGTCAGCACCGCCGACCACGGCAGCGGCGAGATGTGGCCGGTGGAACACCACGGTTGTCACCGTGGGCGAGAGACAACCATGGTGTTCCACCCGTGGCCCGGCAGGATCGAGTCAGCGGCGGAGGGTGCTGCCGCTCTTTCTGGTGATGGGCCAGATATCCACATGAGTCAGGTCAGCCGGCGTACGACTGGACGGAGGGCCGTGACCAGCAGGCTGGTGTCGGCGGTGGCGAGGTGCAGGCGGCACGCCTCGACGTTCGTCTCCGAGTCCAACTCGGACCAGTCGAGCAGGTATCCGGCTGCCGCGGCGAGTTGTCGCAGGAACGCGCGGATGGTGCGCCCGTTACCCTCGCGGAACGGGTGGCAGACGTTCAGTTCGCCGTAATAGTGGGCCAAGGCGTCGACAAAGACCTCCTGGCGTAGCCCGAGGAGATAGCCGTCCTCCACGAGACGGCTGAGGATCGCGCTCACCTGGTCGTCGATGAACCGCCAGCGGCAGAAACGGGCACCCGGCTTGCTGATGTCGACAGTCCTGCTCTGGCCGGCCCACGGGTAGAGGTCCGCGAAGAGATGCCGGTGGAAGGTCTGCAGGTGCTCCAAGCCGTAGTTGCCCGGGATGATCAGCCGGGCTGCCTGGATCTCGCGGACCGACACCAACCGGAACTCGACCTCTCGGAGCTGGTCCGGGTCGGTGATGCCCAGCTTGTTCTGAAGACAGTCGCTGTCTGGCCAGCAGTAGGGGTCAGCGCTGCTCACTGCTGATCCGGGCGATTTCCTGGGCGATCAGATCGTCGGCGCTGATGACGCCGGAGGCGACATCTCTGAGCCTGTCCTGCCAGTCCTCGTCGAACTCCGCTCCTTCGAGGGCGGCGTTGGCGGAGGCGAGGACCACGGCCGTCTCGACGCTCGCCACCTGCCGGGCGTAGTACGCCCTCATCAGGTCGACGTTGACCTGCTCGGTGGAGGGGGCGGACTCGGGCAACGCACCGCGCGCGACACGCCACGGAAGCTCGTTGTGAGTCATCGTGGACAGCTCAGCGGCGGAGAATCGGCCGTACGCCTCGGACACCCAACGGACTGTGTCGACCTGGTCGGTTGCCAGGCGGGACGCGTCGCCGAGTGGCCACTCGGTGACGGTGCGTTGCCCGCGATGATGGCGGTAGAGGTGCGGGACCACCGGGCCTTCACGCCATGCCTCGATCGGCTCCTGGAACAGCGGGTGGCCCGTCCGCGCCAGGTGCCATCCCTGGCAGTAGTAGACGAGCTTCTCCAGCTTCATCGCCGTCATGGCCCCGAGGTCATCCAGCACCGCCGCTGCGACGTCATGCGCCGTTGCCACCGATGGCACCCCCTCTCCAGGTTCTGCTTGAGAGCCTAACGAGTCAGGCCGACAGGGTGGGCCCGACGGAGTCGGATAGGCGGTACCTGCCTATTTCTGTACAGAACGACAGACAGCCATATCCTGACGTGTTCCTCGGGCCTATGAGCGTGGAGAATGCGTGATCCGCGACAGGCGCGGCGGCTGGCGGGTTAGCGGGAGCGGACCGGCACCCAGTCCGTGAAGCGCCTGTGCAGGTCCGTCGACTGCGCGCCGGGGTAATGCTGCGCGAACTGGTCGGCGGCGGCTTCCTCCCGCAGTGCCACGAGGTGGACCAGGAGCCCCGGCATGTCGCCCCGGTACTTCGCGAGGAGACGCAGCTTCGCCGGGGAACAGGGCCAGGCGATGCCGCAGGCCCGGCAGCGCCACGTCGGGCGGGACGGTACGTGGTCGCGGAGCGGCGCGCTCACCGGCTGGTCCTCGCGTTTCGCCGGGCCGGAGTGCGGCGCGCGGCCGAGGGCGTCTGCGTGGGCCGCATCCCGTCGGGTCGCACGTACAACTCGCGGCGGTCGGTCGCCTGGCCGCGCGCGTCGAGCTGATACGCCTCGATCCACGTCCACCCGTGGTAGGTGACCAGGTCGGTTCGCTCGCGGATCACCCGTACCGTGATCGGCGTGGCGAACTGCGGCGACGCCTCGCGCGTCAGCAGGTACACGCCGGGGCTGACCCGGGGCGTGCCGTCCTCGCGGGCGCTGGCCGTCGCGGCGGCGGGGCGCGTCGCCCAGCGCGACGCCGGCACGACGTTCGCGGGCCTCGGCACGGGCACGGACGCCTCCTTACGTCGGGGAGTTTGGAACGGGGGTCGCTGCGGATGCTCGCCAGCAGCGACCCCCGTGACGTGCGCGCCCACAGGGTCGGGGGGACCGAATCCACCGGGCGCGCGCCGTCCTCCTTCCACCCTGGACGAACGCCCCCTAGGCTCGGAACAGTCATCGACCGATCGCGGAACGTAGTGAGCGGTCCCGGGCTGACGGGGAACGGTGCGGAGAGTCGTGGAAGGGCGTGGAGGCCGTGGGAATCTCGCCGTCGGAGTACCTGCTTCGTGAGCTGAGGCGCCGCCGGGCGGCCGCCGGGTTGACCCAGGCGCAGCTCGGTGAGCTGGTCTTCTGCTCGGACTCCCAGGTGAGCGCGATTGAGACCGGGACGAAGCCGCCGACCGCGCCCTACCTGGCCGCCGTCGACAAGGCGCTGGACACCGGCGGATACTTCGCGACGCTCTGGAACGAGCTGGTCAAGGGCGACGCCGCGCCGGTCTGGCTGCGCGAGTGGATACAGATCGAACGCGAGGCGACCGCCCTGCGCTGGTACGAGCACGCGTTCGTGCCGGGACTTCTCCAGACCGAGGCGTACGCCCGAGCGACCTTCCGGGCGGCGCGGACGCCGGTCGCCGAGTTGGACCAGCGGGTCGCCGCGCGGATGGAGCGGCAGGAGGTGCTCGCCCGCGATCCGAGCCCTCAGCTCTTCGTGGTGCTCGACGAGATGGTGGTCCGCCGGGCCTGCGGCGGCCTCGACGTGATGGCCGAGCAGCTCGAACACCTGCTGAGCTGCGCTGAACAGCCGCATATCCAGTTGCAGGTCGTGCCGCTGTCCGCTGGCATCTACTCAGGGCTGGCCGGAGCGTTCATCCTGGCCGACCTGCCCGACGGCTCGCGTGCGGGCTGTGTTGACCACCAGTTGGAGGTGCAGACCACCGGGCAGCCTGACGAGATTGCCCGCGTGGGGCTGGCGTGGGACGCTGTCCGAGGCGAAGCCCTCCCGCTGAGGCAATCACTCGACGTGCTCAAGGAAGCGGCGAAGACATGGACAATCTGACCGGTGCGCAGTGGCGCAAGTCGTCCCGCTCGTCGACGAACGGCGGAACCTGCGTCGAGGTGGCCGACAACCTGCCCGGCGTCGTCGGCGTACGGGATTCGAAGGATCCGGCCGGTCCCGCGCTGGTCTTCACCCCGACCGCCTGGCGGGCCTTCGTCGCCCAGCTCACCGACCGCGCCTGACAAACCGGCTCGCCGCTCGACCGCCCGCCCAGCGGGCAGCGGTCAGGCGCGCTCGACGACGACGACCGGGATCTCCCGGTCGGTCTCCTTCTGGTAGCGGGCGTAGGTCGGGAAGACCCCGGTCATCGCCTCCCACAGCCGGGGCCGCTCCTCGGCAGTGGCGGTGCGCGCCGTGCCCCGGAACTTCTCGGCCCCGACCTGCACCTCCACCTGCGGATCGGCACACAGGTTGAGGTACCAGTTGGGGTGCCGCGCCGCCCCGCCGTTGGACGCCACAAGCAGGTAGCGGTCGCCGTCGCGGCCGTAGATGAGCGCGGTCCGCCGCAAGGTCCCCGACCGGCGCCCCCGGGTGGTGATCAGCAGGGCGTCGTAGCCGTGGTATTTCCCGCCGTCGGCGCCGTCGGTCTCCACGTAGCGGCGCACGTGACTGGCCACCCACTCGACCGGGCTGTCCTCAATGGTCTCCGCCATCCGGCCAGCCTAGCGGCCTCCAGCGGTGACCGTAGGCCCGTCGGGGCGACCCCGAGGCGGGGAGAAGATGCCGGTCAGCCGTCGGTGAGCAGCAGCCAGTCGTTGCGAGCAGCAGCGCGAGCCCGCCGCCGGTGCCGGCCACCACGGTCAGCCCGGTGCGGATGGCGTCGATGCACAGCGTCGCGCGGGTGTCCGCTGGGCGGCACGGTCCGGCCTCGCCGAGCAGCCAGTCGAGGACCTCCAGGCGGCGCTGCGCGAGTTCGCCGCCATCGCCGTGGCCTGTTGACACGGGCCGCGCCGCCGGCCGGCGGTGCGACCACCGACGCCCAGCCGACGGGCCGGGGCGAGGAGTAGGCAACCGGCGCGTGCGGCGTTCGTCGTATGTCGACGGACAGCGGGCGCAGGGTCTCGGAATCCCGTCCGGGGCAGAAGCTACCCGCGCGTAACTTTTCATTGACGTTTCAGGATTGTGACGGGCATCATCATGTCCACGATCGATCGGAACCACCCCCACCCCCGCCCCGCCCGGTTTCACCGGGTTCCTCCATGGGAGGTGCAGCTTTGCTGCTCCGAAAGATCGTCCCCGTCCTCGCCGTCACGGTCGCCGCCGTCCTCGCCGCCCCCGCCGCCGCCGTCGCGGCCCCCGACCGGCCGGCGGTCAGCGTCGACGCCACCGCCCCCGCAGCCGGGGACAGCGTCACCAGCACCGCCGCCGAGATCGCCGCCGCCGCGGCAGGTAACCCCGTCATCGTCGTCGGTGGCCTCAGCGGCATCGCCTCCGCCTACGGGCCGCTGGCCTCCCGGCTGCGCGTCGACGGGTACCGGGTCTGGGTCTACCAGCTGCCCAACCTCGGGCTCGGCGACATCCCCACCTCGGCCCGCGCGTTCAGCAGCTTCGTCGGGCAGGTTCGCGCATCGACCGGCGCGGCCAAGGTCGACGTCGTCGCCCACTCCGAGGGCGGCCTGGTGTCCCGGTACTTCATCAAGAGCCTGGGCGGGGCCAGCAGCATCGACCGTTACGTCAGCCTCGGCACCCCGCAGTACGGCACGTACGTGGCCAACATCGTGAAGTTCCTCGGCCTGGGCAGCTGCGCCGGCATCGTCGCCTGCCAGCAGATGTCGATCGGCTCGTCGTTCCTCGCCGGCCTCAATGCGGGCGACGACACCCCCGGCGCGGTCCGCTGGACGGCGGTGCGCACCCTCCAGGACGAGCTGGTGCGCCCCGTCGACAACGCCACACTGGCCGACGGAGCGACCAACGTGCTGATCCAGTCGGCGTGCCCCCTGCGAGTCGTCGGGCACCTCGGCCTGGTGCTCGACGGCACCACGTACACGGTGATCCGGCAGGCGCTGCGCGGGGAGGCGATCCGCCCCAACTGCCTCGCCCTGTAGCGCGGGTGGGGGCGGGCGGCCGTGCGCCGCCCGCCCCGCGCCGCGTCAGGCGGCCTTGGCGAGGGCCTCGTACTCGTCGTCGGTCAGCCGCACCTCGGCGGCGGCCACGTTCTCCTCCAGGTGCGCCACCGACGACGTGCCCGGGATCGGCAGCATCACCGGCGACCGGCGCAGCAGCCAGGCGAGGGCGAGCTGGGCGGGCGTCGCGCCGTGCCCGGTGCTGATCGCGTCCAGCGGGCCGCCCGGCCGGGCCAGGTTGCCGGTGGCGATCGGGAACCAGGGGATGAACGCGAGGTCGTTGCGCTCGCAGTGCTCCAGGACGGACTCCGCGCTGCGGTCCGCCAGGTTGTAGAGGTTCTGCACCGAGACGATCGGGGTGATGCTGCGGGCCGCCTCGACCTGCTCGACGGTCACCTCGGACAGGCCGATGTGCCGGATCTTGCCCTCCTGCTTGAGCAGCGCCAGCTCCCCGAGCTGGTCGGCGAGCGGCACCTGCGGGTCGATCCGGTGCAGCTGGTAGAGCCCGATGGCCTCCAGGCCGAGGTGCCGCAGGCTCAGCTCGCACTGCTGGCGCAGGTACTCCGGGCGCCCCACCGGCCGCCAGTCGCCGGGACCGGAGCGGGTCAGGCCGGCCTTGGTCGCGATGACCAGGTCGTCGGCGTACGGGTGCAGGGCCTCGCGGATCAGCATCTCGCTGACGAAGGGGCCGTAGGAGTCGGCCGTGTCGATGAACGTCACGCCCAGCTCGTACGCCCGGCGCAGCACCCGCACGGCCTCGGCCGGGTCCCTCGGGTCGCCCCACACGCCGGGGCCGGTGAGCTGCATGGCCCCGTAGCCGAGCCGGTCGACCTGGAGGTCGCCCCCGATCCGGTACGTCCCGGAGGCCTTCGCGGGCTGCTTACCAGCGTCGTTCGCCATGCGTGGATTCCCCATCCTGTCTCTCTTCGTCTCCAGCGGCCAATCTAGCCACCATCGGTGGGGCTTTCCCGCCGATCGTCGCCCGCACCACCGCCGGAGCGGATCGAGACCGGGATCACCCGCCCTCGGGCCGCACGTGCACCGGGGCCGGCACGTGGTCGAGGTGGGTGTCCCGGAAGGGCCGGGTCAGCGGGCACGGGTCGAGCCGCAGGGCTTCGAGGATGGCCCGGTGCTGGCACTCGGCGAACAGGCGGGGCTCGCCGTCGAGCGGGACCTCCCCGCGCAGCGCCGCGCCGAGGCCCACGGTGTCGACCGCGCCGACGCCCAGCGGGGCGAAGACGCCCGGGTCGTCGCCGCTCGGGCCGGGCGGCGGCGGGGCGTCGACCGGGTAGATCGTGCCGTCGAAGCCGGCGAGCACCTCGTTGTCGTCGTCGTCCCAGTACTCCGTCACCCAGCCCCGGTCGGAGACGTAGCGGTGCGCCTCCTGGCCGCCCGCGTGCACCGTGGCCGACATGACGCTGGAGTCGAAGACGTCGAAGGTGACGGCCGGCTCGCGCGTGAGCAGGGTGATCAGCTGCGCCAGGTCGTCGACCTCGGCGTAGCCGCCCTCTTCCTCCTCGCGCGGGACGACCGCCCACCGGCGCTCGCCGACCTCCGTCACGTACGCCTCGGTGCCGACGTCGGTCAGCACCCTGCGGATCTCCGCCAGGCCGCCCACGGCCAGGATCGTCTGGTAGCTCGTGCCCACGCCGGCAGCGTAGGGCGGGGGTGGGACACCGTCCGGCCCTCGCGACCCGGGCGCCTCCACGGCACCGCCGGGGAAAACGGCGCGCCCGGGCCGCAACCGGGCCGGGACGCGGACGAAGTTGACCGGAGCGCCCGTGCCGGCCGCCCGCCCGTGCGACGCTGGGCCGTGCCGGCTCGGCGTCGACCACGGGTCGCCGCGTGCGGCGCGACGCGGGAGGGAACGCCATGACGGGAGTGCCGCAGGTCGACTTCGCGCTCGACACGTACGAGTGCATCGTGCTGTATCCCGGCGCGGCCGGGCGGGCGCTGCCGGCGGAGACGGTGCAGCGGTTGCAGGCCGAGCACCTGGCGCACATGCAGGCCCTGCAACGGCGGGGGATCATCCTGGTCGCCGGCTCGGTGGACGGCCCGGCCCGCGAGCCCGACCCGCCGATCGGCTTCGGCCTGGCCCGCACCGGCTCGGTGGACGACGTGCGCAGCGTGATGGAGGCCGACCCGGCCGTCCAGGCGGGGCTGTACCGGGTCGACGTGCTGACCTTCCTCTGCCCGGAGGGCTCGCTGGACTTCCCGCTGGTCAAGACGCAGAGCTGAGCCGCCCCGCCGGCCAGGGCGACGACGCCCCGTGCCGAGGCGGCCGCCGTCCGGCCCGGGAACGACGCCGGCCGCATCCGCAGCGGACCGGGCGGCGCCGCGCCACCCCGCCTCAGCGTCGGCCTGCGCGCCCGGCGGAGTCGGCCCGCGCGCCGGGCGGAGCGGCGGGGAGCACCCGGTTGTCCGTTCGCGCCTGGGGCGTACGATTCCGGCGCGCGGTCGCCGATGCCCGCCGCCTCAACGTTCCGGCGTGGGTTCCGCCCGCCGGCTGCGCGCGTGACGCGCGTCGTTGGACAATGTTCCGCAGTCCGCAAGAGGGTCGGCCCTCGGCCCGACCCGGAGGAGAGACTAGCCTGATGGGCGTGACACGCCGCGCGAAGATCGTCTGCACTCTTGGTCCTGCCACCTCGTCGCCGGAGCGCATCCGGGGCCTCGTCGAGGCCGGCATGAACGTGGCGAGACTCAACTTCAGCCACGGTAGCCACGAGGATCACGAGGCGGTGTACCGGCTGGTCCGCGAGGCCGCGGAAGCCGCCGGCCGGCCGGTGGCCGTGCTCGCCGACCTTCAGGGCCCGAAGATCCGGCTCGGCCGCTTCGCCGACGGCCCGCACGAGTGGCGCACCGGCGACTCGGTCGTCATCACCGGTGACGACGTGCTCGGCACCAAGGAGCGGGTCTCCTGCACCTACCGCAAGCTGCCGCAGGAGGTGAAGCCCGGCGACCGGCTGCTGATCGACGACGGCCGGGTCGCCGTCGAGGTCACCGACGTCACCGGCAACGACATCCGCTGCCTGGTCACCGAGGGCGGCCCGGTCTCCAACAACAAGGGCGTCTCGCTGCCGAACGTGGCGGTCAGCGTGCCGGCGATGTCCGAGAAGGACGCCGAGGACCTCCGTTTCGCCCTCGGCCTGGGCGTCGACCTGATCGCGCTCTCCTTCGTCCGCTCGGCGGACGACATCAAGCTGGTGCACGGCATCATGGCCGAGGAGGGCGTGCACCGCCCCGTACTGGCCAAGGTGGAGAAGCCCGAGGCGGTCGACTGCCTGGAGCAGATCGTGCTGGCCTTCGACGGCGTCATGGTCGCCCGCGGCGACCTCGGCGTCGAGCTGCCGCTGGACCAGGTGCCGCTGGTGCAGAAGCGTGCCGTGCAGCTCTGCCGGGAGAACGCCAAGCCGGTCATCGTGGCCACCCAGATGCTCGACTCCATGATCGAGAACTCCCGGCCGACCCGCGCCGAGGCCTCCGACGTGGCCAACGCCGTGCTCGACGGCGCGGACGCGGTGATGCTCTCCGGCGAGACCAGCGTCGGCAAGTACCCGGTGCTCACCGTCAGCACCATGGCGAAGATCGTCACCACCACCGAGTCCGGCTCGATCGGCGTGCCGCGCCTGCAGCACGACCCCCGTACGCACGGTGGCGCGCTCACCGTCGCCGCCTCCTCGATCGCCCGGGCCATCGGCGCCAAGGCCCTGGTCGCCTTCTCGCAGACCGGCGACACCGTGCGGCGGCTGTCCCGGCTGCACTGCGACCTGCCGCTGCTCGCCTTCACCCCGGTGCCCGAGGTGCGCAACCAGCTCGCCCTCTCCTGGGGCGTGGAGACGTTCCTGATGCCGTTCGTCGAGCACACCGACGACATGTTCCGCCAGGTCGACCAGGCGCTGCTCGGCCTCGACCGGGCCAACCCCGGCGACTACGTGGTGATCGTCGCCGGCAGCCCGCCCGGCACCCCCGGCTCGACCAACACGCTGCGCGTACACCAGCTCGGGTCGCTGGTGGACGCGGCGTCGGCGCGGGCCTTGCAGTGAGCGACGCGGACGTCGCGGTCGGGCAGGCCGCGGTCGACCAGCTCCTGGAGGTGCTCGACCTGGAGCACACCGGCGGGATGACCTTCCGGGGGATGAGCCCCCCGGTCGGTCCCCAGCGGGTGTACGGCGGCCAGGTCGCCGGCCAGGCGCTGGTCGCCGCCGGACGCACCGTCGACCCGGCCCGCTTCGTGCACTCCCTGCACGGCTACTTCGTCCGCCCGGGCGATCCGGCCGAGCCGATCGTGTACGAGGTGGAGAACGTCCGCGACGGCCGCTCCTTCTCGGTGCGCCGCTCGGTGGCGCTCCAGCACGACAAGCCGATCTTCTTCATGTCGGCGTCGTTCCAGCGGACGGAGGAGGGCCTGGACCACCAGGCCCCCACCCCGCCCGACGTGCCGGGCCCGGACGAGGTCCCGACGATGACCGACCGGCTCGCCCGCTATCCGGAGCGGCTCGGCATCTGGGCGCAGATCCCGCGCCCGATCGACGTCCGCTACGTCGGCGAACCCGGCTGGGTACGCCCCGGCGACCGGCCCCCCGACCCCCACCAGCGGGTCTGGATGCGCATCGACGGCAGACTGCCCGACGACCCGCTGCTGCACGCCTGCGCGCTGGCCTACGCCTCCGACCTGACGCTGCTGGACTCGGTGCTCTCGGTCCACGGCGAGGTCTGGGGCCCGGGCGGCGTGGTCGGTGCCAGCCTCGACCACGCGCTCTGGTTCCACCGGCCGTTCCGCGCCGACGACTGGTTCCTCTACGACTGCTGGAGCCCGTCGGCCTCCGGCGCCCGAGGGCTCGCCACCGGCCGCATGTTCACCACCGACGGACGGCACATCGCCAGCGTCGTGCAGGAAGGGCTGCTGCGCCGCGTCGGCGACTGACCGTCGGGCCCGGTCCGGTCCACCGGGCTCGTCGCCGGTGTCGGCAACTCGTCTCGGGGTACCGGCGGCACATCGCCACCGGCCGATCGGCTGAGGGGTGATCGTCCGGGCGGGGCGGCCAGGCGACTAACCTTGCCGCATGCGCCTCTCCGCCCGGGTCGACTACGCCCTCCGCGCGGTCGCCGAGCTCGCCTCGGTGACCGGCGACGCCGGACCCGGGCGAAGCCGGCCCGTGACCGCCGACCAGATCGCCCGCGCCCAGGAGATCCCGCCGAAGTTCCTGGAGAGCATCCTGCTGCAACTGCGCCGGGGCGGCATCGTGCAGGCCCAGCGCGGCCCGGAGGGCGGCTACTGGCTGGCCCGGCCGGCCGGGGAGATCTCACTGGCCGAGGTGATCCGGGTGATCGACGGCCCGCTCGCGCACGTACGTGGGCAGCGGCCCGAGGAGCTCGGCTACCACGGGGCGGCCCGGGCCCTCCAGGAGGTCTGGATCGCCCTGCGGGCCAGCGAGCGCGAGATCCTGGAACTGGTCACCGTCGCCGACGTGGCCGGCGGCACCCTGCCGGGCCGGGTCGTCGAGCTGGCCGCCGACCCCCGCGCCTGGACCTGACCCCGGCCCCGGCCCTGGGGCCCTCGTTTCCCGCTCCGGCACGCGCTCGTCGCCGCCCGGTCCGGCTGGCGGCGGCCGGGCGGCGTCTGTCGTCTCACTGACCGGTTGGAGGCTTGACCGGGGCACGCCCCGTGCCGCATTGTCGACCAAGTCGATAGGAGATGCCGAAAAGTCAGGGGGCGCTCGTGCGCAAGCTGCTGGTCCTCGCGCTGGTCGGGCTCGCCGCGCAACTCGTCGACGGCGCGCTCGGCATGGCGTACGGGCTGACCTCCTCCACGTTGCTGCTGCTCGTCGGGGTGGCGCCGGCCGCCGCGTCGGCGTCGGTGCACCTGGCCGAGATCGGCACCACGCTCGCCGCCGGGGTGTCGCACTGGCGGTTCGGCAACGTCGACTGGCGGGTGGTCGGCCGGATCGCCCTCCCCGGCGCCGTGGGCGCGTTCGCCGGGGCGACCTTCCTCAGCTCGATCTCCACCGAGTCGGCTGCCCCGTGGATGGCCGGCATCCTGTTCACCCTCGGCGCGTACCTGCTGGTGCGCTTCTCCCGCCCGCTGCGGACCGATCGGCGCGGCGGCCGGCTGCGGAGCCGCTTCCTCGGCCCCCTCGGCCTGGTCGCCGGCTTTGTCGACGCCACCGGCGGCGGCGGATGGGGCCCGGTGGCCACGCCGGCCCTGCTGGTCAGCGGGCGGATGGAGCCGCGCAAGGTGATCGGCTCGGTGGACACGTCCGAGTTCGTGGTCGCCGGCGCCGCCAGCCTCGGCTTCCTGATCGGCCTCGGCTCCGAGGGCTTCCTGCTGCCCATGGTGGCCGCGCTGCTCGTCGGCGGCCTGATCGCCGCGCCGATCGCGGCCTGGCTGGTGCGCATCGTCCCCGCCCAGCTGCTCGGCGCGGCCATCGGCGGCGTGATCGTGCTGACCAACGCCCGTACGCTGATGCGCTCGGCCGACCTCGGCGGCCCGGCCCGGCCCGCCGTCTACGTCCTGCTGGCCGTCGCCTGGGCCGCCGCCCTCGCACTGGCCGTCCGGGCGCTGCTGCGCACCCGCCGTCAGCGGGCCGTCGCCGCAGCCGCCCTCGCGCCCGGCACCCCGACCGACGCCCCCGTGCCGGCGGCCGACCTGCCCGCGGTCTCCGGCGCGGCCGGGCCGCTGCCGCGCTCCCCGGAACCCGTGATCACGCCCCAGCCGGCGACGGCCGGCGCCCCCGACCACCGCTGACCCGCCCACGGCGGAGATCTTGGTCGGAAAGTGCCCCCGGAGGGGCCGTTTCCGACCAAGATCCCCGGGCGCCTGCACCGTGCGCGGCGACCGCGTCTTGGGCGGCGCGTCCTGCGGCGGGTGGCGGCGTCCTGCCGGGGCACCCGCGTCTCGGCGGGACCGCCGGTGGGTCGGGGCGTCAGTGGGGGAGGAGGGCGGTCGCGGCGTCGGCGAGGAGGGCCCACGCCTCGTCGACGTGGACCTCGGTGGTCTGCGGGGAGCCGACGGCCAGGCGCAGCGTGTAGCGGCCGTTGACCCGGGTGTGCGTCAGGTGCACCCGGCCGGTGGCGTTGACCCGGGCGAGCAGCTCCGCGTTGACCTCGTCGTCCGCCGCCAGCCGGAAGCACACCAGCGAGTACGGGTGCGCCCCCACCAGCGCGAACCGGTCGTCGGCGCGGACCCGGTCGGCGAACCGGGCGGCGAGCGCCACGCCGGAGCGGATGTGCGCGCGCAGCCCCTCGGCGCCGTACCAGCGCAGCACGAACCAGAGCTTCAACGCCCGGAACCGGCGGCCCAGCGGCACCTGCCAGTCCCGGTAGTCGATCACCGCGCCGGACTCGGTGGCGGCGTTGCGCAGGTACTCCGGCAGCACGCTCAGCGCCTCGATCAGCTCCGCCGTGTCGGCCACCCAGAACGCGTCGCAGTCGAAGCCGGTGAGCAGCCACTTGTGCGGGTCGAAGCAGTACGAGTCGGCGTACTCCAGGCCGACGTGCCCGAACCGCAGCTCCGGGCAGACCGCCGCCGCCCCCGCGTACGCGGCGTCGACGTGCAGGAAGACGCCGTACTCGGCGCAGATCGCGCCGATCTCCGGCAGCGGGTCGATCGCGGTCGTGGAGGTGGTGCCGACGGTGGCCACCACGATCGCCGGGACGACGCCGGCCGCCACGTCCGCCTCGATGGCCGCGCGCAGCGCCGCCGGGGACATCGCCTGCGTCTCCGGGTCGACCTCGACCGGCCGTACGCCGTCGGCGCCCAGCCCGGCGATCCGCGCGGCCTTCTCGATGGACGAGTGGCCCTGGGTCGAGGCGTAGGCGCGGTAGCGGCGGTCGACGCCGACCTCGCGCCACCGGCCGCCGCCGGCGCGGTGCAGCGCGACCAGGGTCGCCACCAGCGTCGCCGAGGACGCCGAGTCCTGGATCACCCCGCCGCCCCCGGCGCCGGAGCGGAACCGCTTCGGCAGGTCCAGCAGGTCGGCGAGCCAGTCCAGCAGCACCGTCTCCAGCTCGGTGCACGCCGGCCCGGTCGCCCAGAGCATCCCCTGCACGCCCAGCCCGGCGCTGACCAGGTCGCCCAGCACGCTGGGCCCGGAGGTGTTGGCCGGGAAGTAGCCGAAGAAGCCGGGGTGCTGCCAGTGCGTCAGACCCGGCGTGATCAGGGTGTCCAGGTCGGCCAGGACCGCCTCCACCGGCTCCCCGTGCTCCGGCGGGCCGGCCGGCAGCCGGGCGGCCACCGTCCCGGGCGGGTCCTGCGAGGTCACCGGGCGCCGCTCCAGCGTCGCCCAGTAGTCGGCGATCCAGTCCACCACGGCGTGCCCGGCGCGGCGGAACTCGTCCGGGGTCATGTGCTCAGCCACGCCCTGAGTCGATCAAGAATCCGGGCCCGGGGCAAGGGAAGCGCCGGGCGTCCTCGACTCGGAGGACGCCGGGGGAGGGAGGCCAGGACGCGGGAGGAACGGATTGTCCGTAGAAAACGCTTGCCCTAGCATCGCAGGTGCGCGGAGCCATCCCTCGACGCCGCCTGGCCGGGACACCCACGCCGCAGCGACGGCGCCGGGGTGTCGACACCGGAGCGGCGGCGTCGACACCGACGCCGGATCGGCGGCGTCGGACCACCGCCGCCAGCGCGGCGTGTCCTCCCGCCGGCCCGGGCAGGCCGACGGCGACGGTTCCCGCGCGCCCGACCTCTCCGGAGGACACCCCCATGCCCGTCACCCACCGCCGCGTCGCGCTGCTCGCCGCAGCCGCCGCGGCCGCACTCGTCGCCGGTACGCTCCCGACCCTCACCGCCTCGGCTGCCGCCGTCGGCTGCCGCGTCGAGCACCGGATCACCAACCAGTGGCCCGGCGGCTTCGGCGCCGACGTCACCGTCACCAACCTGGGCGACCCGGTGAACGGCTGGACCCTCACCTGGTCGTACCCCGCCGGTCAGCGGGTCACCCAGGCGTGGAACGCCGTCGTCGACCAGTCCGGCGCCCAGGTGACCGCCCGCAACGTCGACCACAACGCGGTGATCGCCACCGGTGCCAGCACCACCTTCGGCTTCAACGGCTCGTGGGAGGGGAGCAACCCGCCGCCGACCGGCTTCGCCCTCAACGGCACCGCCTGCACCGGCGTCGCGCCCACCGGCGGCCCGACCACCCCGCCGCCGACCACCCCGCCGCCGACCACTCCGCCCCCGGCCGGGGCGGTGCAGATGGAGGACCTCGACCGGGGGCTGGTCAGCGTCCGCTCCGGCACCGGGAACCTGGTCTCCTGGCGGCTGCTCGGCACCGAGACCGCCGGAGTGGCCTTCAACCTCTACCGCGGCGCGACCAGGGTCAACGGCAGCCCGATCACCGGGGCCACCAACTACCTCGACAGCGGCGCGGCGGCCGACGCGACCTACACGGTGCGCGCCGTGGTCGGCGGTGCCGAACAGGCCGCCTCCGCGGCCGCGCTCCAGTTCCCCGCCGGTCACCTCGACGTGCCGTTGCAGGTGCCGCCGGGCGCGAGCACGCCGAGCGGCGAGAGCTACACGTACACCGCCAACGACGCCTCCGTCGGCGACCTCGACGGCGACGGCGACTACGAGTTCGTGGTCAAGTGGGAGCCGTCCAACGCCAAGGACAACTCCCAGTCCGGCTACACCGGCAACGTGTACGTCGACGCGTACACCCTCACCGGCACCCGGCTGTGGCGCGTCGACCTGGGCCGCAACATCCGGGCCGGGGCCCACTACACCCAGTTCCAGGTGTACGACTACGACGGCGACGGCCGCGCCGAGGTGGCCATGAAGACCGCCGACGGCACCCGTTCCGGCACCGGCCAGGTGATCGGCTCCGCCACCGCCGACCACCGCAACTCCAGCGGGTACGTCCTCGCCGGCCCCGAGTACCTGACCATGTTCGACGGCCGCACCGGCGCCGTCCTCTCCACCGTCGCCTACGACCCGCCCCGGGGCACGGTCTCCTCCTGGGGCGACAGCTACGGCAACCGGGTCGACCGCTTCCTCGCCGCCACCGCCTACCTCGACGGGCAGCGCCCCTCGCTCGTGATGGCCCGCGGCTACTACACCCGGGCGGTCGTGGCGGCCTGGGACTTCCGCGACGGCACCCTGCGCAAGCGGTGGACCTTCGACTCCAACGCCTCGGGCAACGGCGCCGCCTTCGGCCAGGGCAACCACAACCTCTCCGTCGCCGACGTCGACGCCGACGGGCGACAGGAGATCGTGTACGGGTCGGCCACCATCAACGACGACGGCCGCCTGATGTACGCCACCGGCTTCGGCCACGGCGACGCCCTGCACGTCGGCGACCTCGTCCCCGGCCGGGCCGGCCTGGAGGTCTTCACGATCCACGAGTCCGGCAACCAGCCGGCGGCGGACCTGCACGACGCCCGCACCGGTCAGGTCGTCTGGCAGCGGCCGAACAACGGGGGAGCCGAGGGCCCCGGCCGGGGAGTCGCCGCCGACATCCACGCCGGCAGCCCCGGCGCCGAGTTCTGGGGCGCCGGCACCCACATGGGCGACCTCTACAGCGCCACCGGGGCCGTCGTCGGGCGCCGGCCGTCGTCGGCGAACTTCCTCGCGTGGTGGGACGGCGACCCCGTGCGGGAGTTGCTCGACGGCACCCGCATCGACAAGTACGGCACCGGTGGCGACACCCGCCTGCTGACCGCCAGCGGCGTGGCGGCGAACAACGGCACCAAGTCCACCCCGGCGCTCTCCGCCGACCTGTTCGGCGACTGGCGGGAGGAGGTCGTCTGGCGCACCAGCGACAGCCGCGCCCTGCGGATCTACAGCACGCCCACGCCCACCGGCACCCGGATCCACACGCTCATGCACGACCCGCAGTACCGGGTGGCGGTCGCCTGGCAGAACACCGCCTACAACCAGCCCCCGCACCCGGGCTTCTTCCTCGGCGACGGCATGGCCGCCCCGCCCACGCCCAACGTCTACCTGCGGTGAACCGACGACTGGCCGGCGGCGGCGCCCCGGGGCGCGCGGTCGGCCGGTCGCGGGACGGAAAAGGCACCGGGCCGCAGCCGCGGAATCCGCACAGCTCCGGCCCGGTGCCCCACACCGCGGCATCCCCGACCCGTCCCGACCGGGAATGCCGTACCACCACCGAGGTCAAAACTAGGCGGGCCACGCGTCGCCCCGGTGACGCCGACGTGAAGATCGTGTTTCAGCCCTCGCGGCGCAGGCCACCGGCCACGTGCTCGGCGATCAGCTCGTACGAGCGCACCCGGTCGGCCACGTCGTACACCAGCGTGGTCAGCATCAGCTCGTCCGCGCCCGTGCGCGCCAGCAGCTCGCCGAGCTGCCGCCGTACGGTCTCCGGGGAGCCCGTCGCCTGCCCGTCCCGGCGCTGGCGCACGAACTCGCGCTCGGCTTCCGTGTACGGGTACGCCGCCGCCTCGTCCGGCGTCGACAGGGGCTCGGGCCGCCCCGAGCGCAGCCGCAGGAACGACAGCGCCGCCGGCCCCGCCAGCCACTCCGCCCGCTCGTCGGTGTCCGCGCAGACCGCGTTGACGGCCACCATCGCGTACGGCTGCTCCAGCCACTTCGACGGCCGGAAGTTCTGCCGGTACAGCGCCAGCGCGGGCACCGTGTTCTGCGCGCTGAAGTGGTGCGCGAAGGAGAACGGCAGGCCCAGCAGCCCGGCCAGCTGGGCGCTGAACCCGCTGGAGCCGAGCAGCCAGACGGCCGGCTGCTCGCCGAGGCCGGGGGTGGCCGTGATCGGCCCCGGCCGCTCGCCGCTGAAGTAGTTCATCAGGTCCGCCAGCTCCCGGGGGAAGCCCTCCGCCGACAGCCCCTCCATCGTCCGGCGCAACGCCAGCGCGGTCACCTGGTCGGTGCCGGGGGCGCGGCCGATGCCCAGGTCGATGCGGCCCGGGTGCAACGCCTCCAGCGTGCCGAACTGCTCGGCCACCACCAGCGGCGCGTGGTTGGGCAGCATCACCCCGCCCGAGCCCAGTCGGATCGTCGACGTGTGCGCCGCCAGGTGCGCGAGCAGCACCGCCGGCGCGGAACTCGCGATCGCCGGCATGTTGTGGTGCTCGGCCACCCAGAACCGGCGGTACCCGAGTTCCTCCGTGCGCCGGGCCAGCTCGGTGGTGTGCCGCAGCGCCGCGCCGGCGGTGGCGCCGGCCGCGACAGGGGCAAGATCGAGAACAGACAGCGGTACGTTGGTCACACGCTTGGCCAACCCCGCCCACCTCGGCTTTGTTCCCCGGGGCGACCAGGCTCACGGTGCCCGCCGCGCCCGACCCACGCCGTCCGTCGGGGGTCTCACCCCATGCCGCGCGCCTGCTCGAAGATCAGACTCGTCTGGGTGTGCAGCACCGCCGGGTCCACGGCCAGGTGGTCCAGTACGAAGTCCCGCAGCGCGTCCGCCGAGGCCGCCCGCACGTGCAGCACGTAGTCCTCCGCGCCCGCCACGTGGAACACCGCCACCACCCCGGGCAGCCGCACCGACCGGGCCCGGAACGCGTCCACCGCCGCCCGCTCGTGCGCGGTCAACCGCACCGACACCAGCGCCTGCAACGGCAGCCCCACCGCCGCCGGATCCACCTCGGCGTGGAACCCGCGGATCGCCCCGCGCTCGCGCAGGGCTCGGGTACGGGTCAGGCACGTCGAGGGGGCGACCCCGACCCGTTCGGCGAGGGCGTTGTTCGGCATCCGGCCGTCGGCGGCCAGCTCCGACAGGATCGCCCGGTCGGTGTCGTCCAGGTCGGCGAACCGCCGCACATCATTCGTCGCAAGGGGCATGCAGGCATCATCCATCGAACCAGCCCATGCTTCCAAGGGCAATTACCGAATCATGTTCGGAACTATTGCCGTCGGTTGGCGCTATGTTCGATCCTTCCGGCATGACGACCGTGGACACCAGAGCCGTGCACGCCGGCCGCGACGACCTCGCCGCCCTCGGCGTCCACGTGCCGCCGATCGACTTCTCCACCACCAACCCGCTGCCGTCGGTCGACGCCGGCGGCGACGCGTACGAGGCCCTCGCCACCGGAGGCACCCTCCCCGCCGGGGGCAGCGCCGTCTACCAGCGCCTGTGGAACCCCACCGTGGCCCGCTTCGAGACCGCCCTCGCCGACCTCGAGGGCACCACCGACTCCGTCGCCTTCGCCAGCGGCATGGCCGCCCTCACCGCCACCCTGCTCGCCGCCACCCGGGACGGGAAGCGGCACCTCGTCGCCGTGCGCCCCCTCTACGGCGGCACCGACCACGTGCTCGCCACCGGCCTGCTCGGCACCACCGTCACCTGGGCCCGCGCGGACGAGGTCGCCGCCGCCGTCCGCCCCGACACCGCCCTGGTGATCGCCGAGACCCCGGCCAACCCCACCCTCGACCTGGTCGACATCGCCGCCCTCGCCCGCGCCGCCGGCGACGTACCGCTGCTCGTCGACAACACCGTCGCCACCCCCGTGCTCCAGCAACCCACCCGGCACGGCGCCACGCTCGTGCTGCACAGCGCCACCAAGAGCATCGGCGGGCACGGCGACGTCCTCGCCGGCGTGGTCGCCTGCGACGCCGACTGGGCCGCCCGGCTGCGCCAGGTCCGCGCGCTCACCGGCGCGATCCTGCACCCCCTCGGCGCGTACCTGCTGCACCGCGGCCTGCAGACCCTGCCGGTGCGGGTGCGCGCCCAGCAGGCCGGCGCCGAGAAGCTCGCCGCCTGGCTCGCCGCCCACCCCGCCGTCGCGCGTGTGCACCACCCGTCGCTGCACGACCCCGCCGGGCTCGTCGGACGGCAGATGAGCGGCCCCGGCAGCCTCCTCGCCTTCGAGGTACGCGGCGGCGCGCCCGCCGCGGCCGCCGTCGCGAACGCCTGCCGGCTGATCACCCACGCGGTGTCCCTGGGCGGCGTCGACACCCTCATCCAGCACCCGGCCTCGCTGACCCACCGGCCTGTCGAGGGGGAGGCCAAGCCGTGCGGGGGCCTGCTCCGCATCTCGGTGGGCCTGGAGGACGCGGAGGACCTGCGCGCCGACCTGGCCCGGGCCCTCGCCGAACTCGGCTGACCTGCACCGAAGTCGCCGACCAGCCCCGCTGCCGCGAGTCGCCCGCCGTCATGGCGCACGGGAGTGGAACGCCACGGGTGCCAACGAGCCCTGTGCCACCCGTGGCGTTCCACCCGTGGGAGCCGACCGGGCGGCGCGGTGCGGCGACGACGTGCCGCACGGGTGGCTCGTCAACCCCTCCGCTGCCGCGAGCCGCCGTGCGGCGACGACGTGCCGCACGGGTGGAACACCATGGTTGCCAAAGAGGTCGTGTGACACCCGTGAGGTTCCACTCGTGACCCGACCGGCCGGCACGGCGGCACTCGTCCGGGCGGGGCACATCAGGTGGCGGTGGCGCGGCAGGTGGCGGTGGCGATGGCGTGGCGCGGGGCGGTGGCATGGCGCGGGTCGGCGGCGCGGCGCGGGCGGTGGTCCATGGTGGTGGCGGGGCGGGGGTCACGAGTCTGACGGGTCAGGACTTCGGGCCGACGTGGCGGTCGAGGGCGGCGACGGCCTCCCGGCGGGCCACTGACAGGGAGTTGCGGCGGTTCATCCGCCAGGCGATGCCGAGCAGGTCCAACGCCCACTGGCAGAGCCCCATGATGTCGGCCGACTCGTTGACGAACAGGTAGCGCGGGTAGACGTACTCCTTGCCGCGCACCGTCACCCGGTTGGCGAACCGCGCGCCGTCGGAGTGGAACAGGCCGCGCAGGAAGTCGCCGGCGTGCGCGCCGACGATGGCGCGCTGCCACTCGGCGAGTCTGATGGGCCGGTCGTGCTTCTTGCCCGGCCCGTGTTGCGGCAGCAGGCACGGCCAGTGCCTGCCGTAGCTCTGCACGCTGACGCAGCCCTGCTGTCGAACCCGCTGGACCTTCGTCGCCAGCACCGCACGCATGGCGAGGTCGCAGGCGTCGATCAGGCCGGGCCAGGCGTTGCCGCAGGAGATCCTCAACACCGGCACCCGCGCGGTGGTGACCAGGTGCCCGTCTCCGAGGTAGAGGCCCAGCAGGTAGCTGTAGGCCACAGGGTCTGTCGGATAGTCGACCTCGGAACGGCAACGGAAACAGCGAGCGGCTGTGCCTGGAATGAGCGGCTCCGGCCGTCGGCGGCACCACTCCCACACCGTGCGGTAGGAGAGACCGACGGTCCGGGCAGCCTCGGCGACGGTGGCGCCAGCGAGGTGGGCCCTGAGCGCTCGGGCACGCATCTCAGGTGGGTGCACCCTGAAAGTGTCGAACAGGTGTATGACAAAAGTGCCGGGAGCGGGACTTGAACCCGCACGCCCTCTCGGGCAGATGCTTTTGAGGCATCCGAGTCTGCCGATTCCTCCATCCCGGCTTAACCCCCTGCGCGGGGTCCGGCCCACTGTACCCGACTAGGCTCATACGGGAGCATGGGTGGTAGCCGTGCCGGGAACGATTGTGGGAGTGGCTCGTGGCCGAGACGCAGACGGACGTCGAGCGCAGGCGCGTTCTGATCGCCGAGGACGAGGCGCTCATCCGGCTGGACCTCGCCGAGATGCTCGTCGAGGAGGGGTACGAGGTCGTCGGTGAGGCCGGTGACGGGGAGACCGCCGTCCGGCTCGCCGAGGAGCTCAAGCCGGATCTGGTGATCCTCGACATCAAGATGCCGATCATGGACGGGCTGGCCGCCGCCGAGCGGATCGCGGGCGCCCGGATCGCCCCGGTGATCATCCTGACCGCGTTCAGCCAGCGTGACCTGGTGGAGCGGGCGCGGGCGGCCGGCGCGATGGCGTACCTCGTGAAGCCCTTCCAGAAGAGCGACCTGGTGCCGGCGGTGGAGATCGCGCTGTCGCGCTACTCGGAGATCGCCGCCCTGGAGGCGGAGGTCGCGGGGCTGACCGACCGGCTGGAGATCCGCAAGACGGTCGAGCGCGCCAAGGGCGCGCTGATGACGACGTACGGGATGACCGAGCCGCAGGCGTTCAAGTGGATCCAGCGCACGGCGATGGACCACCGGATGACCATGAAGGAGGTCGCCGAGCGGATCCTCGCCGAGACCGCCGGCGGCGAGGTCGCCCAGCCCGCCTCCTGAGGCGCCACCGGGACGACGCGACACGCCGGAGACGGCTCCGGGGACTCCTCGCGGGACCCGTTGATCGATAACATCTGATCCATGCGGACCCGGCGGCTGGTGGCGGTGCTCGGTCTCCTCGCGGTGCTGCCGGCCGGCTGCGGCCGGGCCCCCGCGGAGCCCGTCGACGAGCCGCTGCGCCCGCGGTGGCAGCCGCTGACCCTGCCGGCGCCGCCCGGCGCCCCCGGTCGGCCGCTGCTGCGCGACGCCGTGGCCTGCGCCGGCACGTGGTACGTGGTCGGCGGGCTGGCCGACGCGGCGGGGGAGACCCGACCGGCGGCCTGGCGCAGCGCCGACGGCGTGTCGTGGACGGCGCTGCCGGTGTCGCCGTCGAGCCACTACGGCCGCCAGCACGTGCTCTACGCGGCCGCGTGCCGCGACGGCCGGCTGGCGGCGCTCGGGGCGAAGAACGGCGGCGCGCACGGCAACCCGCGCACGGGCACCTGGTCGCAGTCGCCGGACGGGCGGCTGCGGGAGGCACCGGCGCCCTTCGAGCTGTACGCCGGCCCGCGCGCGGTGAGCGTGGCGCGGCTCGCGGCGGGTCCGGCCGGTTGGCTGATCGCGGGGGCGCGGGTCGACGGGGCGGCGGTCTGGACGTCGCCGGACGGCGAGCGGTTCACGATCCGGGAGGGCGTGGCGGAGCTCGCCGGCGACGGGCGGGGTCGGACGGTCGCGTACGACGCGGTGGCGGTGCCGTCGGGTTGGTGGGTGGTGGGCGCGGTGCTGCCGCCCGGCGCGACGGCGCTGGCGCCCCTGGCCTGGAGTTCGACCGACGGTCGGGCCTGGCGGCGGGTGGGGCTGCCGGTGCCGGACGGGCGCGGCCAGGCGCAGCGGGTGGCGTCGGTCGACGGTGCGGTGGTGGCCCTCGGCCCGGTGCGCGACGGCTTCGCCGCCTGGCGGCTGGCGGGCGACGAATGGCGGCGGGCCGGCGGGTTCGGCGCGGCCGGTCCGGGGGTGTCCTCGGTCGACGCCCTGGTGCCGGCCGGGCGGGAGCTGGTCGCGGTGACGGGGGACGGCGGTGGTCACGGACTGTGGCTTTCCGCCGATGCGGGAGATTCGTGGCGACTGATGGCTATGCCGGCCCCGGTGCCCGACGGTGGGAACGCGGCCGTGGCGCTCGCCTCGCAGGGTGATCGACTGGTGTTGGTGTCCGACGACGGGGAGGCGTCCCGTGCCTGGTCAGTCGGGTTGCCGATCATCGATCGGTAGGGGGTGGACGAGGTGCGACCCATTACCGATGAAACGAAGGTGAGGGGCTTTCGCGGCCGACGGTTCTTACAGCGATCGTTTCGAATCCGCCACGCCGTGTAACGGTTCGGTCAACCCGCTCCCCTGGGGCTTTCGTCACAGCTCAAAGGTGGGATAGCGTCCGGCCCCAGACCGGCGACGACGGTCTGGTTCGTCCGCCCCCGCAAGGGCCAATCGGCAGCGGGTGGTTCGGACCATTGGACGGAGGAGGGTTCGGGCCTTGAGGCAGAAGCTCGCGCGCGTTATCGGTGGGGTCGCCATGCTGGCGCTCGTCGCCGGCGGCACCGCATGCTCCAGCGGTAGCGACGACACGGCGTCCGGTGGCGACGCCTGTGGCAACAAGATCGCGTTCTTCGGCGCGCTGACCGGCAGCTCGGCGGCGCTCGGCATCAACGAGAACAACGGCGTCAAGCTGGCGGTCGACAAGTACAACAAGGAGAACGCCGACTGCAAGGTCGAGCTGGTTCCCCTGGACTCGCAGGGCAGCCCGGACCAGGCGCCGCAGCTGGCCCAGAAGGCCATCGACGACACCAAGATCCTCGGCATCGTCGGCCCGGCCTACTCGGGTGAGTCGGAGGCCGCCGGCCCGCTCTTCAACGAGGCCGGTCTGGTCACCATCACCCCCTCCGCGACCCGCCCGAGCCTGGCGGAGCAGGGCTGGAAGACGTTCTTCCGCGCGGTCGGCAACGACTTCAGCCAGGGCCCGGCGGCCGGCAACTACATCAAGAACGTGCTGAAGGCCGACAAGGTCTACGTCATCGACGACCAGTCCGCGTACGGCGCCGGCCTGGCCGACGAGGTCAAGAAGCTGCTCGGCCCCGCGGTCGTCGGCTCCGACAAGGTCCAGGGCGAGGGCAAGCAGGTCGAGTTCTCCGCCGTGGTCACCAAGGTCAAGGCCGCCAACGTCAAGGCGATCTTCTACGGCGGCTACTACCAGGAGGCCGGCCTGATCCGCAAGCAGCTCACCGCTGCCGGGATCACCGCCCCGCTGGTCGCCGGCGACGGCGTGAACGACGCCGCGTACATCACCTCCGCGGGCGCGGCGGCGGCCGAGGGCACCATCCTCACCTGCCCCTGCCAGCCGGCCGCCGAGGCGCGCGGCACCTTCGTCCAGGAGTACAAGGCGCTCAACGGCGCCGACCCGGGCACCTACAGCGACACCGCCTACGACGCGGCGAACATCCTGCTCGCCGGCATCAAGGCGGGCAAGACCACCCGTGAGGGCCTGCTGGAGTTCGTAAAGGGCTACAGCGGCGAGGGCGTCGCGGCGAGCTACAAGTTCGTCGAGGGCGGTGAGCTCGACCCGGCGCAGGTGAAGGTCTGGGCCTTCAAGGTCGTCGGCGGCAAGGTCGTTCCGGACCAGGAGATCCCCAAGTCCTGACGTCGGTCGCTGCTACGGCGATTGAGTGGTGATCGCGGGCGCGGCCGGGGGGGGGGGCCCCGGCCCGCCCCCCCGTTGTAACCCA